>CAVSGT010000005.1:0-93169 GCA_963727555.1 uncultured Alphaproteobacteria bacterium | reverse complement strand
TGAGCTGCATAATGGCCTGCAAGCGGCGGAAGCGGTTGTCGCCGCCGGCCTCAATCGCCGTGAAAGCCGCGGCGCGCATCAGCGGCTCGATTTCCCGCAGTCGCTTGATGGCTATCAGCTCAATCAGCACATCGCGCTACGCGACGGCAAGATCACCTCCAGTTTTGAAGGGTTGCGCTTGTGACCGGCGTCGAACCGCAAAGCCCGACGATGAAATCGGCGCGGCTGCGCATCTGGCGCGGTACCGATCCGGAAAACGGCCGCTATGAGGAATTCGACGTCGAATTCGAGGAGGGCGACTTGGTGCTCGACGCCTTGGTTCGGCTTCGCTTTGGCGCCGCGCCCGATCTCGCGTTCACGTTCAGCTGTTTTAACGCCAATGTCTGCAAGGAATGCGTGATAATGATCGATGGCATTGTCGACTATGCGTGCATCGCCAAGCTCAAGCCGGGACTTACCCAGCTCGATCCGGTTCCTGAACAGCATGTGCTGCGCGATCTGATGATTGATGTGCGTGAGCGCGACCAAAAGGGCGCGACACTGCGCCACCAGATGCAGACAATCAGCGAGCGTAGAAAAAGCGCGAATGTTCGTCGGCATCCTTCGGGCGCAGCGCAATGAAACCGGCGCCGCAAGCCGAACTTAGCCGGCAACGTGTAGTTCGGCAATGGGTCGAGCCATATTGATCACCGGCGGGCGCGTGCTCGATCCCGAGGGCGAACTGCACCGGCCCGTCGTGAACGACATCCTCATTGAGGCGGATTGTATTTCCGCGCTCGGCGAATCGGCGAAGGCGCGTGCCGAAGCCATCGGCGCTGAGATCGTCGATGCCAGCGGCAAGCTGATCACGCCGGGGTTTGTCAACGCACACTCACACTCCCACGATGTGCTCCTGCGCGGTGTTTTCGAACAGCAACCACTGGAAGTGTGGGGGCTGGCCGCCTTTCCATCCGGCTGGCCGCGACGGCCTACCGAGGAAATCTTACTGCGGACCGAACTGCACACAGCCGAGTGCCTGCGCGGCGGGATCACGACAGTGCAGGATATGGTGACAATAGTCGGCCCCGACGAAGATCATGCCGCGGCCATTATCGACGGCTACGTGCGCTCGGGTCTACGCACGGTGCTCGCCATTCAATTTTCGGATTGCGGTCCTGCCAAGTCCATACCGTACCTCGATGACGAACTCTCGCCGGCGCTTATTGCGCCCTTGATGCGCGATGTCGACCCGGCGCCGATGCAGCGTTTTGTCGAGCGCCTGATCGCTGGAACGTCGTATCCAAATCTGACGTGGGGATTGGGCCCGTCGGCGCCGCAACGTTGCTCGGAAGAAATGCTCTCTTGGACAGCCGCCTTGTCGAAAGCTCAAGACCTGCCGCTTTTCACGCACTTGTATGAAACCCGATCGCAGGCCGTGCTTGCCCGCACGGCACACGCGGCAAATGGCGGCTCGCTGGTAAACGCCATGGAGCGCGCGGGGCTGCTCAATCCAAGAACGGTGGTCGCCCACGGCGTCTGGATCACACCGAA
Source organism: uncultured Alphaproteobacteria bacterium (assembly GCA_963727555.1). GTDB lineage: Bacteria > Pseudomonadota > Alphaproteobacteria > Rhizobiales > Xanthobacteraceae > Pseudolabrys. The sequence goes on along the minus strand of CAVSGT010000005.1, from coordinate 91,639 downwards.
TGAAATCGATCGCCTTGGCGAAGCCGGCGTGCAACTGGCTTGCAATCCACTCGCCAACTTGAAGTTGTTGAACGGCGCGGCGCCGGTACGGTGCTATGCACAAGCCGATGTTCGTACCGCGCTCGGTTGCGACAATAGCAGCGCGGGCGATGCTCAAAATATCTTTCAGGCGATGAAGCTGTTTGCGCTCTGGTGGGGGTTGCAATCTCCGGCAGGCGAGGAAGGCGCAGCAGCGGCGGCATTCCGCGCGGCCACGATAGGCGGCGCCGCGGCGCTTGGGCTTGCTGGACAAATCGGCCGTATCAAGGAAGGCTACAAAGCCGACCTGCTTTTGTTCGATCTTGCCGATCCGGTTTGGAAGCCGCTCAATTCGGCGGTTAGGCAACTCGTCTACGGGGAAAGCGGTCGCGCGCTGCGGATGGTTATGGTCGATGGCAAGATCATCTTTACAGGGGAGTGGCTCAACACCTTGGACGAGCAAAGCATGGACGCACGACTTGAGGCGGCCCACGAGCACGTTCGGCTTGAACTGGCAAATCTGATCCATCGCAATGAGCCGCTTGCTAAAGCGATGTTGCGGGTGCACGAGCGCGTAAAAGCCGTGTCGCTCGACATCGATCCCTTGCACCTCACGGGTCTTGAGTAATGCCGAATGCGCCGAGTGCCGACATAGAACTCTGACACGATTTCCAAGCGAGTTCTTATGATGCCGATCAAGATCGCCGTACCGGATATGATCTCGAATTCCTATTTTCCCGCGCTTGCAGCCTGCGAATTGGGATTCCTGCGCGCGCAGGGATTTGAATCGTCGCTGGTCCTGCTGGCGCCCGCCGACAAGTGCTTTCAGGCCCTCAAGGACGGCGAGGTCGACTTCGTCGCCGCCGAGGCGCATGCCGGGCTCGCCACCTTCCCGTGCTGGCAGGGCATGAAGCTCATCTGCGCCCAGTCCCAGGGCATGTATTGGTTTCTGGTGATGCGCTCCGACCTCGGCGCCAAGCGCGGCGACCTGCAATGCGTTCGCGGTCGCCGGATCGGTGCGGCGCCCTGGGTCGAGTTGGAACTCAAGCGTTTGCTGATCGAGGCGGGACTCGATCCTGCCCGCGAGGGCATCGCCATCGCTCCAATACCCGGAGGTCTTGAGCTGAAGGTCAATACCGGCGTGACCGCAGCCAAGGCTCTGGAGAGCGGCGCGATCGACGGTTTCTGGGCAAACGGCATGGGCGCGGAAGTTGCCGTGCGCCGCGGGGCCGGGACCATCGTGCTCGATGTGCGGCGGGGCGACGGTCCCAAGGGCGCGTTCGACTATACGCTGCCGGTGATTGCGACCACCGACCGGTTGATCGAGAATTCGCCCGGGACGGCCGTCGCCATGGTCCGCGCCATTGTTGCAAGTCAGGAAGCGCTGAAGAAAGACGTTTCCTTGGCGACGACGGTCGGCCGCAAGCTTTTTCCGCCGACGCAGGCCGAACTCATTGCCGAGGTCGTCGAGCGAGATCTTCCCTACTACGACGCGGCGCTTTCCAGGCATTCGATCGCCGCGCTCAATCAATTTGCCCGTGACGTCGGATTGCTCGATGGCGACATGCCTTACCAAGATGTGGTGGCCGCGCAATTCGAACAGTTATGGGTGCCATGATCGCGGCCGATGTATCTATTACCGCGTGCCGTACATGCGGTCGCCGACGTCGCCGAGACCCGGCAAGATATAGCCGTTGTCTGTGATATCCGGGTCGATCGCCGCGGTGTAAATGGGCACGTCAGGATGGTGCGCGCGAATTTTCTCGATTGCCTGCGTCGTCACCAGTATGCAGATGATGCGTAGGGTCTTCGATCCGCTTTCCTTCAAGCGGTCGATTGCTGCAACGCCTGAATTGCCGGTGGCGAGCATGGGGTGCAGAATCAGCGTCAATCGCTCGGCCATGTCGTCCGGCGCCTTGAAAAAATATTCCACGGCCACCAGCGTGCGCGGATCGCGATACATCCCGACATGGGCAACACGCGCCGACGGCACCAGCTTGAGGATGCCGTCGAGGAAACCCATACCGGCGCGCCCAACCGGCGCCAGCACCAATTTCTTGCCGGCGAGAACCGGCGATTGCATCTTGGCGAACGGCGTTTCGATCTCAATCTTCTCCAGCGGCAAATCGCGCGTTGCCTCGTAGCAGAGCAAGGCGCCAATCTCGCTGAACAACTCGCGAAAAACCTTGATCGAGCGCGTCTTGTCGCGCAGCAGCGTGAGTTTGTGCTGCACCAACGGATGATCGACGATGGTAAGTCCGTCCATGGCAATATCCTCGGGTATCAAAAAACCGTGCCGTCGCTGATCACCTGCAACGGTGCGCCGCCCTGCGGTCGCTTTTGGCTTGCCAATCGGCGTCCCGCCGCCCAGGTGCCGCCTTCCAGCAGCGCGCCGAGCGGGAATGCCTTTGGGTTCACGCCGAGTTTTTCCCGAACCAGCGGCGCCAGGCGGTCGAGCAGCGCGACGGTCAGCGCGCGCCATTCCACGACCAGTTCAGAGTCGACGGGGTGCGCACGGTCGGCCTGCGCCGCGTCACGAAGCGCGATCACACCGCCGTCCACGAACAAACCGCCATTGCGGTATTCGGCCAGTCCTGTCAGGCCGCCGACGTCGGTGACGACGATACCCGCCCTCTGCAGCGGCTCGATCAGCGAATAGCCGAGCCATTGCGACAGCTTGTGCAGCGGCACCAAGCCGTCACTCGCGTCATCGCGTTTTATGGCGCGATGGCGCCAGGTATCGCCGAGGGGCAAGCCGCCGAGGCTCAAGCGGTCTGGCCATATCGGCGACAAGTGGACAAGCAATTCATGCAGGACGGTCGGCGCAGCAATCGCTCTGCCATTGGCGATGGCGGTCAGATGGTCGAACAGCCCGCCGGGCCGCGCGCTATCGTGCTGAGCGAAGACATTTTCGTTCGCGAGGACGCAGCGGCCCAGCCGCGCGAGCAGCGCCGCGCGGCCGTCGAGCCCGACGAGAGGATTGTCACCATTCGATTGAAAACCATTTGCCAGATCTTCGCCGGTTAGTGCCGCCAGCCGCTGCGCGTCCGCCCGCAATGGATCGTCGCGATTGGATGAAAACAGCCCAGCTTCGAACATTCTGAGGCTGGCGAGCGCCAACCCTTCCGAACGCCCGACGGTTATTCCTGTCATTGCGTCTTGAAACCGCCAGTCCTGCCCCGCGCCGGCGTCGAGTAGAACCGAAGTCATTGCGAGATCGAACTCGGCGCGGGCCCGGGCCTCGGCGTTGGCCCATCGCACCTTGTCCGCGATCTCTGCCCACAGGTCGCGACCGCCGAACACAAAGTGTCGCCAACGTGCGTGCAACGGCACGTTCAGGTCCGGATAGTTGTCTTTGACGACGCGAGCAACGAAACCTGCAAGCGGCTCAAGTCGGTCGAGTTCGACGCGGAAGTTCGGCAGCGCATCGGCAAGGCCCAACGCCAGCATATCGTGCGTGCGCTCGCGCACCGCATCCGCCGACAACAGCGCCAGAGCCGCCTCGCGCTCGGAAACGGTGCTATGCGCTAGCCCGCGAATGGCTAGAACTCGTCAAGCTTGCGGCCGACAACCGCCTTAAGGTCGTCAGTGGCTGGTGCGGGCGCCGGCGCGTAGTAGCCGGCCGCCTTCTTGGCTTCGAGCTCGACCTGGGCATCAGGCGGGACGAGGTCATGCGGGATCGACACACGTTCGCCGATCTCTATCCCGGTCTCGACGATGGCGTCGTATTTCATGTTCGACATTGAAACGAAACGGTCGATGCGCGTGATGCCGAGCCAATGCAGCACATCCGGCATCAATTGCTGGAAACGCGCGTCCTGCACGCCGGCCACGCATTCGGTGCGCTCGAAATAGGTGGCGGCCTGATCGCCGCCTTCCTGCCGCTTGCGCGCGTTGTAAACCAGGAACTTGGTCACTTCGCCGAGCGCGCGGCCTTCCTTGCGGTTATAGACGATCAGCCCGGCGCCGCCTCGCTGGGCATCCTTCACGCATTCGGCGATGCCTTGGATGAGATAGGGCCGGCAGGTGCAGATGTCGGAGCCGAAGACGTCGGAGCCGTTGCATTCATCGTGCACGCGGCAAGTGAGTGTTCGCTTGCGGTCGGCGATGGTCGAGGGATCGCCGAAGATATAAAGCGTGATGCCGCCGATCGGCGGCAAGAAGGCGGCAAGATCCGGCCGCGTCACCAGCTCCGGGTAGATGCCGCCGGTCTGTTCGAACAGCGTGCGCCGCAGCTTGCCCTCGTTGACATGGAAGCGCTCGGCAATGCCGGGCAGATACCAGACCGGATCAATCGCTGCCTTGGTGACCGCGATGTCGCCACTAGCGCTTACGATCTCACCATCCGTTTTGACGCCCCATTCGCCATCGGCAAATTCCGGAATGGTCAGCCGCGCTTTGGTGACCGCGATGGTCGGACGAACGTCGAGACCTTCGGCGATCTCGCGTTGGAAATCCTCCGCCACGCGATGACCCCAAGGATCGAGCGACACGATGCGGCCGAGCTCGGACCACTGCGGAAACGGGCCAATGTCGACTACCGGTGCCGTATAGGTAAGATCGGGCCGCGCGATTGGGTTAAGCGCACCGGACGATATCGCCAGGGCGCGATAGAGCGCGTAGGAGCCGCCGTGCGCGCCGATGGCGTTGCGATCGCTTGCCGAAGTAACCGTGCCGATGACCGGCCCGCGTTCGCGCGCGGTGGCGGCGCCCCAGTTGAGCGGATAGCGGCCGGGCGTGCGGTGCCCGGGGTGCGAGGTGAGCCTGATATGGCCGTCTCGGTTCGTGGACATGAGCTTGCCCCACAAAAGCAAAAAGCCCCCTTTCGGCGGGCCAAAAGGAGTGGCTTCAAAAAAACAATATAATGCAAGCCAACTATTTGTTCAAGAAGGAAAATAGCAGGATTCGCTTGAGGCTTCTGTGAGCGCCGCTGCGATACGATACTAAATGCCAGCAATTCAGGCATAGGCCTATCGAATGGCCCGCAGCCTAGCCAACAATGCGGACATAGCCTCGTCAATTCATGACCGCTTCGGGGCAAAAACAGACTTCGAACTTAATCGGCGTTTCTGGCCTCTCGAAAATTTCTCAGAAGCTAAAGACAGTGCCTCCGGGCTGCCTTCGATCAGCACCAGCATTGAGCGAAATTCTGCACGATCAAGCCCCATGTATGCCGCCGCCGCAAAGAGATCGAACACGAACATCTCGGCGTTGTGGACAATACCGATCTTAGCGGTTCCGCAATGCTCAAACGTCGCAGGCTTCATGGTCAAACCAACAGGGCAATCAGCTATTGCCTAAACCGGGCCTACTCTACAACCCAGCCTGCAAGAGCGATGTTCTTCCTGGCCCTTTACGGACATTAAAATAGCACTGGCGCAAATCCATTTGCGGTGGAATAGCCAACATTGTGCGGCCTCGGGTTGTCGAAGCTTCGCGACGATCGGCTCGGCTCATAACTTCTTACTCGGCATCATCCTTTTCCAGACAAATTTCACTCAACTCGCCTGGTTCAGAATTGATCGGTCAGCTCGGGTATTAAGCGGAGACAATTCAAGCATTCATTATGTTGCTGAACAGAATATGGTAGTTGCATTCCCTAGACGTCGGGCCGCTATTTTTTGGGGGAGTTTATTCATGCGTTCAGCGATGCATGCCGGTGAGGCGGTTGTGGAAGCGCTGCGGGAGGAGGGCGTCGAGAGAGTCTACAGCGTTCCCGGATCGCACATTCATCCGATCTACGATGCGCTAAGCCGGGTCAATTCGATTCGGCTTGTTACCTGCAAGATGGAGCCAAATGTCTCACTAATGGCAGAGGCTCATGGCCGGCTCACGGGCAAGCCCGGCGTGTGCGTCGTCACCGCCGGTCCGGGCTGCATAAACTCCATGGCGGGAGTAGCGCAGGCGTACGGCGCCGCTTCGCCACTAGTGCACATCAGTGGCGCTGTGCCGCTCAATGCGGACCTGGAGCCCTTTCACGGCGTAGACGACCCGGCTTTCGTCAATGAGATGTTCAAGCCCATCACTAAATGGACTGCGCGCATTGAGCGCCTCGCAGACGTTCCGGAGGTCATGGCCAAGGCTTTCCACGTCGCTCGCAGCGGGCGGCCGGGGCCCGTGCATGTCGAGTTGCCCCGCGTATCGGACTATAGCGAATTCGTGCTGCAGGAAGTGCCCGCTGCGCTTCCCGCTTATAAATCCATTCCAATAGTTGTCGCTCATCCCGAGCCGCGAGATGTCGACCATTTTGCGCGAGCAATCACGGCCGCAAAGTCTTGCGTTATCGCGGCAGGCAAAGGGGTCATACGACAGGGCGCGACGCAGGAATTGGCAGCTTTAGCGGAGAAGCTGCAGGCCGCGGTGGTCTTTGCGCAGGAACTCAATCGGCGTCATCCCGGAGGACCATCCCTTTTCGGCCGGTTATATTTCCGACATTCAACCACATCCATTATGTGCGGAAGTTTTAAAAGATGCGGACCTCGTGCTCTGTGTAGGCATGCGTATGGGGACGGCCGAGATGGCGGCCTTTACCAAGACCGCGCCGAACACGAAAAAGATCGTCATAGGTTTCGACGATATGCCGAACCCGCGCTACCAAGGAGAGTACCAGCGCGTCGCAGATCCGAAGCTATTCCTGTCCGCGTTGCTCGAACGTCTCGGGGGTTATCAGCAGCCCCGCAATGAAGCACTGATCAACAAGCTAGCCACAGGCAAGGCCAGTATCCGCCGCAAGCTCGCAGCGCAGAACAAGCCGCACGAAAGCGACACGCCAATTCATCCGGGCCTTCTAATGGAAGCATTAAATGCTGTGCTCGATGACAACGCCGTCGTCGCGAGTGACGTAGGTAGTTGCCAAATGTGGGCGCGGAGGCACAGACGTATCGCTGGACCAGAGTCGTTTATGCAGTCGGGCGTCTGGAATGCCATGAGCTATGCCTTGCCGACGGCAATTGCCGCTAAACTCGAATTTCCCCGCCGCGATGTCGTGGCGCTCGCCGGTGATGGCGCTTTCCTCATGACTATCGGCGATCTTCCCACAGCTGCTGAATATGGCGCAAACATTCTGATGATAGTCATGAACAATGGCACCTTCGGTCAGACCTTTATGCAGCAGGCAAGCATCTACGGTCATACTTACGGCACCACGTTTAATAGCCCCAACTTCGCTGAAGTCGCCAAGGCGTGCGGCGCGAAAGGCATCCGGGTCAGCGATCCTAATGATGTCGAAACAGCGCTACGACAGGGACTCGCGGCAACGAAACATCAACCCGCTCTTGTCGAAGTGATGGTGGCAGATAGTCCGTATCCGAAAATATAGTTTACGCTGTTTGTTGCAGTCGTGAGGCGGGGTGATCGATGCTCGCTTCGGACATGTGCAACGTCGTCCACTCGAGGAAGCTCAGACCCGAAGCAGACGTCGGCGGGTAGAGGTTGCACCCAGATCTAGAGCGTTACTCATCGTGGGCAACGGTGGCTCCGCCGAACCATGCAGTGTTCTCCCTTGCGGCGGAGTTTTGTGGACTGACACTTGAGCCTAGTCACATAGCCGCCCGGACGACTTATTGAGGCCGCCGCTCAAGCACAGAAATCAGGACCCGCAAGCGCGGCAGCGCAGCACAGGTTGTTGGGCTGCGCGGCAAATAATAGTTGCAAGTGAATTGGAAATCACCAGGGAAGCGATTGGCCCGTGGCGGCCTTAGGCGAGCCTCGGGTGGCCGCTTGGCATCAAAACTTGCCATTTCACGCTACCGCCGTCGCTAGCGAAGCTCGCGCACGGGCAGGCAATGAGAGTGATAAACCCGGCAGGACGACAAGAATGGCTGCGACTGAGGCCTCCGCTTCGAACGGTCAACCTGGCACGTAGCGTGTACCGATGCCCGGCTTGCTTTGCCCGAGCCCGGGCAACTCCCAGACGCCGGCGCCTGCGGGATTTATGTCCGCCGCAATATCGACATCGATGAGATATGGCCGGTTGGCGGCAATGCCTTTTCGAACCGCCTCGGCCAAATCGCCCGCGCGATCGACCCGCACACCTTCAACTCCGGCCGAGCGCGCCATGGCGGCAAAGTCGGGATTGTAGCGTTCGCCGGTCCTGGGATCGCGGAAGTCGGTCGCAAGCTCGCGGCCGTCGAGATAGCCGCGCTGCAAGCCGCGGATCGACGCATAAGCGTAGTTATTCCACACCACCCAGACCACTGGCAGATTGTACTCGACCGCGGTGCCGAGCACGTTGGCATGCATGAAGAACGCGCCGTCGCCGCACACCGACACGCACGGACGGTCGGGCGCGGCGAATTTTGCGCCCAGCACGCCGGCAACGCCGAAACCCATCGGTCCAAAACCCATCGAGCCGATCAACGAATCGGGGCGTCGCGGCTTGCAATAGCCCAAAAGCCAATTGTGATGCACGCCGATGTCGCTGACCAGAATGGCGTCTTCCGGCAGCGCTTTGTCGATCTCGGCTGCGGCGCGCTGCGGATTGATCGGCGTCGTGTCGTCGGAGAAGCCCGGCGCAACCAGCTTGTCCCATTCTTTGCGATAGCCGTCGATTGCCTTCAGCCATTTTTGCCGGGTATCAGCTTGCTTGCTCAAATCGGCGCGGCGATCGAGCTCGGCCAGCACTTGGCGCAGGAAGGTACGCACGTCGGCCATCAGCCCAAGCGCAACCGGGTAATTACGGCCGATCTCTTCGGGGTCGATGTCGACATGAATGAGCCGAGTCGGCGGAATGGTGAAGGAATAGCCCGGAATCCAAGAACTCGAGGTGCGGTCGTCGAAACGCATGCCGAGTGCCAGCAACACATCCGCCTGGCGCGTGGCGTGATTGGCCTGATAGTGGCCGCCGCGCGCCACCAGCCCGAGCGCAAGCGGATGATGGGTATCGATCGCGCCAAGACCGCTGGCCGACGCCGCCACTGGAATCTGCAGCCGCTCGGCCAGTTTCAGCAGGTCATCGCTGGCGCCACCATAGCGCACACCTTGCCCGACGATGATGCATGGGCGTTCGGCGCCAAGCAGCATGTCCACTGCCTTCACGACGCCCTCCGGATCGGCACCGCAGCGGCACGATATGTTGGCGTTCCACTCCTCTGGTTTCGGCGCCTCCTCCGCGGCAGCTTCCATGAACACGTCGAACGGTACGTCGAGCACCACCGGGCCGGGCCGGCCGGTCACCATGGTTTTCCAGGCTTGCCGCACCGCCAGCGGCACCATCTCGCCGCGCGTCGGCTGGAACACTTTCTTGCAGATGGTTCGCACGGTCGACGGAAAATCGGCCTGGTAATGCCGGTACATTTCCTGGAAAGCACCGCGATTAAACTGGCTGGTCGGCACGTTGCCGGTGACCGCCATGAACGGCACCGAATCGAGAAAGGCGTTGGCGAGCGAAATCGGCAAATTGGCCGAACCCGGCCCGCACGAGGTAAACGTCGCTGTCGGTCGCCCGGACACCCGGTAATAGACGTCGGCCATGAAGCCGGCGACGCTTTCATGATGCACCGAAACCGTTTTGATGTCGTGCGAACGCTCGTACAACGCGTCGATGAACTGAATGTTGCCGTGACCGCACAGGCCGAAAACGTAGGGTGCCTTTTCTTGAATCAAATAATCGACGATGACTTGGGCCCCGTTGAGCATGTTGCTTGTCGACATCGGATGTTTTTCCTCCTTGCCCGACGTGTCGGGCGGTCGCGCCAACGCCGGCGCGCCGCTCGATCTGCGGCGTCACCGCGGTGCGCTTGGCCCCCTCGCGCGCGCCGCAGCATCGGACGGCGCGGCACGCTATTTCTCATAATGCTGCACGTCAATTGATATTGTGGTATGCAGCGGCAACGGTCCCATGCACGACATCACGGTCGTCCGCGTTCTCGGTCAGGACGGGACTAAAGTGGATGTCGTGTCGATGCTCCATCAGCAACTAAGCAGACGCAAAATCGCTTTTCGCGAAGGACACCCGTGAATACGCATTCAATGGCCTGCCCGCCACCCGATCCGAATCCGCGGCCGCCCAAGGTCAAGGCGCCGCCGGCGAGCTGCGACACCCATGCCCATGTGTTCGGGCCGCAGGCGCGCTATGCCTATTCGCCGAAGCGCGGCTATACGCCGCCGGATGCATCCGTAGAGGCCTACGACCATTTGCTTGCTACTCTCGGTGTCTCGCGAGCGGTCCTGGTTCAGCCCAGCGTCTATGGCACCGACAACTCAGCCATGCTCGATGCGGTCGCGCGTTGCCCCGATACGATGCGCGCCGTCGTGGCCGTGGCAGCGACGGTCGGGGATGAGCAGCTTCGCTCCTTTCATGCTGCCGGCGCGCGCGGCATCCGAGTAAATCTCGTCGATCCCGGTGGGATGCCGTTCGATAGCCTTGACGAAGTCGGACGTTTCGCCGCGCGGCTGGCACCCCTGGGCTGGCACATCGAATATCTGGTCCACGTCCATGAATTCCCCGAACTTGAAGCGCTCGCGCGCATGCCGGTCGATACCGTGGTCGGGCATTTTGGATACATGCCGGCCACCTGCGGCGTCGATCACCGCGGGTTCCAAGCCTTTCTCAAGCTGTTCGAAGGCGGCAAGATCTGGGTGAAGATGACGGCGCCATACCGAATTTCCGCGCGCGAGCACGTGCCCTACGACGACGTCACGCCATTCGCGCGGGCGCTGCGTGAGGTGCGTCCTGATCGCCTGCTATGGGGCAGCGATTGGCCGCACGCCATCAATAAGAAGCCGATGGCGAACGACGGCGACTTGTTCGATCATCTTGCTGAATGGCTCCCCGGCGAGACGTTGTGCCGTCAAGTGCTGGCCGAAAATCCAAAGCGTCTCTATGGATTCGACTGAGATCAAGCGAGCGCCGCAGCGCGGAGGGCATCTGGCGTGAACGGGACGTGGCGCACCCGCAGCCCCGTCGCATCGTAAATCGCATTGGCGATGGCGCCCGCGGTTGGCCCGATCGCAGCCTCGCCGACCCCCAGAAAGGGATCGCCGGGACGTTCGATCAGCACAGTCTCGATCGCAGGCACATTGTCGAACCGTAGGATCGGATAGCTTTCCCAGTCTCGGGACGTGATGCCATCGCGGTCGTAGTCGACCTTTTCATACAGTGTCAGGCTCGAAGCTTGGAGCAGACCGCCCTCGAGCTGAGACACGATTCCCTGGCGGTCGATGATCTCGCCAGCATCTGCCGCGATCACCGCGCGTCGTAGCCACACGCGGGCGGTGTCGTCCACATCGAGGTCAATGCCGACCGCAGCATAGGCTGCGGAGTTCTTATAGCGGGCGAAACCGAAGCCGCGGCCGCCGCCATCCGCCTTGCCTTGTGCATTCAAGCGCTCGGCCGCGACTTCGATCACGCGGCGTGCGCGCGGATCGGGCAAATGTTGCAGACGAAAGGTGACCGGGTCCGTCCCCGCGGTCTTGGCCAGTTCATCCATCATGGACTCGATAGCCAGTACGTTGAGGAAGGCGCCGAGTCCGCGTAGCGAGGAGGTACGCAGTGGCAGATCGTGCACCAAATTTTTTACGATCCGCCGCTTTGGAAAATCATAGATCGGGTCCTGATTGCGGTGCAGGCCGGAATGGGAGCCCAATGCCGGCCGCGCCGGTGGCGGGGTGAGCGCCCGCTCACGAAATCGCGAGGCGAGCAGGCGCGCGGCGCCGGTCCCGCCCGGACCCGGCCTTGGCCGCGTGACGTGGGTGTCGCTGTAGGCGTCGTGCGACCAGACTGCGACGCGTTTGTCGGGCCCGAGAGCTTGCGGTGATGTCGACGACCATGGCCGAGCCATAGGGCTCCCAGCCGTGCTCGTCGTCGCGCGTCCACTTCAGCAGGATCGGCCGGCCTGGCACGGCGCAAGCGACCAGCGCCGCGTCGAAGGCGGCATCGTCGGCGCCGTTGTGGCCGTAGCAGCCGGCACCCGGGGCATGGATCACGTGCACCGAGTTCGGGCGCGCGTCCGAGCGCCTCCGCGATACTGTCTCGCAACGGGTAGATGCCCTGCGAATGAGTCCAGATAGATAGGCGGTCGCCGTCGAGATGCGCCATGGCGGCCGACGGTCCGATCGAAGCATGCATCTGATAGGGTCGCTGAAACCGCGCTTGAATCGTTGTCGCGTCAACTTCCGGCTGGATGGACGGCGTGACCGGCAGCTCGACCGCGGTGCCGTCGATGACCGGGCGGCTGGAGCGCGGATTGGTGACCAGCCGTTCGAAGATGTTGTTGGCACCGATGCCGCGTTCCTGTGTCCAGCGGGCGGCGGCCGCGACGCGGGCCGCAAGTTGCGTCGCGATCCACTCATCTTCATGGGCCACGGCCAGGAAGCTGCCGTCACGGACGAGCGAGCCGCCACGCAGACGTGAATCGATTTCCGGGTCCAAGGCTTCAAGGCGGGCATTGCAGTGTGGCGGACGCACGACTAGCGCATGCAGCATGCCCGGCAGCTTCATGTCGTGCACGAAACGCGTCGCCCCTGTCACCAAGCCGCTTAGCCCGGGAGCTTCGGCAGCGCGCCCCAGTACGCGGTGTTCGGCGGTCGGCTTGACCGCTACTCCCGAGTCAACCGGGATCGATAATGGTTGACCGCCAGCCAATTGCCCGTAGGTCGCAGTGCGGTTGGTGCCGCGGGCGCGCACAAGACCGTCCGACACTTCAAGTTGGTCCGATCCCAACTGCTCGCGGGCTCTATCAAGTAAATATCGGCGCGCCGTCGCGGCGGCCAGGCGGATGGCATTGCCCGATTCCGCCATGGAACGGCTGCCCGAGGTGTAACCTTCGTCGGGCACTTGGCCGGTCTCGCGCACTGCGACGCGAATGCGCGCCGGATCGATATCGAGTTCTTCAGCCGCCAGGAGGATGAGCGCGGCCGATACGCGCTGGCCGATGTCGACCTTGCCCGAACGCAAGACGACGGTTCCGTCGCCTTCGAATGAGAGCCACGCATCGACTTGCGGATAACGCGACAGGCTTGGGTTCGTCGTCACGTGGCGCCGTGCTCCCGCAACACGCGCTTTGCCGCGCGGAGCACGGCGGCGTGGGTGCCGCAGCGGCACAGGTGGCCCGCGAGCGCATCGCGCATGCCCGCCTCGTCAGGAGCGCTTTGGCGGCGACGCAAGGCCTCCACTGCGATCACCAGCCCGGGCGTGCAGTAGCCGCATTGCGCGGCAGCTTCCTCGATAAATGCACGTTGCACCGATCCTGGCCGGGCTCCCTCAGTGAGCCCCTCGACAGTGACAATGTCCGCCCCCTCGAATTGGGCGACCGGCGCATTGCAGCTTAGGCGTGCGTCGCCGTCGACCAGCACCGCGCACGATCCGCATTGCTCCAGACCGCAGCCGAGCTTGGCGCCGGTGAGGCCCAGCGTATTGCGCAGCACGTAAAGCAGCGGCGTCGACGGATCGACGTCGACCTCCCGCGTTACATTGTTGATGTGCAGCGTGATCCGGGTCATTGTGTTTACCTGTGTGCCGCATCCGGTGGCCGGCGTCGATGTCCACTATTCGGACAAGGTACATCGGAGCTTGGCGATTCCTTCGGGGATAGCGCCTATCATGCGTCATATCGGAAAGGATCTGCAATGAGCCCGCAGCCATCACCGGTCGTCGATCGTGGCGCGATGATCGAGAACATGAAGGCGGCCCTTCACATCGATATCGTTCGTTCGGCTGTCCTGACGATCGATTGCCAGCGCGGCAATCTCGATCCGGCTATTGCCTCGCTGCCGGTACCGGCGGCCGAATGTACCCGCGTTATCTCCGGCCTCAACCGGATGATCGGCATGGCGCGTGCCGAGTCCATTCCTGTCATCCATGTGGACACCGTCTATGAGCCCTCGCTGCTCGGCACGCATCCATTCGAGCGGGCGATGCAGGAAGCCAAGCAGTCGTTCACGCCGCACAAACAGAGCGATTTCTCACGTCATAAGAGCCCGGGTTCGCTTGAGGCCGCGCTGGTGGCCGATCTCGACGTCCGCAAAGAAGACTATCGTGTCGGTAGCAAGCGCACGTTCGACAGCTTCTATGGCACCCAGCTTGAAATCCTGTTGCGTTCGATGAACATCGATACGTTATTGATCGGCGGCTGCAATACCAACACATGCGTGCTGGCGACGGTGTTCGGCGCTTACGTGCGTGGCTTCAAGGTGATTGTGGTTTCGGATTGTGTGGCGTCGGCATATGGCGAAGACCTGCACCAATTTGCGCTCGCTAATGTCCAGCGCCGTCTGGGCTGGGTGCTAACGCTCGACGAACTCGAGGCCAAGCTAGCGCCGCCGCAGAGACTGGTTGCAAAAGGCGGCCGTTGATCCGGAAAATTATCGCGCGCAAGCCGGCCGCCTGATGGATGGCAGGTCTGCGTCATTCGGAGTTGAGTTATTGACGCCTTATGTAACTCTGTTTAGGCAAAACGCGCTTCCGCCGGAAAGCGTGTTAAGAAACCAAACCCGTGCTCCGATACATTGCGCGGGCATAATAAACGCTCGGACGTAGGGAGGGGCTGGCGTGAACGACCGTAGCCGGCGCGCGCAGAAGTGGGTCAACGAGGAATTCTATAAGGTCCTCGACGTATTCGGCTTCCGCTCCGTCATGTTCGTCGAATGGGGGTTCAGGCCCGCCGACGTACGCCGCACCACCGAGCGCATCAAGCTTCCCGCCGCCGTCGTGAAGCAATGGGTGCGCACGGCCGAGCAGGAGCAGAAGCTCGCCGAAGAGGCCGAAGCTTCCGGCCACCGGGAAAGCGCCGCCGAATTCTATTACCGCGCTGCTCTGTACTTCGGGCCGCCTTGTGGCGTCATTCACGCCAACACGCCGCGCAAGCTCGCGCTCTATGAGCGTCTCGTCCACTGCTATACGCGCTTCACCGAGTTGCTCGACGAGCAGAGCGTGCGCCGGGTCGAAATTCCGTTCGAGAACGGCAAGACCATCCCCGGCATCCTGCAGACGGTGCCCGGCGCGATCAAGACGCCGTGCGTGCTCGTCATCCCCGGCATGGACACCATCAAGGAGTACATGCCGAGCCCGTATCACAATCATTTCCGCCGTCGCGGCATGGCCACGCTGAGTATCGATGGGCCCGGCCAAGGTGAGAGCAATACGCGTGAGACCTGGGTGACGCTCGATAATTTCGAACGCGCCGGCAAGGCGGCGATCGACTTCATGGAGACAATCCCCGAGCTCGACACCAGCAAGGTCGGCGTCTACGGCTGGAGCATGGGCAGCTACTGGGGTCCGCGCATCGCCGCCTACGACTCGCGCGTCAAGGCCCTGGTCGGCGCCATGGGCAACTATCTGCAGAAGGACACGATCTTCAAACACTCCAAGCCCGCCTACCGCGCCAACTACATGTATATGTCGAATGTCCACGACGAGGATGAATTCGATGCGATGGCGGCGAAAATGACGCTTGAGCCGCTTGCCGGAAAAATCAAATGTCCGACGCTGCTAGCGATGGGCGAATTCGACGAGCTGTGTCCGCTCGAAGACGGCGAGCGAATGTACGACCTGCTTAGTTGCCCAAAGGAAATGTGGGTCTATGAGGACGAGACCCATACATTCGGCAGCAGGCTGCCGGATTTCTATTTGCACGTCGCCGACTGGATGCGTGACGCCTTGGCGGGACGATTTCAGTCCGGTCATGCCAGGCGCGTCGATCATTCGGCGCGGTGAAAGAGAGACGAAGTTCAATAAAAACAAAAGTACGAGAGACCGAACGGCCAACAAGGGAGGAATGCACCATGGATATATCACCGAGTCGACTGCGGCGTGTGGCAGGTATCGCAGCCGCCACAGCACTTCTTCTGATGACCACCACATCGGCGACGCTTGCTCAGGATCATGCCGTTATCAAAGGCGGTCAGATCGGCGGCGGGTTCAATCGCTGGACCAGCGCCTGGTCGATCTATCTCAGCAAGGCGATCCCAGGGGTGAAATTCTCGTCGGAATCGTCGACGGGATCGGCAGAGAATATGCGCGTGGCGGGTTCCGGAGATGTTGACTTCGCGCTGGTGTTCGCCAGCGACCTGTATGACGGATATCGCGGCAATGCCCCATTCAAGAGCGCCCTGAAGGATGTCCGCGCGCTGACCTACGTTTACGCCACCGTCGATCACTTTGTCGTTCCCGCCAGCAGCAGCATCAAGACGCTCGAGGACGTCAAGGGCAAGCGCGTTTCGTTTGGCGGACCTGGCTCGGGTTCTGCCGCGATGATCGGCCAGTTGATGCAACAAGTCGGAGTCCGCGACAGCGTCACTGCGGTCTATCTCGGCAGCAAGGCCCCGCAGGCATTGGCGAACGGGAAGATCGACGCGTTCAACTGGTCGCCCGGCCTCGGCAATGCGACGATCCGAAACACGGCGGCAATGTTGAAAATCCGCTTTCTCAATCTCGACGAGTCGGCGCGTAAATCGGGCTTCTATAAGAAGTACCCGTACTACGGAAAAATTATCATTCCGGGCGGGCTGTACTCCGGCGTGGATAAGGATACCCCGACCTTCGGCACCGGCTCGATCCTGGTCGCCAACAAAAAGGTGTCCGACGAGCTCGTCCACAAAGTTCTCACGGCAATTTACTCCGACGCAGTCCGCAAAGAGATGGCTGGCGCCGTGGGAGCAGCGTCAATCAAAGCCATGAACAAGGAATCGGCCCTCAACTACATCACGGTCCCCTTGCACCCGGGTGCCGAAAAGTACTGGAAGGAGCAGGGCAAGGCGATTCCCGCAGAGCTGGGCGGCAAATAGCGTGTGGTGCTGATGAAGGCGAAACGTTAGTGGGTTGGCTCTTTAAGACGTTTCGTACGATCCCGATCCAGACAGATGCATCGCGCATCTGCCTGGATCGCGCCCGAATCGACCAGGACGCCTCCTGGTCAATCTCCTTGCTTTGTGGCGCCGAACCCGATCCTCATTGACTCAACAGCAGCAAGCTTCCCGTGGCCGACACGCTCCTTGCACCAGAGCCAGACCAAGCTGGCAATCACGCGACGCAATTGAGCGGCCTGTGGGTGCCCGCTTTTCAAATCTGCGCGGTTGCGCTTGGCCTGTTCATACTTTGGGCCGCGGGTCCCGGCATTCCCGAACAACACACGCAGCTCGTGGTCTTTACCGTGCTGACGTGGATACTGACGCTTATCCTGCATCCCGAGCGCAAGGGCGCCGCATGGCGCATGCCGAGTGCGCTGGATTGGATCGTCGGTTTGACGGTCGCCGTATGCTTGGGGGGCGCCATACTGCGCGCGAACGCGGTCGCGTCCGCCGGACCTAGCGTCCTTGATTGGGCGGTATGGATTGTCGCCGCTGCAGCGGCGGCCGTTGCCGTGCTGCGCCCAAGCGCGCGGATGCTTGCGCTGATCGGTTTGACCATCCTCGTCTTCGGCTATTACGAGTATCAGTTCGACCAGCTAATTCTGCGGCCAGGCGCGTGGACGGACACCGATTTCTGGATCGGCGTGGCGACCGTCTTGCTCTCAATCGAAGTCGCGCGACGGGGACTCGGTTTATGGATTCCGCTTTTCGCCGTCATCGCGCTGCTCTACGCCCATTTCGGCTACGTGCTTCCGGGAGCGCTGCAGCACCGCGGCTCGAGTGTCGAGCAAATCTTTGACTACTTGATGTATTCGCAGGAAGGCATTTTCGGCGTCATGACGTCGGTCATGGCGACCTATGTGCTGATCTTCATCTATCTCGGCGCGTTCATGGAACGCTCGGGTATGGGCCGTTTCTTCATCGAGCTGCCGCTCGCGCTCGCGGGCCGCAGTGCCGGGGGGCCGGCCAAAGTTGCCGTGCTGGCCTCGGCCGTGTTCGGATCGATCAGCGGCAGCACCCTCGCCAACATCGTTTCGACCGGCTCGTTTACGATTCCGCTGATGAAGCGCGTCGGCTTCAGGCCGCACATCGCCGGCGCGATCGAGAACAGCGCCTCACTGGGCGGGCAGTTGCTGCCGCCGGTAATGGGTGTCGGCGCCTTTGTCATGTCCGAGATCACCGGCATCGCCTACGTCAAGATCATGGCGATCGCGATCGTGCCGGCCCTGCTCTACATGCTGTCTATCGGCTTCATGGTGCACTTCGAAGCCAAGCGCAGCGGAATTAAGGGGATGGCGGCAAGCGAGATCGAGCCTGCCATGTCGGTATTGCGCCGTAGCTGGTTTCATCTTGGGCCCTTTGCCGTGCTGATCGGGTTCCTCATTGTCGGTTACTCTCCAGACTGGTGCGCCGCGATGTCGATCGCGTCCATTGTCGTCATCAATTGGTGCCGGGTGCTGCTGGCGTGGTTGCGGCCTGAGCGTTACGAGATGCCGGATCAAGTACTGGGCATTCGCGGAATTCGCGACGCCCTGATCTCGGGCGCGGTAAACTCGCTGATCGTGGGCTCGGCTGCTGCTGCCGTCGGCATCATCGTTGGCGTCGTCGCATTGACCGGGCTCGGTCTGAAGATGAGCTTTCTGATCGTGAGCATGGCGAGTGGGAGCCTGCTGATCGCGGTGGTGCTCGTCGGCTTGGCTTCGTTGCTGCTCGGCATGGCCCTGCCAATCACAGCGTCCTACCTGGTGCTAGTTGTGCTCGCAGGGCCCGCGCTCCTGCAACTAGGGGTCCCGCTCATAGCCGCACACATGATCGTCTTCTGGCTCAGTCAGGACTCCAATATTACGCCACCGGTGTGCCTTGGCGCTTATGTCGCCGCCTCTATCGCAGGCGCCGACCCGTGGAAGACCGGATGGACCAGCTTCCGTTTTGCCAAGATGCTTTACATTCTGCCGCTGCTGTTTGCGTTCACGCCGATCCTCATGACCGGCACCGCCGTTGAAACGGCTTGGGTCATGTTTACAGCGACAATCGGAATGATCGCCTTCTCGGCCTGGAGCATGGCCTGGCTCCATCGCAAGACGAGTTTGCCAGAATGGCTCGTGCTTGGTGTTGTCGCGCTGTGCTGCTTCATGCCCGCCACGACGGCGTTACCGATGGGCATCAGCGGGTGGCAACTTAATATCGCCGGCATTATCGGTATTGCCGCGGTGTTTCAGTGGCAGCGCATGCGGCCTTCCGCCGGAGCGAAAGTTGGCGCCGGATGATCCGGCGGCGTGCCGCCGCGCCCTTTGCAACGACTGACGAGACGGATCGGATCAATGAACCCATCGCAAAGAGATGCTTTATGAACGCTGGACCTTGGATTGATCATTTCGCCGGTAATTTTCTGTGGTCGAATGCTACCCTGATAATAAAAGGCATGGCGCCCTATGGTGTCGTCGCGCTGGAGGAAATTGATCGCGCTTGCGAGAAGCTGCGGCCACGACAGGGCGAGCCAGATGCCTGGCCGGAAGTATGGCGCGAACTGGGAGCCCAGGTCGAAGCTGCGGCAGATGCAGCCTTGGCCAAGGGCCATAAGCTCACGGCGGGCGACTACTATCTGCGCGCCGGAATCTATCACTACAATGCGGAGCGCTTCATCACGCCGGGTCCCGAAAAGCGGGCGCAGGGTCAGAAGGCTTACCATTGTTGGCACACCGGCATCAGGCTGCGTGAGCCGACAATCGAATTCGTCGAGGTTCCATACGAAGGGATCACGTTGCCCGGTCTGTTCATGAAGGCGTTTCCCGACGGTCGTGCGGCACCGACCGTTGTCGTCGTGAATGGCATGGATAACGCCAAAGAAATGAGCATCTTCTTTGCCGGTCGGGAATTTGCACGTCGCGGCTTCAACACGCTTTCGCTTGATGGCCCCGGCATGGGTGAGACGCGGCGAATTCGCGACGTGCCGAGCCGCTACGATTACGAAGTCCCGGGAACCGCGGCCTTCGACTTCCTCGCCAAACGCAAGGACGTCGACGTCAAGCGAATTGCCATCATGGGATACAGCTTCGGCGGCTACTATTCGTCCCGTATCGCGGCCTTCGAGAAGCGCTACGCGGCCTGCATCGCGTTGTCGGCCCTGCATTGGGACCTCGCAGGCTGGCAGGAGAAGATCCGACAAAAGAATGCCAGCTCGCCGAAAACCGTGGCGCAGTCGAATTTCCAGTTCCGCTGGGTGGTCGGCGCGGAAACGCAGGAAGAAGGCATCGAAATCGCCAAGAAATTTACGCTCAAGGACGTGGCGCAGCACATCACATGCCCGTTTCTCGTTACCCATGGCGGCAATGATCGGGTCGTGCCCGTCGAGAATGCTCAGAAGCTATATGATGCGGTTGGCTCGAAGAATAAGGCGATCAAGATCTTCACGGCCGAAGAGGGGGGCGCACAACACGCTCACGTCGATAACCGCCAAGTCGGCATCGATTTCGCCGTCGACTGGCTCGAAGACAATATGTAACGCAATGGATGCGCGTTCCGCGACATGATTACGCGGACTGAACCGCATTAGGCGCGAGCTGAAAAACAGCATGTGTGGTGACAGCCAACCCGCCTAGCCAGAGAAGGGCCGCAGTAGAGTCTCCGGGCTGCCGGGGTTGATAGAAATCGGCCGGGTACGGGTAACAGACGGAGCGGTAGCCTTTAACATCAAGTGATACGTTGACGTCGATCACGGTTGGGACGCGGGCATCGAGTGCGTTGCGCAAAGCGGGCGCGTAGTCGGCGGCGGTGCCTACGTGCAATGCCTTCGCGCCCATCGCGTCTGCCATTTACCGATATCTTCCATTTGCGTATGAACCCTCAGCCGGAGGACTGACTTATGAGCGAGCGTTTCCCCGAGGAGGCCAAGAATTTCCGACTCCTCGGTCATGATCCTTCAGCCGCCTGGGGTGGCGGCAGCCTGTGTGAGGTGAAGAAGGGTTTCGCCTATGTCGGCGCCGTTGGCGGCTCTAGCTTCAATGGATCGGAGGGCTTCACTGTTCATGACGTTTCCAATCCACGCAAGCCGCACAAAGTCGCCGAATTTTGTCCGCCGCCCGGCGTTCATTGCCACAAGCTGCGGATTGTCGGCGATGATTTTCTCTATGTGAATTCAGAAAAGCTCGCGGGCGAAAAGGGCAGGGACGGGCGCGCCGGCTTCTTCATCTTCGACATTCGCAATCCAAAGGAGCCCAAACAGGTCGGCTTCTACGATATGCCCGGCAGCGGTCCGCATCGTTTTGGCGTCGACAACACGCGCCAACTCGCGCTGCTGCCCTGCGACGCGGAAGGCTGGAACAAACGCGTGATCTGGACACTCGACATCCGCGACCCGCTCAAGCCGGATCTGGTCAGCACCTGGGGCCTCCCGTGGCAGAAAGCCGACGGCAGCGGCGAGGGCAACGATCCGCATCCAGCGGACACCACTTGCACGCTGCACGGGCCGCCGGTCATCCGTGGCAATCGGATGTATGCCGCGTTTTGGGGTGGAGGCGTCGCCGTCATTGACTGTAGCGATCTGCGGGACATGAAACTTGTCGGCCACGTGCGCTGGTCGCCGCCGTTCCCGGGCAGCACGCACACGGCTTGGCCGGTTGGAGACCGACCCTATTTGGTGGTTACCGACGAAGCCCGCGCCCGGCAGAAGTTCTGGGATAGCCAGTTCATGTGGATCCTCGACATCCGCGACGAGACCAATCCGCTGCCGGTGAGCACCTTCATTCCGGACCGGGATAAATACTTCAATCGGCCCGGCCGTTTCGGCGCCCATAACATCCTCGAGAACATTCCGTCCGAGGGACCGTGGGCTAATTTGGTGTTCCTGACTTATTTCAACGCCGGGCTTCGCGCGGTTGACGTCAGCGACCCATTGCAGCCGAAGGAAGTGGGCTGCTATGTGCCGGAAACGCCAGAGGGCCAAGAGGCAATCCAATCGAACGACATCGGCAGCGACGAGCACGGCCGTCTCTATCTGATCGACCGCTGGGGCGCGGGTATGCACATCGTCGAATATCAGGGCTGATAGGGGCAATCCCGATCACTCGGCATTGCCGATGCTGAACAGCCGGCCGATGCCGTCCGCCGAGGGTTGTTAGGGCGTGGGCTCATTAACGCGCAGCCCTGGCCTGATCGATGCGAGCTGGATGAAGGCAGGGAAGTTGGCGACGAGCTTTTCACAGCGAGTTGCGACCTGACGACACCGCCTAATTTTGTTGAAAACCCCCTCGACCAAGTTGCGGCCATCTAGAGGTAGAGGCTGAAGCAGATTGAGCTACCCTCGTTGAAGTGATCCGACTTGAAGTATGTCTTTTGGCCTCAAGGAGGATCGAAATGCCGAGGAAGAGATACAAGCCGGAGGAGATCGTCGCGAGGCTCAGACAGGTCGATGTGCTGGTCTCGCAGGGAGCGAGCATGGCGGATGCGCTCCGCCAAATTGACGTGAGCGAGGTGACGTTTTATCGCTGGCGCCAGGAGTTTGGCGGGCTCAAGATCGTTCAGGTCAAGCGGCTGAAAGACCTAGAGCTTGAGAATAGTCGGCTGCGGAAGGTCGTCTCCGATCTGACGCTCGACAAGCTGATCTTGTCCGAGGCCGCCAAGGGAAACTTCTAAGCCCCGCGCATCGAGCATATCCGAGAGCATTTGCACATCTGCGAGCGTCGCGCCTATGCGGCGCTCGGGCAGCACCGCTCGACGCAGCGCAAGGTCCCGCGGGGCCGAGAAGATGCCGAACGGCTGACAACCGATGTCATCGAACTTGCCTGGCAATACGGTCGCTACGGCTATTGCAAGATTGCCGCGCTGCTGCGCCAGGCCGGCTGGTCGAACAGTGATGGGCAGGTGGAACGGGTCTGGCGGCGCGAAGGGCTGAAGGTGCCGCAGAAGCAGCCCAAACGCGGGAGGCTCTGGCTGACGGACGGCTCCTGCATCCGCCTGCGGCCCGAACGCCCCAATCATGTCTGGTCCTACGACTTCGTCGAGGATCGCACGCATGACGGCCGCAAATACCGCATGCTCAACGTGGTCGACGAGTTCACGCACGAGTGCCCGGCGATCAGGATCAACCGCAAGCTCAAGGCGATCGACGTGATCGATGTCTTGTCCGACCTCTTCACGCTACGTGACATCCCCGGCCACACCCGCTCCGATAGTGGTCCTGAGTTCGTGGCCAAGGCGGTGCAGGAATGGGTCGCCGCTGTGGGAGCCAAAACGGCCTACGTCGAACCGGGCAGCCCTTGGGAGAACGGGTACATCGAGAGCTTCAACGCTCGGCTGCACGACGAATTGCTCAATGGCAGATCTTCTACACGCTAGGAGAAGCCCAGATCATCATCGAGAGCTGGCACCGGCATTGCAACGCCGTCCGGCCATATGCATCGCTTGACTACAAACCACCTGCACCGGAGGTCTTCGTGCCCGCCTTCACCGCATGGCCAGCTTCGCTACGTCGACCGGCTCCGCCGGCCACGCTGGCGCAACCGCCAGCGCTGCGGTGTCCGAGCCGCCGACGCGGAACAGGATCAGAAACACCAGCGCGATCCTGAGCAGATTGTCGTTGAATGCCGCGAAGAACTGGCACGAGAATAGCGGCGCAAAGCGTCTCGACAGCAAAAGCGGCGGTGACATCATCCGCGATTGTTGCAAAGTTCCCAGCGGCCGCGGGTGGTTCCGAGACGATAATAATAGGCGGCCCATCGGACCGACCAAGGCGTCGCTACCACCGACGCGAGCTAGGTGTTGCTCCTTGATTTCACCGGCTCGGTCAGGAACCGCTCGTTCGAGGGCATCAGCGGCGGCTCGTCAATCGCCGCCACGGAAGCTTGCTGCCCTTCCAGCATCAGCCGCAAATTTCCAATCGCCTTGGTGATGTCTTCTTTGAACTTCGCCCCGACCCGATCGACGAAGTCCTTGTCCCTCGGCTTGGGCTTGCCGACCCGGATTTCCAGGTGTGTCGTGCCGTCCGGCCGGTCCTGCAGGGCATAGGTCGTCACGACCTTCGGCGAGCCCGGGATCGGAAGAAGGTTACTCACCGTCAAGTAGTCGACCGGGCGCCAATCGAGCACCTCCTCGATGATAGCGTCCTCGCCGTGCATGCAATGATTCTCGGTGCCGACTCCCCTGCGCCCATTGCCTGATTTCTCGATGATCGCGTCGGTGGGCCACCATTTCTGCCGTTGGCCGGGCACAGTAAGATGCTCCCATACGGTTGGGCGCGACGCCGCAATTTCAAAATCCCAGGTCACATAGCCGTTGGCCCGCGTCACTTCGTTGCGCGTGCGCTCGTTCTCCTTCTCCCACGCATCCGTCAGATCGCGCAGCCAGAGTTTCACGTCGCCAATAATGTCGATGGTTTCGTGATGCTCGACGAGTCCCTGCGCCGCCGGGTCGATGCCCATGGTCTGGACGCAGGCGTCGCTGTAAAGCGCGTAGGCGTGGTCGCCGACTTTCTCGCTTACCGAGTTCTTGAGGAGTTGGTGGACGAGGATCACATCGCGTCCAGCAAGCTCTTCGCGCCCGCCCATCTTCTGTTTCACCATCTCGCCGTGGTGGACGACGAATTTGATATCGAGATCGCCCATCGCGACGCAGGCTTTGCACTCGCAGACCGAGGCCTGCTTGACGTCGCGCATGCGCCGGCGAAACCTGAAATAGGCCGAACTCGATGACGTCCCGCAGGAGCGAACCGTCGACCTTCTCGGTCACCGCGTAGACGAAAGCGGCATCGCCCTCGAACTTGGCGAGGCGAAAGGGCGGCCTGAGGCCCTTGACCACCGTGTCCATAAAATCGGCAATGATGTCCTGCGCATGGTCGAGTTCGGCCGCGGCGAGGAAGCTCGTATAGCCGGAGATATCGGCGATGACGAAGTACGCCAATTCAGGCTTCGGAAGCAAAGTAACCTCCACAAAAACCAGACGGAACCCGGCCGCCACCGGCCCGGATTGTGCCACGTAACGCGGCGCGAGGCATGATGAATCTTAAAATCAGAAAGCGTTCCCGCGGCCAGCGGGCG
This sequence comes from uncultured Alphaproteobacteria bacterium, assembly GCA_963727555.1. Lineage (GTDB taxonomy): Bacteria > Pseudomonadota > Alphaproteobacteria > Rhizobiales > Xanthobacteraceae > Pseudolabrys. The sequence continues at coordinate 66,806 of CAVSGT010000005.1, read as the reverse complement.
CGGCCTCATTCATATCAGGTGACCGCAACGCCGCCTCTGCCAGCTGAGCTCGGTACTGTTCAATGATTCCTTCAAGGCGCGCGGTGTTTTGGATCAGGCGCTCGCTGGAAAGGCGGAGAAAATAATAGCCGAAGTCCGGATACTCGAAATAGACCTCGAGCAGCCGGTCATAGCTGATGGTCAACACCGATCCATCCTCGGTGCATTCGACCGATTGCGTCCGTTCGTTATTGTGTGTGAGAAAACCAAGTTCTCCTACGAGTTTTCCCGGCAGAAGTTCAATGCCGATTTCAGTCACCAGAAACTTTCCGGTGCTGATAAGAAACATTTCTTTGGCTTTCTGTCTTTTGCGGAAGAGGACATCTCCTTTGCGATAATTGCGCCGGTGCATAAACGGCTTGAGCCAGTCCATCGACAGATCGCCTTCCGCAGCGACCTTTGCTTTCTTGACCAGCCTTAGAATCTGCCAAAGGCGAACGCTGTTGACGGAAAACAAGACCAGATACAAAAGAACGGTAACGATAATGCCGTCAAGTATCCCATAGGCCATGAAAAACAACGTGCTGATGATCCCGAAGATGCGCAGCGGCACCATCGTCCGCATAATAAAAGTTGCGGCATAGAGTCCTGCGCCGACCAGCGCGCACACATTTGGTATACTGATGTGGGCGATGGCGAAGTCGACTAATCGCTGGATTATCGTATCGTACGTCAGATGGTTGGGATCGACATGAAAGTAAATCAGCAGCCTTTCAGTCGACAGATTGTGGGCCGCGCGGTCTAAAATGCGATGTAATGTGTCAGACAGATTGAGATATAGACTCTCCATCTCCTCCCCCTGCGAAATTTTCGCATTGGCGGTCGACGCGGCTTAGCTCGTGTTGCGACATTTCCGGCGGTGCCTGCGGCGATACAGTAACTGTAGGCCAACTTACTCTGAAAGCGTTCTCAGCTAGTTCACTTTCTACGTCTTCGCCAGGGATAATTTCGGCGCCCGGAGCCATAGCCCTTTCGATATAACGGCAAGTCTGAGTTGCCTAGCGGCGCTCCGGCAAAGCCTGAGCGTGCCGCTGTTAAGCTTCGCACGCCGTGGTATATTTGTACTGGAACAAGTTGCCCACGACGCCCCCCGGTCGACGGCTGGCTCAAGTCGATCGGGCTTCGCCCAGACGCGCTAGTTTTGTTCTATTTGTTCAACATCTTATCCGGCCCTCAGGATACGGCTGCAATGGCTCCCTTCGCTGCCGGACAGTTCCGCTCCGAAACGTTGGATAAGCGAACGCTATTCCGTAAGCATCCGTTTTTCCGCGATCTGGCCGTCGGCATTATCGGCCACCTTGCGCCGAGCGCGAGCACCCGCAAGATCAAGAAAGGGACCACCCTCTTCCGCAAAGGCGATGTCGGTCCGAGGCTTTATGCGATTCCGGCGGATATAGTACGGATCAGTGTTCCTTCGGCAAGTGGAACGGAAGCGGTATTCAGCTTGATGGTGCCCGGCGAGGTGTTCGGAGAAATCACTTTGCTCGACGGCGGAGTTCGCACCGTGGATGCAATCGCTGTTGAAGACTGCGAACTGATGGTGATCGAACGCCGCGATTTCATACCGATGCTGAACAGCCGGCCGATGCCGTCCGCCGAGGGTTGTTAGGGCGTGGGCTCATTAACGCGCAGCACTGGCCTGATCGATGCGAGCTGGATGAAGGCAGGGAAGTTGGCGACGAGCTTGTCATAGCGAGTTGCGATCTGACGATACTGCCTAATATTGTTGAAGAAACCCTCGACTAAGTTGCGGGCACCTAGAGGTAGGGGCTGAAGCAGATCGGCTCTATGCGATTGCATCTCGGCGGAATGTTGGTCCAGGCTCCGTTAGGGAAGCGAGTGCTCTGATCCAATCCGCGTCATAGCTACGATCGGCGAGCAGCATGGATCCTGACTTTAGGTGAGAAGGAGCTGTCTGCGAGCCGGTCATCATGCGCCTCACCGGCCGTCCACATTCATCGCTCGGCTATCGACCACCTGCGCCCGAGGTCATCATGCAATCCAACCACGTGACAGTAGCGCCGCGACCAGCGCTAAACTAACATTGCATGTGGTCCCGTCATCGGGCGCGGTCACCGTTTAACGATCCACGCCTTGGCGACTTGTTTGCGGTCAAAGGCTTCGGCTTCGCGGTGGGACGATTGCGCCGCCTTTCGTGATGGCGATCTGGGCTGTAAAAGCCTTAGAGCCGTCTTTGCGAGTCCGTTCAATAATGGTGCCGATCGGTACGATATGACCCTTTCAAGTACGACATGAGACGAGTTCGGACAACGATCAAGTGATTGAAAAAACAACAAAAAAGCGAGAAACGCCGTCCCATCGTTTGTGTGTCGCCCCGATGATGGAATGGACCGACCGGCATTGCCGGTTCTTCCATCGCCTGCTTACGCGCCGGGCGCTGATCTATACCGAGATGCTCACCACCGGTGCGGTGCTGCGCGGCGATCGCGCGCGGCTCTTGGGCTTCGATACCGCCGAGCACCCGGTGGCGCTCCAACTTGGCGGCAGCGAGCCGGCCGCGCTCGCACAATCGGCGCGCATCGGCGAAGACTTCGGCTATGACGAGATCAATCTCAATATTGGCTGCCCATCCGACCGGGTGCAGGAAGGACGCTTCGGCGCCTGCCTGATGGCGGAGCCGGCGCTGGTCGCCGATTGCGTCGCCGCCATGAAGGCGGCGGTCAGAATTCCGGTGACGGTGAAGTGCCGGCTAGGCGATTGACGAGCAGGATCCCGAACAGGCGCTGTTCGCCTTCGCAGACGCAGTCAAAGCCGCGGGCGCCGATGCTTTGATCGTGCATGCGCGCAAAGCCTGGCTGAAGGGATTGTCGCCGCGGGAAAACCGCGACGTGCCGCCGCTCGATTACGCGATCGTGCATCGGCTCAAGCGCGCGCATCCCGATCTTGCGATCGTGCTCAATGGCGGCATCGCCAGCCTGCAACAGGCGCAAGCGCAACTCGCACAAGTCGACGGCGTCATGATGGGACGCGCCGCCTATCAGGAGCCTTGGCGGCTGCTGGAGGTCGACCCGTTGCTGTTCGGTGAACCTGCGCCGTTTGACTCAGCCAAAGAGGCCGCGCTGGCGCTGATCCCCTATATCGAGTGCGAGCTCGCCAAGGGCGCGCGCCTCAATGCGATCACCCGCCATGTGCTGGGCCTGTTCCGCGCGGTGCCCGGCGCGCGCGCCTTCCGCCGGCACTTGGCGACCGAAGCGGTCAAGCCCGGCGCCGATGCTTCCGTCATGGCTGATGCGCTGGCGCTGGTGGTGGACAGCGCCGGCGATTTAGCGCACATCGCGGCTTGAGCCGCATTCGGCCTGCTGGGCTTTCCTGACATGACGGTACTGGGTTTTCCGCTGCAAGAGCTCGCCTTGCTCGCGCTCTGGATCGTCGGCGCCGGCATGGTGGTCGGCGTTCTCGCCGGCCTGTTCGGTATCGGCGGCGGCGCCATCATCGTGCCGGTGTTGTACGAAGTTTTCCGCGCGCTCGGCGTGCCGGAAGACCTGCGCATGCAGCTGTGCATCGGCACGTCACTTGCCATTATCGTGCCGACGACCGTGCGCTCTTATCTCGCCCACAAGAAAAAGGGCGCTCCTATCACGGAAGTCGTGCGACTCTGGGTGGTGCCGGCGATCGTCGGCGTCGTGATCGGATCTAGCATCGCGGCCTTTGCGCCGGCACCGGTGTTCAAGATCGCTTTCGTGATCTTCACAGCGTTCATCGGCACCAAAATGCTCTTCATTCGTGACCGGTGGAATCTCGGAAGCGATTTGCCCGGACGCGGCCCGCTCACCGTCTATGGCTTCATCACTGGCCTGTTTTCCTCGCTGGTTGGTGTTAGCGGCGGCTCGATTTCAAATGCAGTGCTTACAATCTACGGCCAGCCAATGCAGCGCGCGGTGGCGACGTCGGCCGGCGTCGGCGTGCCAATCACCATCGTCGGCACCATCGGCTACATCGTGGCAGGCTGGTCGCATCGGGCGCAGTTGCCGCCGCTGTCGATCGGATTTGTGTCGCTGATCGGCTTCGTGCTGATGGCGCCGGTGTCGAGCTACACGGCCGCCTTCGGCGTGCGGCTGGCGCATTGGATGCCGAAGCGGACGCTCGAAATCGCCTTCGGCGTTTTCGTTTATATCGTCGGACTGCGGCTGCTGCTGACGATGCTGTAGGCGAGCAGGCCGGCGCTCACGGATAGCCGCGCATGCGCAGCCGGTCGCCGCGCACTTCCCAGCTTTCCAGCCGGTTGAGGAAGCTCATGCCGAGCAGGCTGCTTTTTAGCTGGCCCTGCTTGGCGACCAAGGCCGGCACCGAGCGCTCGGTCAACGTGCCGACCGCGAGGCGGTCGAGCGTGACGGGGGCGGCGCGGGTGTTGCCGTTGGCGGTTTCGACGCCGACCGAGTAGTTGAGCACCTCGAGTGGCAGCCCGGCGGCCTTGGCCGCATCTTGCGTCAGCACCACGGAACTCGCGCCGGTGTCGAGCACCATCGGTATCCGCGCGCCGTTGATATGCGCCGACACGGCGAACTCGCCGCCAAGCCCGCGCACGACCTCGACGTCGCGGCCATGCCCCACCACGTGGCCGGGCATCAATTGCGCCATGACCCGGTCCGCGGTATCGCGCAATTCAAAGCGGTAGGAATAGGCGACGACCAGCATCAGCCCGAGCACGGTCCAAAACAGGATTGCCTCGATTGCCTGCGCCAACCTCTCGCGAAACAGCGTCAGTACCAGCCCGCCGACAAACACCGCCAGCGCGACCTTGATCACCAGCGAGCCGACATCGTGGCGCAACAGCCTGGTGATGGCGTCGGTATCGGTGCTGGCGATCAGCGCCGCCAGCGACAGCGCGGCGCCGAGCACGAGCGACCAGGTGAGGCGGCGGCTCACGGCGTCATCCTGCCGCACTGGCTGGCGCGTGCGACGTGGCGTCGCGGCGCGCCGGCAATTCCGCCATCACGCGCCGGCGTTGTTGCTCGCTCATGGACGCCCAGTGCGCGATTTCGCCGAGCGTGCGCCCGCACCCCAGACAAAGACCGGAGCGGGCATCGAGCGTGCAGACCTTGACGCAGGGACTTTCGATCATTGTCGGGCCAAGAATGAGTTGGCTCCGAACATAATCCCGGCGGGCGGGAACGCAATCGTGGCGATGACAGCAATTGACGCCTCAAGTGCCGACGCGGAACAGCGGCCGCCGTCTCAAACGGCGCCGTTCCTCCGGGGTGAGGATGGGCTCGCCCGGCGGCGTGAGCGAGGGCGCTTCGTCGGTCTCGGGCGGCGCCGGCGGCACCGGTGCCATCGCCGTTACCACGCGCTCGGGCGGGAAGGTGACGACCACTTCGGTGCCGATGCGGAGTTTCGACGTGAGTGCAAAGGCGCCGCCGTGCAAGTCGACCAGACTCTTCGCAATCGGCAGGCCGAGGCCGGCGCCCTGTTCGGCGGACTTGATCGAGTTGGAGCCTTGGCCGAACGACGCCAGCACAATCGGGATTTCCTCTTCCGGAATGCCGGCGCCGGTGTCTTTCACGCTCATGTATTGGCCGCCGGAAGCGGTCCAGCCCACCTTGAGCCAAATATCGCCGCCTTGCGGCGTGAACTTGATGGCGTTGGACAAGAGATTGAGGCAGATCTGGCGCAAGGCGCGCTCGTCGGCCCAGAGCGGCGGCAAATCGCTTTCGAACACCTCATGGATGGTGATGCCGCGATTGGTGGCGCGCAGCTTCAAGAGGTGGTGGCAGTCCTCGACGATGGCGACCAGCGAGACCGATTCCTCGTTCAGCTCATAGCGGCCGGCCTCGATGCGCGACAGATCGAGGATTTCATTGATCAAACCGAGCAAGTGGACGCCGGAATTGTGGATGTCGGCGGAATATTCCTTGTAGGCCGGCACCGCGTGCTCGCCAAAGACCTCGGTCTTCATGACCTCGGAAAAGCCAAGAATGGCGTTGAGCGGGGTGCGCAATTCGTGGCTCATCTGCGCCAGGAAGCGTGACTTGGCGATGTTGGCGGCTTCCGCCCGCCGGCGCGCCTCATCCGAAATCGCCTTGGCCTGCTCCAGCTCGCCGATCAGCGCGTCTTTTTCGGCGCGCGCTTCCAGCGTCGCGAGCGTGGTCGAATACAGCCGGTAGGCGAGGGCGGCAAAATAGCCCTGCGCGGTCACCGCCATGATCGCCAGGATGTAACTGCGCAGCGTGCCGTGCAGCGCGAAATCGAGCGCGATGGCCGCGGTGACCGGGATCGTGGCGGCGAAAGCCGCCATCGGCAGGCTCGAAGCCAACATGCTCGACACCGCCACCACCAACAACATCACGAACAACATGAATGTGCCCGTGCTCTCGTCGGTGCCGACCGGATGGATCAGCACGAACATCCAAGCCAGACCGTAGAACAGGTCGAGGATGATAAAGCGCAGCCGCCAGTAGTGGGCGCTGTGTTCGGTGATCGGTTGTTCGAGGAACTGCCGGCACTTTGAGATGATAACGGCGTGAATAACCAGCACCCCGATAGTCCAGGCGCCGCCGGCGATCGCGCCGGTCCACAGGCTCGACAGGAAGCCGACTGTGGCGATCAGCAGCAGCATCACCAGCGAAGCGGACAGCCGGTTTTGTGCGTATTGCCGCAGCAACTCGTAATCGAAGGCGGGACGGGTGCCGCTCGTCGAGGTTAGACGGTCGCGCGCCTCGCGCACATATTGCGCGGCGAGCCGCCGTTTTACCGGAGAGGTATCGGGTGGGACCGCGAGCTCGGGCAGTTCGGCGAGATTCGGCATCAATTGACGCTTTTACGCAGGGGTTGGTGCGCCAACCTCGCGCAAATTCCTTAAGACCAAGCTTAAGAGCCGGCTAAAAACACTGGTTAACAATTTGTTGCCGGCCACGTTTGACAGGGCTTTTGGCGCATGGTCGGCTGAGCTTCGAGGGGAAAGACGGACGGGTCCAAAAATGAAGCTTTACGACAGCAAGATGGCGCCAAATCCCCGGCGTTTGCGCATATTCCTCGCCGAGAAAGGCATCGCGCTGCCGACCGAGCAGGTCGACATCATGGCCAAGCAGCACAAGACCCCGGAGTACACCGCAATCAATCCTTTGCAGCGGATGCCGGTGCTGGTGCTCGACGACGGCACTGTGATTACCGAGTTGATCGCCATCTGCCGCTATTTTGAAGCGCAGCAGCCCGAGCCGCCGCTGTTCGGGGTGGGGGCGAAGGAAATTGCCCTGGTGGAAATGTGGAATTGGCGTGCTGAGATCAATTTCTTCGCCAATGTGGCGGCGGTGTTTCGGCATCTGCATCCGGCGATGAAGGAGTTCGAGGTGCCTCAGGTGCCGGCCTGGGCCGAAGCCAACAGGCCGCGCGTAACCTGGTTTCTCGAATGGCTCGACCGTGAATTGGCGAATCGGGAATTCGTCGCCGGCGACCGCTACTCGGTCGCCGATATCACCATGTTGTGCGGCGTCGATTTCATGAAGCCCGCGAGATTGGTGATGCCTGAGGGGCTGAGCAATGTGACGCGGTGGCGCGCAGCGGTCTCGGCACGTCCGAGCGCGGCTGCGTGATCGAGGCATTATGCGGCTCACAATCGTCGGCTCAGGCGATGCGTTCGGTTCGGGCGGTCGCGCCAACACGTGTTTTTGGCTGCAGACGGCCAAATGTACGCTGGCGGTAGATTTTGGCGCTACCGCCTTGCCGGCACTGAAGGCGCGTGGGCTCGATCCGAACCGCCTCGATGCCATCGTGCTTTCGCACTTGCACGGCGATCATTTCGGCGGGCTGCCCTTTCTCCTGCTTGATGCGCAGTTTCTGTCCCGCCGCGAGACGCCGCTGTTGATCGCAGGGCCGCCCGGGACGCGGGCGCGGCTCGATGCGGCGTTGGAGGTCTTCTTTCCCAAGTCCACCGGGTCGAAGTGGCGTTTTCAGTGGCAAGTCGTCGAGATAGCGCCCGGGGTCGAAAGCGACGTGCTTGGCCATTCGCTATTGACCGCCGAGGTCATTCACCAATCGGGCGCGCCGTCGACTGCGCTGCGATTGTCGGACGGGCAGAAGACATTTGCTTATTCCGGCGACACCGAGTGGACCGAGGCGCTATTGCCGATCGCGGCCGGCGCCGACCTGTTCATCTGTGAGTGTTATGCCTATGCAGGTCGGATGACCGGCCACACGAGCTGGGAAATCCTGAAACCGCGGCTCGCCGATCTACGTGCCCGGCAAATTATGGTGACGCATATGAACCCCACCGTGCTTGCGCGCCGCGAGGAAATCCGGGCGGCGGGCCTGCTGGTGGCCGATGATGGCCTGGTAATCGAATTCTGAGGCTGGCTAGGATAACTCCGGGGGTGTCAAATGCGGCGTTGCGCCGCACGGCCCGGAATTGGCGTTTTGAACCAGATCAATGCGCCGTGTGACCAATAGGCTAAGCAAGACCTTTTTTGGAGGGCGACGTCATGGTCGGACGCTGCATCGGATTCCTCGCATCGCTCGTGGTCATCTGTTGGGTTGCCGGTGGAGTGGCGAGAGCGGAGCCACCACGCTTCGCGGGGGAGCCACCACGCCTCGCTTTGGTGATCGGCAATTCGGCCTATGAGAAGGTGCCCGCGTTGCGCAATCCGGCCAAAGACGCCGAAGCCATGGATGGCTTGCTGCGCAAGGCCGGCTTCGACGTGACGCCTGCCAACAATCTAACCCAACGCGAGATGCGTCGCGATCTGCGCGAATTCGCCGACAAAGTTGCTGCGGCGGGCCCCAATGCGGTGGCGCTGGTCTACTATGCCGGACACGGTGTGCAGGTTGATGGCGAGAACTATCTCGTCCCGATCGATGCCAACATCAAACGTGAGGCTGACGTCCCGATAGCGGGCGTGCGGCTCTTCGACGTATTGAACATCATGTCGGCGGTTCCCACCAGCATTCTGGTAGCCATCCTCGACTCCTGCAGCGACAATCCGTTCGCCGCCATCGACAAGACCATCGGCCGCGGTCTGGCGATTGTCGATGCACCCAAAGGCTCAATCATCTCCTATTCGACATCGCCCGGCGCAACCGCTCTGGATGGTAGCGGCGATCACAGTCCGTTCACCGCGGCATTGCTCGATGTCGCGCGCACTCCGGGATTGCCAATCGAGCAGACGTTCAAGAAGGTGCGACTCGCGGTCAACATGGCCACCGATGGTCAACAGACCCCGTGGGAAGCCTCGAAACTGACCAGTAATTTTGAGTTCTTCCCCAGTCAAGGTACGCAGCCGAAATCAAGCAAAGCCACGCCGGAAAAGGTGGCAAAACAGGAAGTAGCTCAACCTGAATCGGCAAAGCAAGGGGCGGGAACGCAAGAAGCCACGAAACAAGAATCGTCCCAGCGCACGGTCGAGATATGGCGCAAGAAGCTTGTCAACGTGTCGCCACAGCAGGCCTACGACATGGTAATCGAGGCCAACATCGTGGAAGCCTATGAGGCGTTCCTGACGGTCTATCCGAAGTTCGAGTACGTTACGCGCATTCGCACGCTTGTCGACCGGCGCTTGGTGATGATCGCTTGGTTCGAAGCGACCATCATCAACGATGCCGCCGCCTATGAAGATTTCCTCGTGCATTATCCGGATAGCGATCTCGCGGCGACCGCCAAGCGGCTGCTTGAACGTGCCAAGAACCGCTCGATCTCGCCGAACTTGATGGCCCGGGCAAATTCGGGGCAAGCACCGAGGGTCATCACCAAGATCGTCGAGAAGCCGGTCACCAAGATCGTCGAAAAACCGGTGGTGGTCACAAAGATTGTCGAGAAGCCGGTGGTCGTTACTAAAGTGGTCAAGCAAATCGTACACGTGCGGACGCCCTGCAGGTGCGATTGCGAGCGTCCCACCCGCCGCAAGACGCCAATCATTATCCAGCGGCCGACGCACCACCCAACAATCAGGCGTTCGCCTAGTCATTCGGAGCAGCGACCAGCCTTTGGACCTCGCTTCACGCGATAGCGCATTAGTTGGCTCCGCATAATATCAGGCCGGGCCCAAAATGGCCCGGCCTGACTTGTTCAATGCGACCTCAGCTCAACGGTCCAGCAATGCTATCAGGCTGGAACTATCCCAGCGGTTGCCGCCCATCTTCTGCACTTGCGAGTAGAATTGATCGACCAGCGCGGTGACGGGGAGATGCGCGCCGTTTCGCCGCGCCTCGCCGAGACAGATCGACAGGTCCTTGCGTATCCAGTCCACCGCAAAGCCGAAGTCGAACTTGCCCGCCGCCATGGTCTTGTAGCGGTTCTCCATCTGCCAGGATTGCGCGGCGCCCTTGGAGATGGTGGCGATCAGCTTCTCGATGTCGAGGCCGGACTTTTTCGCGAAGTGGATGCCTTCTGACAGGCCTTGCACCAGTCCGGCGATGCAGATCTGGTTGACCATCTTGGAAAGCTGGCCGGAGCCGGGCGAACCCAACAGATTGCAGGCACGCGCATAGGCCGCGATCACTTTCTCGGCGCGCGCGAAAGGTTCGGCATCGCCGCCGCACATCACGGTGAGCGCGCCGTTCTCGGCGCCGGCCTGGCCGCCGGAGACCGGCGCGTCAATGCAATCAAAGCCCGCTTTCGTGCCGGCCGCATAAAGCTCGCGTGCGATCTCGGCCGAGGCCGTGGTGTGGTCGACGAAGATTTTGCCTTTGCCCATGCCGGCGAAGGCGCCGTTGGGGCCGAGCGTGACCTCGCGCAAGTCGTTGTCGTTGCCCACGCAACACATGACGAAATCCTGGCCCTCGGCTGCCGCCTTCGGCGTCGGGGCGGATTTGCCGCCATATTGCTGGACCCATTTTTCAGCCTTGGAAGCGGTGCGGTTATAGACCGTTACATCGTGACCGCCCTTGTTCTTGAGATGTCCGGCCATGGGATAGCCCATGACGCCCAAACCTAGAAACGCCACCTTCGCCATCGTCTTCCTCCTTAAGTAATTCGGTCGCCGCCTTGGCCGGTTGCAGCCACTCCCTATCTATCAATAACGCGCGGGCGGGCGCGTCAACCGCTCTTGCCGCTGCGGTCGCATTGACCGCTCCGTGCCCGCGCTTATGGTGGCGGCGCGAGCAGGTGACTGGAGGGAACGGCAAGCATGGCGGTGACCAAGGAACAGATACTGGCGGCGCTGGGGCGGGTGCCAACTCCGGGAGGCTCGTACCTGACCCAAGGGCGCATGCTGTCCGATATCGTGGTGACCGACGGCAAGGTTTTTTTCTCCATCACCGTCGATGCCGCCGCGGTTAAGGCATGGGAGCCGGTGCGTAAGAGTGCCGAAGAAGCGGTGCGGGCCGTGCCGGGCGTGCAATCTGCGCTTGTTGCATTGACGGCGGAGCGCGCTGCCGGCGCTGCGGCGCGTGGGCCGCAGCCGGCGCATGTGGCGCAGCAGCCGCAGCGCGCGGCGCATCCCGCCGACAAGGTGCAGCCCGGCGTGCCGGGCGTCGACGCGGTGATCGCGGTTGCCTCGGGCAAAGGCGGGGTGGGCAAATCGACCACCGCCGTCAATTTGGCGCTCGGTCTGCGCGATCTTGGGCTCAAGGTTGGCATCCTCGATGCCGACATCTATGGGCCTTCGCTCCCCAAACTGCTCGCCATCAAAGAGAAGCCGCAGACCATTGGCGGCACGCGTCTCAAGCCGATCAGCCGCTACGGCCTCACCGTCATGTCGATCGGCTTTTTGATCGACGAAGAGACGCCGATGATTTGGCGCGGGCCGATGGTGATGTCCGCCATTACGCAAATGCTGCGCGAGGTGGAGTGGGGGACCCTCGACGTCATGGTGGTCGACATGCCGCCCGGTACCGGCGACGCCCAGCTCACCATGGCGCAACAAGTGCCGCTGAAAGGCGCGGTCATTGTTTCCACACCACAGGACTTGGCGCTGATCGATGCCCGGCGCGGCATCGCCATGTTCAAGCGCGTCAACGTGCCGGTGCTGGGCGTGGTGGAGAACATGAGCTATTTCCTGTGCCCGCAATGCGGCACCCGCTCGGATATTTTCGGCACCGGCGGCGCGCGCAAGGAAGCCGAGCGGCAGGGCGTGCCGTTCCTCGGCGAGGTGCCGCTGCACATGACCATCCGCGAGAAATCCGATTCCGGGCTGCCGGTGGTTGCCACCGAGCCGGACGGCGAGCATGCCAAGATCTACCGGGAGATCGCCGCGCGCGTGCGCGACCAACTCAAAGGCGGCGCTGAAAGCGGACGCACCGCGCCCAAGATCGTGATCGAGGCGTGACCCGAGATCGTTTTAGCGTTGCCGAAGCGCGGCGCTAGAACTGCAACGAAACGTCGCGATGATAGGCCTTGCAGCCGGCGATTGACGGCACGACATTCTGTGGCAGTTTCTCCTGCTTGCGCAGGCCGATGGTGCCGTGGATCGCCGCCTCGTAGGCGCGTAAGCCCGGCAGCACGCTTTGCTCAGCCTTCTTGCGCCAAGCGATTTCGCTTTCATAGGTCTGCAACGTCTTGTCGAGCGCTTTGAGCGAAGCATCCTTGTCCGGCGCTCGCCCCGTGAGCGCGCGGCGCACCTTGGAAAGTTCGGAACGGACCACTTCGGCGCCTGGGAGCGCGCCCACCTTGCTCAGCGCCGCTTCAATGCGTTCGGCCGCTTTGTCCGCAGGCTGGCTGTTGATGATCCCGCGCAAGCTCTCCAACTCGCCCTTCAGCGCCGCCAACGCGGGCGTGGCTGCGATCGTCTTGACGGCCCCAATGACCGGCCCATAGGCGGAGTCCACGTCGCGACGGTAGAGCAGGCGCGCGCGCCGGTCGGCCGTCAGCAATTGGCGGAACGCCTTGTGCTCGCTTTCCCAATTGCCCGGAATGGTGGATTGAAGCTGCTTTCGTTGCGCCTCGAGCGCGGCCTTTTGCGTCTTCAACTCGGTCGCGTTTTGCTGGGAGGCTTCATCGTCGCCCGCACGCACGATGTCTTCCTGCAGGTCTTTTATGCGCGCATCGATTTGGTGGATGTCGCCCTGGATGTCGCGGACATGGTGGTGCAGCGGCGCATAAGCCTCGGCGCGCGCGTCGATGGCGGCTTCTGTCTTGCCGACTGCGTCGAGAAGGCCAAACGCGGCTTCCGCCTTGCCGAAGCTTTCCGTGAGGTCTTTGCGCATTTCGTCCGGCAAGCTTGCAAGGTCGAGCCCGCGCGCCTTGGCGATAACCGCGCGGATATCCTTTTCGCGATCCTGGAACTCGCCGGCCACGTATTGCTCGACGCAATATTGCAGGTCGGGGTTGACCGGCGGCGGCGCGGTGGCCGCCGCCAGCGTCACCCGTTCCGGCAGATAATTTACCAGCCGCGGCGTATATGCGACGATTACCAGCACCAGAAGCTGCATAAGGATGAATGGAATGACGCCCTTGTACATCGACAGCGTCTTGACGAATGCAGGCGCGACGCCGCGCAGATAGAACAAGGCAAAGCCGAACGGTGGCGTAAGGAACGACGTCTGCATATTGACGCCGATCATCACGCCGAGCCACACCGCGGTGACGTTCGCCTGCGGATCGGCGAGCAGGATCGGCGCCACGATCGGCACCACCACCACGGCGATTTCGATGAAGTCGAGGAAGAAGCCGAGAATGAAGATCACCGCCATGACAGTGAAGAATTGGCCCCAGAATCCACCCGGGAGTCCGGTGAGGAATTCCTTGACCAGCGTTTCGCCGCCGAAGCCGCGGAACGACGCGGTCAGCATGGCTGCGCCCATCAAGATGATGAATACCAGCGAGGAGGTCTTGGCGGTCTCCACCATGACGCTCTTTAGCGTGTTGTCGGTGACAATTGTCCGCCAGCCACTCCAAAGCAGGGCGGCGAGCAGGCCGGCGACACCGGCCACCGAAATGACGAGCCAGGTGTAGTCGGAGCTGGTGGCCAGCTTCTTGATGTTGATTGGGTGGTATTGGACGGCGAAGACGATCAGCGCGGCTGAGGCAAGGGCAATTGCCGCCGGCCAGTAGGCGCGAGGCTTGCCTTGGTAGAGCTGGTACCCCGCCATCACCATGGCGCCGACCGCGCCGACGGCGCCGGCTTGGTTCACCGTGGCGATGCCCATGATAATCGAGCCGAGCACGAGGAAGATCAGCGCCAGCGGCGGCACCAGCGCCATGGCGACGCGCCCGGCGAAACGCAGATCGTATTTGCCTTCATAGGGAACAGTCGGCGCGATCTTGGGAAAGAGGAACGCGGCGATGAAGATGAACACGATATAGACGGCGACGAGGAGCAGCCCCGGCATCAATGCGCCGAGGAACATCTCGCCGGCGCTGGTCGAGGAGACGTCGAACTGCGACGGCATCGACAACTCGCCCGTCGACACCTTGTAAAGCAGCTTGCGCGCCGAGCTCGCCTGGTCAGTGGCGCTGCCCAGTTGATCGGCCAGAATGATCAACACGATCGACGGCGGAATGATCTGCCCCAGCGTGCCGGAGGCGGCGATCGTGCCGGTGGCGAGCGGATGCGAGTAGTTGTTGCGCAGCATCGCCGGCAGCGAAATCAGCCCCATGGCAACCACCGTCGCGCCGACGATGCCGGTGGTGGCGGCGAGCAGCCCGCCGACGAACACGACCGAGATGCCCAAGCCCCCGCGCACCGGTCCGAACAATTGCGCCATGGTGACCAGCAAATCCTCGGCGATGCGCGATTTCTGCAGCATGATGCCCATGAAGACAAACAGCGGGATGGCGATCAGCGTGTCACGGTCAGGGTCCCAATAGACGCCGCGGAAATTGGTCACCCCGGCGGTCAGCCATTGCGACGGCCCGTCTTGCGTAAAGAAGGTGTCGACATCGCCGAAGAACAGCCATCCCGTCAGCGCGGCGGTGCCAACGGCGATGATCGCTGAGCCGGGCAGTGCAAAGGCGACCGGAAACCCCGCGCCAAGCGCGGACATCATCAGTAGGATCAGCAGGACGATGAAAATGTATTCCATGGATGCCGCTCAGGTCTCGTAATGCTCGTGGGCGACGCCGGTCGTTAATTCCCTCTTGCCCGGCTCGCCGAGAAAGTCGGCGACCGATTCGAGAAAATAGCCGCAGAATTGCAGCAGCATCGTAATGGCGTAGATGCCAAGGAAACCGGCCATCCAATATTTGACATACATGCCAAAGCCGGTCTGCGTGACTTCGAAGCTGAGGAGCGGGCTGTTGATCACACTCGATCGGCTGCCCATCCCGTAGATGATGATGACCCAACACAGCGACATGCCGAGCACGATGCAGCCGATCGCGTTGACGATGCCCTTGGTGCGGTCCTCGAACGCCGCGTAAAGCACGTCGACGCGAACGTGACCTTCCTCCATCAATGTGTAGGCGCTCGCGAACAGGAACAACGCGCCGTACCAGAAACGGACCAGGTCGGCCATGAAGGCCTGCTCGTAGGAGAAGATGAAGCGGCTGATCACGATCAGCATTTCTGCGGCAACCACCAGCAAAGCCAGCCAAGGGAAACCAAGGCCGCGATGGAAGCGGGCGATGACGATCCCGATGGCAATCATCGGGAAATGCACCCAGGTGCCGCGGAAACTCGAACGTCCCAGATCGATGGCCAGCTTGTCGCCGAATAGACCCGGCAGCATACCTTCGACGCGCAGGAAAGACACGAGCGCGTCCGCCAGGCCGATAAGAAGCACCGCCCAGAAGGCGGCGCGCACAATATAGGCGTTCATCGCGTAGATGATTTCGCTGTCCGGGCGCAGCAGGCTCGTGGGCGAACGCAGCACGTAGGCGATTGCCGCGGCAATCGCGAGCCCATAGAGCAGGACCTGAATTGAACCCAGCGTGCTGAAGGCTCCGCCCAGTACGGAGCTCGCGCTCGGCCAGCCCTGCCAATAGTTCAGGTAGTTGTTGATGAGGAATGCGTAGAGCACAGCAATCATGCTCCACGCAAAGACGCGGCACAGCGTGATCGCCTGCGTCTTGGTGTCCGACGACACGGACACCCGAGCGGCACCGGCGTGGCCCCGTTCAGACATACGCCACTAGCTCCCCAAAAGAGGGACGGGGCATTGCCCCGTCCCCATTCTCGTCGGCGTTCGGTGAAGAGCTAGATCTTCAGCACCCGGTTGCGCTGTTGGACGAACGGCGCGTCCGCGTAGCCGGTCCAGCCACCGATATTGGTGCGTGCCTCGACGAACAAATCGTAAATTTCGGCCGTTAGCGGATCATGCGCGCGGGTTTCCGCGAACACCTCTGCCGAGGCTTTGCCGAAGCTGTCATAGATGTCGTCGTTGAACATCTTCAGCTTGACGCCGTGATCCTTGACCAGCTTGGTGAGGTACGTGCCGTTGTTGGCCGTGGTCTCGGCCATCTGGCGCGCGTTCTCTTCGTTGCATGCCGCCTCGATGAGCGCCTGATGGTGCTTGGACAGCGAGCTCCACCATTTCTTGTTCATGCCGAGGGCAGGCTGCGAGCCCGGCTCATGGAAACCGGGCCAGTAATAGTATTTGGCCGCCTCGTAGAACTTCATGAAGTAGTCGTTGTACGGGCCGACCCACTCGGTGGCGTCGATCGCGCCGGACACCAGGTTTTCGTAGATCTGACCGCCCGGCAACGACACCGGCGAAGCACCGAGCTTGGCGAGGACGTCGCCGCCGAGACCCGGGATACGCATCTTCAGGCCTTTGAAGTCGCTGGCGGAGTTCATCTCCTTGTTGAACCAGCCGCCCATCTGCACGCCGGTATTGCCGGCAGGGAACGCCTTGAGTCCGAACTGGTCGGACAGTTTGTCCCACAGCTGCTGACCGCCGCCGTATTTGATCCAGGCGTCCATCTCCGTATAGGTCAGGCCGAACGGAACGGTGGTGTAGAAGGCAAAGCCCGGATGTTTGCCTTTCCAGTAATACTCCGCCGCGTTGTAGGCCTGTGCGTTGCCGGAAGCGACGGCATCGAACGACGCGAAAGCGCCGACGCGCTCGCCGGCCGCGTAATAGGTCACCTTGATGGAGCCTTCCGACAGCTCTTCGATACGCTTGGCCAGGCGCTGCGCGCTGATGCCGAGGCCTGGGAAGTCGCGCGGCCACGTCGAAACGATGACCATTTCGACTCTTTTTTGCGCGACCGCCGGCGCAGCCAAAGTTGACGCCGCAGCGGCGCCGGCTACGACGCCGCTGGTCTTGATGAAGGATCGCCGATTCATGTTCCCACTCTTGGTCATTTTTCCCCTCCCTGTGGAATTACAAGTCAACTGTAATCGACCCAGCAATCTCGCGTGGCGTTGTCACGCGAAATTCGCCTGAGTTTAAACACAATTTGCCGAGGCATGCCATATCTGGTGGTGCCGAGAATTGCCGTTGTTTCGGGCAAATGTCGGACCCCGAATGTGCGCGCATGCCGGCGTGATATGCCTGGATCTGCCGCACCACAGTTTCGTCATCCGGCGCGAGCCGGCGGCATTTGCTTTTCAATGGCATTCATTTTTACAATGCACGTCGTTTTCACGACGCACATTGCAGGCGGCAATCTCATGCGCACTTCATCGAAGGCGTCCGCTTGCAGCCCCCTCAGCTTGTATCTCCCCTCAGCCGGTCGGCGGCCGCCGATCAATGACCCAGATCAATTTTTTTGTCGTCCCCAAATAGTTTGGCTGCATCGCCAAGTGGGCGAGCTTAAGCCGATGTTACCATCGGGCTCAATCGATAAGTTGGCTGCGGAAAGAGGCTTTCTGCCGCAGTTAGTCGGCCGCGTCGCTGCCGATAAACTGCCAAAATTGTTGGCGTATTTACGAATAATCGACTTGCGCACGGGGGGCCTCGGACGCATTGTCTTTGGCCACGTTTCGGGGGCGATCGATCGCCTATAGGAGGTTTCCAATGAAACGACGTCAGTTTGTCACCGCACTCGGCGCTGGCGCCGCTGCGGCAACGATCGCCAAGCCGGCAATTGCCCAATCGATGCCGGAGCTGAAATGGCGCTTGGCTGCGAGCTGGCCGAAGTCGCTCGACACGCTCTACGGCTCTTGCGAAGTGATTTCGAAATACGTCGCCGAAATGACCGACAACAAATTCCAGATTCAGTCTTTCGCCGGCGGCGAAATCGTGCCGGGCCTGCAGGTGCTCGACGCCACGCAAAATGGCACGGTCGAGATGTGCCACACGGCCGCCTATTACTTCTGGGGTAAGGATCCGACCTGGGCGCTGTTCTGCGCGTTTCCGTTCGGGATGAACGCCCGACAGCAAAACGCCTGGTTCTACGAAGGCGACGGCCAGAAGCTGATCGACGAGTTCAGCCACTCGAAATTTGGCGTGCATTGCCTGGTCGCCGGCAATACCGGCTGTCAGATGGGCGGCTGGTTCCGGAAGGAGATCAAGACGGTCGCCGATCTCAAGGGCCTCAAATTCCGCATCGGCGGATACGGCGGCAGGACCATCGCCAAGCTTGGCGGCGTACCAACGTCGATTGCCGGCGGCGACATCTATCCGTCGTTGGAGAAGGGCACCATCGACGCCGCCGAGTGGGTCGGCCCCTACGACGACGAGAAGCTCGGCTTCTATAAGGTTGCCAAGTACTATTACTATCCCGGTTGGTGGGAAGGCGGCACTACCGAGCACGCGATGGTCAATCTGGCGAAATGGGAGGCGCTGCCGAAGAACTACAAGGCCATCCTTGAAGCGGCTTGCGCCTATGCCAACGTTGACCAGATGGCCAAATACGACGCGCGCAATCCGGACGCCCTCAAGCGGTTGGTCGCCGGCGGCGCGCAGTTGCGGCCCTTTAGCCAGGCGATCTTAGAGGCCTGCTTGAAGGCTTCGAAAGAGGTGCAAGCCGAGGATGCGGCCAAGAATCCGAGCTACAAGAAGGTGCTCGAATCGATCCGCAAATTCCGTGGCGACGAGTACCTGTGGTGGCAGGTCGCGGAATACACCTATGACAGCTTCATGATCCGCTCGCGCGCTCAGCTCTAAGATCGCGGTCGGATTGTAGCAAAGTGGCCCCGGAGCCGTCGGCTCCGAGGCCATTTTCTATTGGTCACGAGGCGGCGCCAAGACTACTGAATTTTTGGCGGCGTGCTGAAGTCGATCGGTGGCGGCGCTTCAATCTGGGGAATTTCGATCTTCACCTTGTTGGGATCGATCCCGGTTCCAACGCCCTTGTAGTGCATGACCATGGCGGGGAAGAAGATCACCAGCAGCACCATGATGACCTGGATTCCCACGAACGGCATGGCGCCCCAATAGATTTGTCCGGTGGTGATCCCCTCCGTGGGCTTGCCGGTGACCCGGTCGAGGTAGCTCTCGCGCGGCGCCACCGAGCGCAGATAAAACAGCGCGAAGCCGAACGGGGGATGCATGAACGAAGCCTGCATATTCACGCCGAGAATTACGCCGAACCAGATTAGATCGATGCCGAGATGTTCAGCCGCCGGGCCGAGCAATGGAATCACGATGAATGCGAGCTCGAAGAAGTCGAGGAAGAAAGCCAGCACGAACACGAAAACGTTGACGAACACCAGAAAGCCGACCTGGCCGCCGGGCAGCGACACCAGCATATTCTCGACCCAGATATGCCCGCTGACGCCGTAGAAAGTGAGCGAAAACACGCGCGCCCCGATCAGGATGAAAAGAACGAAGGCCGACAACTTGGCGGTGGATTCGACCGCCTGCCGCACCAAGTCCCAGGTCAGCCGCCGCTTGACCGCCCCAAGAATCAGCGCGCCGCTTGCGCCCATGGCGCCGCCCTCGGTCGGAGTAGCGACGCCGATGAAAATGGTGCCGAGCACGAGGAAAATCAGGAACAATGGCGGCACCATCACAAAGGTGGTCTGCTGCGCCAAGTGCGACAGGAAGCGGAAGCCAATGATTTTGGCGATGATCCAATTCACCACGGCCACACCGAAGGCGAACAAGATGCCGAAGAATAGAGACAGCACCACGTAATCGGCGCCGTGCAACTCCGAGCCGCGCATGACGTACCAGGCGAATACAACACTCGCCGCCGTCAGCACCCCAAGCGACCTCAAGCCGCGGCTGCCGTCTGCTTCGCGGAAGCCCACCGCTTCCGGCGGCAGACCGGGCGTCGCTTTCGGGAACAGCATGGTGACCAGGAATACGTAGCTCGCATAGAGGCCGGAGAGTACCAAGCCGGGAATGAAAGCGCCCTCATACATGTCGCCGACCGAGCGACCGAGTTGGTCCGCCATAACGATGAGCACCAAAGACGGCGGTATGATCTGTGCCAGCGTGCCGGATGCGGCGATGATGCCGGTGGCCACGCGCCGGTCATAGCCGTAGCGCAGCATGATCGGCAGCGAGATCAGCCCCATGGAAATAACCGAGGCGGCGACCACGCCGGTGGTGGCGGCTAGCAGCGCGCCGACGAAGACGACTGCGTAGGCAAGGCCGCCGCGCACGGTGCCAAATAATTGCCCAATGGTGTCGAGCAAATCTTCCGCCATGCCGGATCGCTCGAGCACCAATCCCATGAAAGTGAAGAACGGGATCGCGAGCAGCGTCTCGCTGCCCATCACGCCGTAGATGCGGTCGGGCAGGGCTTGCAAGAAGTCCGGCTGGAACTGACCGAGCTCGATGCCGATGAGACCGAAGATCAAACCGACGGCGCCGAGTGAAAAAGCCGCCGGATAACCGAGCAGCAGGAAAAACACCAGCGCCACGAACATAGTCGGCGCCATGTTTGCGATAAAAAAAGCTTCCATGCGAGACCCCGGACAGCGAGCAGGCGACTAGTGCTTTTCCATAGCCTCGATCAATTCCTCAGCCTCAACTTCGAGCGAGCTTTTCTGACTCGCATGTGGGTCCGGGATGAGGTCTCGCATGACGGCAATCCGCTTCACGAGCTCTGAAAGACCTTGAATCAACAGCAAAGTGAAAGCGATCATGATGAGTGACTTGGCTGGCCATTGCGGCAGGCCGCCGGCGTTCGTTGATTGCTCGTTGACCCGAAGGGAAGTGAGGAAAAACGGGATACTGGTAACGATCATGACGATGCAGAGCGGCAGCAGGAAAAATGCATGGCCGACCGCGTCGATGATGTTGCGGACACGCCGCGGCAGCAGATTGTTCACGATATCGATGCGGATGTGTTCATTGTCGAGCAGCGTCCAGGGTGAGCACAACAGAAATACGATGCTGAACAAGACCCATTGCAATTCCAGCCAGGAGTTCGACGAGGTGTCGAAAGCCTTGCGCACCGTCGCATTCGCCGCCGAAACCACCACGGCGGCAACGATCAGCCAAGCCAGGCGCTTTCCGATCCATGCGTTGATGGCGTCGACAATGCGGGTTGCCGGCAGCAACGCCTTAAGCAGAGCGTCGAGTGCGCTCACGTCATGCCTCCCCTCCGGCCACGCCGTTGAACGCCAGCGGCAGGCGAATTTATTCTTGCTTTACGCCCCCTCGGCTCGACCCCAAAACCGAGCCAGCCACCTTAATCCGATGCCGCTATGAGGCGTCAATGATGATTTTGGCGGTGGAGGCTCGCAACGACGGCCATTCGGCTACCCGACTTGGTTGTCGTGGCCGAGCGGCCTGTGAAACCCATGGTTAACGAATTCTAAACCCCAAGTTAACCACGGCCACGCTACAAAAGTCGCAAGGCTCGCGCTCGGGGGCGCCTGCCGCGGTTTGCGCGGCCGGCGAGATGGACCATGCGGCAATTTACGATCACCGAACGGCTGGTTGCGGCAGTTCTCCTGGCGCTCGCGGCCGGAATGGCGTTGCCGTATCTAGCAGGGGCGCTCGCGCCTATCCTAGGCGACTCCTATGCAGTCCTCGCGTGGCTCGTCGTCGTTGTCGCGATGATTGCCGTGGTCGGCACTGCCGCCTTTGCATTGGCGCGCTCGATCGCACGACCATTGACCGCAGTGATCGAGACTGTCGATGCCTTGGCCTATGCCGAACTCGGCATGGAATCCTCCGCCAGTCCTCGTCGAGACGAAGTTAGCCGTCTGACGGCTGCCTCCGACCGGCTTGCCGAGACGCTTGGCGAGCGTCAGCGCCGCGAAATGGTCCACAACGATCTCGATCGCGCGTGGCAGGCCACGCGCCGTACCAATTTGTCCAACTTGGCGCCGCAGGTCGAAGTCGCGACCGAGGCTGGCATCGAATTCTTTGTTGGCGGCACCGCCGCGTTGCAGTTGAAAGCCGAAGACATGGTCGCCGCCCTACAAACGGTGCGTGCAGCCTTCGACGAAACCGCCCGCGCGGCGGAAAGCTCGCGCGCCATGAACCAGGCTGCCGGCCAATTGTCGGATCAGGTGAGCGTGGCGATCGCCGACATTTCGGAGCAGGTGCGCCGCGGCTCGGGCATCGGTCGCGAGGCCGTCGAGCGCGCCAACGCCTCGCGCGGGACCATCGACGCCTTGGCCAAGGCCGCCAACCAGATCGGCGACATCGTCACCGTCATCAATCAGATCGCCGCCCAGACCAACTTACTCGCGCTTAACGCGACAATCGAAGCGGCGCGCGCCGGTGAGGCCGGCAGGGGCTTTTCCGTGGTCGCCTCCGAGGTAAAGACGCTGGCGATGCAGACCGCGAAATCGACCGAGCAGATCGGCGCCAAGGTTGCCGAGATCCAGTCGACCACGCACGAGGTCGTAACGTCCTTGGCCGGTGTGACCGAGGCAATCGATCAACTTTCCGGAGTTACCCAGTCGATGTCGGAGGCAATCGAGCAGCAGCGCGCGGCAACCGACGATTTCGCCGTCAGTGCGCGGGAGAGTGGCGCTGCGGTCGCCGATGTCGCCGCGCGTATGGCCGACATCGCCGACAGGGTCGAGCATTCGCATACCAGCGCCGAGGGCATGTACGCCGTCGTCACGGAAATGCAGGCCAAATCGCAGAACTTGTGCCGGGAAATTCCCGATATTGTGCGCAATGCGGTCACCGCCGACTTGCGTGAATACCCACGCTACGAAGTGCAGTTGAACGCGTTGCTGGTATGGAATGGCAACAAGATCGATGCAACGATCCTGGACGTCAGCCAAGGTGGTGCACGCATCGCGGCGTCGGCTAGTTTCAGCGTCGGCGATCCGGTCGCTCTGTTCTTCAAGGGCCTCAATCAGATTGCCGGGACGATCGTGCGCGACGATGGCGACAGTTTCGGCGTAAGCTTTGTGCCCGCCCTCCTGCGTCCCGAGGAATTGCGCAACCTCATTGCCGCGCCGGAACAAGCGGCCTGAGCATCGCTTCAGCCGCCGGTCACGCTCATATGGCGGGACAGAGCAGGGCGCCGATGCCTGCGGTCGATGACGAAATCATGGCCACGCGGCTTGCGGCTGATGGCCTCGTCAATCGCGGCGTTGATGAGGTCGTTGCTTTCGGAGGCTCGTAGTGGCGCACGCAAATCGGCTGCGTCTTCCTGACCGAGACACATATAGAGCTTGCCCGTACACGTGATACGCACGCGATTGCAGCTCTCGCAAAAATTATGCGTCATCGGCGTAATAAAGCCGAGTCGCCCGCCGGTCTCCCTGATGCGCACATAGCGGGCCGGGCCGCCGGTGCGGTAGTCGATGTCCTCCATCGTGTAGCGTTCGGCAAGGCGCGCGCGGACCAGCGACAGCGGCAGATATTGCTCCAGCCGTTCTTCGTCGATATCGCCAAGCGGCATCACCTCGATGACGGTGAAGTCCATGCCGCGGCCATGCGCCCATCCGATCAAGTCGGCGAGTTCGTCCTCGTTGACGCCTTTGAGCGCCACTGCATTGATCTTGACCTGCAGGCCGGCAGCTTGCGCGGCATCGATGCCGCCGAGAACGTTGTTGAGATTTCCCCAGCGGGTGATGCCGCGGAATTTGTCGGAATCGAGCGTATCGAGCGAGACATTGATCCGTTTGACGCCACATGCCTTAAGCGAGGATGCGTATTTCGCCAATTGCGAGCCATTGGTCGTGAGCGTCAGCTCATTGAGCGCGCCGCTCGCCAAGTGCCGCGACAATGACGACACCAGCGTCATGATACCGCGCCGCACCAGCGGTTCGCCGCCAGTCAGCCGCAGCTTGGTCACGCCTTTGGCGATGAACACGCTGCAGAGGCGGTCGAGCTCTTCAAGGCTCAGCACGTCGGCCTTCGGCAGGAAGGCCATGTTCTCTGACATGCAATAGACGCAGCGGAAGTCGCAACGGTCGGTGACCGACACCCGCAAATAGGTGATGGCGCGAGCAAAAGGATCGATCAACGCGCGGGGTTGGCTACCGACGCGGTCGATGTCGATTGCGGGTTCGTCGTCGGCTCTCATGCTCCATCCCTGCACGGCGGATTCTGCAGTCCGTTTCGCGCTAGATATAGGATTTATGAGCGTGGATGGCCATAGCGTCCGGCACGCTTTGTGCCGGCGCCCGTGTTCCCTCTAATCGAGAAGATTGAGGTGGAAACGCGCTATTGCCGCGTCGCTGGCGTCGTCGGCCACGGCGACGGCGATTGTTGCGGTGCCGCCATCAACGGCGGCGGCGGTGGTTTCGCCGCGGCTGCCGGCGGGGGCGGCGGAGCGGCCGGCTTTGGCTTTGGTGCGACTTTCCTACGCACCACGCGCTTTTTCGCCTTCGACTTGGGCGGCGGGGGCGTGGCTGCCAGCTGAACCACGACGGGGTTCGGCTGCAAATGCGTTGTGTTATCGCCGGCTGACACCAATTCGACTTGCTGGGCGGTCGCTTGGTAGCCATTGAGCGTAAACGCGACGGTGAACGGTGCGCTCGACGGCATCGCCAGCGCACATGGTGTGCGACAGGTCTGTCCCGTGGAGGTCTTGGCTTCGGCGCCCGGCGGCTCCGATTCAAACCGCACGGTCTCCATCGCAGGTGCCGGCTTGAGCCAATCGCCCACGTCGCCCAACGATGAACACGCCGCGAGCGCGAGCGCTCCGCAAACGATTGCGATGACTCGGTACATACTCGTGACTCATCCCCGCTCCGGGCGCTAAGAGGTCGCGCGCCCATAGTCAGAATACGGGCCCCATGCGGAAGGTGCAATAAAGACCCGCCCGTTAACCTTAACAGCGTTAACTATAGAAACGCGCCGTTGCGGCTATTTCGTGCGGCAAATGGCGCCAACGGCGGCGGGCAATTGATCGAAATGGCTGATAACGTGATCGGGACCGTATTCGGAAACCGGCCGTTCGCTATAGCCGAAATCGACGGCAATCACCGGCAATCCGGCGGCCTGCGCGGTGCGGATATCGGTGGCCGAGTCGCCGATCATGATTGCGTTTTGGGTTTCGCCACCGGCGGCGGCGATCGTGCGGCGCAGGACTTCTGGGTCGGGTTTTTGCATGCCGAAAGTATCCTGGCCACAGATCGCGCCGAAACGATCGGCAAGTTCGAGCTTGCGCAGCAGCAGCAGCGACAGCCGTTCCAGCTTATTGGTGCAGACGGCAAAGCGGTGCTCGGCCAGCGTATCGAGCGCTTCGATCAGCCCGGGAAATGGCCGCGAGCGATCGGCAATGTGGTCGGTGTAGTGCGCAATGAACTCTGCGAACAATCGCTCCAGGTCGGCCGGAGCAAGCGTACGCCCTTCCGCTTCGACGCCGCGCGCAATCATCGCGCGGGCGCCACCGCCAATCATCTGGCGGGCGGCGTCATAGGGCGCTGGCGGTAATCCCTCGCGGGCAAACACGACGTTCAGCGTATCGATCAGATCGGGAGCGGTGTCGATCAAGGTGCCGTCGAGGTCGAAAACAAGTGTGGGGGCGATCATGACCGGATCGCTAGCGTTCACAAGCACGCGTTGCAAGGCCGGCGTCAGCGGAGCCACGGATTTTCGGCTATTCAGGCCGGACGATCGGGGCTAGATAGGGCCCCGACCGTTCAAACCCGCTCAGCCTAGCAACCGACCACGATGAATGCCGACGCCCTGAAACGCGCAGCAGCCGCCCGCGCCGTCGAGTTTGTGCGGCCCGGCATGCGTGTTGGGCTTGGCACTGGCTCGACCGCCAAGCATTTCATTGAATTGCTTGGCGAGCGGGTCCGCGCCGGCCTCGACATTGTCGCAGTGCCGACCTCAAAGACCACTGAAGCAGATGCACGAGCTTGCGGAATTTCGTTGACCACTTTGGATGAGACGCCGGAGCTCGATGTGACAGTTGACGGCGCCGACGAAATCGCGCCGGACCTCAGCCTTATCAAAGGCGGCGGCGGGGCGCTATTGCGGGAAAAGATCGTCGCCGCGGCTTCGGCGCGCATGATCGTGATCGCCGATGAAACGAAATGGGTGGACGCGCTCGGCCGCTTTCCGCTGCCGATTGAAGTCGCCCCGTTCGGGCTGACGGCGACCCGACGTGCGGTCGAGAAGGCGGTCGCGCCGGTGCGAGCGGATGCCCCTTTAATCTTGCGGCAAGGTCGGGATGGCCATGCTTTCGTCACGGATGGCGGGCACTGGCTAATCGACGCCGCGCTTGGTCGCATCGGCGACCCGAAGGCGCTGGCGCAAGCGCTTTCGGCTATTCCCGGGGTCATGGAGCATGGTCTATTCATAGATCTTGCGCAGATGGCCATACTCGCCGGGCCGGACGGCGCCCGTATCGTTGAGCGGCCTTAAGGCTCACACCAACATGGAGTTAGGATTATGAGCGTTCTCCAGGCAATCGACCGTACGGCACGATTCGCCCTGTTCGCCGTTGCACTGCTTTCATTTGGTCCCATCGCTCAGGCGCAACAGCAGCATCCGTCGGCGGCGGCCATGGCAACGGCCAAACAAATTGTTGAGGCCACCGGCGCCACAGCACTGTTTAATCCGCTGATTGCCGGGGTGATCGAGCAGGCAAAGGGTTTGTTTCTTCAGCAGGACCCCGCCTTGTCTAAGGACATCAACGAGGTTGCAGCCAAATTGCGCGCGCAGTTACAGCCGCGATTCGTCGAAATAACCGATGAAGTAGCCCGCGAATATGCGACCCGCTTCACTGCAAAGGAACTCAACGACTTGCTTGCATTCTATAAGTCGCCGCTCGGCAAGAAGGTGATCGTGCAGCAACCGAATATCGGCAATGCGAGCCTGAAATTTGCGCAAGATTGGGCGAATAGCCTTTCCGAAGAGGTGATCAACAAGATGCGCGCTGAGATGAAGAAAAAGGGTCACGATCTGTGAGCGTCGACACGCGATGTGCGGCCGTAGGCTAAGGACATAGAAACCGATGCCCGGCGACGATGTCGATCTGTTTGTGATTGGGGCGGGCTCCGGCGGCGTTCGCGCGGCGCGGGTCGCCGCTAGCTATGGCGCGCGTGTGATGATCGCCGAGGAATATCGCGTCGGCGGCACGTGCGTCATTCGCGGCTGCGTGCCGAAGAAATTGTTGGTCTACGCCTCGCGTTTTTCCGAGGAGTTCGAGGATGCCGCCGGTTTCGGCTGGACCGTGCCGCAGCCGACATTTCATTGGCCCTCGCTGATCGCCAACAAAGATCGCGAGATTGCGCGGCTGGAAACCGCCTATAGCGCAACGCTCGAACGCTACAAGGTCGAATTGATAAAAAGCCGCGCGGTGTTGGAGGACGCCCACACCGTGCGAATCCTTTCGACTGATACGCTGGTGCGCGCCAAGACCATCTTGATTTCCACCGGCGCCTGGCCGCACTACGGGCCGAAGATTCCCGGCCTCGAGCACGTCGTTTCTTCGAATGAAGCGTTTCACCTGCCCGAGCTGCCCGAGCGTATCCTGATTCAGGGTGGCGGCTACATCGCCGTCGAGTTTGCCGGGATATTCGCCGGCCTTGGCAGCAAGGTGACCCTGGTCTATCGCGGCGAAAATATTCTACGCGGCTTCGATGACGATGTGCGCGAGCATCTGCGCTCGGAGATGGGTAAGCGCGGCATCGCCGTGACTTGCGGTCACACCGTCGACGCGGTGGAAAAGGCGGGCGATGAATTTGTCGTCAAGCTTTCCGGCGGCGGCGCCGTTTCGGTCGACAAGGTGATGTTTGCGATCGGCCGGCGGCCGAACATCATGGGGCTCGGTTTGGAGAACCTGCACTGCCAGATTGCCGAGCATGGCGGCATCGCGGTCGACGAATACTCGCGCACGTCGGTGCCGAACATCTACGCAGTCGGCGACGTGACCCATCGTGTCGCCCTCACGCCGGTTGCCATCCGTGAGGGCCATGCCTTCGCTGACACCGTTTTCGGCGGCAAGCCCACCCCGGTCGACCACAGCAATGTGCCGACGGCGGTATTTTCCGAGCCGGAGGTCGGCGTCATCGGCCTGACCGAACACCAGGCGCGCGAGCAACTCGACCAGGTCGATATCTACAAGGCCAGCTTTCGGCCGATGAAGGCGACGCTTTCCGGGCGCGACACCAGAGTGTTCATGAAGCTGGTGGTCGACGGCATCACCGATCGGGTGGTCGGCTGCCACATCGTCGGGCCTGATGCCGGGGAACTGATCCAGGTACTCGGCATCGCCGTGCGGATGCGCGCCACCAAGGCCGATTTCGACGCCACCATGGCGGTGCACCCGACCGCCGCCGAGGAACTGGTGACCCTGCGCGAGAAGGCCGTGAGCTACAGCCGCGCGGCGGCGGAATAGCCCGAAACTAACCGAATTTCATCGAAAAACTGGCATCCAGCCGGCGGCTTCGTGTATAACCCGCGCCAATCGCTAGAGCATGATCCCGAAAAGCTTGTCCTCGGCTTGATCGGGGATGGGAACCGGTTTTCGGACAAGATCATGCTGAGATAAGAATGGTAATTGCGATGCCTGAACGTTGGACGCCCGATAGCTGGCGCAAGAAGCCGATCATGCAGGTACCGGACTATCCGGACCCGCAGGCGCTGGCCGATACCGAGAAACAGCTTTCCACTTTTCCGCCGCTGGTGTTCGCCGGCGAGGCGCGCAACCTAAAGAAGGCGTTGGCGCGTGTCGCTGCCGGAGAGGCTTTCCTGCTGCAAGGCGGCGACTGTGCGGAAAGCTTCGCCGAGCACGGCGCCAACAACATTCGCGATTTCTTCCGCGTCTTTCTGCAGATGGCGATCGTGCTCACTTATGCCGGCGCTTTGCCCGTGGTCAAAGTCGGCCGCATCGCCGGACAGTTCGCCAAGCCGCGCTCGGCGCCGACCGAAAAGCGCGACGGCAAGGAACTGCCGAGCTATCGCGGCGACATCATCAACGACATCGAATTCACCGAGGAAGCGCGCCGTCCCGATCCGCGCCGCCAGCTTTCGGCGTATCGCCAGTCGGCGGCGACGCTCAACCTGCTGCGCGCCTTCGCCAAAGGCGGCTATGCCAGCGTCGAGAACGTGCACCAATGGATGCTGCAATCGGTCAGCGGCTCGCCACAGTCGAAGGCCTATGCCGATTTGGCCGATCGCGTTTCGGGTGCGCTCGATTTCATGCGCGCCTGCGGCCTCACCTTCGCCGTCGACTCCGCGCTTGGGACCACCGATTTCTATACCAGCCACGAGGCGCTGCTGCTTGGCTTCGAGCAGGCATTCACCCGCATCGATTTAACGACCGGCGACTGGTACGCCACCTCCGGTCATCTGCTGTGGATCGGCGACCGCACACGGCAATACGATCATGCGCATGTTGAGTACTGCCGCGGCATCAAAAATCCGCTCGGGCTCAAATGCGGACCGTCGTTGAAGGCCGACGATCTCCTGCGCCTGATCGACATTCTCAATCCCGACAACGAGCCGGGTCGGCTCACGCTCATCAATCGTTTCGGCGCCGAAAAGGTGGGCGACTGTCTGCCGCCACTGATCCGCGCCGTAAAGCGCGAGGGCAGGGCGGTGATCTGGTCGTGCGATCCCATGCACGGCAACACCATCGCGTCGGCCAACGGCTACAAGACGCGGCCGTTCGACCTGATCCTCAAGGAAGTCCGCAGCTTCTTTGAGGCGCATCAAGCCGAAGGCAGCTATGCCGGCGGCGTTCACCTGGAAATGACCGGGCAGAACGTCACCGAATGCACCGGCGGCGCCCGCGCCATCACCGAGGCCGATCTCAACGACCGTTACCACACGGTCTGCGACCCGCGGCTCAATGCCGAGCAGGCGATCGATATGGCCTTCCTGCTGGCGGAGTTGCTCAAGAAAGATGGCGCTGGGCGCGTCAAGCCGATGCCGGCGGTGGCCGGACTGTAGCGCTTAAAAACAATTCGCGTGGCGCTCGGGAGGTAAGCCCTCCGGGGCGATGCATTCGCGCCGTTCGCTATTTGCTGCCACAGCCAAGTCTCTGAAAACTTTAAGGATGCCAGCGACGCATTGTTTATTAGTGCGCGGAGATAGCTCCGCGTCGTCTATGCAACCACGGAGAGAAGTGATAACATTGCTCTCATAGATTGTAGTCCCGTCCTGGGACCGTCTCTTTAGAGAGCATGGCCATGGCAACGCTAAAGAGTTTTTCCAAACTTCAGCAGCGCGATCCAAGACTACGGCTTCGGTATGACGACAAACTAAGCGTCGTCCGCGACTTGCGCGGCAACTTGGCGGGCCGCACGGCGACAACGGTCAAAGGATTGCAAGCCGCGGGCCTGCGTTTCCTGAAAACGAATTCAGATTTATTTGGAAGTTTCGGCAAGGCCTCCATGAAGGTTCTGCATGAGGCGTCCGACCCGAACGGCGGCAAAAGCCTCGTCATGCAGCAATATCATGGTCCCTACCGTGTCTATGGCGGCAGCATCCGTTTCCACGTCAGTAAGGAAGGCATTCTCGACACCGTCAACAACCGATTGTTTCCGGATTTGGCGAAGGTCGCTAAGAGGCCGCGCATAACCGCGGCGAATGCCGTTCGGGCCGCTCAGCGCCGAACCAAATGCAAGAGCGACCCGGCGGCGCCACCCGAGTTGTTGGTCTATCGCCACGAAGGAAAGCCGCGCCTCGTCTGGGAAGTTCGCCTGAAAGATACAAAGCCCGGTGAGCGTGGCGTGCCGGCGATTTGGATTTGCTACGTAGATGCGGTCAGCGGCACATCGCTTTTGTGCTACGACAATGTGCAGACCGCGGGCCCGGTCGTCGCCTCGGGGACGGGCTATTACTCAGGTGGTGGCTTCGTCAATGCATGGTTCAATGACATAACCTATCAGCTTCGCGACACGACGCGCGTGGCGGCTGGCGGACCTGAAATAATTACCAATGACGAGGATGGCGCGGCTCCCTCCGAAGACACCGACTTAAATTGGAACGACGCGACGACGTCGCCGCGCGACCAAAATCAGGGACCGGAAGTGGATGCGCACCGCTATGCGGGAAACGTTGTCGACTACTTCAACACGGTGCATGGACGGAATAGTTTCGACGGCGCCGGTGCCAACTTGGTGATCCTTTCCCATCTCGGGACGAACTACAGCAATGGCTACTGGGATGGAGCAAAGGTCAATCTTGGTGACGGGACTGGCGTTGCAGCGACCGGCGACGACTATGAGTGCAGTGACGACTGGCTCGCACATGAGTTTACGCACGCCTACACGCAATATACCTGCAACCTGCAATACCTGAACGAGTTGGGCGCATTGAACGAGGCCAACTCCGATATCTTTGCTGCGTTTATCACCGGCGATTGGCTCGTGTTCGAGGACACGTGGCTAAAGGCATCGGCGCCAGCATGGCGCAATATGATGGACCCGACAAATGGCGGGCAGTGGAACAATTCCAACGAGGCCGCCGCTCAAGCCAGCGTATTCGCCGGGCACCAGCCAAGTCACTACAGCGTTCGTTATACCGGTGCCTGGGACAATGGTGGCGTACATGTCAATAGCGGCATCATCAACAACCTCTTTTATCTGCTGACGGTGGGCGGAACGCACACGGTCAGCGGAATTACTGTGACCGGGATCGGCCAGGCGGCGGCCGAGCAAATGCTTTTCCGCTGCTTGACGGTCAATCTGGTGGGAAATCCTACGGCGACGTTCCTAGATTTTCGGGCGGCGATGCTTGATGCATGTCTCGATTTGTTTCCCACCGATTTGGTCAAGCTCTCGCAAGTCAAGAATGCGTTTAACGCCGTCGGGATCGGGCCCGACATCTATGTGCGCGACAATTTGGCCGACACCGGGGCCGAGCCCTATCCGGGGACCTATCTCTGGGCGAGCCCGGACATTATCAATCGAAATACCGCGTCCGCCGACCCGGCGTTCGATTTCGCCGATCTAAACAACGATGCGCTGTGGCAGAACGTCGAATTTGGCCAGGCGAATTCGATCTATATCCGGCTGCAAAATCGCGGCAACGCTAACGGCGATGCGACTATCAATGTCTATTTCTCCGCGGCGTCAACATTCGGGACGCCGGCCTCGTGGCTGCACATCGGAACATTGACCGAACTTTCGATCGCGCCAGGTTCGTTGCGGATAGCAGGTCCATTGACATTTCCTGCCGCGCTCATCCCGGCGCCGGGCCACTTCTGCATGATCGCGGTCGTGTCTGACGATCTTGATCCGGCGCCGGATCACACTCTCATCGCCTCAGTCTCCGACTATTTGAATTTTGTCCGCAATACCAACAATATCGCTTACCGCAATATGGACGTCGTCGATCTGATACCTGGCTTGCCCGGCACGATTGAAATCGATGTACGCAGCATGCCGAGAATGCGTGAAAATTTCGATCTGCGGATCGATGTTGGCCGTTTCGTCCCAGGCGCCATGATTCGAGTTCGCGGTCCTACCTTGGCTCTCGGCGGTGCCAAAGCGCGCGGACTGAAATTGGTGGCGCGGCGGAAGCAGCAGAATATCTATGCGTTGCTGAATGGACGCGAGCGCTTGAAACAATTGGAATTCATGGGGCTTCAACGGCCGGGCGGGGACGGCGCACCCGGCTTCGACAACATCCTGGTTGAGAAAGATTTCCGGCTGACGATCGACTACGTCCTGCCCGGCAAGGAAGCCTTCGCAGGAATTGCGCGCCGCGACCTCGACGGGCATGCTTTGGTCGTCCGTCAGCTGTGGAAGGGCGAAGTGGTCGGCACTGCGGGCGTTCAATTCATGGCGCCAACCCTTCCGAAGCTGGTCCCCAAGGTTAAGCGCCGCAAGCAGCGGCGCCGGCACAAGTAAGGCGGCGACAATCTTGTTACGGAATCCGCCTGCTTTTTGAACAGGAGCAGGCGGACCCGCATCACAGGGGCCTTTCGGCCCTGAATTTTTGGCAACTACAAAGGTGCCGGCGGCGGCCGGGCTGTAGGCCTCGCATGGCGGCCATTCCGGCGCTTGCCGCGTGATTGCCGGGCGCGAGGGCAGGCGGTAGACCATCTTTATGAACGCCCGACCGACCGACAAACTGGCGATCGCCATCGCGCAGCTCAATTCAACCGTCGGCGATATCGCCGGCAATGCCGACAAAGTGCGCCAGGCGCGCGTGGAAGCCGCTCGCCAGGGCGCCGATCTGGTGGTTTTCCCCGAGTTGTTCATCTCCGGCTATCCACCGGAGGACCTGGTGCTCAAGCCGGCCTTCCAGGCGGCCTGCCGCGCAGCCGTCGAGCAGCTCGGGCGCGAGACCGCGTCGGCGGGGCCGGCACTGGTCATCGGCACGCCCTGGCCCGACGGAGGCAAGCTCTACAACGCGGCGGCGCTGCTTGACGGCGGCGCGATCAAGGCCCTGCGCTACAAGGTTGACCTGCCGAATTACGGCGTATTCGACGAAAAGCGGGTCTTCGCTCCCGGGCCCATGCCGGGACCGGTGAATTTCCGCGGCGTGCGACTGGGTCTGCCGGTCTGCGAGGACATTTGGGGCCCGGAGCCGGCCGAATGCATCGCGGAAACCGGCGGCGAAATTCTGCTGGTGCTGAACGGGTCGCCGTTCCGTCACGGCGTCGCCGATCAGCGGCTCAACGTCATCGTGCCGCGCGTCAAGGAAACCGGCTTGCCGCTGATCTACGCCAACCAGGTCGGCGGCCAAGACGAGCTTGTGTTCGACGGCGCCTCGTTGGCGTTGAACGGCGATTGCTCGCTGGCGTTTCAGTTGAGCCCCTTCAGCGAAGCCGTCGTGACGACGCAGTGGCAGCGCAGCGGCGATAGCTGGCGATGCGACAGCGGTCCCAAGATCGCCGCGCTCGAAGGCAGCGCGGCTGACTATACCGCGTGCGTGCTAGGGCTGCGCGACTACGTCAACAAGAATGGATTTCCCGGCGTCGTCATCGGGCTTTCGGGCGGCGTCGACTCCGCGCTATGCGCGACCATGGCGGTCGATGCGCTCGGCCCCGAACGCGTGCGCTGTCTGATGATGCCCTACAAATTCACGGCGCAGGAATTGCTTGACGACGCCGCGGGCTGCGCCAAGGCGCTCGGCTTGCACTACGAGATTCTGCCGATCGCGTCGGCGGTCGAGGGATTGGAAGCGGCGTTGGCGCCGGCCTTCAGCGGATTGCCGCGCGACGTGACCGAGGAAAATCTGCAGGCGCGTGCACGCGGCACGATCCTGATGGCGATCTCCAACAAGTTCAGCGTCATGGTGGTGACCACCGGCAACAAGTCGGAAATGTCGGTCGGCTACGCCACGCTCTATGGCGACATGAACGGCGGCTTCAATCCGATCAAAGATCTCTACAAGACCGAAGTGTTCCGGCTGGCACGCCTGCGCAACGGCTGGAAGCCCGCCGGCGCCAAAGGACCGGACGGCCCGGTGATCCCGGAAAATATCATCACGCGGCCGCCGACGGCGGAATTGCGAGAAGACCAGAAGGACGAGGATTTGCTGCCGCCTTATGCGGTACTGGACCCGATATTGGAACGGCTGGTCGAGCGCGAAGAGCCGATCTCGACGATCGTTGCGGCCGGCTTCGACCGCGATACCGTGATGCGGGTCGAGCGCATGCTCAACATCGCCGAATACAAACGCCGGCAGGCGGCGCCCGGCGTGAAAGTGACGCTGAAGAATTTCGGCCGCGATCGCCGCTATCCGATCACCAACCGATTCCGCGATCCGGGCACGCCGCTGCCGGCGCCCGATACGTCGGCGCCAGCCGGCAAGCCGGCTAAATCGGAAGCGTTCGATTTCTGAGCGAACGGAAAAAGTTACTGCTTCGGCAGGAACGTGGGGCCGACCGTGCGCACTTTGCGTTTGGTCGAATCCGGCTTGCCCGGCGCCTCGGCCATCGCTTTTTCCGTCGGTTCGGTCTTGGCCTTGCCGCCTTTGGCCGCCGGCGCCGGCTTGATCCGCTTGCCGTCGGCGCCGATACGCGGCTGCGATAGCTGCCTGGCTTTCTCGTCGGTGACGACGACGTCGCCGGGCGCAACGGTCTGGTCGGGCCCGTTGACTTTCAGCGCCTCTGCCCAGCTTTCGCCCGGCCGGCGGCAACTGCAGGCGGGCGTGAGCGCTTTGCGATACTGAAACGCGGTCGGAAGCTCGGTATAGAGCCGCCCGTTGAGTGAAATCGCCTGCGCCACCTCCTCGCCGGGATTGTGATAGGTGTAGAGCGAGACTTCCGCGGCCGGGCACATGCGCTGGCAGGTCTGCTCATCCTCGCGGAAACGATCCTGCGTGGTCTCAAACGAGATCGGGAAATAGTAACCGTCGCAGGTGCGCACACAGATCGTGCGGAATGTCCCGCCCATGGGACCCGGCTGACTTGAGAAAAAGCCGCCGCCGTTGTTCGTGCCGAACAGCCGGTCGAAAAAACCACCCTGCTGGCCGGCAAGCGCGGCCGAGCGATATTGCGAGCCGCAGCCGTTGTCGGCGAGCGAAACCAGCAGCGACTGCCGCTCGGCGGCACGTTCGGCGGTGCCGCCGTGCAGCCGCTCGAGGTTGTTTTGCATGCGCTCGAGCGCGTAGCGTTGTTGGTCGATTCTGCGGTTGAGCGCGCCGCATTGTCGCGGCGGGTTGCTGAAAATCGAGAAGAAGCCCGTGCTTTCGCAGCCCATGCGGCGCGCCTGGGCGACCCCGCGGTCGAGCTCGAATTGTTGGCGGTTGACCTGATCTTCGGCCTGGCGGATCTGATCGGCACGGGTCGGATCGTTATTGCCGCGGTCGAGTGCCGTCAGCCGGGCTTCCAGCCGTTGGCAGGCCGGGTTCTGCGACGGCGCCTGCGCGAGCGCGCTCGACGCCAGCAGGACCGCCACCACAGGAACGAATATGAGCGACGTTCGCTTCATCGTTTCTATTCTACTGCCAAACAAGGGCTCGGGCGAGCCTCGATATGCCGGCGCGCGCGCGGCTCCGTTCGAAGCAAGTCGCCGGTCCCGCCAATCGGATCAGCGGACGTCCGCGAGAATCAAGCGGCACCGACAGTATCGCCCGCCTGAAAGGCGTGACTAAGGCAATAATGCGACGCCGCCCGGCGCCCGCCGTCATTCGGCGTCCGGCTGATTCTCCGGCCGCGCCTTGTCGAAGGCCGGCAATTTCAGGCATGCCGCGTCGGCCGCGACGATCTTCGGGAACTTGTCGAGCGGAACCTTCATCCGCCGCGCATTGAACACCTGAGGCACCAGACAAATGTCGGCGAGCGTGACCTGCGACCCGCAAGTATAGGGGGCGGGCGCGACCATCGCTTCGAGCGCGGCGAAGCCCTCGATGATCCAGTGGTGATACCAGGCATCGATATCGGGCTGCTCGTGTTTGAGCGTGCGTTTGATGTATTGCAGCGCGACCAGATTGTTCAGCGGATGAATGTCGCAGGCGATCATCTGGGCGACGGCGCGCACCTTGGCGCGGGCGAGCGCGTCCGCCGGCAGCAACGGCGGCTCCGGGTAAATCTCGTCGAGATACTCGATAATCGCGAGCGACTGGGTGAGCACGTCGCCGCTCGCTAGCGCCAACGCCGGCACGCGCATTTGCGGGTTTACCGCGCGAAATTCGGGCGAACGATGGCGGCCGCCATCCTTGGTGAGATGGATCGGCGCCATCTCGTAGGGCAGGCCTTTAAGATTGAGCGCAATCCGCACGCGGTAGGCGGCGGACGAGCGAAAATAAGTGTAGAGCTTCACGGGCTTGATCCGGCTTGCGTGATGAGCGGACGGCAATCTAGCCGGACCCGCGTCCGTTGGCGAGTTCGGCCACCAGTTGCGCGGAGCGCTCGGTGAGTTTTTTCAGCGCCCGGTCGAGCGCGGCGCGGTCGCCGGCATCGACCGCTTCCATCAATTGGCGCGAAAAATCGAGGGCGATGGGCGCAAGCTCCTCGTACACTTCACGCCCCGCCGGTGTGAGCGACAAAAACGCCTCGCGCAGGTCCGCGCGGTTGGCGCGGCGCGAAACCAGCTTGCGCCGCTCCAGCAGCGCGACCGCGCGCGACACTTTGGTCTTGTGCATGTGGCTGTGATGCCCGATGGCCTTGCCGGTCATCACGCCGATTTGGCCGAGGGTGACCAGGACCCGCCACTCCGGAAGTCCGAAATTGTGGCGCTCGCCATAGACGCGCCAGAGGGCATGCGACACCAGGCTCGAGCAGACGTTCAGACGGTACGGCAGGAACTCTTCCAGCTTCAGCGCAACCGTGTCGCCGCTGCCCGGCTGGGCGGGCCGCACTGTTTCGGCACTCTCGTCGGGCATCGTCGCGCTACCGGTTCTCCCGCGCATGGCAGCCCCTGGGGCGCGGGCAGCCTGCGGTTGCGTGGCGCGAACTCTGGCTGAAGTTGCAACCGCATGCAACTAATCTGGAAGGATTCTAAGCTGGAAATGTCGGTGCCGCATGGCCCCGGCCGGCGGCACATTCACCGCACTGCGGGTCGGCGCC
Source organism: uncultured Alphaproteobacteria bacterium (assembly GCA_963727555.1). GTDB lineage: Bacteria > Pseudomonadota > Alphaproteobacteria > Rhizobiales > Xanthobacteraceae > Pseudolabrys. The sequence goes on along the minus strand of CAVSGT010000005.1, from coordinate 29,254 downwards.
GTCAAGCCGAACTGCTAGTCTCGAATTATGGTCGGAATCGTGAGTTGCTATCGCGTGCAGACGATGGCGACCAGGTTGTCGCACTTGGCCCCGTTGCAGCCGCCGCCGGCCGGGATTGCCCCGGTGATGTCGTCGCGGTCGACCTTGCGGTAGGTGGCGGCTACGGCGAACCGGTGCGACTTGCAATAGGCGGTCGCCACCGCCGCGCCGCACTTGGCGCCGTCGGCGAGGCAACGATCGACCCCGTAGCCGTCCGGGTTGTTGGCGATGATGAACATGCGCCGCTCCGCCTGCGCGGTGCTGACGGCGCAGAGAAACAGGACGGCGGCGAGGCTGAGCAGAGTGCGCATGATATCGCCCAAAATATCCGCAAGGCGCCTTGCGGGCGCCGATCGCTACAATGTGGGCAAAATCGTTAAGTTGCGCTTAACCCTTCGCCCCCTTAACCGGACTACTTAGCGGGGCACACAAATGCCTGCAATCACGACCCTTGACGGCCTGTGCGTAACTAAAGCATTGTGCCGGCGATGCACGGCCTTAACCATATCTGCGGCATTTGCCCGGAGATTATTCGCTAGCGCCAAACGCTGGCTGCGGCCGTCTTTTCTCAAGATGAGAGATAACAGGACGCCCGGCCAGCGGGGGCCGACGGGTGTCTTATGGAGCTTAAGCTCTACGATACGCTGACGCGCGAGAAGCGGGTGTTCACCCCGCTCGATCCGCGCAACGTGCGCATGTATGTGTGCGGGCCGACGGTCTACGACTTTGCCCATATCGGCAATGCGCGGCCGGTCATCGTATTCGACGTACTGTTCCGGCTGCTGCGCCACGTCTATGGCGCCGAGCACGTTACATACGTGCGCAACGTCACCGACGTCGATGACAAGATCAATGCGCGCGCCGCCGAGCGCGGCGTGTCGATCCAGCAGGTGACGGAAGAGACCTACAAGGATTTCAAGGAAGACGTTGCCGCGCTCGGCTGCCTGCCGCCGACGGTGGAGCCGCGCGCCACCGAGCATATCGAGCAGATGAAGGAATTGATCGAGCGGCTGGTCAAAGCCGGCTGCGCCTATGTCGCCGAGGATCATGTCCTGTTCAACGTCTCGTCGATGAAGGACTACGGCAAGTTGTCCAACCGCTCGCTCGACGAGATGATTGCCGGCGCCCGCGTCGAGGTCGCGCCCTATAAGCGCGAGCCGACCGACTTCGTACTTTGGAAGCCGTCGAAGCCGGGCGAGCCGGCCTGGTCTTCGCCGTGCGGCATCGCGGCGCCGGGCCGGCCGGGCTGGCACATCGAATGCTCGGCCATGGCCTGGAAGCATCTCGGCAAGACCTTCGATATCCATGGCGGCGGTGTCGATCTCGTGTTTCCGCACCACGAGAACGAGATCGCGCAATCGCGTTGCGCTTTCCATACGCCGGTGATGGCGAATTATTGGATGCACAACGGCTTCTTGCAGGTGGAAGGCGAGAAGATGTCGAAGAGCGCCGGGAATTTTGTGACGATTCACCAGTTGCTGAAGGATTGGCCAGGCGAGGTCATCCGGTTCAACATGCTCAAGACGCACTACCGGCAGCCAATCGATTGGACTGTCAAGCAGCTGCATGAAACATTTTCCGAATTGTCGCGGTGGGCGACTGCTTTTCAAGCAATGAGCGGCTCATTCAAGCCGATATTGAGCGAGGAGTTTGTCTTAGCGCTTATGGACGATTTAAATACTTCGAATGCGATTTTTTATTTGCGCAGCTACTACAATGAATACACGTCGGGAAACTCAGAAGGACTCGGACGCTTAAAAGGCGGTCTCGAATTTTTGGGCGTTTATGTCGAACGGGTATTTAGCTGGGTCATGGCCCGCTCGGGCGTTAGCGATGACGTAAAGAATAGAATTGAAGCGCTAATTTCTGATCGCGCAACGGCCCGTTCAGCGAAAAACTTCATAGAATCCGATCGCATCCGCGACGAACTCGCCGCCTTGGGTGTCGTGCTCAAGGACTCCAAAGATGGCACCACTTGGGAGATCGCGCGATGATGGCGACGGCGCATCCCAAGCTCGCGCTGCGGCCGATGTTGCCGGCGGATACGCCGCTGCTGGGCGACATCTTCCGCGCCAGCATCGAGGAGCTGACGGCCGACGACTACAGCGCGGCGCAACAGGAAGCTTGGGCTTCGGTCGCCGATGGCAAGGCTGAATTTGCCAAGAAGCTCGGGGGCGAATTGACGCTGGTCGCCACCATGGAGGGCTCGCCGGTCGGCTTCGCCGCGCTCGCCGGCAAGGACAAGATCGACATGCTGTATGTGCATCCGGCCGCGGCCGGGCAGGGCGTCGGCGCTATGCTGATCGACGCGCTGGAAAAGCTCGCGGGCGCGCGCGGTGCCGGCAAGCTCAGCGTCGATGCCAGCAACTCCGCGCGCGGCTTCTTCGAGAAGCGCGGCTATGTCGCCCAGCAGCGCAACAGCGTGATGACCGGCGGCGAGTGGCTTGCCAACACCACGCTGCAAAAGCCGCTGGCCGCCAAAGGGAATGTTGCATGAAAAAGCCCGACACGCCGTTCCCGCGCCATTGGCTCTACTACATCGTGCTCAAGATCGCGATCATCGTCGCCGCGGTGGCGCTGGCGCTCAAATGGTTCGGTTTTTGGTAGGCCGCCGATGAAACGCCATCACATCATCGCCGCGGCCATCGCCATCCTCGTCGCTGTCGCGCTGGCGGCGAATTATTATCTGTGGTGAGGCCATGGCCCGCGAACGCCTTTATTTGTTCGATACCACGCTGCGCGACGGCGCGCAGACCAATGGCGTCGACTTCACGCTCGCCGACAAGCTGGCGATCGCCGAGATGTTGGACGAACTCGGCGTCGACTATGTCGAGGGCGGCTATCCCGGCGCCAATCCGACCGACAGCGAATTGTTCGGCGAAGAGCGCGGCTTCAAGACCAAATTCACCGCTTTCGGTATGACGCGCCGGCCGGGCCGCTCGACCTCCAACGATCCGGGTCTGGCCGCGCTGCTCGAGGCCAAGGCGGCCGCCATCTGCTTCGTCGCCAAGTCGTGGGACTATCACGTGCGCGTGGCGCTGCAGACCACCGACGAGGAGAACATCGCTTCGATCCGCGACAGCGTGCGCGCGGCCAAAGCCAAAGGCCGCGAGGTGTTGCTCGACTGCGAGCATTTCTTCGACGGCTACAAGGCCAATCCGCAATACGCGCTGTCCTGCGCCAAGGCCGCCTATGACGAAGGCGCCCGCTGGGTGGTGCTGTGCGACACCAATGGCGGCACGCTGCCGCACGAGGTCGAACGCATCGTCGGCGAGGTGGTAAAGGCAATCCCCGGCGACCATGTCGCCATTCACGCTCATAACGACACCGAGCAGGCGGTGGCGAATTCTTTCGCCGCCGTGCGCGCCGGCGCGCGCCAGATCCAGGGTACGCTCAATGGGCTGGGCGAGCGCTGTGGTAACGCCAATCTCGTCTCCATCATCCCGACGCTCAAGCTCAAGAAGGAATTCGCCGAGGCCTTCGATATTGGCGTTTCTGACGCGGCGTTGAAGAAGCTGGCGCAGGTTTCACATGCGCTCGACGAGCGCCTCAACCGCGCGTCCAACCGGCACGCCCCTTACGTCGGCGAGAGCGCCTTCGCCACTAAGGCCGGCATCCATGCTTCGGCAATAGCCAAGGACCCGGCGACCTATGAGCACGTGGCGCCGGAGACGGTCGGCAACAAACGCAAAGTGCTGGTGTCGGAACAGGCCGGCAGATCCAACATACTGGCCGAACTCGAGCGCGTCGGGCTCAAGGTCGACAAGGACGATGCGCGCATCGGCCGTCTGTTGGAGATCGTCAAGGAGCACGAGACCATCGGCTATGCCTACGAGGCGGCCGATGCCTCCTTCGAGCTGCTTGCCCGCCGCACGCTCGGCACCGTGCCGAATTTCTTCAAGGTCAAGCAGTTCGACGTCAATGTGGAGCAGCGATTCAACGCCAAGGGCGAGCTGGTGACCGTCACCATGGCGACGGTCGAGGTCGAGGTCGAGCCGGGCAGCGAGCCGGTGCTGTCGGTCGCCAAAGGCAACGGCCCGGTCAATGCGCTCGACCTTGCGCTGCGCAAGGACCTCGGCAAGTACCAGAAATATATCGATCGGCTCAAACTCACTGACTACCGCGTGCGTATCCTCAACGCCGGCACCGAGGCGGTCACGCGCGTGTTGATCGAGAGCGAGGACGAGAACGGCGAGCGCTGGACCACGGTCGGCGTGTCGCCCAATATCATCGACGCTTCATTCCAGGCCTTGATGGATTCCATCATTTATCAGCTGGTGAAATCCGGCGCCCCGGCGTGATATCCCTCTCCCGCGTGCGGGGAGAGGGTGGCGAGCGTCGAGCGAGAGCGAGAGCGAGATGCGAGCCGGGACCCAGTAACCCCTGCCTGAGTGACGCGTATAGACTGGGGTACTGAGTCCCCGCTTTCGCGGGGACGACCGGAGACGATCATGATCGACCACATCTCCATCGCCGTGCGCGACCTTGCCGCCGCCGCGCGCTTCTACGAGCCGCTGCTCGCCACGCTCGGCATGGACAAGCTGCGCGAATGGCCGGACGCCGCCGTCGGCTTCGGCAAGAAATATCCCGAGTTTTGGATCAACCGGCGCGAAAGCATGACGCCGGTCGCCCCCGACAGCGGCGTGCATATCTGCCTGCGGGCGCCGTCAACCGACGCGGTCGATACCTTTTACGCCACGGCGCTCAGGGGCGGCGGCCGCTCCGACGGCCCGCCCGGCTTGCGCACGCAATATCACGAGAACTATTACGCCGCCTTCATTCGCGATCTGGACGGCAACCGCATCGAGGCGGTGACGTTCGTCGGCGCAAGCAACCGCTAGAATCTCACAGCCGCTCGGCCGTCGTCGGCTCCAGTTTGGTAGCCTCTTCCGGCACGGCCGCCGCCGCCTTCTGCAACATCGGCAGAATGTCGGTGACCTTTTCCGCCACCAGCAGCTCGAAGCTGCGTTCGCCGGGGATGAATTGCAGCGCCCGCATGTGGTTGAGCAGGGCGCAGAGCGGCTCCCAGAAGCCTTCGATGTTGACGGCGAGGACCGGCTTGCGGTGGCGGCCGAGTTGCGCCCAAGTGAGTTGTTCGACCAGCTCCTCCAGGGTTCCGATGCCGCCCGGCAGCGCCACGAAGGCGTCCGCCATTTCGAACATCGTGCGCTTGCGCTCGTGCATGTCGTCGGTGACGATGAGGTTATTCACGCCTTGCGCCGGCCGCTCGCGCGTCATCAGGAATTTGGGGATGACGCCGGTCGCCGTGCCGCCGTGATCGAGCACGGACTGCGCCAGCGTGCCCATCATGCCGACGGTGCCGCCGCCATAGATGAGACCGATGCCGTTGTTGGCCAGGATTGCGCCGAAGCTGCGGGCGGCATCCACGAAGGCCGGGTCGGTTCCGGGGCTGGAGCCGCAATAGACGCAGATTTTTCGGATTTTGCTCATGTTTTTTGGTTCGTTCATGCCACTGCATGTGCAATGCGGCCATGGCATCGTCAAGGCGGCCCCCGGAATACCGGGCAAGCAGTGGCGGGCGGGGTGATTGCCGGCGGGAATCCGCCTATATGAGAGGCAAAGACGGGTCCCAAGGCCCGTTGCGTTCCGGGCCCTGAATGAGCGATCACCACCACCGCCACCGTACGACCGACAGCGAGCCGCAGGTCTCCGCCAGTCGCGGCGCCTTGCTCGCGACCATGGTGCATTTGTGGCCCTATATCTGGCCGTCGGACCGGCGCGACCTCAAATTCCGCGTGCTCGGCGCCCTGGCGCTTCTGCTCGCCGCCAAACTCGCCACGATCTCGGTCCCCTTCACCTTCAAATGGGCGACCGACGCGCTCGCCGGCCACGGCACCGCGCCGGCGGCGGCGTCCGAATGGCTGTTGTGGGCGCTGTCGATCCCTGTCGCCATGACCATCGCCTATGGCGGCATGCGCATCGTGATGGTGGGCTTAACGCAACTGCGCGACGGCGTGTTTGCCAAAGTGGCGATGCACGCGGTGCGGCGGCTCGCCTATCGCACCTTCGTGCACATGCATGAACTCTCCTTGCGCTTCCATCTCGAGCGCAAGACCGGCGGCCTCACGCGCGTGCTGGAGCGCGGGCGCAACGCCATCGAGATCATCGTGCGCATGGTGATTTTGCAGCTCGCCCCGACCATCATTGAGGTTCTGTTGGTCGCCGGCGTGCTGATGTGGCATTTCGATTGGCGCTATGTGTTGGTGATCGGAATCACCGTCGCGCTCTACATGCTCTACACTTATCACGCCACCGAATGGCGCATCAGCATTCGCCGCAAGATGAACGACAGCGACACCGACGCCAATGTGAAGGCGGTCGATTCGCTGCTCAACTTCGAGACGGTGAAATATTTCAGCGCCGAGGAGCGCGAGGCCCAGCGCTACGACCGCTCGATGGAGCGCTACGAAGACGCCAGCGTCATGGCCTATACCTCGCTGGCCGTACTCAACGCCGGCCAGGCGGTGATCTTCACATTCGGGCTTGGCGCCACCATGGTGCTGTGCGCTTACGAGATCCAGGCCGGCAGCAAGACGGTCGGCGACTTCGTGCTGATCAACGCCATGATGATCCAGCTCTACCAGCCGCTTAATTTCATGGGCATGGTCTATCGCGAGATCAAGCAGGCGGTGACCGACATCGAAATCATGTTCTCCATTCTGGCGCGCGAGCCGGAGATCAAAGATGCGCCGGGTGCGCAGCCGCTCGAGGTGACGAGCGGCACCATCCGCTTCGAGAATGTCGGCTTCGCCTATGAACCGGCGCGCCGCATCCTGAAGGGGTTGAGTTTCGAGGTGCCGGCCGGCAAGACGGTGGCGGTGGTCGGCCCCTCCGGCGCCGGCAAGTCGACCATCTCGCGGCTGTTGTTTCGATTCTACGATCTGTCCGGCGGCCGTATCCTGATCGACGGCCAGGACATCGCCAAGGTCACGCAGAAATCGCTGCGACAGGCGATCGGCATGGTGCCGCAGGACACGGTGCTGTTCAACGACACCATCCGCTATAACATCCGCTACGGCCGCTGGGAGGCGAACGACGCCGAGGTCGAGGAGGCGGCGCGGCTGGCGCAAATCGACGGCTTCATCCGGCTATCGCCCAAGGGCTATGAGACCGAGGTCGGCGAACGCGGCCTGAAACTGTCCGGCGGCGAGAAGCAGCGTGTTGCCATCGCGCGCACCATCCTGAAGGCGCCGCCGATCCTGCTCTTGGACGAGGCGACGTCGGCGCTCGACAGCCACACCGAAAAGGAAATCCAGGACGCGCTGGAGCGCGTGTCCAAGGGCCGCACCACGCTGGTGATCGCGCACCGGCTCTCGACCATCGTCGGCGCCGACGAGATCATCGTGCTCGATCAAGGCGAGATCGTCGAGCGCGGCACCCATTTCGCGCTGCTGGCCAAGAATGGACTCTATGCCAGCATGTGGAACCGTCAGCGCGAGGCCGAGGAAGCGCGCGAGCGGCTCGCCCGCGTGGCGGAAGACGAGGTCGCGCCCAATCGCAATCCGCCGCCGGTGGAGGAGGTCATCGTTGCGCCAGAACCCCCGCCACTCGAAGCGCCTGCCGACGCGGCGGAGTAGGGCATGTCGATCTACGATTCCATCCGCTCGCAAATCGTGCCGATCACGCCGGAAGGTTATCCGTTCATCGGCGCCTTTGCGCTGGTGAGCTTGTTTCTGTTCTGGCTGTGGGCGCCGCTTGGCTGGCTCGGCACGCTGGCGACGCTGTGGTGCGTCTATTTCTTCCGCGACCCGCCGCGGGTCACGCCGGTGCGCGACGGCCTGGTGGTATCGCCGGCCGACGGGCGGGTGAGCCAGATCACCACGGCGCCGCCGCCGCATGAACTCGGGCTCGGCGACAAGCCGCTATTGCGCATCTCGATCTTCATGAGCGTGTTCGACTGCCACATCAACCGCAGCCCGGTTGCCGGCCGCATCGAGCGCGTCATCTATCAGCCCGGCAAATTCTTCAACGCCGATCTCGACAAAGCCAGTGCCGACAACGAGCGCAATTCTTTGATCATCGGTACCGCCGGTACCCGCGTCGCCGTGGTGCAGATTGCCGGTTTGGTGGCACGACGGATCGTTTGTTTTGTGCGCGAGGGCCAGCCGGTCGGCGCCGGCGAGCGCTTCGGCATGATTCGCTTCGGTTCCCGCCTGGACGTCTACTTGCCCGAAGCCACGCCGCCACTGGTCGCCATCGGTCAGACCGCGATCGGCGGGGAAACGGTGCTTGCCGATCTTCAATTCGCGGACGCCGGAAGGGCGTTCCGCAGCGGGTAAAGCGTTAACGAGCGCGTGAAAATGATGATTGGCTGGCCGTGGCGAGCCCGCCGCGAAGCCGCTATATTGCAGCTATGGTTTTTCAACCGTTCGATCCTTCGCCGCCACCGCGCCGCCGCCGCTTCAAGGCGATTCCGGTGCGCACGCTGCTGCCCAATCTGATCACGCTGTTGGCGCTGTGCGCGGGGCTGACCGCCATCCGCATGGCGGTCGAGGATCACCTTGATTTGGCGCTGGCGGCGATCGTCTTGGCGGCTACGCTTGACGGTATCGACGGCCGGGTTGCACGGCTGCTCAAGGGCGCCTCGCGCTTCGGCGCCGAGCTCGACAGCCTTGCCGACTTCGTCAATTTCGGCGTTGCGCCGGCGCTGATCCTCTATTTCTGGGGTCTGCATGAGCTCAAATCGGCGGGCTGGATCGCGGCGCTGGTGCTTGCCATCTGCGCGGGATTGAGGCTCGCGCGCTTCAACGTGATGATCGACGACCCCAACAAGCCGGCCTGGGCGGCCAATTTCTTTACTGGCATCCCGGCGCCGGCCGGCGCCATCACCGTGCTGCTGCCGATCTATCTCAACTTCCTCGGCGTTCCGAACGGTCTCATCACGGTCTGGGTGACGTTCTTCTATACGCTGCTCATTGCGCTATTGATGGTTTCCCGTCTGCCGGTGTTCTCCGGCAAGCGGGTGGGCAAGCGCGTGCCGCCGGAGATGGTGTTGCCGGTATTCGTGCTGGTGGTGTTGTTCTTCGCGTTGTTGATCAGCTATCCGTGGGCGGTGCTGACCATCGGCTCGATCGCCTATCTTTGCTGCTTGCCGATTGGCTTGCTGTCCTACCGCGAATATCAGCGCAAGGATGCGGTCGCGGCCGCCGAAGCGGCCGCCGCTGCGGCGCGCTCGGCCGGCGGGGAGCCTGATCATGGTCCGATCGGTTCCGCGCATGAAGCCGGCGACGAGCGGCCAGCGCGCTTGAACTGACCGAGCCAGATCCCAGCACCATGCCACGCGCAACCCGCGTCCTCGGCCCCGCTGACCGTCACGGCCGCGAGGTCGTCGATACGGTTATTCTCGATTATGCCCAGCGCAGCGGTGAACGGGCGACGGTCACCGGCGTTAAAGGCGGCGCAATCGATATCGAGCTTGAAACGCCGACGCGCCTGCGCACCGACGACCTGCTGCTGCTCGACGACGGCGGCCTGGTGGAGGTGGTGGCGGCGCCCGAACCGCTGATCGAGGCGCGGGCGGCGGACCTGAGCGCGCTGGCGCGGCTCGCCTGGCATCTCGGCGACCGGCATCTGCCGGTACAAGTATTGACCAACCGCATCCGTGTGCAGCGCGATGCAGCCGTCGAGGCCCTGCTGACGTCGCTCGGCGCGAAAGTCGTTGCGATCGAGGCGCCGTTTGAGCCGGAAGGCGGCGCCTACGCCTCAGCGCATGATCATGCTCATGACCATGCGCACGATCACCACGGCCACGCGCATGGCCACGGGCATCATCACGATCACTGATTGCGATAGCCTTGCGTGCCGAAAGGATAGCCCGGCATCAAGTCGTAAGGGTGTTTCCAGCCGGGCAGCGCCTTCATGCGCTCGAGCCAGGCCGCGATTGCCGGATGCCCCTTGGCGATATCGAAGCCGAATTCATCGGCCGGGTAATAGAGGTAACCCGTCATCGAGATATCGGCGATGGTCGGTTTGTCGCTTGCCAGAAACTGCCGCCCGGTCAGGCGCTTGTTGACGATCGCGAGCGCGCCGTCGATGCGCCCTTTCATGAAGGTCATCACCGCCGGGTCAGGTTGCTTGGGAACGAAGTTTTTGAGGAAGCGGAATGGCCCGAGGAAGCCGTTGACCTTCTGGTTGTCGAAGATGATCCAGCGCAACGATTCCAACTCTTCGTCTTCGCCTTGCGGCTTGAACTTGCCGGAGTGATTGGCGAGGTAAGTCAGGATTACGCCGGATTGCGTGAGCTTCTTGCCGCCGTGCACCAGCACCGGCACCTCGCCCATTTCGTTGACCTGCTCGCGGTATTCCGGTTTGCGGGTGGCGCCGCCGGCGAAAAAATCGATCCAGACCGGCTCCCAGTCGGCGCCGATCAAATTGAGCATCAGTGCGGCGCGATAGGCGTTGCCGGACTGGGCGAAGCAATAGAGCTGGAATTCGGCCATGAGATCCTGACCTTCCTGAAATCAGCGAAGAGGGCGGCGAATGTGGCTTCGGCGGATTGCCCGATAAAGAATTTTCACTTCATGGTCGGGATGACGAACTCGGCGCCCTCCTTGGTGCCGGTCGGCCAGCGCGACGTGATCGTCTTGGTCTTGGTGTAGAAGCGGATCGAATCCGGTCCATGCTGATTGAGATCGCCGAAGCCGGAACGTTTCCAGCCGCCGAAGGTGTAGTAGGAGAGCGGCACCGGAATGGCGAAGTTCACGCCGACCATGCCGACCTGCACGCGATTGACGAAATCGCGCGCCGTGTCGCCGTCGCGGGTGAAGATGGCGACGCCGTTGCCGTATTCATGATCGGAGGGCAGCCGAACCGCTTCTTCGTAGTCCTTGGCCCGCACCACCGAGAGCACCGGACCGAAAATCTCGTCCTTGTAGATCTTCATGTCCGGCTTGACGTCGTCGAACAGACAGCCGCCGATGAAATTGCCGTTCTCATAGCCTTGCAGCTTGAAGCCGCGGCCGTCCACCACCAGCTTGGCGCCTTCCTTGATGCCGGTGTCGATGTAGCCGCGCACCTTGTTGAGCAGCTCTTTTGTCACCATCGGGCCGTAATCGGCCTGCGCGTCGGAGGAGGGACCGATCTTCAAATTTTCGACGCGCGGGATGAGTTTCTCAAGCAGGACGTCGGCAGTCTTCTTGCCGACCGGCACCGCCACCGAAATCGCCATGCAGCGCTCGCCGGCCGAGCCGTAGCCGGCGCCGATCAACGCATCGACCGCCTGATCCATGTCGGCATCGGGCATCACGATCATGTGGTTCTTGGCGCCGCCGAAGCATTGCACGCGCTTTCCGTTGGCGCAGCCGGTGGCATAGATGTATTCCGCGATGGCCGACGAGCCGACGAAGCCGATCGCCTTCACACGGCTGTCGGTGAGCAGCGTGTCCACCGCTTCCTTGTCGCCGTTCACGCAATTGAGAACGCCCGCGGGCAGGCCGGCTTCCACCAGCAATTCGGCGAGCCGCATCGGCACCGACGGATCGCGTTCCGACGGCTTGAGGATGTAGGCGTTGCCGCAGGCGAGCGCCGGCGCGAACTTCCACATCGGGATCATGGCGGGGAAATTGAACGGCGTAATGCCGGCAACTACACCCAGCGGCTGGCGGATCGAGAACAGGTCGATGCCGGGGCCGGCGCCTTCGGTGTATTCACCCTTCAGCAGATGTGGAATGCCGCAGGCGAATTCCACCACTTCGAGCCCGCGCTGCACGTCGCCGCGGGCGTCGGGAATGGTTTTGCCGTGCTCGGAAGAGAGAAGTTTGGCCAAATCCTCGAAATCCCGGTGGAGCAATTCGAGAAATTTGAACATGACGCGCGCGCGCCGCTGCGGGTTGGTCGCCGCCCAGGCCGGCTGCGCGGCCTCGGCCACGGCAATGGCGTGCTCGACCTCGGAATGCTTGGCCAGCGCCACTTTGGCCTGCACCTCGCCGGTATTGGGGTCGAAGATGTCGCCGAAACGCCCGGAGGTTCCCTTGACGGTCTTGCCGCCGATGAAATGGCCGATCTCACGCATGGGTGTCATTCCTCCGATTTTCGTAGGTCACTCGCCGGACCAGAGTATTCAGGGCTCATTTCCGGCGATTCTTGCAGTTTTTCGCCGACGGGTCACGGGTTGGCCCCGCGATTTTCCTTCACCAACGGTTAGCCTTTACCGCTCCTTAACAGCGCCAGTCTAGGGTCGTTAGCGCAGCAGCTTTGGCCGCCGGTACCGGAATTTGTGGCGTTTTGGGGTAAGTCATGGATATCGCAACAAGTCTAGGCCTGCTCTGCGGGATGGGCGTCGTTACCCTCGTGATCCTGATGGGCGGCGACCTGCACATGTTCGTGAGCGAACATGCGTTTATCGTCATCTTCGGCGGATCGTTCGCCGCCACCCTGATCAGGTTTCCGCTGTCCTCGATTTTCCACGGCGTGCCGCTCGGCGCCAAATTCGCCTTCTCGATGCGGCGCATGAGCCAGCGCGAATTGGTCGATGAAATCGCCGGCATCGCCGAAGTTGCCCGCAAACAAGGACCGATCGGCCTGGAAAAAGTCGAGACCGACGATCCGTTTCTCGCCAAAGGCATCCGTTTCGTCGCCGACGGATACGATACCAACTTCATCCGCGACAATCTCGAGCGCGACCGCGACAACTTCCTGACCCATCTCGACGAGGGCCAGAAAATCTATCGCGCAGTCGGTGACTGTGCGCCGGCATTCGGCATGATCGGCACGCTGATCGGCATGGTGCAGATGTTCGCCAACATGACCGATCCATCCAAGCTCGGCCCCTTCATGGCGGGCGCGCTGCTCGCCACGTTCTATGGCGCGGCACTTGCCAATCTGTTTTGTCTCCCAATCGCGGACAAGCTGCACCTCAAATTGGTCGACGAGGAGATCAACCGGACCTTGATCATCGACGGCGTGTTGATGATCCGCGAGGCCAAGAGTCCGACGCTGGTGCGCGAAATGCTGCTGGCCTATTTGCCTGAGAAGCATCGCCACAGCGAGGAGGAGGGCGGCAAGACCGAAGCGGAGGCGGTGGCCGCTTAACGCGCGGCAAATCCGCGGCGGCCAATGGCAAGACGCAAAGACGCTGGTCACGGGGGCGGTCACGGCTGGTTCGTGACGTTCGCCGATTTGATGGGCCTGCTGGTCAGCTTTTTCGTGATGCTGGTCGCATTCTCCACCCAGGACCAGAACAAGCTGCAAGTGGTCGCCGGTTCGATGCGCGATGCGTTCGGCGTGCAGGACAAAGTACGCTATTCCGGCATCATCGAAATTCTCGGCTTGCCGACGCGGCCAAAACTGAAAAATGCCGCCAATATCGATCCATCGGAAGCCTCCTCGACTCCGTCGCCCGACGACAAAGGCAAGCACAGCAGCTACGGCGTGCGCAATAAAGCGGACCAAGAGTTCGCGCTGGCATCCGCTTCGCTACGACAGGCGCTGCAGAGCATGCCGGAAATTACCGAGGCCTCCAAGCACATCATGTTCGAGGAGACCAAGGAGGGGCTGAACATCGAAATCGTCGATCAGGACGGCCGCTCGATGTTCGCGGACGGTTCCAAGGAACCCAATGCACGCACGCGCAAGCTGATCGAGAAGATCGCACCGGCGCTCAAGGCGATGCCGTACCGGATTTCGATCACCGGCCACACTGCGTCGAGCCGGGTGCCGGCACATCCCGACTATGGCCCGTGGGAGCTTTCCGCCGACCGCGCCAACTCGGTGCGCCAGATTCTTGCCGCCGAAGGGGTGCCGCCGGGCCACATCTTCATGGTTGCCGGCAAAGCCGACACCGATCCGCTGTTCCCCGACGACCCGTACATGTCCCCCAACCGCCGGGTCACCATTACCCTGATGCGGGAAGCGCCGCCGCTGCCGCCCAATTTCAAGCCCTAAAGCGGCGCTTTCGGGTACCGTCGGCGCTTGATTTGGGTCATTCCGCCGCGGAAAAACACCAGTATTCTCCTTCGGCCGGCGGTGATATAAGGCCCGCCTTTCTGCCCATTGGCGGACCGAAATATATTCAATGAAAGAAGGCGTGAACGAAACGGCGGCTTCCGCCGAGAACTCCGGTCGCTAATGGCGACAAGGTGGTGCCCCCGAGCTTTGTCGCGCTGGCGCTTGGCAGTGTCGGCGTCGTCTATGGCGATATCGGCACCAGCCCGCTCTACGCCTTCCGCGAAGCGGCGCTCGCCGCCAGCAACAATCACCCCGTCACCCGCGAAATCGTTCTCGGCGTGCTCTCGCTCATTGTATGGTCGCTGATCATCGTCGTGACCGCCAAATACGTGCTGGTCCTGTTGCGCGCCGACAATAACGGAGAGGGCGGCACGCTCTCGCTTACGGCGCTCGCCAGCCGCGCGCTCGGCCGCCGCACCGCCTTCGTCTTCATCGTCGGCGTGATCGGCGCATCTATGTTTCTCGGCGACTCGGTGATCACGCCGGCAATTTCTGTCCTCTCCGCCGTGGAAGGCCTGAAGCTCGCCAGCCCGACCTTCAACGAATTCGTGGCGCCACTGGCCGTCGGCATCCTGATCGCACTGTTCGGCGCACAGAGCTACGGCACCGCCAAGGTGGCGTCATTTTTCGGGCCGGTCATGGTGGTCTGGTTCGTGTCGATCGCGATTGCGGGCATTCTGCATATTCACGACGATCCGCACGTGCTCGCCGCCATCAATCCGTTCTATGGCGTGCAGTTCCTATATCAGCACGGCACCATCGGCTTGGTTACGCTCGGCGCGGTGTTCCTGGTCGTCACCGGCGGCGAGGCGCTCTATGCCGATCTCGGCCATTTCGGCCGCAAGCCGATCCAGACGGCTTGGCTCTGCCTGGTTCTGCCGGCCCTACTGATCAACTATTTCGGGCAGGGCGCGAAGGTGCTGGCCGATCCGGCGGCGATCGAAAATCCGTTTTACCGTCTGGTCCCGGAGGCGTTGCTGGTGCCAATGATCGTGCTCGCCACCGCCGCGACGGTGATCGCCAGTCAAGCGGTGATCACCGGCGCCTATTCGCTGGTGCGCCAGGCAATCCAACTCGGGTTATTGCCGCGGCTCGCGATCCTGCACACGTCGGCCTCGCATGCCGGACAAATCTATATTCCACGCGTGACCATCGCTTTGCTGGTCGGCGTGCTGCTTCTGGTCGGCCTGTTCCGCACCTCGAGCGCGCTTGCCTCCGCCTATGGCATTGCGGTCGCCACCACGATGGTCGTGGATGGGCTGCTCGCCTTCGTCGTCATATGGAAGCTGTGGAAATGGAAGCTCTGGCAAACGGCGCTGTTGATTCTGCCGCTCTCGATCGTCGACATCACCTTCTTCTCCGCCAATTTCCTGAAATTGTTCGAAGGCGCTTGGGCGCCGCTTCTGTTCGGCGCCACCATGGTGCTGCTGATCGTCACCTGGCGGCGCGGCACCGGCATCCTGATCAACAAGACGCGGCGCACAGAGGTGCCGCTCGATACGCTTTTCCGCAATTTGGAGAAGAAGCCGCCGCATACCGTGCCGGGCACCGCGGTGTTCCTTACCAGCGATCCGGAGTTCGCACCGACCGCGCTGTTGCACAATCTCAAGCACAACAAAGTGCTGCACGAGCACAATGTGATCCTCACCATCATCACCGCCGACACTCCGCGCGTGCCGGAGGATGACCGGGTGCAGATCACGCCGCTGTCGAAGCATTTCTCGCGGGTGTCGTTGAAGTTCGGCTACATGGAGATGCCCAACGTGCCGAAGGCGCTGGCGATCGCGCGCAAGCACGGCTGGCAATTCGACATCATGTCGACTTCGTTTTTCCTGTCACGGCGCTCGCTGCGGCCGTCGCCGCAGTCGGGTATGCCGGCCTGGCAGGATCGGCTGTACATTCTGCTCGCGCGCTCGGCGAGCGACGCCACCGACTTCTTCCAAATTCCGACCGGGCGTGTGGTTGAGGTCGGCACCCAGGTCACCGTTTAAATTACTAGTGCGGCGCGTGCCGTTTCCCGCTAAAAATGCCGTCGCTGGGCAACCGGAGTTGCGTCATGGCCGAACCAATGCCGCGCGCCGACGAGGTGCAAAATCTGACCCCCGAGGAGGTGGCGCGCGGGCTGACCGAGGGCCGCATGCTGCTGGTCGACGTACGTGAGCCGAATGAAACGTCGGTCGAATCCTATCCCGATGCGGTGATCGTGCCGCTGTCGTGCTTCGACCCCGCCGCTATCCCCGATCCGCAAGGGAAGCAGGTCGTGTTTGCCTGTCGCTCCGGCCGGCGCTCAATCACCGCTTCGGTCGCCGCCCAAGACGCGGGCTATCCGTACACTTGCCATCTTGCCGGCGGCATCATTGCCTGGAAGGCGGCCGGCCTTCCAACCAAGACCTGATCGTCCGAGGCTTCCAATGCGCCGCGCATTTTCGATCGCCGCTTTTGCTGCGGCCGTCGGTATTTGTGCGGCGGCGACCGGCGCGCAGGCGCAGCGTATCGTCAATGTCTACAATTGGTCGGACTATATCGACCCGTCCGTCCTTACCGAATTCACCAAGGAGACCGGCATCAAGGTGCAATACGACACTTTCGATGCCAATGAGACGCTGGAGACCAAACTGCTTGCCGGCCGGTCCGGCTACGACGTCGTGGTGCCGACCGCCTATTTCCTCGAGCGGCAGATCATGGCCGGCGTGTTCCAGAAGCTCGACAAGAGCAAGTTGCCGAACCTCGTCAACGTGTGGCCGGAAATCGCCAAGCGGCTTTCGGGCTACGATCCCGGCAACCAGTACGGCGTCAACTACATGTGGGGCACGACCGGCATCGGTTACAACGTCCAGGCGATGCATCGGCGCCTCGGTGCCGATGCGAAGATCGACAGCTGGGACGTCGTGTTCAAGCCGGGCATGCTGGCAAAGTTCAAAGACTGCGGCGTGCACATGCTGGATTCGGCCGACGACATCATGCCGGCGGCGCTGCGCTATCTCGGTCTCGATCCCAACAGCACCAAGCCGCAAGACCTCGAACGCGCGGCCGATCTCATGATGAAGATCAGGCCCGCGGTTCGTAAATTCCACTCCTCGCAATACCTCAATGCGCTGGCCAGCGGAGAAATCTGCTTCGTGGTCGGCTGGTCCGGCGATATCAAGCAGGCGCAAAAACGCGCGATCGAAGCCAAGAACGGCGTCGAGATCGGCTACGCGATACCGAGAGAAGGCGCGCAAATGTGGTTCGACAATCTCGCTATCCCTAAGGATGCCGAACACGTCGCCGAGGCCTATGCCTTCATCGATTTCCTGCTCAAGCCGGAGGTGGCGGCGAAGAACAGCGATCTGGTGTCCTATGCCAACGGCAATCTGGCCAGCCAGAAATTCCTCGCCAAAGCCGTCCTCGACGACAAAAGCATTTACCCCGACGCTGCGACGATGCAGCACCTCTACACGGTCAATGCCCGCAACCAGAAGACACAGCGACTGATCAACCGGCTGTGGACCAGGATCAAGACTGGGCGCTGATGTTGAGGTGATCTTCCGGGCGCCATCGCCGGTGCAGCCATAGCCATTGCTCGGGATATTCGCGGATCCAGCCTTCGATGATCGCGATGATGATCTGCGTGGTCGCGGCGACGTCGATCTCGCCTTGCGCATCGCGCACCGGCTTGATCTCCTCGGTCAGTTCGCCGCGAAAGCGATTGTCCGGCAGCCGGATGAAACGCACGCCATGGATCGGGCAGTCGACGTGACGGGCGAGCCGCGCCAGCAGCGGATTGGCCATTGTGCGCTGGCCGAAGAATGTCACCTCGACGCCGCGCAGAAAATACTGATCGACCAGGATTCCGACGTGACTGCCGCGGCCCAGCGCTCTGGCGATCTTGGTCGGCGCGCTCGGTCCGGCCGCAATCAACGTGCCCATGGCGGCTGAGCGCGTATTGTGCAGCCAGCGGTCGATAGCCGGGATATTCGGCTTGCGATAGAGCGCGGCGGTGTCGACGCCATAGCTGGCTGCGCAAATTGCCGGCAGCTCCCAATTCGCGAGATGGGCGGCAAAGATCAACGCGGGCTTGCCGTCGCCGGCGAGTTTTGCAAGCCGCTCACGACTGTCGAGTCCGATCTCATACCGCTTGGAGCGTTCCGGATGGTCGAAATCGTAGTCCCACACGCGATCGAGATGCGCAAATAGCGCGCCGACGCGGCCGAGATTGTCCCACACGCCTTGCAGGATGGTGTCGATCTCTTCGGCCGATTTCTCCGGGAACGCAGCAGTAAGATTGGCGCGACCGATTTTGTTCTCAGGCAGTAGCGGGCCAACCCGGCGCATAAGCCAGCCCGCAATGCCGGCAAGCAGATCGGGATCGATTAGCCGCAACAACTTAAGACAACCGACAGCGAAGCCGCCAATGATCGCATCGCGTAAACGCGCAATACCGCGGCGTGATGGCTTCGCGCGCGCGCCAGCCATCAGAAGCTCACGATGACTTTGCCGAACACCTGCCGGCTTTCCAGCCGCGCGAGGCCGCGCTCAAAATCGGCAAGCGGCACCTCGGTATCGATGATCGGCGTCATGCCGGCGGCGATCTTGGACAGGCTGTCGCGGATATTGCGCATCGAGGCGCCGAACGAGCCAAAGATTTTGTACTGCTGCTGGAACAGCTGCATGAGATTGATGGTGACGCTCGGACCGGCCGTCGAACCGCAGGTCACCAGCCGTCCGCCGCGCTTGAGACAAAGCAGGGAGCCGTTGAAGCCCTCGCCGCCGACATGCTCGAACACGACGTCGACGCCTTTCTTTGCGGTGAGCTTGCGGGTGACGCCTTCGAAGCGCTCGGTCTTGTAATTGATGACATGGTCGGCGCCGAGCGCCTTGGCCTTCTCCGCCTTGGCGTCGTCGCCGACGGTGGTGATGACGGTGCAGCCGAGCGCTTTCGCCATCTTGATGGCGACCGAACCGATACCGGAGCCGCCGGCATGCACCAAAATGGTTTCGCCCGGCTTGAGCTTGGCGTTGTCGAACAGCATGTGCTCGACGGTGCCAAAAGCGATCGGTGCGCAAGCGGCGTCGCGCAAGCTGACCCCCTCGGGCACCGGAATCGTGAGCCGCGCCGGCAGATTGACCATATCGCGCGCAAATCCGTCGATATGAAAACCCATAATGCCGCCGACGTTTTCGCAAAGGTTGTCGCGGCCCGCGCGGCAGGCCTCGCATTGACCGCAGGTCATGGCGCCGTACATCACCACCGGCTGGCTTTGCTTGAAAGCGGAAACGCCGGCCCCGACCGCGGCGATCTCACCGGATGATTCCACGCCGACGATCAGCGGCAGCTTGCGCTTGGCGAAGGCCATGCCGCGAAAGCCCCACAGATCGAGGTGGTTGAGCGCCACCGCCTTGATGCGAATCTGCACCTCGCCGGCGCCGGGAGCGGGCGGGGCGGGCACCTCGGCAAGCTCGAGCTTGCGATCGCCGATCAGTCGGAGCGCGCGCATGACGCTATGGGCGCGGCGCGGTCACGCCGGCTCAAGGCCCATGACCAGTGAAACATTTTGCCCGCCAAATCCGAATGAGTTGGAGATGGCGTGACGCAACTTGGCGTCGCGCGCGGTATTGGGCACGACGTCGAGCGGGATCGCCGGATCCGGCACCAGGTAATTGATGGTCGGCGGAATGCGCTGATGCTGCAGCGACAGCAGCGTGAACACCGCCTCAACCGCGCCGGCCGCCGACAGCGTGTGGCCGATCATCGATTTATTTGAGGAAACGGGGATACCCTTCATGCGCTCGCCGAATACGGCGGCTAGCCCGACATGCTCCATCTTGTCGTTTTCCGGCGTGCCGGTGCCGTGGGCGTTGACGTAATCGATGTCGTCGGGCG
Organism: uncultured Alphaproteobacteria bacterium; assembly: GCA_963727555.1. Taxonomy (GTDB): domain Bacteria; phylum Pseudomonadota; class Alphaproteobacteria; order Rhizobiales; family Xanthobacteraceae; genus Pseudolabrys. The sequence continues at coordinate 9,387 of CAVSGT010000005.1, read as the reverse complement.
TTCAGCCCCGCATCCTTCAGCGCATTGGCTATGCAGCCGATGATCGGCTTGCCGTCCGGGCTGGAGCGGGTGCGGTGGAAGGCATCGGCCATTTCGCCGCATCCTTCCATGACGCCGAAGATCGTTGCGCCGCGCGCCTTCGCCGCGTCGTAGCTCTCCAGCACGAGCGCCGCGGCGCCTTCCGCCATCACAAATCCGTCGCGGTTCTTGGAGAACGGCTTGGCGGCGCCTTGCGGGTTGTCATTGCCGCCGGTCGACAGCGCCGACAGCAGCGAAAATCGGATCAAGGCCTCGGCGTTGATCGAGCCGTCGGTGCCGACACAGAGGGCGGCGTCGGTCTCGCCGCGCTGGATCGCCTCGACGCCGAGCTGGATGGCGCTGGCGCCGGAGGCGCAGGCGGTGGACAGCGAGATCGGCGACCCCTTGGTGCCGAACATATCGGCCAGGTGATTGGCGACCGAACCGAACAGGAAGCGCTCGTGGTATTCGGGAAATTCGGCGCTCACCCGTAACAGGTCGCTGTAGCTCAGTTGGTCGTTGGCGCCCGACTTGGCGCCAATCTCGGCCCGTTGCGACCAGTCCATTTCGATCGGCGGCACGGCCAGAAACAGCGGGCCGGGGAAATCGCCGCGCGTGCCGATACCGGATTCGGCGACCGCCTCTTCGGCGGCGAGCGTCGCGAAGCTTTCGGACAGCGCGGCCGCGCTGGGTTGCGCCGGCAGATAGTCGATCGTGCCGGCGATGCGGGTACGCAAGCCCTCGGTCGGAAAGCGGGTAATGGCGTGGATGCCGGATTCGCCCGCGGTCAGCCGCGCCCAATTGTCGGCTTTGCCGGCGCCGAGGGAGGTGACCACGCCGAGACCGGTGACGACGACGATCGGCCGGCCTTTCTTGTCTTTTGGCGACGACATGTTTTCGCTCTCCTCAGCCGGCGCGTTCGACCAGGGCAAGGCCTTCGCCCCGCCAATGCCCAACGCCGGTCACCAGAACTTGGCTCAAGTCACCTTGCGTCGGCCGTTCCAGACCGGTCGAGTCGCAGGGCGGAAACAAACTAGCATGGCCGAGCGCCACTGCCGCCAGCGCGATATTCATGACGAATTGCGGCTCCGGTGCATGTCCGACATATGACCCGGTGGCGCGGACGGCAAGATCTGCATGGCCGGCCAGGAAGGCGCGCTCTTCGGCGGTGGCGGGCTCGGCTCCGGTGGCTCCGGACAGCACGGCGGCGTGGCCCATCGTCACTTTGTCTTTCAGCTTTTCCCATGAGCGCGCAAGGGCCGCGGTGACCGTGCCGGCCTCGCGCTTGGAGCGCTCGGAATAGACGGCCGTGAGTCGCGCCAGCGGCTTGGCGCCGCGCGCCTCGGCATGACTGCGGGCTTCCAGCACCACAAACGCGCCCAGCGAGCCGAGCGCAAAACCGGGATGGTCGTGCCGCTCCCAGACCGGCGCATATTTGTCTTTCAGCGCATGGCGGCCGAACTCATAGAGCATCAGCAGGTCGGGACGCTCGCCATTGTGCGAGCCACCGACCAACGCAATGTCGCTCTGCCCGGTGGCGATGCGCGCGAGCGCCACGCGCAGGGCGTCGACGCCGGACGATTCCTCGCCCATGAAGGTGCGCGAGGATCCGGTCACGCCGTGCACGATCGATATGTTGCCTGCGAGCAGGTTGGAAAGCTGCGCCAGGAAGAGGGTCGGGCGCAGGTCGCTCATCAGGCGCTCATTGAGGAAGACCTCAGGATTTTGCGCGCGCGGCATGCCACTCAGGATCGCGCTGTCGACGGCGAGGTCGCGCTCGCCGCCGCCGGCGGCGACGATCATATCCATGTCCGACAACACCTCCGTGTTGCCCTTGACGCCGGCGGAGTCGAGCGCAAGCCCGGCGGCGTAGGTGCCGATGCGTTGCCATGGCTCCATCTGCCGCAGATCGCCTTTCTTGGGGATCTGACTGTCGAAGCTCACCGGCGCCAAGCGGTGCACGACGAAAGGAGCGAAGGTCGTCGTGTCGGCGCCCGGATGCGCTTCCATCAATTTCTGCCAATGCGCTTCCGGGCCTTCACCAAGGCAGGAAACGATGCCGATTCCGGTGATCCAAACTTCGCGCGCCGCCTCAGCCATTGGCGGGCGCCTCGAGCGAGAGGCCGATCCCGGCCGCGGTTGCACGCATCTGTGCTTTCATCTCGGCATTAGGAAATTCGACCACGCGAAACGTCAGCGTGGCGTCGCATACCGTTTTGCCGTCGACGGCAACGTCCGCCTCGGTGACCGCGAAGCCGGAGCCGTCATGCGCCAGCGTCCCATTGATCGACAGATGCTGGCCGGGTTTGACGAAAGTCCGAAGCTTCGCCTCCTTGATCGAGGCGAGGAATGGCATGCGCTCGAAGCGGTGTAACGCCACCACCAGCCAGCCCGATGTCTGCGCCATGCTTTCGATCAGCAGAACGCCCGGCAGCAAAGGGAATCCGGGAAAGTGGCCTTCGAAGATTGTGCTGGTGGTCGGAACGGTCGCTTCACATCTGATCTTTCGGTCGGCGAGGTTGAGCTCAACGATCCGGTCGATCAGCTGAAAATAGTCGAGACGCATGGGAACTCTGCGCGGCTCAAGCTCCCTTGGCAGCGACGAGGTCGTCGATGCGGGCGCTGAGATTTTCAAGCACAAAATACTGGTCGGTCGTTGCCTTGCCGTCGTTGACTTCCTGGGTCCACTGTTCGAGCGGAAGCTTGATGCCGAATGCTTTGTCGATGGCGAAGGCGATGTCCAGGAAGTCCAGGCTGTCGATGCCAAGGTCGTTAATGGCGTGGCTTTCGGGCTTGATGGAATCGCGCGGAATATCGCAGGTCTCGGCGATAATATTGGCCACCGTATCGAATGTCGAAGACATCATTAACTCTCTGATTTATTTGGAGATCTTTCGATCAGGGAGCCGATGCGCCCGAGTTTGCGCCCCCGCCCTTCGTCCAGTGTGCCGCCGCGCGACGACCGGCAGCCCGTATAGCCAAGCAGGCCGTTAAGTTCAATGGCAACCGGAGTTTAGCAGGTAACGCCCGCCAAATTGGGCGATATCGTCGAGCGGTCGGTTCCGATGAGGGCTCACGGCTGCTCACGATGCACCTCGACCGGCGTACAGCCGCGCCGGCCGGACAAGACGCAATCCTGATTGCGGCGCATCTGCGCCATGGTGTCCGCCAGCCATAGCCCAACCGCGATCAGCACCAGCACGAAAGCGAAGGCGGCCGCGTTCACCAGCATGCGGTGGCGATAATCGTCCGGGTGCTCGCTGCGCTCGTATTTGCCGAGATCTTCGACCGGCGGCGGGACGGGCCGAGGCAGACCAGCCCGCCGGCGGAAACTGATGACGCGCCGCTCGTTATCGGATGACGTGGGGCCGCTCATGGCGCAGCAGTCTAGCACAGCGCGCGCAACCGGTGCGACCACACGCTGCCGGCATGGACGGACTAACCGTGCTGTGCCTAGAGTAGCGCAATGACTCGGCAACGTCGGACATTGCGGATCATTGCGCTCGTCGCAGCCTATGTAATTGGGCTGCAGGCGCTGTTGCTGCCGCTGTCGGTCGCGGCCGGCGGCTCGCTTGGTTTCAGCATTTGCAGCTCCGCCACGTCAGTCGGTTCCTCGCAGTCACCGGTCGGCCACGATTCCGGCTGCCCCTGTGCCGCCGGTTGCGGCATGCAGTGCGCCGTCCATGCGCTTGCCGCTCCGCCGCAAGTCACCATGGCCTTTCTCGATGTCGGCGCCGGCGTAACGGCGCTGGCTCCGCAAATTGAGGTCGTCCATCGGCCCGTCGTCCGTGGCCCACAATTGCCACGACCTCCGCCGGTCGCCTGACGCCGCTCGCAATTCACGCATCCCATCGTCAATTCGCAGGCCGCGCGTAACCCAACGCGCGCGCTCGCCATCTCAGGAGCAATACCAAGATGACTCGTATTTCGTTCATGATCGCCGTTGCCGTTGCCGCGCTGATCGCGGCGCCGGCGCAGGCCAAAGACTTCACCGTCGGCGCGTTGAAAATTTCGGCGCCCTGGTCACGCGCCACACCGAAAGGCGCCAGCGTCGGCGGCGGCTACATGACCATCACCAATACCGGCAGCGCCCCCGATCGTCTCATTGGCGGCTCAGCGGACATTGCCGGCCGTTTTGAGGTACACGAAATGAAAATGGAAAACGGGGTGATGAAGATGCGCCTGGTCAAGGGCGGCATCGAGATCAAGCCGGGTCAGACCGTCACGCTCGATCCGAATGGATATCACGTGATGCTCGTCGGCCTCAAACATCAACTGATGCGGGGTCAACATTTCAAAGGCACGCTGGAATTCGCCAAGGCCGGCAAGGTCGAAGTCGATTTTTCGGTTGCCGGCATCGGCGCCATGAAAGGGGATGGCAGCATGGGCGGCATGAAGAACATGAAGATGAAATGACGCGTGTGCCGCAGGCGGTCGGTTTACCGGTCGGTCGCCTGCGGCAGCCATGTCGCGCGCTCGGGAAAGGCGTACACCGCCCCGGCTGACCTTTGTTTATTTCGGCTCCACGAAGCCTAGCGCGGCGTCCGCCGGCGGCATCATGCGGAATACGTTGAGCGTCATCGAGACCATCACGTAGTAGCCGAGGATGCCGATCAGCTCGACCATGCCCTTGTCGCCAAGTAGGCCGTGCACGCGCTTATAGGTGCGATCGCTGACGCGCTTGGTCTTGTACAATTCCTGCACAAAATCATAGATCGCGCGCTCGTCTTTGGCCGCCGATTTCGGTGCGCGGCCGGCACGCAAGTCCGCAATCGTCTTTGGTTTGACGCCGGCGCGTTCGGCCATCGGGGCATGCGCAAACCATTCGTACTGGGCGCGCCACAGCCGCGCTGTGCAGAGAATGGCGAACTCGGACAACCGCGCCGGCAACACCGTCTGATAGCGGCAATGGCCGCCAAGCGCTTGCGCCAGCATGCCGAATTCCGCCGCGTGCAGCCAGACCGCGAAAGGCCCGCGTGGGGTGACCGATTGGCCGCGCGGTCCCGAGCGGATTGCCGCCATCAAGGCCCCCTGGGCCTCATTCATGTGTTGTTCGTCGAGGACGGGCAGGCGGGGCGCCGGGCGCTTGGCGGGCATGGGCATTTCCTTGTGCGGTAGGACGGCGGGCGGGATAGAATAGGGGGCGAACTAAGGCATGTTTATTATAGCCTAAGACGGCGCGCCAGCCGGGAGCACGACTATGGACGACGTCACCAAATTTACCCCCAATCTCGCCCGCTACCAGGCGCTGATGGACGTGGTGCGCAATCGATTCACGACCCGCGCCTTCCGGCCGGATGTGAGCGTGCCGCGCGAGCACATCGAAATGGTGCTGGAAGCCGCTCGCCATGCCCCGTCCGGCGCCAATGCGCAGCCCTGGCACTTCATCGCGGTCACCGATGACGGCGTGAAAAAGCAGATTGCCGACTATTTCGTCGCCGAGGCGACCAAGCGCGCCAAGATGAAGATGAAATTTCCCACACCGAACTATCGCGGGCTGGAAACGGCGCCCGGCTTCGTGGTCGTGGTGGCGGATTTCCGTTTCGTGCGCGCCTTTCCGGTGCTGCTCGACGATTCCGACCTCGATAAACAATATCGCGCCAATGCCGAGCGCATTTTGCTGCAGAGTGTCGCCGCCGCCACCATGTCGGCGCACCTTGCCGCCGCCGCGCTCGGCTATCAGGTGTGGTGGGTGACCGCGATCGGTCAGGACGACGCGCAAAAATCGCTGCGCCCATTGCTCGACGTGCCGGACGATCTCGCCATCATCGACATCATGCTGTTCGGCGTGCCTGCGAAGCCGCCCTACAAGCGCTGGAAAAAGACGCTGCCGCAAATTATGAACTGGGACCGCTTCGATAGGAAGAACTACCAGACGCTCGATGATATCGATGAATGGGTGCGCGAGACGCGCCACAAGGTCATGTATCGCGACGAGGCGAAGGTGGATTGACGGTAGCGACGAGGGGGCGACGATGAGTTCCAACAAACTGAAAATAATCTTTGCGGCGCTCGGGCTCATGCTGGTCGCAGCGCCCGCCTTCGCCGACGCCATCGATGGCGACTGGTGCTACGTCTCAGATGGCCGGCGCTTTTCCATCCGCGGTCCTGACATCGTCACGCCGGGCGGCGCGCGTCTGCAAGGCGATTACGGCCGGCATGCGTTCTCTTACGCGGCGCCGGCGGCCGAGCGCGGCGGCGGCAAGACGATTTTCATGACGTTGTTGGATGAGAACACGGTGCACCTGCGCTACGGCGAAGCCTTCGCGGGCGAGCCGGAGACCTGGATCCGCTGCTCGCCGTCGACTAGCGCTTTGACGTTTCCGACGCGGTCGTGAAGGTCCCGCGCGGTTCGACTTCGGCGATCACTCTGATGATGCCGCGGCTCAGCATGTGCAATTGCTTGGCGGCGGCATAGGAGAGATCGATCATGCGGCCTTTATTGAACGGACCGCGGTCGGTAATTGTCACAGTGACGCTGCGATGCGTGCGCTTGTCGGTGACGCGCACGCGCGTACCGAACGGCAACGTCTTGTGCGCGGCGGTGAGCCTAGCCGGGTCATAGTGCCCGCCCGAGGCGACGCGGCCCTGGTAGCCCTTGGTGTAGAAGGCAGCGGTGCCGGAAAGCCGCTTTTTTGGCCCTTGCGCCGATGCCTGTCCGCCAGCAAAGGCGCAGGCGAACGCCAAGCTTCCCGCAAGACACAGTTTCAAAACCATTCCGCTCTGTCCCCAAGATAAAGCGGCACGAATCGCAAGTGCTTATGAGACCGCAACTACCGGCTATTCGTGGCCGGAATAGGGAATAAAAAAGGCAAGACCTACAGGGTGATAACTGCAATTTAAGGGAAATGTTCCCGAGCCCTTACGACTTGCGGGCGGAGCGCCGGGCGGCGCTGTTGGCGCGATGGGCATGAGCCATGCCAATCCCCGATGCGGACGGCGCCGCGCGTCATCAATGCACGCCGCACGCGCGAGTTCCATTGCGCAGGCGTGATATCGGGCCGCCTAACTTTTGAGTTTGGGTAGCGCTTGCCTGAGACGGCCGATATTGGCCCACGGATCCTTGCGCAGGCGGGAAAGCCGCAACATAAGGTTCTTCACCGTGTACTGATTGGCGGCTTTCAGCGCGCCAAGCTCCGACCAGTCGATCGGCGCCGACACCGGCGCGCCCGCGCGCGCGCGGGTGGAGTAGGGGGCGACGACGGTTGCTTCGCGGCTGTTGCGCAAATAATCGACAAAGATTTTTCCCGTGCGCCCGCTCTTGGTTGCCGTCGCGATATAGCGCTCGGGTGCGTCCGCGGCCATGCTGGCGGCGACGGCATGGGTGAAGTCCTTGGCGTCGTCCCACGGCGTCGGTTTGATCGGCAGCACCACGTGCAGGCCTTTGCCGCCCGAGGTTTTCAGGAAGCTCTTGAGCTTCAGCGCCGAGAGCCGCTTGCGCACCTCGCGTGCGGCCGCCACCACGTCGCGCCATTGGGTCCCCGGGCCGGGATCGAGATCGAATACCAGCCGGTCGGCGCGCTCGCGGTCATCGATGGTCGTGCCGCGGGTGTGGACTTCCAGCACGCCGGCTTGCACCAGCGATATCAGCCCGTCGAGATCGTCGATGGAGATGATCTTGTCGCCCTTCTCGGGCACCAGATGCAGGTGCTCGGTGGCGATGCCCATGGTGGCGTGTTTCTGGAAGAAGCATTCGCCGCTCGCGCCCTCCGGGCAACGCAGCAAGGCGATCGGCCGGCCGGCCACGTGCGGACGCATCCATTTCCACACTTGCTTATAATAGTTGGCGAGATCGCGCTTAGTGATGCCGACGTCTTGCCAATAGATCCGGTCGGGATGGGTGAGCTTGACCTTGCCCACCATCTCGTTGCCGCGGCGCGCACGCACCGGTGCGCTGCGCCGTTTTTCGCTTGCCTTGGTGCTCACCGCCGCTCGCGCTCTTTTCTTCACTTTCGGTTTCGCAGCCTTGCGCGACGTCTTCGCCCTCGTGCGTCGCTTGGCCTTGCTGGAGGACTTCTTGGCGGTCTTGGTCTTGGCGGAGCCCGCCACTCGATTGCTGTGCCAGGCTTTTCTCGATCCCTCGGCGATCTCCTCGATCGAACGGCCGGAGACAACCGAGCGCGGCTTCTGTTCCAGGATGTCTTTGCCGTCCGCATCACGCGCGGCATTGTCGTGTTGTTTGATCAAGAGCCAGTTGTCACGCTTCTCGCCGCGCCGTCGATGCATGCGCACCAGATGCCAGCTGCCGTGCAGCTTTTCGCCGTCGAGCGCAAATGACAGATGACCCTTTTGCAGTCCTTTGTGGGGATCGTCCTCCGGCTGCCAAGCGCCGCGGTCCCAAATCATCACCGTGCCGCCGCCATATTCGCCTTGCGGGATGGTGCCCTCGAACTTGTTGTATGCGATCGGGTGGTCCTCGACCCGCACCGCCAGCCGCTTCTCGCCCGGCACCAGACTGGGACCGCGCGTCACCGCCCAGCTTTTCATCACGCCGTCGAGTTCGAGCCGCAGATCGTAATGGAGGCGGCGCGCGGCGTGTTTCTGGATTACGAAGGCATGGCCGCGCCGGCGCGCGACCTTGCCTTTGGGTTCGGCCGTGACGCTAAACCTGCGTTTGGCTTGGTAAGTCTTCAGTCCAGATTGCTTGCGCATGGCCTTATCGGATAACCGGCGTCCGCTTCGGCCGCGGCGCCATGACGCAACTCCTTCACGCAACGCAAGGGGTGAACCGCCAAGCAAACTCTACAGCAATTGAATCGGTTCCCCGCCGCAGCGATTTTGATCTACGACAAGCTGCTGAAATATCTTTGGTTTCCAGCTTCGTTCGGACCGGTGCCGCAAAAACATATTGCATTGTTGTAATATGTAGTGGATTTTTCTCCCGCCGGGGCCAATGCCCGGGCTAACCGCGCGCCCAAGCGCGCGCCTGCAACAATAAGACCAGGGGGGAATTCAGCCATGCCGAACGGGAAGCATCATCAAATCCTCATCGTCGGTGGCGGCACCGCCGGCATCACGGTAGCGGCCATCCTGCGCCGCCGCGCTCCCGCCATCGAGGTTGCGATCGTGGAGCCGCAGCAAGAGCACTATTACCAGCCATCGCTGACGCTGGTGGGGGCGGGCGTCTATCCGCTGGCCAAAACCCATCGTCCGGAAGCCAGCGTCATTCCATCCGGCGTTACCTGGATTCGTGGCGCCGCCAAAACCTACCGAGCCCGAGAGCAACACCGTCCGGCTGCAAAGTGGCGACGCGCTGACCTACGATTATCTGGTGGTCTGCACCGGCGTGAAGCTCGATTGGGACAAGGTTGCGGGGCTTGCCGACACGCTCGGCCGTAATGGCGTGTTCAGCAACTATTCGCCCACTAC
>CAVSGT010000004.1:647500-684235 GCA_963727555.1 uncultured Alphaproteobacteria bacterium | reverse complement strand
CGTCAAGGCTGACGGCTCCGGCGTCGACCTCACCAACGTCAAGATGTCCATGAATCCCTTCGACGAGATCGCCGTCGAAGAGGCCATCCGCCTGAAGGAAGCGGGCGCGGCGACGAGATCGTGGCGGTCTCGATCGGCCCGCGCAGGCGTAGGAGACCATCCGTACCGCGCTGGCCATGGGCGCCGACCGCGGCATCCTGGTGAACTCCGATAGCGCGGTCGAACCGCTTGCGGTCGCGAAAATCCTCAAGGGCATCGTCGAGAAGGAAAAGCCAGGGCTTGTCATCCTGGGCAAGCAGGCGATCGACGACGACTGCAATCAGACCGGCCAGATGCTGGCCGCGCTGCTCGGCTGGGCGCAGGGCACCTTCGCCTCGAAGGTCGCGATCGAAGGCGACAGCGTGACGGTCACCCGCGAGGTCGACGGCGGCCTGCAGACCGTCAATCTGAAAGCGCCGCTGTCGTCACCACGGATCTGCGCCTGAACGAGCCGCGCTACGCATCCCTGCCCAACATCATGAAGGCGAAGAAAAAGCCGATCGACGACAGGACGCCGGCCGACTACGGCGTCGACATTTCGCCGCGCCTGCAAGTGCTCAAGGTGACCGAGCCGCCGGGCCGCAAATCCGGCGTCAAGGTCGAGTCCGTGGCCGAGCTGGTCGACAAGCTCACAACGAAGCGGGAGTTCTCGGATGACGACCCTTGTTCTCGCCGAGCACGACAACAAGGCGCCCCAGGAAGCGACCAGCAAGGCGCTCACCGCGGCCAAGGCGCTTGGCGGCGACGTGCACGTGCTGGTCGCCGGCGAGGACTGCAAGCCGGTGGCGGAAGACGCCGCGAAGCTCGACGGCGTCGCCAAGGTGCTGGTGGCGGAAACGCCGTCTTACGCCCACGGCCTTGCCGAGCCCCTCGCGGCGTTGCTCGTTTCGCTGGCGGGCGATTATGACGCCATCGTCGCGCCCGCGACCACGATCGGCAAGAACGTGATGCCGCGCGTTGCCGCGCTGATCGACGTGACGCAGATCTCCGACATCTCAAGGTCGTGGCGCCCGATACCTTCGTGCGCCCGATCTATGCCGGCAACGCGATCCAGACCGTGCAGTCGACCGACGCCAAGAAGGTCATCACCGTGCGCACCACGACCTTCGAGGCAACGGCCGAAGGCGGCTCGGCGCCGATCGAGGACGCGGCGGCGGCGACGATCCGGGCTGTCGACTTTCGTCGGCGAGGAACTGTCGAAATCCGATCGGCCGGAACTGACCGCGGCCAAGATCGTCATTTCCGGCGGGCGCGGCATGCAATCCGGCGACAACTTCACCATATTCATGGAACAGATCGCCGACAAACTCGGCGCCGCCGTCGGCGCATCGCGCGCGGCGGTCGATGCCGGCTTCGTGCCCAACGACTTGCAGGTCGGGCAAACCGGCAAGATCGTCGCGCCGGAGCTTTACATCGCGGTCGGCATTTCCGGCGCGATCCAGCATCTCGCCGGCATGAAGGATTCCAAGGTCATCGTCGCCATTAACAAAGACGAGGAAGCGCCGATCTTCCAGGTCGCCGACTACGGTCTCGTCGCCGACCTCTTCCAGGCGCTGCCCGAGCTTGCGGCGGAACTGGGCAAGCTCGGACGTTGACCCGTCGCTATTTTGCTAGCGCGCCGGTGGTGTCACCGAGCGGTTCGGCGTAGAAATGGAATAACCGAAGCCGAAGCAAGAACCGGGACTTCGCATCGCATCGGATCAAACCATGACGCTCAATATTCAGAATGTGGGGGTGATCGGCGCCGGACAGATGGGCAACGGCATCGCCCATGTCTGCGCGCTGGCGGGCTATTCGGTGATGTTGAACGACGTGTCGGCCGACCGCATCAAGGCGGCGATGGCGAGCATCAACGGCAACATGGCGCGCCAAGTCGGCAAGAATACGATCAGCGAGGACGACGCAAGAGCGCGCTCTCGCGTATCAAGCCGGCGGAGAAATTCGACGCGATGGCCGACTGCGACATCGTGATCGAGACGGCGACCGAGAAGGAAGACGTCAAGCGCAAGATCTTCTCCGACCTGTGCGCTTCGCTCAAGCCCGACGCCATCATCGCCACCAACACCTCGTCGATCTCGATCACGCGGCTGGCCGCCTCGACCGACCGGCCCGAGCATTTCATCGGCATCCATTTCATGAATCCGGTGCCGCTGATGGAGCTGGTCGAAGTGATCCGCGGCATCGCCACCGACGACGGCACGTTCGAAAGCAGCAAGGCCTTCATCACCAGCTCGGCAAGACCATCGCGGTGTCGGAGGATTTTCCCGCCTTCATCGTCAACCGTATTTTGCTGCCGATGATCAACGAGGCGATCTACACGCTCTATGAAGGCGTCGGCAATGTCGAGGGAATCGACACCGCCATGCGGCTCGGCGCGCACCACCCGATGGGGCCGCTGGAGCTGGCGGACTTCATCGGGCTCGACACCTGTCTCTCGGTCATGCAGGTGCTGCACGAAGGCCTGGCGGATTCCAAGTACCGGCCCTGTCCGCTGCTGGTGAAATATGTCGAGGCCGGCTGGCTCGGCAAGAAGGCCGGGCGCGGCTTCTACGACTATCGCGGCGAGAAGCCGGTACCGACGCGGTAGCCTCACGCCTACCCGATACAGCGCAGCATTCTCGTTTCTTACTTCCCGATTTCAGGGGGAGGCAGCGCGCAGTGCCTTTGGCGTTTTTACGCCGCGGCGGCGGTGAATTGCGGCGCCGTGTCCTGCCAGCACGGCAGCGCCGCGACGCGGGCGAACCAGTCGCCGATTCTCGGATAATCCGCCAACGGTAGTCCGGCGCGTTCGGCGTAGAACAGCGACGCCGCGACGGCGAAGTCGGCAAGGGTGACGTCGCCGCCGACGAGCCAGCGCTGGCGGCCGAGGTGATCGTCCAGCACGTGTGCATTCTTGTGGAACTGTTCGAGCGCGGCGGCGACCACCGCTTCATCCGGGGGCCCGAGATTGAGAATCTCCTTGATCAGCCGTTCGACCAGCAGCGGCACGCAGCCCTCCTTGTCCCAATGCGCGATCGCCCAGCTCTGCCAGCGCATGATGTCGGCGCGCGACCGCACATCGTCCGGCCACAGGTTGTTCGGCTTCTGCGACGCAATGTACTGCAGGATCGCGCCCGCCTCCCACAGCTTGAAGTCGCTGTCGACCAAAGTCGGCGCGCGGCCTGTCGGATTGATCGCGAGATATTCGGGCTGGCGCTGCTCGCCCTTGGTGAGGTCGACGAACACCAATTCGAGCGGGATTCCCAGATGGGCAGCGACGGCGCTGACCTGCCAGGTGCGCGGGGACGGCGGAAATCCGTAGAGCTTCATAATCTGGTTTCCTCGGTTGGAGCTCATGCTTTGGTCGCGCCGCCGCAGCAGGAAGACTGCGGCGCAGCTTCGTATTCATCGTGGCGTTTCACCCAGGCCATGCTCCAAGGCAGGGCGTCTTCGTCGCGGCCGTTCGGCGCCATATCGAGGAAGTTGTAGGTGCCGAGCAAGATGTCGAGCCCGCGCCCATAGGTCGAGTAGCTGTGGAAAATCTCGCCAGCCTCGTCCTTGATGAAGGCGCTCAGGCCCGGCGCTTCCTCGCTTGGAAATTCGGTCATCGCGTAATTGTATTCGACCTTGCCACGCGCCTTTTCCTCCGGCGTGAACGAGACGTGGAAATCATGGTTGAAGTCGCTGCCGTAAGACGACACCCATTTGAACTTCCAGCCCATGCGCTTCTTATAGCCTTCGATTTCGGCCAGCGGCGCGCGCGACACCAACGCCAACGTCACATCGCGCTGGGCGAGATGGATCGCTGCCCCGTCGAAATGATCGGCGAGAAAGGAGCAACTCGGACAGCCCTGTACCCAACCCGGTCCGAGCATGAAGTGATAGACGATGAGCTGGCTCTTGCCGCCGAACAGGTCGGCCAACGACTCGCGCCCCTGTGCGCCGTCGAACGCATAAGGCTTATCGATCTTCACCCACGGCAGCGCGCGCCGCTCGACGCAGAGCGCATCGCGCGCGCGGGTGAATTCCTTCTCCTTGGCCAGCAGCGCCTTGCGCGCCTTAACCCATTCGTCTTGCGAAACGACTGCATGTTGCATGATGGCAACTCCGTCACGCTGAGTGCGATTACATTTTCGGCGGTGTCATCCAGCCGATGCCGGCGCCGCCGGGCTCGCGCAAAATGGCGATGCGGCCGACGCCGGGCACATCGAAGATCGGCCGCATCAATGTGGCGCCGAGGCTTTGCGCCTTCTTGACGCGCGCATCGACGTCGTCGACGGCGAGATAGGACATCCAGCCTTCCGGCACGCCGTTGAATTTCGGGTCGGCGAGTGGAAACAGCCCGCCAACATATTGCTCACCCATCTTGGCGACCCAATAGGTGCCATCCGGCATCGGCATCGCCTCGAAGCTCCAGCCGATGGTGTCGGCATAGAATTTCTTGTCGCGCTCGGCATCGCGCGTCATCAGTTCGTTCCAATAGAATTGTCCGTGCGACCATTCGTGCGGCATGGCAACGCTCCTGCGGTTACGAGTCGAGATAGGCGCCGAGCTTCTCGAGCGAGCCGTTCCAGCCACCCTGATGGCGGTCGCGCGCCTCTTCGTCGAAGAATTGCTCGTGCATCAGCGTCATCAGCGTGCCGCCGTTGTCGGGCTTGAATGTCAGCGTCACCAGCGACTCGCGTTCCGGCGTCGATATCCAGGCCCAGGTGAACACCAGCTTCTCGTTCGGGTCCACTTCGCGATAGACACCGCCGACGTCGTGCACGTCGCCGTTCGCGGCTTTCATCACCCAGCGATAGCGCCCACCGGTGCGTGGATCGCTTTCGACGCTCAGCACCTCAACGACGCCAGGCCCCATCCAATGCTTTACTTTTTCCGGGTCGGTCCAGGCGGCGAAGACTTTCGCCGGCGGGGCGTTGAAACGGCGCTTGATGGTGAGGCTTGGTTTGACGGCGGCGACGGCGGGCATTAGTCTTCCTCCAGGAAAGCGGCGAGTTGATCGAGGCGATCGTTCCAGAAGCGCTGGTAGCGGTTGAGCCAGTCGTTGGCGTCCTGCATCGGCTCGGCGCGCAAGGTGCAGGCGACGGTGCGGCCGGTCTTGCTGCGCGTGACCAGGCCGGCATCCGACAGCACGTCGAGATGCTTCATCACCGCCGGCAGCGACATCGCGAAGGGCTTGGCGAGTTCACTGACCGACAGGCTGTCGGATTGGCTCAAGCGCGCCACCAAGGCCCGCCGGGTGGGGTCGGCGAGCGCGGCGAAGGTGCGGTCGAGGCGGTCGGTCGAATAGTAAACCATTTGGTTAAGTATTAGCGCGCCGCCAGATGGGAGTCAAGACGGCCGCCGTTTACCATTCCTTGTCACCAGGGCCGTAGAACCGGGGCGTCATGGATCCAGCCTCTCTCGCCGCCGCCCTTGCCGGCGCCCAAATGAGCCAGGTGCAAATGGCCGTTGCGGCGAAGATGATCCGCATGCAGGCGGACAATGCAGCATCCATCCTGCAAGTCATCGACGCCGCTCAGCAGAACATGCAGAGCCTCGCCAATGTCGCCGCGGGCGTCGGGCAGACCGTCAATATCAGTGCATGATTGCCGCTCGCCTGGCGGCGGTCGCTAGGGCGTGAACTCATAAGCCCTGACGACGAAGCGGCGCTGATCCGCTTCCCCCCAAATAGCGACCATTCTCCATATGGCAGCGAAGTGCCAGGAGCGGACTCTTGTGCGGCAAGAAAAAAGATGATGCCCCCTTCCGCCTGCGCGCAAGCCTGATGTAATCGTTTCCCCCACAGCCGCCAGCGGGACGTGCCGAATCCCGATTATTGCAACGGCGGGCAAGGGTGCCATCGGCGCGCCCCCACCCAAGGGTAGCGCGCCCATGCCCAAACTCTACGAAGCCCTCGCAGAAGCGTTCCTTGCGGAGGGAGTCGACACGCAGTTCGTCCTGATGGGCGACGGCAACATGCACTGGTCCACCGCCTTTGCCAAACTGCCGGGCGTGCACACGGTCCACGTCAGGCACGAGCACGTCACCGTGGCGGCGGCGACGGCCTACAACGTCGCCACCGGCAAGATCGCCGTTGCCTCCGTCACCTGCGGCCCCGGCCTGACCCAGTTGATGACGGCGCTGCCGGCCGCGGTTCGCGCCCGCCTGCCGATGGTGGTGTTCGCCGGCGAGTCGCCGATCAACGCCAAGTTCTACAACCAGGCCATCGACCAGGCGCCGCTGGTGACGGCGACCGGCGCGCATTACATCGCCGCGCATAGCGTGCCGCGCATGATGGATTACGTGCGCGAGGCCTTCCACATCGCCAAGGTCGAGCGGCGCCCGGTGGTGCTGGGCATTCCCTACGACCTGCAGAAGGTCGAGCACATGGCCAACCAGCCCTACGAGACCTCGGCGATGTACCAGCCCAAGGTCGGGCGCATGCACCCCGATCCCGAGATCGTGGCCGAGGCGGTCGAGCGGCTGGCCGCGGCCAAGCGGCCGATCGTCCTCGGCGGCCGCGGCGTGCTGCGGTCCGGCGCACGGGATGCGGTCATCAAGCTCGCCGACCGCTGCGGCGCGCTTCTCTCCAACACGCTGCCCGCGCGCGGCCTGTTCCACGACCATCCGTTCGGGCTCGGCATCGCCGGCAGCTACTTCACGTCGCTGGGCCGGGAGATGTACAAGTCCGCGGACGTCGTGCTCGCGGTCGGGACGAGCCTGTCCTACTACGTCGGTGGCGGGCACTTCTGGCCAAAGGCCTACAAGATCCAGTTGGACGACGCCCCGCGCGGCCTGCGCGACGGGCTGAAGGCCGCCGACCTCTACGTCAGATCGGATGCGCTCGTCGGCGTCGAGGCGATCCTTGCCGGCCTCGACAAGAAGCTGGGCGCCGGCAAGCCGACGGCGGCAGCGATCCGCACCAAAGAACTGGCGCATCGCATCGCGACCGAGCCGGCGGACTCGACGCCGTTCGACATCGCGCCCGGCGTGCTGGACCCGCGCGACGTGATCCGCGCCCTCGACGCCGTCGTTCCGAAGGACTGGGACATCGTCACCGGCGGCGGCCATCAGGCCTATTTCAACGCTCAGATGCGCGGCAGGCCGGCGGAGCGCTACACCACGGTCCGTGAGTTCGGCGCGGTCGGCAACGGCCTGTCGTATGCGCTTGGGGTTGCGGCCGCGCGCCGGCAGGGCCGCGAGGGCAAGGTCGTGCTGTTCGAAGGCGACGGCGGGCTCCTGTTCCACATCCAGGAACTCGAGACGCTCAAGCGTCAGGGCTTTCGCATCCTGATCTGCGCGATGAACGACGGCGGCTACGGCTCGGAGTTCCACAAGCTGCGCGCCGACGGCGTCGACGACAGCCTGGCCTTGTTCGGCCGGCCGCCGCTGGAAAACATCGCGCGTGGCTTCGGCCTGCGCGGCCACGAGATCCGCGATGTGTCGGTGATCCCGAAGCTGTTCGCCGACTTCGTCGCGCAGGGCGACAGCGAAATCTGGAACATCCAGATTTCCGACCAGGTCATGGCACCGGTGATGCGCCAGACCGTCAAGCGCGGGCACGGCAATATGTGAGATTTCGGTCGGGTCGGCGCTTTTAGCTGCAGCCCAAATGAGCCAAGCACAAATGGCCGTTGCGGCTAAGATGATCCGCATGCAGGCAGACAATGCAGCATCCATCCTGCAAGTCATCGACGCCGCTCAGCAGAACATGCAGAGCATCGCCAACGTCGCGGCTGGGGTCGGGCAAACCGTCAATATCAGTGCATGATTGCCGCTCGCCTGG
Source organism: uncultured Alphaproteobacteria bacterium (assembly GCA_963727555.1). Lineage (GTDB taxonomy): Bacteria > Pseudomonadota > Alphaproteobacteria > Rhizobiales > Xanthobacteraceae > Pseudolabrys. The sequence continues at coordinate 676,446 of CAVSGT010000004.1, read as the reverse complement.
CGGCGGTCGCTAGGGCGTGTATTCATAAATACAGAGGACGAAGCGCGGCTGATTAAACTTCCGCTTCTCCCCATTAGCGACCATTTCCTGCATGGCAGCGAAGGGCCATAAGCGGCCCCAGTCGCCTGGGCGGACAACTGAAAAACAAAGCCCGGCGCCGCCGGGCTTTGCAAGGATATGTCGCCGGTGGTCAGTCCGCGCCCCCACCCATATCGCCGTCTCGCAACATCTGCAGGCGTACGTTCGGATCGGGGTCGGCACCGAGCACTTCGCCGTCGATGACCGGGGCTGATTGTGCCGGGGCCTGAGCATATGCCTCCGTGGCGCTGCCTGAGGCAGCCGCCGACGGCGCGCACGGAGCCATATAGCCGTAGGCGTCGGCGTCACTGTCGGTGACCACCTTGCACTGACCGCCGATCTGGCCCGGGCCGCCTGCCTGGTACTGAGCGACCGCAGCGGTGGAAACAAGAAAACCGCTGACCGCGATGGCGGCGGCGGCAGTGATGATGTGGCGCATTGTGGTGTCCTTGGAGGTTGATTTTCCTTATCATCCAAGAAACGTACGGTGCAGCCTGGTCCCGGCGTAGCGCCCACATAAAGATGCGCCTAATGAATATAATCAGGTTATAGACGCACTAAACTTGCCCCGATTGACCATGCTAGCGACATCGGCTGCCGGTTTTATCAGTTCGACGCCTTAGCTTTTGCCCAGCGCGGTCTGGATCAGCTTGATCGCGTCAGGGCTCGCCCATTCGGCAGGTCCCGCGATGGTGCCGATCTCGCAGCCGTGCGGGTCCACCAGCATGGTGGTCGGCATGCCGAAGGCGCGGCCGATCGCTTTGAGATCCTGGAAAACCTGGGCGCTTGGATCGGCGTAGTAAGTGAGTTTGGCGATACCGATCTCCTTGAAAAAGGCCTTCGGCTTGTCTGGGTTTTGCGTGTCGATATTGACCGACACCACCTGGAAATCCGGTCCGCCCAGGCGCGCTTCGAGCTTGTCGAGCGCCGGCATTTCCTTGCGGCAGGGCACGCACCAGGTGGCCCACAGGTTGAGCAGCACCGTGCGTCCTTGCCAGCGATCGAGCGACACTTTCTGGCCGGATGCGTCGTTGAAGCTGAGATTGGGCACCTTCAACGGGCCTTTGGCCATGTTGACGGCGGCCACCTCGCCATGCGCCAAAGGCGCAATTTTCTTGGCCAGCGCGACCGCCGGCCGGCAGGCCGGATCGCCGCCCGCATTGCCTCTCAGGGTGGCAATCCCGTATACCCCCGCCAGCCCGACGACCACGCCGGCAATGCCGCCCGCCACGATCAAGCCAACCCGCTTTTTGGCGGTCTTGGGGGTTGGTTGCTGGGGTTCGGTCATGCGCAGGGAAACCTCGGTGGTACGGTCATGAGCAACAAGATGTGGGGCGGGCGGTTTACGTCCGGACCCGGCGCCATCATGGAGGAGATCAACGCCTCCATCGATTTCGATCAGGCGCTCTACCGCCAGGACATCGCCGCGTCCAAGGCCCATGCCGAGATGCTGGCCAAGCAAGGCATCATTACGGCCGACGATGCGAAAAAGATCGCTCAAGGTCTAGACACGATCCTGTCAGAGATCGAGGCCGGCAAGTTCAAGTTCAAGCGGGCGCTGGAAGACATCCACATGAACGTGGAGAGCCGGCTCGCCGCGCTGATCGGCGCGGCGGCCGGGCGGCTGCATACCGCGCGCTCGCGCAACGACCAGGTGGCGACCGATTTCCGGCTGTGGATGCGCGATACCATCGACGCGCTCGATTTGGCGCTTGCCGGCTTTCAGCGCGCGCTCGCCGAAAAGGCATTGGCGCATGCCGATACGGTCATGCCGGGGCTGACCCATTTACAGACGGCGCAGCCGGTGACCTTCGGCCACCATATGCTCGCCTACGTCGAGATGGCGGCGCGCGACCGCGGTCGCTTCGCCGACGCGCGCAAACGGCTCAATGAGTCGCCGCTCGGCTCGGGCGCGCTCGCCGGCACCTCGTTCGATCTCGACCGCGAGATGACGGCGAAGAAGCTCGGCTTCGATCGGCCGGCGGCGAATTCGCTCGACGCGGTGTCCGACCGCGATTTCGTCATCGAGACGCTCGCCGCGGCGTCGATTGCGGCCGTGCATCTGTCGCGGCTGGCCGAGGAGATGGTGATCTGGACCTCGCCGCTCACCGGTCTGGTCAAGCTCTCCGACAAGTTCACCACCGGCTCCTCGATGATGCCGCAGAAGCGCAATCCGGACGCCGCCGAACTGGTGCGCGCCAAGACCGGCCGCGTGATCGGCGCGCTCAACGCGCTGCTCATCGTGATGAAGGGCCTGCCGCTTGCCTATGCCAAGGACATGCAGGAGGACAAAGAGGGTGCCATGGACGCGCTCGGGGCGCTCTCGCTGTCGATTGCGGCGATGACCGGCATGGTGGCCGATCTCGAGCCGGATGTGGCGCGCATGAAGCAGGCGGCGGGCGAGGGCTATGCCACCGCCACCGATCTCGCCGACTGGCTGGTGCGCACGCTCAAGATGCCGTTCCGCGAGGCCCATCACGTCACCGGCCGCATCGTCGCCAAAGCGGCGAAAGCTGGCGTGCCGCTCGAGCGGCTGCCGCTTGCCGCCATGCGCGAGATCGAGCCGCGCATCGGCGAAGCGGTCTTTTCCGTGCTGTCGGTCGACCGCTCGGTGAAAAGCCGGGCCAGCTTCGGCGGGACCGCGCCCAAAAACGTGCGCGCCCAGGCGAAAAAATGGTTGAAGAAACTCGACAAAGGGAAACCCTGACTTCGCCTCGATTGCCGTGTTATGCTGCGCCCCGACGTGAGGAGTGCCACTTTGAGCCGTTTTCGCGATCGCCCGTTCGCCACGCTTGCCCTGGTCGGCGCGCTGACCGCGGCGTTCGCGCTTGCCGGCTGCGGCCGCAAAGGGCCGCTCGATCCGCCGCCGGCCGCCTCGGTGGCCGGCGAGCAGGGCAAAGCCAATCCGGCCGCGCGCGCCCAGGCCGAGCAGGACGCTCAGCAGAAAAAACATTTCGTTCTCGATCCATTGCTCAACTGAGCCGCCGATGCACCATTTCGATTATCGCGACGGCGTGCTCAACGCCGAGGCGGTGAATCTCGACAAGCTCGCCGCCGCGGTCGGGACGCCGTTCTATTGCTATTCGACCGCGACATTGCAGCGGCACTACAACGTGTTCGCTGGCGCCTTCGCCGACGTGAACGCGCTCATCTGCTACGCCATGAAGGCGAACTCCAACCAGGCGGTGATCGCCACGCTCGCCAAGCTTGGCGCCGGCGCCGACGTGGTGTCGGGCGGTGAACTCATGCGCGCGCGGCTTGCCGGCGTGCCGCGCGACAAGATCATGTTTTCCGGCATCGGCAAGACCGCCGATGAATTGGCGCTCGCCGTCGACGAAGACATCCTCTGCATCAACGTGGAATCCGAGCCGGAGCTCGAACTCTTGTCCTCGGTGGCTGCGAGCAAGGGCCGCAGCGCCACCATCTCGGTGCGCGTCAATCCCGACATCGACGCCAAGACGCATCACAAGATCGCCACCGGCAGGGCCGAGAACAAATTCGGCATTCCGATCAGCCGCGCGCGCGAGGTCTATGCGCGCGCCGCCAAACTGCCGGGCGTCGAAGTCGCCGGTGTCGATATGCATATTGGCAGCCAGATCACCGATCTCGATCCCTTCGGCAATGCCTTCACGCTGCTCGCCGAGTTCGTGCGCACGCTGCGCGGCGATGGCCACATTATCTCGCATGTCGATCTCGGCGGGGGCTTGGGCATTCCCTATCGCGACGACAACGAGCCGCCGCCGCATCCGGAGGAATACGCCAAGGTGGTCAAGCGCGCCACGCGCGACCTCGACTGCCGGCTGATCTTCGAGCCGGGCCGGCTGATCGTCGGCAATGCCGGCATCCTGGTCACGCGGGTGTTGTTCGTGAAACACGGCGAGGCGAAGAATTTTGTGGTCGTCGACGCGGCGATGAACGACCTCATCCGCCCGACGCTCTACGATGCCCACCACGAAATCTGGTCGGTCGCTGCATCGGCGCGCTCCAGCCGCCGCATCCGCGCCGACGTGGTGGGGCCGGTGTGCGAAAGCGGCGATTTCCTTGCCCTCGACCGCGAGCTACCCGAGCCGAAGCCGGGCGATTTGCTGGCCGTCATGTCGGCTGGGGCTTACGGGGCCGTGCAGGCCGGCACCTACAATACCCGGCCGCTGGTTCCGGAAGTGCTTGTGAATGGCCCGGAATGGGCGCTGGTGCGCCCGCGCCTTGATGTTGACCAATTGATTGCGCTCGATCGTATGCCGGCTTGGTTATAGGTGCACAAAAACGTGCGTGGTTTGGGAAATAATCCCATGCTAGCGTGTTATTTGAGAGATTCTCCCAAGTCCGGGCGACGGAGCGGTTCTTGGACAATCTGAACGATCTTGGTCCCGACCGGGAGGCGCCGATTCGGGCGCTGCTCGCCCGGGCGGTCAAGCGCGCCCGTAGCAGCCTGTTGTGGGAAAGACTCTGGCCCGCGCTGGCTGGACTGGCGACAGCCTTTGGGCTCTTCCTGGCATTTTCCTGGGCCGGCCTGTGGCTGGTGTTGCCGCCGCTCGCGCGCGCCATTGCCCTGTTGGTATTCCTGATCCTGGCTGCGGTCGCCGCCGCCCCGCTGGTCAGACTGCGGCTGCCGAGCATCTATGAAGGTTTGCGCCGGCTCGACCGCGGCAGCGGCGAAGCGCACCGGCCGGCGAGCACCGTCGCCGACGAGCTTGCCGCCAACCAGAACGATCCGGTCGCGCAAGCGCTCTGGCGCGCCCATGTCGAGCGCGCGCTGATGTCGGCGCAAAAGCTCAAAGCCGGCTGGCCGTCGCCGAAGCTGTCGCTGCGCGATCCGCTGGCGCTGCGCTCTCTGGTGTTGTTGCTGGTGGTGGCGACATTTTTTGCTGCCACCGGCGAGCGCGTCAAGCGCGTCACCGCCGCCTTCGACTGGCAGGGGGTGGTGGCGCCGGCCAATTTCCGCATCGATGCCTGGGTGAACCCGCCGAACTATACCGGCAAGCCGCCGGTCATGCTCCCCGGCCTGCGCCCGGGCGATACCGCACGGGCTTCCGGCCCCGTCACGGTGCCGGTCGGCAGCGAACTGGTCGTGCGCGCCACCGGCAAAGTCGGCTTCAACCTGACCACCAAGGGCAAGCTCGAAGACGGCAAGCCCAATCCGCATGAATTGCTGCCGAAAGGTACCGAAGAACACCGCTTCACCATCAAAGGCGACGGCTCGGTAGCGCTGCACGGCGTCGGCAGCGCCGATCTCGTCTGGAACTTCAATGCCATCCCAGACCACGCGCCCAAGATCGCTCTGCTGAAGGATCCGGAGCGCCAGGTGCGCGGCGCGCTGCGGCTCGATTACAAGGTCGAGGACGATTACGGCGTCACCAGCGCGCTGGCGACCTTCGCCCGCAAGGCCGATCCGAAGGCCGAAAAGCCGCCGCACCCGCTGTTCAAGGGTCCGGAATTCGCACTGACGCTGCCGCAGGCGCGCACGCGCGCGGGCGCGACCCACACCATTCACGATCTCAGCGAGCACCCCTGGGCCGGCAGCGAAGTGACGATGACGCTGGTGGCGCGCGACGAGGCCGGCAACGAAGGCCGCAGCCAGCCGCGCGATTTCACGTTGCCGCAGCGCATTTTCGTCAAGCCGCTGGCGCGTGCGCTGATCGAGCAGCGCCGCAACCTGGCGCTCGACGCCAACCAGAAGCCGGCGGTGCTGACCGCGCTCGATGCTTTCGCTATCGCGCCCGAGCGGTTCACGCCCCAAGCCGGGGTCTATCTCGGCCTGCGCTCGATCTATTTCGATCTGAAAAACGCCAAGAGCGACGATCAGCTGCGCGAAGTGGTGGCGCGGCTGTGGAACATGGCGGTGCAGATCGAGGACGGCAATGTCAGCCAGGCCGAACAGGCTCTGCGCGCGGCACAGGATGCGTTGCGCCAGGCGCTCGAACGCGGCGCCAGCGACGAAGAGCTGAAAAAGCTGATGGACAATCTGCGCGCCGCGATGGACCGGTTCCTGCAGGCGCTGGCCGAACAGCTGCGGAAGAATCCGCAGCAGTTGTCGCGTCCGCTCGATCGCAATACCCGCATGCTCAGCCAGCAGGATTTGCGAAGCATGCTCGACCGCCTGGAGGCCCTGGCGCGCTCGGGCAACAAGGAGGCCGCGCGCCGGCTGCTCGATGAAATGCAGTCGATGTTGGAAAACCTGCAGACGGCGCGACAAGGGCAGGCCGGCGAGGAAGACGACGATATGATGTCGTCGCTCGACGAACTCGGTGACATGATCCGCAAGCAGCAGCAGTTGCGCGATCGCACCTTCAAGCAGGGCCAGGACATGCGCCGTGACCGCCGGCAGCAGCGCGATCGAGGCCAGCGCCGGCTCGGCGACCTGCAGCAGGATCAGCAGGCGCTGAGGGACCGCCTCAACAAGTTGCTGCAAGAGTTGCGCAAGCGCGGCCTTGGCAATCCGCAAATGGGCCAAAAAGGCCAGCAGGGCCAAAAGGGCAAAGGCGAGATGGGCCAGCTCGGCCAAGCCGGCAAGGAGATGGGCGAGGCGGAAGGCGAGCTTGGCCAAGGCGACGCCGACAGCGCCGTCGATTCCCAAGGCCGTGCGCTCGAAGCCATGCGCAAGGGCGCGCAAGGGCTGGCGCAGCAGATGCAGCAGAGCGGCATGGGTCCCGGGCCCGGTCAGCCAGGTCGCCGCGGGCGCTCGCGCGCCCAGAACGATACCGATCCGCTCGGCCGGCCGCTACGCGGACGCGAATATGGCGACGACGCGACCGTGAAGGTGCCGGGCGAGATCGACGCCCAGCGCGCCCGCCGGATTCTCGAAGAGTTGCGCAAGCGCTACGGCGAGAGCTACCGGCCGCAGATCGAGCTCGATTACATCGAGCGGCTGCTGAAGGATTTTTAGCGCGCGGACTCAAAAAAACGAGCAGCTAATCGCCGCCCGCATCGATAACGATCCGCAAAATCCGGCTCGGATTGCTTTCGTATTCTTCGAAAGCCGCGGCTACGCGATCGAGCGGGTAGCGCGCGGTGATGAAAGCCGACATATCGAACTTGCCGGACGCGGCCAGCTCCACCGAGGGCGCCATATCGGCGCGCGTCAGGGCGCGCGCGCCAATGATGGTGATTTCCTTGAAATAAAGCCAGAAAGCGCTCAGTCCGGAAAAAGCCTCATGGTTCAAGGAAAACGAAACGAAGCGCCCACCCGGCCGCAACATGTCGATCCCGGCGCGCAACGTCGTTGCGCCGCCGACCGTGTCGATAACGACGTCAGCTCCGTTGCCGTCGGTCAGCTGCAGAATCTCGCCGGCCGCCTTATCGACGCTCGCTTGCACGGCGTGGCGAGCGCCCATGCGCAGCGCCAGATCGTTTTTCCATTGGCTGCGGGAGACGGCGATGACCTGCTTGGCGCCGGCCAGCACCGCCAGCCGCGTATGAAGCAGCCCGGTCGTTCCCTGTCCCAGGACGACGACGGAATCCTCGGGCGTAATGCCGGCGCGCACCTGTGCGTGCCGCACGGTCGCCAGCGTCTCGATGATCGTTGCCTCGGCGAGCGGCAGATGCGGCGGTAACGGATAGACGTATTGCGCGCCCAGGCGAACATACTGGTTGAGCGAGCCTTCAAATTCCCGACCGATAATTCCGGCATTACGGCAGAGATGTTCGTCGCCGCGCCGGCAACAATCGCAGCGTCCGCAACTGATGACCGGGTTGATGATGACGTTCTGGCCTGGCTGCAACCCTTCTACGCCCGCGCCAACCTCAGCGATCGTGCCGGTTGCTTCGTGCCCGAGTACGACGGGATAACGAACGCCGGGATGATGACCCAGGTAAATGGAGAGATCGGTGTGACACACCGCGGTGGCGGCGATGCGCACCAGCACCTCGCCCGCTTCGGCGGCCGGAACGGGACGCTCGGTCACCTGGAACTGTCTGGGTTGCTGGAGAACTGCCGACTTCATCGGATCGCACCTCCCACCGGTTCGAGCATCCGACTGCTTGGCTCATGCGCGGCTAGGAATTTCTAGCACCAATTGAGCAGCGGCGGTTCGATAATCGGCAGTCGTCGGAGCGGCTGGGACGGCCGCCGACGCGCCGCACCAAAAACGTGCAAGCGCGTTTTTTTGCTCTCCGTCGGTATGGTAGAGTTCTTGCAGCCGGAGGAAATTCAATGGAAGAAATGTTTATTCAAACCGATGAGCAGCGCGCCATTCTTGAATCCGTCAGACGCTTCGTCGCGGAAGTCGTCACGCCGAAGGCGCCGGCGCTCGACGCCATGACCGATCCGGCGGCGGGCTACTCCGAGGAAATCGTCACGGCCGCCGACGCGGTCGGCATCCGCACCATGACGTTATCGGAAAAGTATGGCGGGCTCGGTGTCGACTCGCTCACCACCGCGATGGTGGTGGAGGAACTGGCGCGCGGCGACCTTGGCACATCGGTGGTGATGGCGCAGACCTTGAAGCTTGCGCAGATCATGGAAAAAGCTCTCAACGAGGAGCAGCAAAACCGCTCGCTCGCGATTTTCGCCAAGGATCCGAAGGGCGTTTTGGCGATCGGTATCACCGAGCCGGACAATGCATCGAATTATTTCCTGCCTTATCCGACGCCGATGCGCACCACCGGAGAGAAGACCAAGGGTGGCTGGATCGTGAACGGCATGAAGCATTTCATCTCGAACGGCAATCGCGCCAGCTTCTACCTGTTGTTCATCCAGACCGAGAAAAATAGACCGATGGCCGAAGGCATGACTTGCTTCCTGCTCGAACGCGGGCGGCAGGGTTTCACCATCGGCCGCGTGCACGACAAGATGGGCGAGCGGCTCGCCAACAATGCCGAACTGGTATTCCAGGACTGTTTCTTTCCCGAAGAGAACGTCGTCGGCGAAGTCGGCAAGGGTTTCGACGTCCTTTCCCGCTTTTTCCCGTCAAGCAATTCCTATGCGGCGGCGAGCATCCTCGGCGTCGCGGTTGCGCTGCACCGAAAGGCGATCGACTGGGCCAAGGTGCGCGTACAGGGGGGCAAACCGCTGATCGAGCATGACGGCATCCGCGCCCAACTCGCGGAAATGCAGATGCTGATTGACGCGTCCCGGTCCTACATCCACCGCGCTTGCTGGTTGGCCGATCACCAGGAGCAAGGGTGGGATCGGACGCTTGGCGCGCTTCCCAAGGCCATGGCATCGCAGGCGGCCTGGAAGATCGCCACCTGGACGCTCGAGATTCACGGCGGTTCCGGCTACATGAAAGAAGTCGGTGTCGAGAAGCTGGTGCGCGACGCCGCGGCCTTCCTCCATTCGGACGGCGTCAACCGCACGCTGTTTCTGAAAGCCGCAAATTTCATGTTCGCTTGAGGAATTTTCCATGCGCGCATTGGTGCTGAAGGCCGCCAAGACGCCTTTCGAGCTGGTCGACGTTCCGGATCCGGTCGCCGGTCCCGGGGAAGCCGTGGCGCGCGTGCTGGCATGCGGCTCAGGGCTTACCATCCAACACTACAAGGCCGGACGGACGCCGGTCGTCTTTCCACGCATTATCGGCCACGAGATCACCGGCGAGATCGTTGAGATCGGCGCCGGCGTCACGAGCCTCAAAGTGGGCGACCCGGTGACGGCCTACTACTATCTCGACTGCGGCCATTGCCGCCATTGCCTGTCAAATCTCGAACCGCTTTGCGACAATCTCGGCGGTCTCGTCGGCAAAGAATGCGATGGCGGCTATGCGCAATACATCAAGCTTCCGGCACGCAATTTCATCTGTCTGCCGGAAGGGCTCGATTACAAGGCGCACCCAGCCGAAATCGGCGTCATCACCGACGCGCTCGCGACCCCCTATAAAGTGCTGAAGCATGCGCGCATCCGCCCCGGGGAAAGCGTCGCGGTGTTCGGCGCGGGCGGCGGGCTCGGCATCCATCAACTCATGATGGCGAACTGGGCCGGCGCCCGCGTCATCGCTGTCGACATCGCCAGCGACAAGTTCACGGCCTGCCGAAAAGCCGGAGCGCACGAGATCGTCGACGCTTCAAAAGATAACGTGGTCGAGGCGCTGAAAGATCTGACCGGCGGCCGCGGGGTGGACGTCGCGGTGGATTATGTTTCGTCGACCGCAACGCTGGAAGCTGGCGCCAAGGCGCTCGGCAAGCGCGGCCGGCTGGTTACCCTCGGCGGCGCCGGAAAGCCGTTCCAACTCTCCGCCATGGATCTTTTGTTCAAGGAACAACAGATTCTCGGCAGTCGTTATGTCACCCGTATCGAAATCATCGAGACGCTTGAGCTGGTCGCACGCGGCGACGTGTGGCCCTTGGTCGGCGAAATTCGGCCGATGGAGCAGGCGGAAGAATTGCATGCGTTGGTGGAAGAAGGAAAGGTGACCGGCCGTGCCGCGCTCCGCATTGCCTGAGCCCGCATAATGTCCGCTCTCACGTCGCTTTTGACGCGTCAGCGGGCGCAGGCGCGAAAGCTAATTTCGGGAGCGTTTGCCCCAAAACCGACTTGCAGCGAAGGGCCTCGGACGCAATAAATTGCCGCCAATGGACCAGCCTGACATCATCGTCGTGGGCGCCGGCTCGGCCGGCGCCATTGTCGCCGCCCGGCTGTCGGAAGATCCGGCGCGGCGCGTCCTGTTGATCGAGGCCGGTCAGGATACGCCGCCGGGCGCGGTGCCGGCCGATATCCGCAACATTTTCCCGGCCGCGTATTTCAACAGCGGCTATTTCTGGCCGGGCCTCACGTCGATCCTGCGCGACCGCGAAGCCCCCGCACCATACCTGCAGCCGCGCGTGATGGGCGGCGGCTCGAGCGTCATGGGCATGATTGCACTGCCCGGGCTGCCATCCGACTTCGACCAATGGGAGCGCATGGGCGCGCGCAACTGGGACTGGCCGAATGTGCAGCCGGTCTACCAGGCGATGACCTGCGATCTCGATGCGCCGCCGCAGAGCCGGAATGCGCAAGGGCCGAACATCGTGCGTCGGGTGCCGCGCGAAAATTGGCCGCGTTACATCGGGCAAATCGAGCAGCTCGTGTCAGAGCACGGTACACGCGGCCGCACGGCTGGCGACCCAGCGGGTGAAGATAGCTTCTTCACGCCGGCGCTCAGCCAGGACGATGAACGGGCGACGAGCGCGCGATGCTATCTCACCGAAGAGGTGAGGGCGCGCCGCAATCTGACAATCTTGACGGACACGCGGGTGCTGCGCATCGCATTCGACGGCAAACGTGTCTCGGGCGTGGTGGCCGAACACGGCGGGAAGACGGTGTCGATCGCAGCGCCCGCGGTCGTCGTATCGTGCGGCGCCATCCATTCGCCGGCACTGCTGCTGCGTTCCGGCATTGGGCCCGCCGACGAGCTTCGCGCGCTCGACGTCACCGTTGTCGCGGACCGCCAAGGCGTCGGCCGTAACTATCAGAATCATCCGCAATTGCATTTTTCCATGACGCTCAAGTCGGATGGACGCCTCCCGCCGAACGCACAGCATTACGTCATCTCCGCCTTGCGGTTTTCCTCCGGCCTCGACGGCTGTCCCGCGCGCGATCTGTTTCACTACTATACCGGCCGGGTCAGCCCCAAGGCATTCGGCCGTCGCATGGCCATGGTTGGCGTTGCGCTTTACGCGCCGTTTTCGCGCGGGCTCGTTAAATTGCGCTCATCCGATCCGAACGTTCCGCCGCATGTCGAGCAACGCCTGCTGACCGATCCGCTCGACGCGCGACGCATGGTCATTGCTGCGCGGCGGGCCGAAGATCTGCTGCTCGATCCCGCGGTCCGCGCCTGCTTTGACGAGGTCTACCTGATGCCGCGGCGGCCGCCGCTGAAATTGATCAACGGCACCGGCTTCAGCGGCGGGCTCAAAGCGGCTGCTGCAACGGCGGTGCTGGCGTCTCCAGCCCGGCTGCGCCGAACGGCGATTGGCGCCGCGATCAGGCCCGGACGGCTGGTCGCGGACGGCGTTGCAATCCGCCGACTATCGGATGAAGAAATTTTTCAAGCGAGCGGCGCCATGTTTCACCCAAGCTCGACCTGCGCGATCGGACCGGAGACGGATCCGATGGCCGTCGTCGATCCGCAGTGTAGCGTCTATGGCGTCGAGGGATTGAGCGTCGCCGACACGTCTGTCATGCCCAGCATTGTCAGCGCGAACACCAACCTGACGGCCATGATGATCGGTGAGCGCGTCGCCGAGTTTATTCGCCGCCCGAATTGACGTGCAGAGAACGGCGCGCCGCTAGAGTCTGATCCGTTCAGATTGAATCAGAATGCCGCCTAACATTTTGCTGGCGCATGATCTTTTCCGAAAACCGGTTCCCACTTTTCGGGATCATGCGCTAGTGCCAGTGCGCCAGCGCCTCTTTCACCGCGCCTTGGATTTGCGGCACCGAGAACGGCTTGGCGATGACATCGTGCACCAGCGCATCGAGCCCACGCGCGCGCTCGCGCTGGTCGGCATAGCCGGTCATCAACATGATGGCCATCTCGGGATGCTCGCGACCGGCGGCAAGCGCCAAGGCGATACCATCCATCACCGGCAGTTTCACGTCGGTCAGCAACAGATCGAATTTGCCGTCGTTGCGATGCAAGGCCTCGAACGCCGCCGCGCCGTCGGCGGTCGCAGTCAGTTCGTGGCCGTCGGCGTTGAGCGCGCGGATCACCAGGCCGCGCACCGCGTCATCGTCTTCGGCGATCAGAATGCGCGCCATGGTCATTTCTCTCCGGCGGAGGCGTCTTCGCGCGTGAAGAAGCGCACCATGACATTGGCGGCGTCGGGCGGCGGCGAAGCCAACTGGCTGCGGAAGTCGAGCTTGCCGCCCGGCTCGAGGCTGCTGCGGCTGGGCGCCGCGGTCCAGGTGTAAACTTCCTGCCCGGCGGCGTTACGCGCCGCAAAGCGCAGGCGCGGGACATCGATGGGCCCGCCGGCGGTGCTGACGATCGAGCCCTCGACGGTCAGCGTGCCGTTGCCGTTCTTGACGATCCGCACGTTCTCAAATCGCAGATGGCGCAGATTGACCGGCAATCCGATGGCGGCGAACAGCGAGGCGGTTTGCGGCAGATAGCGCACGACCTCGTTGCGCGCGCCGACCACCGCCACGTTGAAGGCGAGCAGCAAGAGAATGAGCGCGGTCCAACGCGAGGAGCGATACGAGCGCGCGCGGCGTGTGTGCAGCCGATCGCGGCGGGCGGCAAAGCTTTCGGCTTCCTCGGTTTCGAGCTCGGTGGGAGCGGCCTTGGGTAGCGGTTGCACGACGGGCACCAGCGATGGCGCATCGGCGATCGGAACCGGGAGCGCGGCATCGTCGACGCCTTCGGAGACCTCTGCCGGTCCGTCCGCTCCGTCATCGCGACCGGGCACCTCCGGCTCGAGCGCCGGAACCGTCTCGCTGTCCTCATCGACCGGCGTCTTTGTCTCGCCCTCGGCGGCGGAGGGCGCCTGCTCGAGCGCCGGCGGATTATCCACAGGTTCCATCGGGACCGGTGGGGACGCGCTCTCGGACGCGGTTTCGGCGTCCGCGGCCACGCGGCCGGCGTCAGCGCTGACGGATGCGGCGTCGTCCTTGGCGTCGGCGAACCAGGTCGTCTTGCAGCGCGCGCAGCGCACGGCGCGCCCGGCCGCGCCGACCGCGGCTGGGTCGATCATGTAGGACGTGGCGCAATTCGGACAGACGATCAGCATGGATTCTGCGGTAGTTCGCTCGCTCGCGACCCTAGCAGCCGACCGTTAACGGATCGGAAACCATGCCGGCCCGGCGGTTTATCCCGCGGATCGGCGCTGGCAGCCTTGAGAGAATCTTGTAAAACCGCAGCAATTGCAGGGAAATGGGTTAATTCGGGCTGGGGGCCTGCGATAGGGTCGTCCTAAGGCGGACGCGATTCGACGAACGAACGAGTCGGAGCGGGAAGCGTGGTTCGATTCGAGAATGTCGGTTTGCGCTACGGTCTCGGGCCGGAGGTCCTGCGCGACCTTACGTTCCGCATCGAGCCGCATTCCTTTCAGTTCCTGACCGGGCCCTCCGGCGCGGGCAAGACCTCGCTGTTGCGGCTGATGTTCCTGTCGCTCAGGCCGACCCGCGGCCTGATCACCCAATTCGGCCACGACGTCATGACCCTGTCGAATGACGCGCTGTCGACACTGCGCCGGCGCGTCGGCATCGTGTTCCAGGATTTCCGCCTGCTCGACCACATGAGCACCTACGAGAACGTCGCCTTGCCGCTGCGCGTGCTCGGGCGCACCGAAACAAGCTATCGCGACGAGGTGATCGAATTGCTCAATTGGGTCGGTCTCGGCGAACGCATGTGGGCGCTGCCGCCGGTGCTCTCCGGCGGCGAGAAGCAACGCGCGGCGATCGCGCGCGCGGTGATCGCGCGGCCGCAACTGCTGCTCGCCGACGAGCCGACCGGCAACGTCGATCCGAGCCTGGCCCAGCGGCTGTTGCGGCTATTTGTCGAGCTCAACAAGTCCGGCACGTCGGTGGTGATCGCCACTCACGATATCGCCTTGATGGACCAGTATGACGCCCGTCGGCTGGTGCTGCATGACGGGCGACTGCATATCTATGACTGAGACAACGATGGCGGAAATAACCACGGAAGAGTTGGCGACGCCGCCGGGCATGCCGGACGGGCCATTGCCACGCTTCGAACTCGCCACTGGTGCCGCGCAATTCGATTTCCGGGCGCGCGCTGGTCGCGGTTGTCGCCATCATGACGTTTCTTGCGTCGCTGACGACCGGCGCCGTGACGCTGGTGACGACCGGCGCCAGCCAATGGCAATCCGATGTGTCGCGCGAAGTCACCATCCAGGTCATCCCGGCGCCCGGACGTGACGTCGACGCGGCGGTCGCCAAGGCGGCCAGCACGGCGCGCGCCTTTCCCGGCATCGGCAATGTGCGGCCTTACAGCAAAGAGGAATCCTCTAAGTTGTTGGAGCCCTGGCTTGGCAGCGGGCTTTCGCTCGATGAGCTGCCGGTGCCGCGGCTGATCGTGGTCAAGATCACCCCCGGTGCTCACCCCGATCTTGCGAAATTGCGCCGCATGCTGAGCGAGCAGGCGCCTGGCGCCACGCTCGACGATCATCGCGGCTGGATCGAGCGCATGCGCGCCATAGCCGGCAGCGCGATCGCCGCCGGCATCGCCATTTTGGCGTTGATGATTGTCGCGACCATGCTGTCGGTCACCTTTGCCACACGCGGCGCCATGGCGACCAACAAACCGGTGATCGAGGTGCTGCATTTCGTCGGCGCGCGCAACCGGTTTATCGCCGGAATTTTCCAGCGCCACTTCCTGCAACTCGGGCTGCAGGGCGGCGTCATCGGCGGCGGCGCGGCAATCGTGCTGTTCGCGCTCGGCGGCTTGCTCAGCCGCTGGTATTCCGGCTCGGCTGGCGGCGAAGAGACCACGGCGCTGTTCGGATCGTTTACCATCGGGGTTGCCGGCTACGTCGCCGTGCTCGCCCAAATCGTGCTGATCGCCGGCGTCACGGCCTGGACCTCGCGCCATACCGTCAACCGCACCTTGGAGACGATCGACTAGTATCGTCACGTTCAAGCCAAAGTGCCGGTTAGGATTTCTCTTGTCTCAGGAATGATGCGGCTACGATATGTTTTCAGGTCTCGCCCGCTGGATTGGCTTTCTCATCGCTGCGGCCTGTGTGGTCGGCGTGCTGCTCTTGGGTGGCGGTTTTGTCTGGTTTGAGCGTCACGTTCCGCGCCACGAGGTCACGCTCGACCGCAAGGCGGACGGAATCGTGGTACTCACCGGCGCGGCCTCGCGTATTCCCGATGCGATCGAGCTGCTGGCGGCGCAACGCGGCAAGCGCCTGCTCATTACCGGCGTGTATCACTCCACCAGCTCGCGTGAGATCGCCCGGCTAACGCCGCTCTATTCGCGTTACTTCGCCTGCTGCATCGACATCGACCGTTCGGCGCTCAACACATTCGGCAATGCCTTCGAGACCAAGCGTTGGGTGCGCCATTACGATTTCAAATCGCTGATCGTGGTGACGTCGAACTGGCACATGCCGCGGACGATGGCCGAGCTCGAGCATCAGCTTCCCGATGTCGAGCTGATAAGTTATCCTGTGGTGGCGGAAAAGAAGGCCGAGCCATGGTGGTCGAATCCCAATACCACGCGGCTGCTGTTGACTGAATATCTGAAATATTTATACGCAATCGCCCGCATGCAGATCGAACCCGACGCGGGTTAGCGAGAGAGGCGAACCCTCTTGCCCATTATTGTTCGCTCGATCGCTTTCAACGTCCTGTTCTATCTGAACACGCTGCTACATCTGATGGTGGCGCTGCCGACGTTTTTTATGCCCTACCGTTCCGTCGTCGCGGTGGCGAAGGCTTGGGGCCGCGCCAATCTGGTGCTGCTGCGCGTGGTGGCCGGCATCGATTATGAAATCCGCGGCATCGAGAAAATCCCGAAGGGCGCGATCATCGTCGCTTCCAAGCACCAGTCGGCGTGGGAAACCTTCGCGCTGCTGCCGCTGTTCGACGACCCGCTCTACATCGTCAAACGCGAACTACTCTGGCTTCCGATCTTCGGCTGGCTGATGATCAAAGGCCGCATGGTGCCGGTCGATCGCGGCGCCGGTTCGCAGGCGCTCACCGCCATGACCGCGCGCGCCAAGATCGAGCTTGCCGAAAATCGCCAGCTCATCATCTTTCCCGAGGGCACGCGGCGACCGGCCGGCGCCGAGCCGCGCTACAAATACGGCGTCGCTTTTCTCTACGCCGCCGAGGGCGTGCCCTGTCTGCCGGTCGCGCTCAATTCCGGCCTGTTCTGGCCGCGCCGATCGATGCGCCTGCAGCCGGGAAAAGTGCTGGTCGAGATTCTCGATCCGATCGCGCCCGGGCTCGACAAAGACGACTTTTTCGCCCGGCTGAAAGACGAGATCGAAACCGCGACCGCGCGCCTGATCGAGGAAGGCCGCCGCCAGATCGGCTCAGCGTGACGGAGCGGATCGGGATTTGTGGCTGCCTCTGACTCGCTCGGCCAGCAAATGCAATTCGCGGTCGCGGTAGCCTTGCGCCTCGATCTCCTTGACCGCCGCCAGCACGTAATCGCGGTTCTTGCCGGATCGCCCGCGGCCCTGGCGCACGAAATGAATTTGCCGTTTAAGCGATAGTCGGCCGGCATATTGCTGATGACCGCGGTCGACCATGTAGCAGAGCGCGTGCACGCTCTGTTGCGGATCGTCGTCGAGCCAGACCGTGCGCCAGGTCTCGCAATAGACCCGCGTCACCTGCTCGCGCGCACGCAAATAGGCGATGGTTTCCCCGCGCCTGTCGTTGGCGACCCGGTAGGCGATGCCGCGGCAATTGCCGCCGCGGTCGAGACCCAGCACCAGGCCAGGGCGTTGCGGCGTGCCGCGGTGGACGAAGGAATAGACGCAGAGCGCGCGATGGGCGCCGACCAGCCGGGCGTGGCGCCGCTCCAGGAAATCGAAGCCGGGCCGCCACATCAGCGAGCCGTAGCCGAAGATCCACAGTTCCTCGCCGCTGGAATGAAAATCGGGGCTCATCGGCATGCAGGGGTGGTTAGCAGGGGCGGAAAGCCGCGCTCGGTAACAGGAGAGGCTTGGCAGAGCAAGCCGGGGGTGTCGGCGCAGAAACGCCGCATTCCGGGGGCTTGTGGCGCGAAATGACCCATCCAACGGCAACCCTCCAATCCAGACGCCGCACCGGGCGGCGCTACGCCGTTCTGGTGTTCATTGTTTTCGCTTTGGTCGCCGGCTGGATCGGCTTTTGGAAATTCGCCGCCGGCAAGGCGCAGGACACCATCGACGGCTGGCGCGCGCGCGAGGCCACGGCCGGCCGTGTTTATGAATGCGGTTCGCAGAGCATTGGCGGATTTCCTTTCCGCTTCGAGGTCGACTGCAGCAACGCCACCGTGCTGCTGCGCGACAACAAGCCGCCGCTGGAGGTGAAGGCCGCCGGGCTGCTCGCCGTCATGCAGGTCTATCAGCCGACCTTGCTGATCAGCGAGGTGACCGGGCCGCTCAGCATTGCCGCGCCAGGTCAGGCGCCGGAGTTCGTCGCCAATTGGACGCTCGGCCATGCCAGCCTGCGCGGCACGCCGGCGGCGCCACAACGGGCCTCAATCGTGTTCGAGCATGCAAGCCTCGACCGCGTCAGCGGCGGCGCGCGGCAGAACCTGTTGCAAGCCAAACGCATCGAACTGCACGGTCGCATCGCCGAAGGCTCCGCCGCCAGCAATCCGGTGATCGAGGTCGTGTTGCGCCTATTCGATGCCTCGGCGTCGGCCTTGCATCCGGCCGCGCTGCAGCCGGTCAATGCCGACATCACTGCGTTCTTGCGCGGCCTGAAGGATTTCTCGCCCAAGCCGTGGCCGGCGCGCTTTCGCGAGCTGCAGGCGGCGGGCGGCCGCATCGACATTAGCCACGCGCGCGTGCAGCAGGGCGAAACCATCGCGATCGGCGGCGGTGCGCTCGCGCTCAACGCCAATGGCCGCTTGGATGGTCAATTGAGCGTCACCGTTGCGGGCTTGGAACCGTTCCTCAAGGCGATCGGCGCGCCGCAGATGGTGCAGGCCTCGCCCGGCATGGACAAGCTCGCCGGCGCGCTCGACAGGTTGCTGCCGGGGCTCGGCGGCGTCGCAAAAGCGCAGGCCGGCGCCAATATCGGCGCCGGCATCGCCATGCTCGGTCAGCCGGCCACGCTCGAAGGCAGGAAGGCGGTGGCGCTGCCGTTGCGGTTTGATGACGGGGCGATTTTTGTAGGGCCGATTGCGGTCGGCAAAGTGCCGGCGTTGTTCTAGAGTCCGATCCGTTCAGATTGAATTGGAATGCCGCCCAACATTTTGCTGGCGCATGATCTTTTTCCGAAAACCGGTTCCCATCCCCGATCGGGGTCGAGGACATGCTTTTCGGGATTATGCGCTAGACAGTTTGACTTTTACTTCGCCGTCGGAAGCTTGATGCTACGGAATCGGCGCGTGGCTTCGGTGACGGAGTTCTCAATCGGGAACCGCTCCGCCGAGGACCCGCCGACATAACCGTGCAGGCGCGGCTCGGCCTGCAAAAATCGCTCGAAATCCTGAGCCGTCTCGATAGCGCCGCCGTGGCAGGTCACGATGCGGTCGGCAAATTTTGAGGCCAGGGCGTCGAGGATCGTCGCGGCGCGCTCGCACGCCGCATTGTGGCCAAGGACAGTCTTCGATCCGATCGTGCCGCCCGAACTGTTGCCGAAATGGATGATGATGTTGTCGGCGCCGGCTTCGGCCAAGGCGAGCGCCTCATCCGCGGAGGTGCAGAAGGCCTTGGTGAATAGCCCCATGCGCGATGCCGTTGCAAGCACGTCCACCTCGCGCGCAAAGCCCATGCCCGTCTCTTCCAGGTCGCTGCGGAATTTGCCGTCGATCAGCGTCACCGTCGGGCAATTCATGACACCGTGAAAGCCGGCCGCGGCCACCTTTTCGAGAAACTTTCCCATGTCGCGGGTCGGATCGACACACAGCAGGCCGGCGATTAACGGGCATTCATGGACGACATTAGCGAGCGAACGCTCGCCAATCTCGAGCGTGAGCGCGTTGGCGTCGCAGATCGGTAGATAGCCGGCCATCGAGCTCAGACCCTGCATGCGGAAATAAGCGAGGCTGTGCGTCGTCACCATGCTGGCGCCACCGCGAGCCGCCATCTTGGCGGTGAGGCCGGAGCCACACAGTGCATCGTAGATGGCTCGGGCGGCCTTGACCTCTGCCCACAGGCGCTCGCGAATGGCCGCGCGCTCCATCGTTGCCATCGTGTCCTCCTAATCCCCCTCCGCCGCGTAAGGCTTCGGCAGCGGCGCGTGCGGCAAATCCGGATGCGGGCGGCCGAAATCGGGTGCCGGCGAATCCTGACCGATGTCGACGATGCCTTTGCGGATGGCGCGCGTGCGCTCGAAGTGTTCGAACAGCGTGTCGCCGTCGCCGCGCCGGATCGCCTTGGTCAGCAGCGAAACGTCCTCGTTGAAGCGCCCGAGCATTTCCAGCACCGCGTCCTTGTTGGCGAGGAACACGTCGCGCCACATGGTCGGATCGGAAGCGGCGATGCGGGTGAAGTCGCGGAAGCCGCCGGCGGAGAACTTCAGCACTTCCGAGCGCGTCACGGTCTGCAATTCATCGGCCGTGCTGACGATGGTGTAGGCGATCAGATGCGGCAGATGGCTGGTGATGGCGAGCACCAGGTCATGGTGATCGGGCGCCATGGTGTCGACATTGGCGCCGAGCAGGCGCCAGAATTCGGCGAGCTTTGCGGTCGCGGCGGGATCGGTGCCCTCCGGCGGCGTCAGTATGCACCAGCGATTGACGAACAGCTCGGCGAAGCCGGCGTCGGGCCCGGAATATTCGGTGCCGGCGACCGGATGGGCCGGCACGAAGTGCACGTTTTTCGGCAGATGCGGGCCCATGTCGCGCACGACCGCGCCTTTCACCGAGCCGACATCGGAGATGATGGCGCCTGGTGCGAGATGCGGGCCGATTTCCTTGGCGACTGCGCCGCAAGCGCCGACCGGAATACAGACGATGACAAGGTCGGCGCCTTCGACCGCCGCGGCGTTGCTCTCCACCACTTGATCGGCAAGCCCAAGTTCGGCCACGCGTTTGCGTGTTGCCGGCGAGCGCGCGGTGGCGACGATCGAGCCCACGGCGTTTTGCAAGCGCGCGGCGCGCGCGATCGAAGAGCCGATGAGCCCGACGCCGATCAGCGCCAAGCGGTTGAACAGGGCCTTCTTGCTCACGCGCGTTTCCCCAGGAACTCCGCCAGCGCGGCGACCACCAGACGGTTTGCTTCCTCGCTGCCGACCGTCATGCGCAAGGCGTTGGGCAGGCCGTAGCCGGCGACCCGGCGCAGGATGAGCCCGCGCTTGGTGAGGAAGGCATCGGCATCGGCGGCGGTGCGGCCCTTGGTCTCGGGAAAGTGGATCAGCACGAAATTCGCCACGCTCGGCGTCACCTTGAGGCCGAGCTTGCCGATTTCCTCGCTGAGCCAGGGCAGCCAGCGCGCGTTGTGCGCAACCGAGGTCTCCACATGTGCGGTATCCTCGATCGCCGCGACACCCGCTTTCATCGCCGGCGTGTTGACGTTGAACGGGTTGCGCACGCGATTGAGCGCGTCGACGATATGCGCCGGGCCGTACATCCAGCCGAGCCGGACGGCGGCAAGACCGTGCACTTTCGAGAAGGTGCGGCACATCACGACATTCTCGGACGTGGCGACCAGTTCGATGCCGGCCTCGTAGTCGTTGCGCTGAACGTATTCGGCGTAGGCCGCGTCGAGCACCAGGATGACGTTGCCCGGCAGCTTTTGATGCAGCCGCTTGATTTCGTCGAACGGCACATAGGTGCCGGTCGGATTGTTGGGATTGGCGAGGAACACGATGCGCGTGCGCTCGCTCACCGCCGCCAGAATGGCGTCGACGTCGGCGGTGTAATTCTTTTCCGGCACCGCAATCGGCTTGCCGCCGTGCCCGAGCGCATAGATCGGATACATGAGAAAGCCGTGCGCCGAGTAGATGACTTCGTCGCCGTCGCGCAGGTAGGCGTGGGCAAGCAGGTTGAGCAGGTCGTCGGAGCCGGCGCCGCACAGAATGCGCGCGGGATCGAGACCGAAGGCGCGGCCGATCGTTGCGCGCAGCTCAGTCACGTCGCCGTCCGGATAGTCCTCCAGCCGCGCGGCGGCGGCCTTGTAGGCGGCAACCGCCTTCGGGCTCGGCCCCAACGGGCTTTCGTTGGAAGAGAGCTTGATGACGCGGGCAACGCCGGGCGCGGTGCTCTTGCCCGGTACGTAAGGGGCGATGTCGAGCACGCCGGGGCGCGGTTGCGGTCGGGTCGCGGTCATGGGGCAGTTCCGAAGTTCAGGCCTTTTTGGCGGCCACCGTATAGCGGGTTGCGTGGCTGCCGACGAGGGCCGCCGAGCGCACCGAGGCGCCGGCCTTCACCAGCGCGTCGGTGACCTTTTCCAGGCTCACCTCCTGCGGCAGCGTGACCAGCAAAGCCGCGCCATCGAAGGCGCGATCGGGCACCGCGAGAAAATCGGCCAGCACCGACAGCGCCTGGGCGGGCTTGGCGCCCCAGCCGGCGACCCGCACGCTCCAGACGCCGGCTTCCGTCGCCATGGCGTCGGCGGCGACGCGCGAGATCACGAACACCGGCAGCGCGGCCGGGTGGTCGGCGCGTTCGACGAAGGGCAGGCGGGCGATGATCTTGGGCGCGGCGTCGAACTCGAGCGCGCTCCACCAGGCGCCGGCGCCGGCGACCGCGGTGGCCGGCACCAAGCCGAGATCGCCCTTCGAGGAGGATACGGCTTCGACGACGCCGGCCGCGCCCATATGCGGCACGAACGGCACCGTGAACCCGAAATGGAATCGCGCGGAATCGCGCATCAGCGCGTCGCCGGCCGATAGATCGGCATGAACGGAAAACGGCGCTTGCACATATGTGAACGTCGAGATGATGACGCGCCAGATGCTTTCGGCGGTGTCGAGCGGCAGAATGCCTTTGTGGCGCTTGACCAGCCGTCGCATCATCTCGGCCTCGCGCGCCGGTCGGAACGCCGAGCCCGATTCCTGGCTGCGCTTGACCGCGATCAGCCGGTCGATGATCTCGGCGCGCTCCATCAAAAGGCTGTGCATCGCCTCGTCGATGCGGTCGATCTCCTTGCGCAGATCGCCCAGCGCGGGTGCTTGCGGGGTCTTCACCATGGCGGCATTGATAAGAGGGCCTGGACTTGAAATAAAGGAAAACATTGACAGTTTGTTGCGGTCTACCTTAAGGCGGCGATCCGGGAGAGCCCCATTGGCCCGGAAACGCGATGCGCCGGGAGCGCTGGGCGACATGGCTGACGTGAATTTGAGTAGCCCGCGTGAGGCGGTCGCGCCGCGCGAAGCCGATGAGCCGCATGATTCGGCGCTGGCGCAATTTGGGCCCGACAAGCCGCTGAAGCTCGACGCCGGCGTGGAGCTCGCGCCATTTCAGATCGCTTATAAGACCTACGGCACGCTCAATGCCGCGCGCAGCAATGCGGTGCTGGTGTGCCATGCGCTCACCGGCGATCAGCATGCCGCCAGCCCGCATCCCGTCACCAAGAAGCCGGGCTGGTGGGAAACCATGGTGGGGCCCGGCAAGCCGATCGACACCGAACGCTATTTCGTCATTAGCCCGAACGTGATCGGCGCCTGCATGGGCACCAGCGGGCCATGCTCGACCAATCCGGCGACCGACAGCCCTTGGGGCCTCGAATTCCCGGTGGTCACCATTCGCGACATGGTGCGCGCGCAGGCTATGCTGCTCGATCACCTCGGCATCGAGTCGTTGTTCGCGGTGGCGGGCGGCTCGATGGGCGGCATGCAGGTGCTGGAATGGGCGGCGAGCTATCCGCAGCGCGTGTTCGCCGCGCTGCCGATCGCCTGCGCCACCCGCCATTCGGCGCAGAACATCGCCTTCCATGAGGTCGGCCGTCAGGCGGTGATGGCCGATCCGGAATGGCGGCACGGCCGCTACCTTCTGGAAGGCACCAATCCGCGGCGTGGGCTGGCGGTCGCGCGCATGGGTGCGCACATCACGTATTTGTCGGACGCCGCCTTGCACCGCAAGTTCGGCCGGCGTTTTCAGGATCGCAGCAATCCGACCTTTTCGTTCGACGCCGATTTCGAGGTGGAATCCTATCTGCGCCACCAGGGCTCGTCTTTCGTCGAGCGCTTTGACGCCAATTCCTACCTCTATCTGACGCGTGCGATGGACTATTTCGATCTCGCCGCCGATCATGACGGCGTGCTGGCGGAGGCGTTCCGCAATACCCCGACGCGCTTCTGCGTGATCTCGTTCACCTCCGACTGGCTGTTCCCGACCGTGGAATCGCGCGCGATCGTGCATGCGCTCAACGCGGCCGGCGCCAGGGTTTCGTTCGCCGAGATCGTCACCGACAAGGGCCACGACGCCTTCCTGCTTGACGAGCCGGAATTATTGGCCATCGTGCGCGGCTTCCTCGACGGCGCCAGCAAGGCGCGCGGCCTTGCCCGCAAGGGCTGACGGGGCACATGAGTATGCTGACGCGCGGAAATCCCAGTCTCACCGTCGCCAATATCGCGCGCAATTCCGGCGGCGCCCGCGTCGACCTGGTGCTGGTCACCGAGATGGTGGAGCGCGGTGCCAAAGTGCTCGACGTCGGCTGCGGCGACGGCGAATTGCTGCGGCTGCTGGGCGAAACGCGCGACGTCGACGGCCGCGGCATCGAATTGTCGCGCGAGGGCGTCAACGAATGCGTGGCCAAGGGCCTCGCCGTGATCCAGGGCGACGCCGACACCGATCTTGCCGACTATCCGAATGACGCTTTCGATTACGTGATCCTGTCGCAGACATTGCAGGCCACGCGCCACCCGCGCGTGGTGCTCGAGCACATGTTGCGCATCGGGCATCACGCGGTGGTCTCGTTTCCGAATTTCGGCCACTGGCGCGTGCGCATGCAGTTATTGTTTGCCGGCCACATGCCGCATACCGATATCCTGCCTTACAATTGGTATAACACGCCCAATATCCATCACTGCACGATCAAGGACTTCCGCGAGCTGTGCACCGAGATCGGGGTGAAGATGGAGAAGGGGGTTGCGCTCAATGCCTGGGGTTCGCCGTTGCGGTTGAACGCGCCGTGGTGGTTCTGGAATTTGTTCGGCGAACAGGCGGTGTTCTTGCTCAGCCGTAAGAGCTGACTCCGACCGGGCGTGCGGCCAATACTCTCTATCGACGATTTCCAATGTAGCGTCTCGCCTCGCGCGAGGTTTGGTTGCGGCTCGGCATTAGCGCTTCGCGTGCCATAAACCAGTTCATCATTAATTCACTGCGCCGATTTCGCGCGAGATCGTCGTGATAGGTCTTTGATCGGCGCGTGGCGGCGATCGCCGACGATGCACTTTCGGCGCAGCCGCGCGCGTCACTCGGAATTAGCATCGCGTCGGCTTTTTGCCGGCGCGTAGCGGCGGGCGGTGTTAGCCGCCGGCTGTGTACAGCGTATCGCCGACGGCGATGTCGCCCGCCGCACCCACCTCGGCATAGACGCCGCAATCGGTGTGGTCGAAGCTTTCCAGCAAGGTCTTCGGGATCGTCAAATCGCGGATGCCGCTGTCGGGATCGACATTGGTGGCGGCGCAACGCTGGATGCGTTTGACGACCTTGAGCCGTGCGTCGCCGATGGCGATCTCAGCGCCGAGCAGATCGAACTCGTGCCAGGCCGGCCAGCCGGCGACATAGAGATTGCCGCGGAAACGCAAAGGGTTCACCGGGCGCCCTATGGCATTCTCCACCGCGGCCACCGAGGCGAGGTTGATGATGGAGACCACTTTCTTCGCCACGTCGGAGAAGCTGTGCCCTTCGCCGAACAGCACCTTGGGCGGCCCGCGCAACTCGTCGGCGCAGTATGTCGCGAAGAACTCTTCAATCGCAGCGCGCCCTTCGGCGCTCCGCAGGTCGCCGCGCGCGGCTTCGCGGCCCTCGGATTGGACGGTGAGCGTGTGGCTTTGCTCGTCATAATCGGTGCGCAGCGCGGCCAGCCGTTCGTTGCGCATCAGCATCAGGAAACGCTGCTTGGGAAAGTAAGCGGGTGCGGCGGGATCGAAGCCGCAAGGACCATTTTCGATGGCATAGAGCCGGTCGGCCGGCAGGGTTTGCCCGATGGTGAGCCGGGTCCGGGGCAGGGGCTGGGGTGAGAGACCCTTGACCGGATAACGGTAAATGGCGTCGATCCGCGCTACCTTGCTTGTCATTGGTATTTCGACGTTTTTCCGGCAACGGGGCTTTATAAAACTGAGCTATATCAAGCCGGCTGCCTCTTCAAACTGCAATATTTGCACCCCACATAAACCTCGGCGGGCCGCCTTAGGGGACCCGCCAGAGCATGACCCCGAAAAGTGGGGACCGGTTTTCGGACAAGATCATGCTCAAACGCAAATGACCGGCGCCTTTAAGGGCCGAGGGAGTAGACGCAATGAACTTCGAGAAATACACCGACCGCGCCCGCGGTTTCGTGCAATCCGCCCAATCTTTGGCCCAGCGCGAGGGCCACCAGCAATTCAGCCCCGAGCATCTGCTCAAGGTTCTGCTCGACGATCCGGAAGGGTTGGCGGCCGGCCTGATCGACCGTTCCGGCGGCAATTCCCGCCAGGCGCTGCAGGCGGTTGAAGCGGCGCTCAACAAGCTGCCGAAGGTTTCGGGTGCGGGCGCCGGCCAGGTCTATCTGGCGCAGTCGCTCGCCCGCGTGTTCGACGCCGCCGAAAAAGCCGGCGAGAAGGCCGGCGATTCCTATGTCACCGTCGAGCGCCTGCTGTTGGCGCTGGCGCTGGAGAAGGACAGCGAGGCCGGCAAGATCCTGAAAACGGCCGGCGTGACGCCGCAGAGTCTCAATGCCGCGATCAACGCGCTGCGCAAGGGGCGCACCGCCGATTCGGCTTCGGCCGAAAACGCCTATGACGCGCTGAAGAAATATGCGCGAGACCTGACGCAAGCCGCGCGCGACGGCAAGATCGATCCGGTCATCGGCCGCGACGAGGAAATCCGCCGCACCATCCAGGTGCTCTCGCGCCGGACCAAGAACAATCCGGTGCTGATCGGCGAGCCCGGCGTCGGCAAGACGGCCATTGTCGAAGGCCTGGCGCAGCGCATCGTCAATGGCGACGTGCCGGAAAGCCTGCAGGACAAGAAGCTGATGGCGCTCGACATGGGCGCGCTGATCGCCGGCGCCAAATATCGCGGCGAATTCGAGGAGCGGCTGAAAGCCGTGCTGCAGGAAGTGACGTCCTCGGACGGCGGCATCATCCTGTTCATCGATGAGATGCACACGCTGGTTGGCGCCGGCAAGGCCGACGGCGCCATGGACGCCTCCAATTTGCTGAAGCCGGCGCTGGCGCGCGGCGAGCTGCATTGCATCGGCGCCACCACGCTCGACGAATACAAGAAACACGTCGAAAAGGATGCCGCCTTGGCGCGGCGCTTCCAGCCGGTCTTTGTGAGCGAGCCGACGGTCGAGGACACCGTCTCGATCCTGCGCGGCCTGAAGGACAAATACGAGCAGCACCACGGCGTGCGCATCGCCGACTCGGCGATCGTCGCCGCCGCGACGTTGTCGAACCGCTACATCACCGACCGTTTCCTGCCCGACAAGGCCATCGACCTCGTGGACGAGGCGGCGGCGCGCCTAAAGATGCAGGTCGATTCCAAGCCGGAAGAGCTCGACACCATCGACCGCGAAGTGGTGCGGCTGAAGATCGAGCAGGAAGCGCTGAAGAAGGAAACCGATCCCGGTTCCAAGGATCGGCTGAAGAATCTGGAAAGCGAATTGAAATCGCTGGAGAAGCAGTCGGCCGATCTCACCAGCCGCTGGAAGTCGGAAAAGGAAAAGCTCTCGGATGCGCAGAAGCTCAAGACCGAGCTCGATCATTTGCGCGCTGAATTGGCCAACGCCCAGCGCAAGGGCGAGTACCAGAAGGCCGGCGAGCTGGCCTATGGCCGCATCCCGGAACTGGAAAAGAAGCTGAAAGAGGTCGAGGCCAGCGAAGGTAAGAGCGCCATGGTCGAGGAGACCGTGACGGCTGACCACATCGCCGGCGTGGTCTCACGCTGGACCGGCGTGCCGGTCGACAAGATGCTGGAAGGCGAGAAGGAAAAGCTCCTGCGCATGGAAGACGAGCTCGCCAAGCGCGTCATCGGCCAGAAGGAAGCCGTACAGGCGGTTTCGACCGCGGTGCGGCGCGCCCGCGCCGGCTTGCAGGATCCGCACCGCCCGATCGGCTCGTTCATGTTCTTGGGGCCGACCGGCGTCGGCAAGACCGAGCTGACGAAGGCGTTGGCGGAATATCTGTTCGACGACGAAAACGCGCTGATCCGCATCGACATGTCGGAATACATGGAAAAGCACGCGGTGGCCCGCCTGATCGGCGCGCCTCCCGGCTATGTCGGCTATGAGGAAGGCGGTGCGCTGACCGAAGCGGTGCGGCGCCGGCCCTATCAGGTGGTGCTGTTCGACGAGATCGAGAAGGCGCATCCGGACGTGTTCAACGTCCTGCTGCAAGTGCTCGACGACGGGCGTCTCACCGACGGCCAGGGCCACACCGTCGACTTCCGCAACACGCTGATCGTGATGACCTCCAACTTGGGCGCGGACTTCCTGGTCAACCAGCCGGAAGGTCAGGACACCGACGCGGTCAAGGATCAGGTGATGGCGGTGGTGCGCGCGGCATTCCGGCCCGAATTCCTTAACCGCGTGGACGAGATCATCCTGTTCCACCGGCTGAAGAAGGCCGAGATGGGCCGCATCGTCGATATCCAGATGAAGCGCCTGCAGAAGCTCTTGGACGATCGCAAGATCGTCATCACGCTGGAGACGGGCGCGCGCGATTGGCTCGCCGACAAGGGCTGGGATCCGGCCTATGGTGCGCGACCCTTGAAGCGCGTGATCCAGAAGGCGGTGCAGGACCCGCTCGCCGAGATGATCCTCGCCGGCTCGCTCAAGGACGGCGAAAAGGTCACCGTCTCGGCCAACAAGCAGGGCCTCACCTTCAACGGCAAGCTGGCGCAGGCGGCGTAACCAGGCGCACCGCGCGAAACAACCAATGCTGTCATGCCCCGCGCAAGCGGGGCATCCGGTATTCGAGAGGCTTCATTGTAAAGACAGGAAAGTGGCTACCGGATCGTCCGCTTTCGCGGATGATGACGCGCGGTGATTATCGCACTGCCGGTGCACTCGAGGCCAAACGCGCCGGCTTGCGCGCCATGATGCCGTTGAGCCGTTCGCGTTCCTTTTCGAAATCGGCCAAGACCTTGCCTGTCAGCACGCGCCCGCGCGGCAGCTTGATGCGCATCGGATCGACAAAGCGGCCGTTGACGCGAATTTCGTAGTGCACGTGCGAGCCG
>CAVSGT010000004.1:0-637500 GCA_963727555.1 uncultured Alphaproteobacteria bacterium | reverse complement strand
ATCGGCGGCGGCGCCGGCCAGATGGCGCAGCTCATCCAAGGCATCATCCAAAAGCATAATCTGCTGCCGACCTCGATGGTCGTCATCAGCAAGAAAGGCGGTTCCGGCGCCGAGGGCTTCCTCTACATCAAGAACCACAAGAACGATCCGCACAAGATCATCATCACGCTCTCCAACCTGTTCACGACGCCGCTCGCCACCGGCTCGCCGTTTTCCTGGAAGGACTACACGCCGATCGCCATGATGGCGCTCGACGAGTTCGTGTTCTGGGTGAATTCGAAGACGCCCTACAAGACCCCGGCCGAGTATCTGGCCGCGGTCAAGAAAGCCGGCGGCAAAATGAAGATGGGCGGCACCGGCTCCAAGCAGGAAGACCAGATCATCACCGCCGCCATCGAACAGAAGACCGGCGATAAGTTCACCTACGTGCCCTACAAAGGCGGCGGCACCGTCGCCACTCAGCTCGTCGGCGGCCATATCGACTCGACCGTCAACAATCCGATCGAGCAAGTCGCGCACTGGCGTGCCGGCAGCACGCGGCCGCTCTGCGTGTTCGATAGTAAGCCCATGCCCTATACCGCCAAGATCACCAAGGATATGGCGTGGCACGATATCCCGACCTGCAAGTCGAAGAATCTCGATATCGTATACCTGATGTTGCGCGGCATCATGACGACGCCCGGCGTGTCGAAGGACGTCGTCGCCTACTATGTGGACCTGCTCACGAAGGTTCGGGCCACGCCGGAATGGAAGGCGTTCATGGAAAAGGGCGCCTTTAACCAGAGCTTCATGACCGGCGAAGACTTCCATAAGTGGCTGACGGATGCCGCCGCCGTCCATCATCAGTTGATGGAAAAGGCCGGCTTCCTGCATAAGGGCTCCTAAAGCCCCCTTACGTTGCGGGAGCGCCGAAGTTGCGGCGCTCCCGCAGTCTCTTGTTTGAGGGTGCGGCCGCCGCTATGCAGGCCGCCTAGGCTATAGAACTGTCCACCGGGCACGAGTTGCACGCGAATGAGTCACGGCTCCAATAACGAAGACCCGTCAGGCGGCGTCGTTTCAAATCGCACCGTAAACATCGCGGTCGCGCTGGCGCTGATGGCCGTCGCGCTGGTGGTGATGATCTCCAGCTATCGGCTCGGTGCCGGCTGGGCAAAGAATGTCGGGCCGGATTCCGGCTATTTCCCGTTCTACATCTCGCTGATCATGCTCGTCACCAGCAGCGTTACTTTGCTGCAGAATCTGCTGTCACGGCGCGCCGGCGACGGCGGCATATTCGTTGCGCACGGCGAGCTGATCATGATCCTGCAGGTGCTGATCCCGATGACCATCTTCGTCATCCTGGCGATCTACATCGGCATCTACATCTCGATGGCGCTGTTCATCGGCTTCTTCATGATCTGGCACGGCCGCTATTCGCTCTACAAGACGATACCGGTGGCGCTGGGCGTCCCGATCGTATTGTTCGTCGTGTTCGAAATTTGGTTCTTGGTGCCGTTGCCGAAGGGACCTTTCGAGGCATGGCTCGGCTATTGAGGCCCCGTAAGATGCCAGCAATCGGATGAGTGCAAGAGCAAATAAAAAGGGTGTGCCGGTGCGCTGCACCAGCTGACGGAGGCCTCGTTGGACGCGTTCTTTTCATTGATGCACGGCTTTGAGGTGCTGCTGACGCCCATGAACTTGGGCTACATGGTGGTCGGCATCCTATTCGGCGTTCTGCTCGGCTTCCTGCCCGGCGTCGGCGGCGCCAACGGCATCGCTATTCTGCTGCCGCTGACCTTCTCGATGCCGCCCACCACCGCCATCATCATGCTGGCGGCGATCTATTGGGGCGCTTTGTTCGGCGGCTGCATCAGCGCCATCCTGTTCAACATCCCCGGCGAACCATGGTCGGTGGCCACGACATTCGACGGCCATCCGCTGGCCAAAGAGGGCCGCGCCGGCGAGGCGCTCACGGCTTCGCTCAGTTCGTCGTTCATCGGCGCCCTTTTTGCGACGATCATGCTGACCTTCCTGGCGCCGATCGTCGCCAATTTCGCGCTCGATTTCGGTCCGCCGGAATATTTCTCGGTCTACCTGCTGACCTTTTGCAGCTTCGTCGGCATGGGCCGGCAGTCGCCGTTCAAGGTCATCTCGGCGATGATGCTCGGCTTCGCCTTTGCCAGCGTCGGCACCGACGAGATCACCGGCGGCTTGCGGCTTACCTTCGGCACCGAGACGCTGTTGACCGGCTTCCACTTTCTGATCGCGGTCATCGGCCTGTTCGGCATCGGCGAGATCCTGGTGACGATCGAGAAAGGGCTGCACTTTGAAGGCCGCAGCGCCAAGATCAATCCGTTCGTCGTTTGGCAGACCTGGAAAAAACTGCCGAAATTCTGGGTCACCATCATCCGCGGCACCGCGGTCGGTATCTGGCTCGGCGTCACGCCCGGCGGCGCCACGCCGGCGTCGTTCATGAGCTATGGTCTCGCCAAGCGCTTCTCTAAGAACGGCGCCAAGTTCGGCACCGGCGAACTCGAAGGCGTGGTGGCGCCGGAAACCGCGGCGCATGCCGCCGGCACCAGCGCACTCTTGCCCATGCTCACCCTCGGCATTCCCGGCTCGCCGACCGCAGCGGTGCTGCTCGGCGGCCTGCTGATCTGGGGCCTGCAGCCAGGCCCGCTGCTGTTCGTCGAACAGCCGGACTTCGTCTGGGGCCTGATCGCGTCGATCTATCTCGGCAACCTGGTGGGTCTGGCGATCGTGCTCTCCACGGTGCCGCTGTGGGCGAGCATCATGCGTATTCCGTTCTCGATCATCGCGCCCATCATCATCGTGGTCTGCGCCATCGGCTCCTACACGCTGTCGAACGCGCCCGCCGACCTCATCTTCATGGTCATGTTCGGCATCATCGGCTATCTGTTCAAGAAGCTCGACTATCCGCTGGCGCCGATGGTGCTGGCGATCGTGCTGGGCGGCCGCGCCGAGAGCTCGTTCCGCCAGTCGATGATCGGCTCGCAAGGCGACATTTCGACCTTCTGGTCGAACGGACTGGTCGGCTCCATCACTGCGCTCAGCATGGTGATGCTGTTCTGGCCGCTGATCTCCAAACTGTTCGGCTCGCTCATGACGCGCATACGCGCCGGCAGGTTGAAGCCGGCGGAGTGATTGCACCCGCCGCCGGCGTTTCCATCTTCAAGAAGCCGCCCGCGCCGCAAGCCGCGGGCGGCATCGTTTTTTGGACCCGTCGTCCCCGCGGCGTCCGCCCACCGTTGATGTTCTCGTCAAGGAGCGTCGGGCCCATGCGCCGGCATGACCGGAACGGCTGACGGGCCGACAGGACCCGGTTGGCGCCGTCATTGCGCCACCTGTTATTGGGCTTTTCGAGCCGGGTTGCGTCCGTCAGGGCTTCTGGCATATTGTATACCAGACATGAGCAGCCACCCCTCCCGCCGCGCCAATCTGCGTGCGCGCGCCCGGCCGTCGCCGGTCGCGCCCGCCGCCGCGCACCAGCCGACCATCGCGCCCATCGACGTGGTGCCCAGCTTCAAGCACCAGGCCTATGCCGCCTTGAAGAACGCCATCGTGGCGATGGACATCTACCGCAGCCGCGACGACATCCGGCTCGACGAGCGCAAGCTGGCGCAGGACTTCGGCATCAGCCGCACGCCGGTGCGCGAGGCGATGGCGCAGCTCGAGAGCGAAGGCTTCGTGCGTTCGGTGCCGCGGCGCGGCATCTACGTGGTGCGCAAGACCAAGCGCGAGGCGATCGAGTTGATCGCCGCTTGGGCGGCGCTCGAAAGCATGGCGGCACGCTTGATCACCGAAACCGCGACTGACGAGGATATTGCCGGCCTGCGGCGCATGTTCGCGACCTTCGATGGCGGCAAGCTGCGCGCCCATCTCGACGAATATTCCGACGTCAACATCGAATTCCATCAGACCATCATCCGGCTCAGCCGCAACGCCGTGCTGATCGCCCTCGCCGAGAACCTGTTCACCCACATGCGGATGATCCGGCGCAAGACCATCGGCGAGAAGGACCGCGCCGACCGCTCGATCCGCGACCACATGAACATCATCGAAGCTTTGGAAGCGCGCGATACCGATCGCGCGGAAGAACTGGTGCGCGACCACGCCCTCGGCCTTGCCGATCACGTGGCGCGATTTGCCGACTATCTGGACTAGCGCATGATCCCGAAAAGTGGGTACCGGTTTTCGGAAAAGATCATGCGCAAACTGAATGTCCGAAAAGAACAAACGGGAGGCCAGTCATGGCTGATGCAGCAGTGAAAGAAAAACCCGCGACTGCGGCCGACGCGGAGCAAGAGTTGACGGATGGCTTTCACCTCATCATCGACGCGCTCAAGCTCAACGGCGTCAACACGATCTACGGCGTGCCCGGCATTCCGATTACGGACTTCGGCCGCATGGCGCAGGCTGCGGGCATCCGTGTCATCTCGTTCCGGCACGAGCAGAATGCCGGCAACGCCGCGGCAATCGCCGGCTTCCTGACCAAGAAGCCGGGCATCTGCCTGACGGTGTCGGCGCCCGGCTTTCTCAACGGCCTCACCGCGCTTGCCCACGCCACCACCAACTGCTTCCCGATGATCCTGATCTCGGGCTCCTCCGAGCGTGAGGTCGTCGACTTGCAGCAGGGCGACTACGAGGAGATGGATCAACTCGCCATCGCCAAGCCGCTCTGCAAGGCGGCTTTCCGTGTGCTGCATGCCGCCGACATCGGCATCGGTCTCGCGCGCGCGATCCGCGCCGCGGTTTCGGGGCGTCCGGGCGGCGTCTATCTCGATCTGCCGGCCAAGCTTTTCGGCCAGGTGATGAACGCGGAGGCTGGAAAGAAGTCGCTCGTCAAAGTCATCGATCCGGCGCCGGCGCAGATTCCGGCTCCCGATGCGGTCAAGCGCGCCCTCGACGTGCTCAAGAGCGCCAAGCGCCCCCTGATCATCCTGGGCAAGGGCGCGGCCTACGCGCAGGCCGACGATGCGATCCGCGCTTTGGTCGAAAAAAGCGGCATTCCGTTCCTGCCGATGAGCATGGCCAAGGGCCTGTTGCCCGATACGCATCCGCAGTGCGCGGGCGCGGCGCGTTCGACGGTGCTGAAAGAATCCGACGTCGTCATGTTGATCGGCGCCCGCCTCAACTGGCTTCTGTCGCACGGCAAGGGCAAGCCCTGGGGCGAGGCCCCGAAGAAGTTTATCCAGATCGACATCGAGCCGAAGGAGATGGACTCAAACGTCGAGATCGCCGCGCCGGTGGTGGGCGACATCGGCTCCTGCGTGTCGGCTCTGCTCGACGGCATGGGCGGCAAGTGGCCGGCCCCGCCGGCCGATTGGGTGAGCGCGATCAGCAAGAAGCGCGAAGACAACGTTGCAAAGATGGCGCCGCGCCTGATGAACAACAACTCGCCGATGGACTATCACGGCGCGCTTGGCGTGCTGCGCACCATCATCAAGGAGCGGCCGGACGCCATCCTGGTCAACGAAGGCGCCAACACGCTCGATCTCGCGCGCGGCGTCATCGACATCTATCAGCCGCGCAAGCGCCTGGATGTCGGCACCTGGGGCGTCATGGGCATCGGCATGGGATACGCCATCGCGGCCGCGATCGAAACCGGCAAGCCCGTGCTCGCCGTCGAGGGCGATTCGGCCTTCGGCTTCTCCGGCATGGAAATCGAGACGGTCTGCCGGTACAAGCTGCCGGTCTGCGTCGTCATCTTCAACAACGACGGCATCTACCGCGGCACCGACGTCAATTCCGCGAGCGCGGACCCGGCGACAACCGTGTTCGTCAAGGGCTCGCGCTACGACAAGATGATCGAGGCCTTCGGCGGCGTCGGCGTCAATGCGACGAGTCCCGACGAGCTCAAGCGCGCGGTCAACGCCGCGATGGACTCAGGCCAGCCGACCCTCATCAACGCGGTGATCGATCCGGCGGCCGGCAGCGAGAGCGGCCGCATCGGCAACCTCAACCCGCAAAGCGCGCTTCGCAAGAAATAGTGGAGAATTGGACATGGCCAAGAAGAAACCGAGTAAGGCGAAAGCCGCCAAGGGCAAAGCCGCGGCGAAAAAACCGGCGCGCAAGGTGGTGAAGCTCGCCCGCGCGAAAAAGCCGGCGAAGAAGGCGAATGGCAACGGCCTGCCTCGGGCCAGCAACAAGCCGTACGGCCAGGCCGGCCATGCGCTCGACGGCTTGCGCATCCTCGACTTCACGCATGTGCAGTCCGGCCCGACCTGTACCCAGCTGCTTGCCTACATGGGCGCCGACGTGATCAAGGTCGAGCGCCCCGGCGTCGGCGACATCACGCGCGGCCAGCTGCGCGATGTGCCCAATGCCGACAGCCTCTATTTCACCATGCTCAACGGCTCCAAGCGCTCGATCACCATCGATTCCAAGAACGCCAAGGGCAAGGAAATACTCGAGCGCCTGATCAAGACCTGCGACGTGCTGGTCGAGAACTTCGCGCCCGGCGCGCTCGATCGCATGGGCTTGACCTGGGACCACATCCACAAGACCAACCCGCGCATGATCGTCGCCTCGGTCAAAGGCTTCGGCCCCGGGCCGTACGAGGATTGCAAGGTCTATGAGAACGTCGCGCAATGTGCGGGCGGCTCGGCTTCGACCACCGGTTTCCGCGAGGGTCCGCCGCTGGTCACCGGCGCGCAGATCGGCGATTCCGGTACCGGCTTGCATCTCGCGCTCGGCATCATGGCGGCACTCTTTCAGCGCAACCGCACCGGGCGCGGGCAGAAGGTGCTCTGCGCCATGCAGGACGGCGTGCTCAATCTTGCGCGCGTGAAACTGCGCGACCAGCAACGCCTCACGCATGGGCCGCTCACCGAGTACAGCCAGTACGGCGAGGGCGTTCCGTTCGGTGACGCGGTGCCGCGCGCCGGCAACGACTCGGGCGGCGGTCAGCCGGGCTGGATCATCAAGTGCAAGGGCTGGGAAAACGACCCCGACGCCTATCTCTATTTCATCACCCAGGCGCCGGTCTGGCAGGCGATCTGCGACGTGATCGGCGAGCCCACCTGGAAGACCGATCCGGAATACGCCACGCCGAAGGCGCGGCTGCCCAAGCTCAAGCAGATCTTCGCGCGCATCGAGCAGTGGACCATGCAGCGAACCAAGTTCGAGGCCATGGACGAGCTCAACAAGCACGACATCCCCTGCGGGCCGATCCTGTCGATGAAGGAGATCGCCGAGGAGCAATCGCTGCGCGCGACCGGCACCGTGGTCGAGGTCGATCACCCGACCCGCGGCAAGTACCTGACCGTCGGCAATCCGATCAAGCTGTCGGATTCGCCCGCCGACGTGCGGCGCTCGCCGCTGCTCGGCGAGCACACCGAGGAGATTCTGACCAAAGTGCTCGGCTACAAATCGTCGGAGATCGCCGAGATCAAGAATTCGGGAGCGATCACAGCGCCGGACAAGTCGAAAGCGGCGGCGTAATGACACCGTTCGTCCCCGCGCAAGCGGGGACCCAGACTTGAGAAGCGCTGGATGCCCGCTTGCGCGGGCATGAGCGGATGAGGGAGGGAAGCGTATGCGTATCGTGGTTCACGGCCAGCAGGCCTTCGGCAAGGCCGTGCTGGAGGCGCTGTTGAAGCGCGGCGAGGAAGTGGTCGCCGTCTATGTCGCGCCGGAGAAGCCGGGCGCCAAAGCCGATCCGCTGAAGGAAGCCGCGCTGGCCGCCAAGCTGCCGGTCTATCAACCGTCGACCTACAAAGATCCGAAGGTGTGGGACGAGTTCAAGGCGCTCAAGCCCGACCTGCAGGTCATGGCCTTCGTCACGCTGTTCGTGCCGGAGGATTTCCTCAACGTCCCGACCCACGGCTCGATCCAGTATCACCCCTCGCTGCTGCCGGCCTATCGCGGCGCCAGCGCGATCAACTGGCCGATCATCCTGGGCGAAAAGGAAACCGGCCTGTCGATCTTCTGGCCCGACAACGGTCTCGATACCGGCGACGTCCTCATGCAGAAGAAGACGCCGATTTCGGATACCGACACGCTCGGCACCGTCTATTTCGATCGCCTGTTCCCGATGGGCGTCGAAGCCATGCTCGAATCCGTCGACCTGGTGAAAGCCGGCAAGGCCCCGCGCATCAAGCAGGACGAATCGAAAGCGACCTATGAAGGCCGCTGCGGGCCCGGCAATGCCAAGATCGACTGGGGCAAGTCCTGGCGGCAGATCGACCCGCTCATTCGCGGCTGCAATCCGGCGCCCGGCGCCTGGACCACGCTGGACGGCAAGACGCTGAAGATTTTCGACGCCAAGCCGCTGCCGGCCAAGGACCCCAAGGGTATCGCCGGCAAGCTCGGTGAGATCGTCGCGGTCGATGCCGACAGCTTCACCGTGGTCTGCGCCGACGGCCGCTTCAAAGTCACCCGCGTGCAGCCGGACGGGGCTAAGAAGATCGACGCTTCCGAGTTCATTGCTTCTACGAAACTCGCGACCGGGGCGAGGTTCGCGTGACTGACCGAAGCCACTACGCAGTGTCGTCCCCGCTTTCGCGGGCATGACGGCAGAGATTCATCCCTGACTCAATATTGGAAAATCCCCCCATGCCCGCCTCGCAGCACCAAAATCCGAAGTCCGACATCGAAATTGCCCAGGCCGCCAAGCCGCGGCCGATCATGGAACTCGCCAAGGAAAAGCTCGGCATCGCGCCCGAGAACCTCGACCCTTACGGCCACTACAAGGCCAAGGTGTCGATGAACTACATCAAGGAGCTGCAGAGCCGGCCGAACGGCAAGTTGATCCTGGTCAGTGCCATTACCCCGACGCCGGCCGGCGAGGGCAAGACCACCACCACCGTCGGTCTCACCGATGCGCTCAACAAGATCGGCAAGAAGGCGATGCTGTGCCTGCGCGAGCCCTCGCTCGGGCCGTGCTTCGGCGTCAAAGGCGGCGCCGCCGGCGGCGGCTATGCTCAAGTGGTGCCGATGGAGGACATCAATCTCCATTTCACCGGCGACATTCACGCCATCGGCACCGCCAATAATCTGCTCGCGGCGCTGATCGACAATCACATTTATTGGGGCAATGCCCTCGGTCTCGATTCGCGCCGCGTCGCCTGGCGGCGCGCCATCGACATGAACGAACGCGCCCTGCGTTCGATCATCAATTCGCTCGGCGGCGTGGCCAATGGCTTCCCGCGCGAGGACGGCTTCGACATCACCGTCGCCTCCGAGGTGATGGCGATCTTCTGTCTGGCCAAGAACCTCGAAGATTTGAAAGAGCGCCTGTCGAAGATCGTCATCGGCTATACCCGCGACCGCAAGCCGGTGCGCGCCGGCGACGTCAAAGGGCACGGGCCGATGACCGCGCTTCTGAAGGACGCGCTTGTCGCCCAACCTAGTGCAGACGCTGGAGGGCACGCCCGCCTTCATCCATGGTGGCCCCTTCGCCAATATCGCGCATGGCTGCAACTCGGTGCTCGCCACCACCACCGCGCTCAAGCTCACCGATTACGTTGTGACCGAAGCGGGCTTCGGCGCCGACCTCGGCGCCGAGAAATTCCTCGACATCAAGTGCCGCAAGACCGGCTTGGCGCCCGACTGCGTGGTGCTGGTCGCCACCATCCGCGCGCTCAAGATGCACGGCGGCGTCAAGAAAGACGACCTCAAGAAGGAAGACCTGAAGGCGCTCGCCGCCGGCATGGCCAATCTTGAGCGCCATGTCGGGAACATGAAGAAGTTCGGCTTGGTGCCGGTGGTTTCGATCAACCGCTTCTCCGCCGACAGCGAGGCCGAGATCGCGCTGGTCAAGGAGGCCTGCGCCAAGCTCGGCGTCGAGGCGCTGATGGCCGACCATTGGGCCATGGGCGGCGAGGGCGCCGCCGACGTCGCCAAGCGCCGTGGTCAAGGTGGTCGAGAGCGGCAAGAGCAAGCTCAAGCTGCTCTATCCGGACGAGATGCCACTGTTGGAAAAAGCGCGCACCATCGCCAAGGAGATCTACGGCGCCAAGGACATCGAGGCGTCAAAGGCGGTGCGCGACCAGCTCGCCAATTTCGAGAGCATGGGTTACGGCCATCTGCCGGTCTGCATCGCCAAGACGCAGTACAGCTTCACCACCAGCGCCGATTCCAAAGGCGCCCCTTCGGGCTTCACCATTCCGGTGCGCGAGGTGCGGCTGTCGGCCGGCGCCGAGTTCGTGGTGGTGGTCTGCGGTGAGATCATGACCATGCCCGGCCTGCCGCGCGTGCCGGCGGCCGACGCCATCGACGTCGGGCCGGACGGCCGCATCGTCGGGTTGTTCTGATTTTTTTCGCTCGCTACCTGCGCGTGCGGGCACTCACATCTGCTTGATACCCGCTTGCGCGGCATTGAGCGGGATGATGCTATGCGCGCCGCTCTTTGAACTAGGGGGAATGACATGATCAAGTTCTACTACAGCGGCGCGCCCAATCCGATGAAGGTCGCGCTGATGCTGGAGGAGTGCGAGCTCGCCTACGAGCCGATCCCGGTCGACACGCGCAAGGGCGAGCAGCACAAGCCGGAATTCCTCGCCATCAATCCGAACGCCAAGGTGCCGGCGATCGTCGACGGCGACGCCACCGTGTTCGATTCGAACGCCATCCTGCTTTTTCTCGCCGAGAAGACCGGCAAATTCCTGCCCGCCAATACGCCGAAACTGCGCGGCGAATTGTTGTCGTGGCTGATGTTCGTTGCCTCCGGCGTCGGGCCGTTCTCCGGCCAGTCGGTGCATTTCCGCAACTACGCGCCGAAAGGAAACGACTACGCCACAAACCGCTACATGTACGAGGCGCAGCGCCACTACGGCATTCTCGATGCGCGGCTGGCCAATCATAAATACATGGTCGGCGACGCCTACGGCATCGTCGACATGGCGGTGTGGGGCTGGGCGCGGCTCGTTCCGCACGTGCTCGGCGAAGGCGCCTGGGACAAGTTCCCGAACGTGAAGCGGCTGGTCGACGAGGTTTCCGCCCGGCCGGCGGCCGCGCGTGCCAACGCGATGCGCGACAAGCACAAGTTCAAGGCCGAGTTCGACGAGGAAGCCCGCAAGGCCATGTTCCGCCACCTGGACGTGAAGGTGGCGTAGGGTCTCCCTCGCCCCGCACCAGCGGGGGGAGGGAAAGAGCTTCACTCCAGCTCAATCGGCTGCCAGCTGATGGCGGCGTTGAACATGGCGGTGCGCACGCGCCCGACCGAATAGGGAATCCCGTAAAGGCGAAGGGTTTCCTTGGCGTCGCCGGCAACCACGACAACGTCGGCGGCGAGATCGCCGCGCGACTGGATCTTCTCACGCATGCGTTCGGCGATCTCGTCGGCCTCGAAGGAATCGATCTCCTCGTCCTTGACGCGGATCACGTAGATCGCGGTTCGCTTCGAATCGCGCACCGTCCCGTAGACGAAACTGCGTGGCATCGCTGAGGCATCCCGATCGAAATGAGCCGGCGCTGATCGTCTTTGAAATACGCGCGCGGTGGTTTTGAATCAATCGATCAGTTGGCGGACGCGAAATGAAATTCACAGCGCGCCATAGCATTGGGCTATGGATTGTGGAAATAGCGTTCCGTCAATCCAGCATCGGCGCCACGCGCTTGGCGGCCTCCACCAGCGCGGCGGTGATCGGCGTCATCGGCTCGCGCGCCGGCACCACCAGGCCGATGGTCTGCACCGCCTCCGGCTGAACGATCGGAATGGCGCGGATGGTGTCGGTGAGGCCCAGCGTCTCCGCCAGCCGCGCCGGCATCACGCTCGCCCAGCGGCCGGTGCGCACATGCGCGAACAGCAGGATCATGGAATCCGATTCCAGCGTCGGCCGCGACTCGCCGCCCGCGCTCTTGAGCAGGCGGTCGATGATGCGCCGGTTCTGCATGTCGGGCGTGAGCAGGCAGAGCGGCACTTGCGCCACCTCCGCCCAGGTGACCTTGTCGCGGTTGCCGAGCGGCGCGTCGGCCGAGGTGAGCAGCCGATAGCGCTCGTGATAGAGCGGCACGGTGCTCACGCGCCCGAGCGGCTCGTTCTCGACATAAGTGATGCCGGCCTCGATCTCGAGATTTTCCAGGAGCTCGAGCACTTCGAGCGAGTTGCGCGAATAGATGGTGAATTGAACGTTGGGATGGCGCTCGCGATAGGGCGTGGTCAGCGCCGCCACCATCGCCAGCGCGGTCGGGATGGCGGCGATGCGCAGCCGGCCGGTCAATCCGTGACGCAGCGAATTGATCTCCTCGCGCATGTTGCGGGTGTCGCCGACGATGCGGCGCGCCCATTCCAGCACGCGCTGGCCCTCCGGCGTGAAGCCCTGGAAGCGCGAGCCGCGGTTGACCAGCAGCACGCCCATTTGCTCCTCGAGCTGCTTCACGCCCGCCGACAGCGTCGGCTGCGTCACCCCGCAGGCCTCGGCGGCGCGGCCGAAATGCTTCTCGCGCGCCAGCGCCAGGATGAAGCTGAGTTTGTCGATCAAGTCATTACTCGTTTTGTTTCAAGCGCTTAGGAGGTCGGCGACCGGCTGCTCGCACAAGAAATAAGCAGCAAAGACCATATCATTGATAGAGATTTTCTATCAACTCATGCCAAGCGCGGGGTTGTCTGAAGTTCAGAACGGTTACAAATCTGCAGTCTGGAGATCGCCATGAATATTCAAACGCCGCCGCGCATGACCGGCGGCGGCGCCGGCAGGCGCCGGCCACCGCGCACCCCCAAAGGCCGCCAGATCGATCCGGCGGCGCTCGATGAGGTGCGCGCG
Source organism: uncultured Alphaproteobacteria bacterium (assembly GCA_963727555.1). Taxonomy (GTDB): domain Bacteria; phylum Pseudomonadota; class Alphaproteobacteria; order Rhizobiales; family Xanthobacteraceae; genus Pseudolabrys. The sequence continues at coordinate 624,793 of CAVSGT010000004.1, read as the reverse complement.
CTGCTCACCGACCGGCCGCGCCGGCGCGATCTGCTGATCGAGCATCTGCATCTGATTCAGGATCATTACGGGCATCTTTCCGCCCCGCATCTCACCGCGCTCGCCGCCGAGATGAAAATGGCGCTGACCGAAGTCTACGAGGTCGCCACCTTCTATTCGCATTTCGACGTGGTGAAGGACGGGCCGGCGCCGCCGGCGGTGACCGTGCGCGTCTGCGATTCGTTGTCCTGCGCCATGGCCGGCGCGGAGACGCTGCTGAAGAAGCTGCCGGCGATCCTCGGCAAGGACGTGCGCGTGGTGCGCGCGCCCTGCATGGGCGCCTGCGATCGCGCGCCGGTCGTGGCGGTCGGCCACGTGCAGACGTTCAAGGCCACGTCCGATAAAGTGGCAGCCTCGGTCAAAGCCAAGCCGCACGCGCATGCCTTCAAGCCCGGTGCCGATTTCGCCGCCTATCAAAAAAACGGCGGCTATTCACTGCTCAAGGACTGCCTTGCCGGTAAGCGCACGCGCGATGAGCTGATCAAGAGCGTGAGCGACTCCGGCCTGCGCGGTCTTGGCGGCGCCGGCTTCCCGACCGGGCGCAAATGGTCGATCGTGCGCGCGGAGCCGGCGCCGCGCCTGTTCGCGGTCAATGCCGACGAGGGCGAACCCGGCACCTTCAAGGATCGCTTCTATCTCGAGCGCGATCCGCACCGCTTCATCGAAGGCATGCTGATCGCGGCCTGGGTGGTCGAGGCCGCCGACACTTATCTCTACATCCGCGACGAATACCCCGAATTGCGGATGATGCTGGCCGACGAGATTGCCAAGGTCGAGGCCGCGGGGCTTTCGCCGCACAGCAAGCTGCATCTGCGGCGCGGCGCCGGCGCTTACATTTGCGGCGAAGAGTCGGCGATGATCGAATCGATCGAGGGCAAGCGCGGGCTGCCGCGCCACCGTCCGCCTTATGTCGCGCAGGTCGGCCTGTTCGGTCGTCCGACGCTGGAGCAGAACGTCGAGACGCTGTTCTGGGTGCGCGACATTGTCGAAAAGGGCGCGGCGTGGATGACCGCGCAGGGCCGCCACGACCGCAAGGGTTTCCGCAGTTTCTCGGTCTCCGGCCGCGTCAAAAATCCGGGCGTCAAGCTCGCGCCCGCCGGCATCACCGCGCGCGAACTGATCGACGAGTTCTGCGGCGGCATGACCGACGGCCATACGTTTAAGGGCTATCTGCCCGGGGGCGCATCGGGCGGCATCCTGCCGGCGTCGATGGCCGACATTCCGCTCGATTTCGGCACGCTGGAACAATACGGCAGTTTCGTCGGCTCGCACGCCGTTGTGATCCTGTCGGACAAAGACGACATGAAGGCCGTGGCGTTGAACCTGATGAAGTTCTTCGAGGACGAATCTTGCGGCCAGTGCACGCCGTGCCGCGCCGGCACCGAAAAGGCGGTCAAGCTGATGGCGCAAGGTCCCTGGGACCCCGCGCTGTTGACGGAACTGTCGAACGCCATGCGCGATGCGTCGATCTGCGGTCTCGGCCAGGCAGCGCCCAATCCGCTATTGTGCGTGCTGAAATATTTCCCCGAAGAACTATAGAAACCGCTGGGTACTTGGCGATGAACCGCTTCGCCGCCACGAAACGCACGATTGATCGTCCAACGCGAGCCGGACTAGGCCGGGCGCTGGCCGGCTGCGGCTTGCGCTATCGTGATACCCGTCGGCTCCAGATGCGTCGGGTCAAATCCCATTTTGATGTGAATGTCGAAGTCCAGATTGTCGATCGCTTTCTGCAGCGCGACTTTGTCGGGACAGTCGAAGAAAATGCCGCTGTGCAGCGCATGAGTTTGCGCGAGCGAGGCCAGCGTGATCAAGTATTTCCGCGACACTGTTTCGTCGGGATGATCGTCGTCGAGCAAATCGACGGCGAGGGATTCGGGTTTGCCGTCCTTGCTGGTGACGTTGTGAAAGCCGAACAGAACGTGCGAATGCCCTGTGTCATGCGCGATCTTCTGGTCGGCGATGGTGCGGTGGGCGCCTTGAATGCGCGGCCGGAAGCCCTCCTTCTCCATATCCGCAATTACGGCAGCGACGCGCTTGGCAAATGTTGGAAAGCATTCGCCGAGGCGCTGTTTATTGCGTGCAATTCGATCCGCTTCCTTCATGACACGTTTCCCCGGGCGGCCATCGCCTCCATAAGGCTGCACCAAAAATACAACACAACGCAAGGCTGTATCGCGCGCAGTGGCGCCCGACTAGCCATTGTGAGGATGGGCTAATGACCGATAGCGACGCAAAAGCGCCCAACACCTTCACCATCGACGACCGCGAGATCGACATCCGCGAAGGCGAATCGATCTTCCGCGCCGCGCGCCGGCTCGACATCAAGCTGCCGCACCTGTGCTATTCGCCCAAGCCCGGCTACCGCGCCGACGGCAATTGCCGCGTCTGCATGGTCGAAATCGAGGGCGAGCGCGTCCTCGCCGCAAGCTGCATTCGAAATCCCACGCCCGGCATGAAGGTCAAGACGGCAACCGAGCGCGCCAAGACGGCGCGCAAGATGGTGGCGGAGTTGTTGGTCACCGACCAGCCGGCGATCGAGATCGCGCACGATCCGGAATCCGAATTCTGGAAGACCGCCAAGCGCCAGGGCGTCAAAGCCGGCCGCTTCCCCAAGCGCGAGAAAGAAGTCGTGCCGGCGCCCGACCGCAGCCATCCGGCCATGGCGGTCAATCTTGACGCCTGCATCCAGTGCAATCTCTGTGTGCGCGCCTGCCGCGAAGTGCAGGTCAACGACGTCATCGGCATGGCCGGCCGCGGCCACGGCGAGAAGATCGTGTTCGACTTCGACGATCCGATGGGTGCCTCGACCTGCGTCGCCTGCGGCGAATGCGTGCAGGCCTGCCCGACCGGCGCGCTGATGCCGGCGACCGTGGTCAACGACAACAATGTGCGCACCGAATTCGCCGACCGCACCGTCGATTCGGTTTGCCCCTATTGCGGCGTCGGCTGCCAGCTCACTTATCACATCAAGGACGACAAGCTGCTCTATGTCAGCGGGCGCGACGGCCCGGCCAACGAGAACCGGTTGTGCGTGAAAGGCCGCTTCGGCTTCGACTATGTCTCAAATCCGCAGCGCCTGACTCAGCCGATGATCCGCAAGGACGGCGTGCCGAAAATCCCGCACGAGCAGATCGACCCGTCCAATCCCGTGGACGCATTTCCGCCCGGCGACCTGGGAGGAGGCGCTCGACCGCGCCGCCGCCGGCATAAAGAAAATCCGCGACCGCGATGGCTCCAAGGGGCTCGCCGGTTTCGGCTCGGCGAAAGCCTCGAACGAAGAGGCCTATTTGTTCCAGAAGCTGGTGCGCGCCGGCTTCGGCACCAACAATGTCGACCACTGCACGCGGCTTTGCCACGCCTCCTCGGTCGCCGCGCTGCTTGGAAGGCGTCGGCTCCGGCGCGGTGTCGGCCACTTTCAACGAGTGCAAGAATTCCGACGTCATTGTCGCCATCGGCTGCAACCCGGTCGAAAATCACCCGGTCGCCGCCACTTTCTTCAAGCAGGCGGCCAAGCGCGGCGCCAAGCTGATCGTGATGGATCCGCGCGGGCAGGCGCTCAAGCGCCACGCCTGGCGCATGCTGCAGTTCAAGAACGGCGCCGACGTGGCGATGCTCAACGCCATGCTCAACGTCATCGTCACCGAGGGGCTGCACGACAAGCAATATGTGCAGACCTATGTCGACGGCTTCGAGCAGTTCGCCGAGCACATCAAGGATTTCACGCCCGAGGAGATGGCGCCGATCTGCGGCATCCCGGCCGACACGCTGCGCGAGGTGGCGCGCACCTTCGCGCGCGCCGAAAGCGCCATCATCTTCTGGGGCATGGGCGTCTCGCAACATACCCACGGCACCGACAATGCGCGTTGCCTGATCGCGCTGTCGCTGATCACCGGCCAGATCGGCCGCCCCGGCACCGGCCTGCATCCACTGCGCGGGCAGAACAACGTGCAGGGCGCTTCCGACGCCGGGCTGATCCCGATGTTCTTCCCCGACTACAAGTCGGTGGAGAATGCCGACATCCGCGCCAAGGTGGAGAATGTCTGGGGTGCCAAGCTCGATCCCAACAAGGGTCTCACCGTGGTCGAGATCATGGGCGCCGTGCATGCCGACATCATCAAGGGCATGTACATCCTGGGCGAAAACCCCGCGATGTCCGACCCCGACTTGAACCACGCGCGCCAGGCGCTCGCGCACTTGGAGCATCTGGTGGTGCAGGACCTGTTCCTCACCGAGACCGCCGTCTATGCCGACGTGGTGCTGCCGGCCTCGGCCTGGCCGGAGAAGGACGGCACCGTCACCAACACCAATCGCCAGGTGCAGATGGGCCGCGCCGCGCTGCCGCTGCCGGGCGAGACCAAAGTCGATTGGTGGATCACCCAGGAGATCGCCAAACGCATCGGCATGAACTGGAACTATACGCACCCGAGCGAAATCTACACCGAGATGGCCTTGCTGATGCCCTCGCTCAACAACATCTCCTGGGAGCGGGTGGAGCGCGAGAGCGCGGTCACCTATCCGTGCGACGCGCCCGATGTGCCCGGCCGCGACGTGGTGTTCGACAAGGGCTTTCCGCGCCCGGGCGGCTTCGGCAAGCTGGTGGCGGCCAAGCTTATGCCGCCGAACGAGACGCCGGACCACGAATATCCGTTCATCCTCACCACCGGCCGCATGTTGGAACATTGGCACACCGGCGCCATGACGCGGCGCGCAACCGTGCTCGACGCGCTCGAGCCGGGGGCGATCGCGGCGCTCTCGCGCGGCACCTTCGCCAAGCTCGGCATCAAGCCGGGTGACATGGTGCGCGTCGCCACGCGGCGCGGCGAGGTCGAATTGGCCTCGCGCCAGGACGACGCCATCCCGGACGGCGTGGTGTTCATCCCCTTCGCCTTCTTCGAGGCGGCGGCCAACAAGCTCACCAACCCGGCGCTCGATCCGTTCGGCAAGATCCCCGAGTTCAAGTTCTGCGCCGCGCGGGTGGAGAAGGCCGCGCCGCAACGCGAGGCGGCGGAGTAGCCTTTCTGAAGCGTTCGACTATTTCAAAATTGCAAGCGCGCTGAAAAAGCGCCCCGCCTTCCTGGCGGCCAGCGCCTGTCCGATCGCCGGTTTCATCAATTGAAAAAACGCCGCCGGGGAAATGCCCCAAGGAAACATCCAAGGAAACATCCAAGGAAACGTCCAAGGAAACGCCTATGACCATCGAACTGTACCAGACCGCCCACTCAACCTGCAGCCAGAAGGTTCGCCTCGCGCTTGCCGAGAAGGGCATGCCGGAGCGCGGCAAAGACTGGATCGAGCACGAAGTCAATCTCAGCAAGTTCGAGCAGCTCGATCCGGGCTATCTCAAGCTCAACCCAAACGGCGTCGTGCCGACATTCGTGCACGATGGCGCGGTGATCATCGAATCCGCGGCCATCCTCGAATATCTGGAGGAGGCGTTTCCCGATCCGCCGCTGGCGCCCGCGGACCGCGTCGGCCGCGCGCACATGCGGGCATGGATGCACTACATCGACGAGGTGCCGACGGTCGCCGTGCGCGTTCCGAGCTTTGCCAACCTGTTCGCGCCCATGCGTTTTACCAACACCAGTGACGAAGATTTCAAAAAGCACGCCGAGCGGTTGCCGCTGCGCAAACAGTTTTATGAGCGCATGACCCAGAAGGGTTTCAGCAAAACCGAAATCGACCATGCCCTCGATCAGATTCACCAGACCTGCGAACGCATCGACAAAGCGATGGACGATACCGGCGGCCCCTGGATCATGGGCCAGCAGTACACGCTGGTCGACGCGCAGGTGACGCCGCTCATCGACCGCATGGAGGACATGGGTTACGACTACCTCTGGAAGGAGTTGCCGAAGATGTCCGCTTGGTGGCGGCGTATCAAGGCGCGGCCATCCTATTCGCAGGCTTTCTATCCCGGCACGCGCATGTCGGCGCGCTTCGCCGCGCACTTCAAGTCGGCCGAGGAACTCAAGGCCGTGCGCGGCTACTGAGGCGCAAGGCAATCCATAGCGAGGAAACAAAGATCGGCGTTGTGATCGCCGTGCCCGACGCGCTACGCTTCCTTTCCAGCGCAGCCGGGAGCACAGCATGGGTCGAAAGATCGCGATTGTCGGAGCGGGAGCCGTCGGCGGTTATGCCGGCGCCCATATGGTGCAGGCCGGCGAGGACGTGACCTTCATCGATCCCTGGCCCGCGCATGTCGAGCACATGCGCCAGCACGGCCTGCGCGTCACCCACGCCATGAAGGAGCCGGAATTCACCGTGCCGGTGCGCGCGCTGCACGTCACCGACGCCCAGCAGCTTGCCAAGGAGAAGCCGGTCGACATCGCCTTCGTCTGCATGAAATCCTACGACACCGCCTGGGCCACCATGTTGATCCGGCAATATCTTGCGCCCGACGGCTACGTGGTCTCGCTGCAGAACTGCATGAACGAGGAAACCGTCGCCGCAATCGTCGGCTGGGGCAAGACGCTCGGCTGCGTCGCCTCCAGCATCACGGTAAACCTGCCCGAGCCCGGTGTGATCCATCGCGGCGCTGCCAAGCACGGTGGGGCGCATACCGTATTCCGCGCCGGCGAGGTGCATGGCCGCATCACGCTGCGCGCCGAGGAGGTCTGCCGCCTGGTCGGTTACGCCGACAGCGCCAAGGTGACCGGCAATCTGTGGGGCGAGCGCTGGTCGAAGCTGGTCGCCAACGTGATGCAGAACGGCATCTCCGCCTGCACCGGCCTTGCCGGCGGCGACATACTCAAGAGCGAGCCGATCCGCCGCTTCTCGGTGCGGCTCGGCAGCGAGGCAATCCGCGTCGGCCAGGCGCTCGGCTTTCAGCTCGAGGACATCCTGCATCTGGCGCCCGAGACCATCGCGCACGCCGGCGAAGGCGACGAGGCGGCGATGCAGGCCTGCGACGCGCAGCGCTTCAAGGATGCCGGCCGCACCGCGTCCGGGCAGCGTCCCTCCATGGGCCAGGACATGCAGAAGGGCCGTCGCACCGAGATCGAATTCATGAACGGCCTGGTGGCGCGCGAAGGCGACAAGCTCGGGCTAGCCTGCCGCGCCAACGCCACCCTGACCGACATCGTCCTGCGCGTCGAGCGCGGCGCGCTTGCGCCCGATCCGCGCCACATCACCGAGCTGCGGCTGAATTGAGACGCATTCTCTCTTCGCCTTCTTCGAGGCGGAGGCCAACAAGCTTACCAACCCGGCGCTCGACCCCTTCGGCAAGATTCCAGAGTTCAAGTTCTGCGCCGAGCGGGTGGGGCCGGCGACGGGGCCGCAGCGCGAAGCGGCGGAGTAGGGGCGGCAGGCGAGTTTTTCATGCTACTGTGGCTGCAATAACCTCCGGGGCGCGCCGCCATTCCAAAATCCGCGAAAAAACGCCGCAAACCTGAACGCGCCGGCGGGCTTGGCCATGCCGTTCGCAACGACTGGTTTCTCGCCGTCAGCCTGGCGACCTGCGCGATCTTCGCCCTCGCGGGCGAGCGTCTGTTTGCCTTCATGACGCATCCGGTCGGCTTCGCGGTCATATTCACCTGGCTTTTCGGCGTCGTGCTCGGTTCGGCGCTGGCCGTCGCCCGGCACGCCGACCGCGTCGCCGAAATCCTCGGCGAGCCGTTCGGTACGCTGGTGCTCACTCTGTCCGTTACGGCGGTCGAGGTCATGAGCATCTCGGCCGTCATGCTGCACGGCGAGAACAATCCGGAGCTTGTGCGCGACACCTTGTTCGCGGTGGTCATGATCATCCTGGGCGGTATGGTCGGCCTCTCGCTGCTGACCGGCGGCTGGCGGCACCGCGAGCAGCATTACAATCTGCAAGGCGCCAACGCCTATCTCACCGTCATCATTCCGCTGGCTATGCTGACGCTGAGCCTGCCGAATTTCACCACGACCACGCAGGGGCCGACGCTGTCCACCGCGCAGCAGATTTTTTTGGTGTTTGTCTCCGTCGCCCTCTACGTCGCGTTCCTCGCCATTCAAACGGGTCGCCACCGCGGCTATTTCGCCTCCGACGAGGACGACGTCGGTCACGCCCATGCCGAGGCGCCCGGTCCGCTGCCGTGGCACGCCGGGCTGCTGATCGCCTACATCTTGCCGGTGGTGTTCCTGGCGGAGCAACTCGCGAAGCCTATCGACTACCTGATCGAAACATTGCGCATGCCGGTAGCGCTCGGCGGGGTGATCATCGCCTTGCTCGTCGTCACGCCGGAAGCCATTGCCGCAATGCGCGCGGCGCTGATCAATAACCTGCAACGCTCGATCAATGTCGCGCTCGGCTCGGTCCTCTCCTCCATCGGACTGACGGTGCCGACGATGCTGGGGATCAGCTATCTGACCAGGCACGAAGTCTATCTCGGGCTCGCCAGCGCCAACGATCTTTTGCTCGCCGTCACGCTTGCCGTCTGCGTCGTCACCTTTGCCAGCGGACGCACGAACATCCTGCAAGGTATCGTGCACATCATGCTGTTCGCCGCTTTTGTGATGTTGATTTTCCAGGCCTGAGGTCCGGAGAAACACGACGCCGAGCCTACGTTTGCCGGTGCCAATCATGCTAAGACATCGCTTAGGTGAAACAGGTGCGTCCCGTGATGTGGAACCGTCTTCGACATTTCGGTTGCGTTTTGGTTCTCGCCGCGGCGGCATTTGCTCTTGCTGCCGCCGGCGCGACGGCGGCCGAGCGTCCGGTCATCGTCGGCGCGCTGTACAATCTGACCGGCGGACAGCAGGACCTCGATGTCCCGTCTTCGCGCGGCGCGCGGCTCGCCGTCGATGAAGCCAACAAGAAGGGCGGGGTGCTCGGCCGGCCGGTGCAGCTCATCCTGCGCGACGGTCAGACCAAACCAAAGGTCATCGCGCGCGAGACCGCCAAGCTTTTCAAGCAGGAGACGACCATCGCCGGGCTGATCGGATTTTCCGATACCGACATGGTGCTGGCGGCGGCGTCCATCGCCGCGAAAAACAAGCGCGTGTTCCTCACCTCGGGGGCGACCTCGCCGGAATTGCCGCGGCAAGTCCCGCAATATCTGTTCCTCGCCTGTTTCGGCGACAATGTGCAGGCCGCGGCCGGCGCCGAGTGGGCGATCAAGACGCTTAAGGCCCGCTCGGTCGTGGTGCTCTACAAGCAAAGCTCATCCTACGCCCGCCTGCTGCACGGATATTTCGAGACCCGGTTCAAGCAACTGGGCGGCAAGGTGCTGGCCGTTCGGCCTTACACGCCCGCGAGCATCAAGGCGAAGGTCAGGGACCTGCCGCCGGCCGACCTCGTCTACCTCGCGGCGCAGCCCGACGATGTCGCGGCCGCGATTGCGGCCTTGCGCGAGGCCGGCATCGCGTCGCCGATCCTCGGTGGCGACGGGCTCGACATCGGCGCCGCCTGGAAACAGGTCGCGCATGCCGACAAGATCTATTTCACCACCCACGCCTATCTCGGCGCCGACAATCCGGACGCCCGCGTGCAGGCGTTCCGCGCCGCCTATGCCAAGGCCTATCCGGGCAAGGAGGCCGACGCCTTCGCGGCGCTCGGCTATGATACGGCGCGGCTGTTGATGGCGGCGATCGCGTCGGCCGGCAGCACCGAGCCGCAGGCGGTGCGCCGAGCGCTGGCGGCGACCACCGGATTTGCGGGCGTGACCGGCACGATCGGTTATCGTAACGGCAGCCGCATCCCGGCGAAATCGGTCAGCATCATTGCGGTGACGCAAGGCCGCCAGAGTTTGGCGGCCAGCGTGTTGCCGGAAAAAATCCCGCCGCCCTGACGTCGCTACTTCTTGAAATACGGCTCGACCGGACCCTTGATCTTCATGGTCAGCGGGTTGCCGTAGCGATCCTTGGCGTTGCCGACCACCACACGGATCCAGCCCTCGCTGACGCAATATTCCTCGACGTTGGTGCGCTCCTGGCCCTTGAAGCGGATGCCGACGTCGCGCGCGAGCGCTTCGGCATTGTAATAGGGGCTGACCGGATCGTTGCAGAGCCGGTCGGGCGGGGTGTCGGAGGGGTCGCTCATGGGCGGAGTTCTTAGCAAGCTCGCTCGCGGCCGCAAGAGGCGCGGGATTGGAATGACGGCACGCGCGCGGCCTTACCGCGCGGTCGGGAGCGGCCCGAAGGCCGGTGGCGGAATGCGCCGCTTTGACGCCGCTTCGTAGGCCGAGGCGATCGTCAACAGCGTGTCTTCCTTGCCGGGCTCGGCGCGAAACACCAGCGAGAACGGCAGGCCCGGTTCAGGGATCGTCGTCGGCTTGTCGGAGGCTTGCGAGACATAGCGCTTGCCGTCCGCGCTCAGCCGGTAGACCGGATCGTACACCGTGGTGACATAGCCCGCCGGCACCAGCATCTCGGTCAGGCCGGCGTTCGGGCCGTTCAGCGATTCCGGGCGCAGATTGCTCGGGATGTCGTACTGATAGGCGTGCCCGATCAGCCCCGGCGGCCACGGCGTGTGCAGGCGCACCAGCGCGTCGAGCCTGTTCTCCAGGATCACCATCATGTCGGCGCGGCGCAGCAGCTCGCGCAGCATGATGCGCTCGTTGATGCCCTGCCGACCACTTAAGCGATTGCGCGGGTCGGCGATCTCCTCCCAGTTCTTGAAAGCGGCGCGCTGGTCGTCGCCCCAGAACTTGGAGCGCGCGTTGAGCGCCGCCCAGTCGTTGAGCGTTTCGCTGAAGCCCTTCGCCTGCCAGTCGGCCGGCGCGGCGCGTCAGATATTGCGAGATGTGGAAGCGGAAGGTGTTGGCCAGCTCCTGCTGCTGGATGGTGGCGAGGTCGAGATTCTTCGGCGGCGTCGATGCGACCCTCGGCCAACGCCACGCAATAGTCGATCGGCTGCATCGTTCCGGAGCCGAACACTTTGCCCGGCATGAATTCGGTCGGCACGATCGCGGCGGCGAAGTCCTTGAACACCGGCTGGCCGTCCTTGCCGAGCCTGAACAACAGGTCCGGCATGAACACCGGCACCAGCCGCGCCAACGCGCGGCGGAAATCGACGCTCATCGGCTCAAGCGCGGGATCGGGTGACCACAGCGGATCGCCCGATTCGACCAGCGTCGCGCCCAGCTTGCCGCCGAGCACGCTTTTGATTTCGTTTGCCGCCGCATCGACAATCGGCTGCTCGGTCTTGGAGCCGGGCGGATAGACCATCGACTCGCGGATCACGCCGAGCCGGACACCTTTCAGCGCACCGGGCATTCCGCCGCCGGTTGCGTGCTGCGCATAGCCGCCGGCGAGCACCGAGGCGCGCGGCACGGTGGTGTAGACGTCGCGCGGATCGTAATAGCCGTTCTCCGCATCCTTCAGCGCATCGAGCACCATGGCGCAGTCGCGCAGCGTGCGGCAGAGGATGCCGCTGCGGTCGCAATAGATGTCGGCGCCGATGGCGCCGCCGTCGAAGCCGAGCATGGCCTTGTGCGGCAGGATCAGCGCCACCGCGTTATGATTGGCCGGCCCGCGGCAGGAGGCGCGCGTCTCCTCACCGAGGCTCGCCATCACCAGGTTGGCCGAGACCGAGACGCCCGAGCCGGAGCTTGAGCCGAGCGAGGCCGAGCGCGTGGTGTCGTAAGGGTTGGACGGATTGCCGGCCCAGGTGCTGCGCTGATAGCCGAGCGTGGAGGGCAGCACTTTGTCCGGCTTGTTGCGGCCGCCGGGATCGCCGGCGCGTCCGTTGTATTCGGTGTTGACCGCCTTGGCGAAGATGATGGCGCCCTTGTTGCGCAACTGCTCGACCAGCACGTGGTCGCGCGCCGGGAAATCGATGTCGTAGGCGGCGTCGCCGCCGCCGGTCGAGCGCATATCCTTGGTGTCGAACGGGTCCTTGAACGAGAACACCACGCCGTACATCGGCATCTTGTCGAGATCGGGATTGCGCCCGTAGGTCGCGTCCAGCTCGGCCGCGCGCTCCAGTGCATCCGGCAGATGGCGGAAATATTCGCAGATCGGCGGCGCGCCCGGCGGCAGCGGTCCCAGCGAGGGATGCCGGTCGTAGTCGCCGCGGCAGGTGACCGAGCGCTCGCCGCGGATGTTGAGCGTGCCGAGCGCGTTGACCTGGCCGGCATTGGGAATGCCGGCGATCATGCCGAACTGCTGCACGACGGAAGGATCGGAGGCGGTCGCCTCCATGCGGCCGTATTCGAGCGGCGGGCCCTGGTAGCGATCGAGGTCGGGCAGCAGGGCGGAGGCCTTGGCTGTCTGCGTCGGGAACCGCAGCGGCGCGCCGCCGCGCACGGCGCCCTGTACTTCCGGCGCCGGCGCGCCGTCCGCGGTCACCAGCATGCTGGCCGCGCCGTTAAAGGCGCGCACGCGCGCCAGATAATGCTCGACCGTCGCCTGGCAGGTGGTGGCCCCGGCTTGGATCGCCGCATGCAATTCCTCAATCGTCGCCTCTTCGAGGCGGAATGCTGCGGCCGATGATGCGGTTGCGTCTTTGACGGATTCAACTTTGCCCATTTCTCATTGTTCCCGGCGGTGCCTTGAGCGTTCATCGATCATAGCATTTTTGTCCCTGTCTGCTGCGGGGCAACGACTGCCAACAGACGCGAGCGCCCGGGCTCAATGCAACGTCGGCCTTTCCTCGACCACGCGCATCTCCATGCGGCCGATCAATTCGGCGCGGGTTGCTTCGGCGTTCTGCAGCGTGGCGGCGGCTTGCGTCCAGGTAGTCGAATTCGAGCCGAGCAGCACGATGCCGCCGATCGCGGCCGCCATGGCGGCGATCACCATGTAAGGCACGAACGGGATCAAGCCCAGCAGCACCAGCACGATCCAGCTCGCGCCGGCGGCGATCAAGAGTTTGGCGGCGAGCGAGAGCTTGCGGCAGCGCTCGATCGACTCAGCCAAACCCTCGATCCGGGCTTCGAGCTCGACAATTTCGTCGCGGACGTCGTCCATGCCGCCAAGCCTAGCGCGGATGGCGGCGAAATCGCAGAGGGGCTGGCGATGGCCTGCCCTGCGAATTGAAATGGCCGGGCGAGGGGCCCGGCCATGACGTGCGGCGTGCGGGACAATCGTCGCGCGGATGTCAGCCGCGCTTGCCGGGCTGCGGTACCAGGCGCTTGGCGATGTCGCGGTTGATGGTGACAGAATTGATGCTGTCGTAGCCGTCCTCAAAGGCCTCATAGTCAATCGTGACCACATCGCCCGGCTTTATATCGGGCACTTTGACGGTGGCGGGGATATTGGCGAACTGCGAGAAGTCCTCCAGGGTGATCGTCCGCTGGGCTGCATCCCAGGAGATCGCGGAGGCGGTGACATTGTCGGAAAGAGCCGGGCCGATGCTCGCCACAAGCAAGCTACCGGCCACCAGAAGCGCGCGCGTCATCATGGTCGGAAATCCTTTCAGGATCCGTTTGAGAGGTTGCTGTCTGCGGCTCATATCGCGGCCGGCTGTTCGCCGGCGGCTTGGGCCTCGGCGCTATCCGCCGGGGAGCTTACGCGGGGCGCGTTTCATTCCGCGGGACGAACATAGTCGGCGCACTTGTGGCGCGATTGCGACCGATTGTCCGCAGCGAAAAATTTTACTTGGCGTTTATGCGAACGGGCGACCTAGCGCTGGCCGGTGGTATCGGATGGCGCGCGCATATTGGCCCACGGATCGACACGCACCTGCGCGGCGGCCTGGTCGGTCTTCTGCAGCGTGGCCCGGTATTTCCGGTCGATCTCGATGTCGTTTTTCTTCTTGGCAGCGCGCTCGAGTGCCTGGGCAGGATCTTCTTTTTGCCCCTGCGCATAGACGGGTCCGACCAAGATCCCGAGCATGATGGCGCTGACAAAAATCCGTTTCATAACGCACGTCCCCGACACAATCTTGCTAAAGGCTAGCACGGCGGCAAGCAGCGCTCAATGCGGCGGCATGCCTGGCACGTGCGCTATTGGCCGGGCACTTTGCCGATCTTGACCTCGATCGCGGCGTAATAGGCGGCGAGATCGGCGACCTCGCTGTCCGACAAAGGTTTTACGACCAGCGTCATCATCTCGTTCTTGCGGGCGCCGTTTCTGAACGCCTGAATCTGCTCGACCAGATATTGCTCGACCTGGCCGGCGATGTTGGGGGCCTGCGGTAGTTTGGACAGACCGTCGATGCCATGGCAGGCCGAGCATTTGACGGCAGCGATCTTGCCGCCTTTGGCGGCATCGCCGGCCAGGCTGGGCGCGCTGCTCAAGGCAAGGGTCAAGAGCGTGGCGACGCCGATCGCAAAACCGGCGCGCGGGTGCAAAAGAAAAATCATGGATAGTCCCGATTGGCGGAAAAACAACGGCCCCGGCGCAGACCGGGGCCGTCGCGGTTAGTCACGACGCCTACTTGCCATCGTACCAGATGCGATAGACCGCACCCACGAGGTCGTCGGAAACGATCAGCGAGCCGTCATAGAGCTGCTGCACGTCGACCGGGCGGCCGTTGTAGATGCCGTTTTCGTTCCAGCCCTCGGCGAACGGAATCGAGGGGCCAGCGACATGGCCGTCCGGCTTGAGGAAGGTGACCATGACGCGCGCGCCCACCGGCACGGTGCGATTCCACGAGCCGTGCTGCGCGGAGAAGATCGCGCCGCGATACTTCGCCGGGAACTGGTTGCCCGTGTAGAAGGAGAGCCCTAAGTCCGCCGCATGCGCGACTTGCTCGACCTCCGGGAACACGATGTCCTTCGGCGGGGTGTCTTTGGCATATTCGTCGGTGCGGGTGTGGCCGCCACCATAATACGGGAAGCCGAAATCTTCCCCCGCCTTGGTGACGCGGTTCATCTCGCCCGGCGGCTTGTTGTCGCCCATGCCGTCGACCTGGTTGTCATTGCTCCACAGCGTCTTGTCCTTCGGATTGAAATCCATGCCTTCCGGGTTGCGCATGCCGGTCGCATAGATCTCGCGGTTCTTGCCGTCGCGGTCCATGCGGATGATGCCGCCCATGCCTAGCGTGCGATAGAGCGCCCACTTGTTATGGGCGGGCACGTTGAAAGGCTGGCCAAGCTGGATGTAGAGCTTGTTGTCGGGCCCGATGCGGCATTCACGCGCCGTGTGGTTGTAGCTTTCTTCTTCCTTCGGGATCAGCTTGCCCTCGGGAACGATCGGCACCGCCACCACGTCGGGGCTTTCGTAGAAGAACTCGGCCGCCGGATACATCAACACACGATTCTGCTCGACGATGAAGAGAAAGCCGTCCTTTGAGAAGCAGGGGCCGTTCGGGATCTTCTTTGCCAGCGATGGCGCGAATTCCTTCACTTCGTCGCCGACAAAGTCGCGGTCGCGGTCGGTGACGACGTAGACTTTTGTCTTGCGCGTGCCGACGAACAGCGCGATGCCCTGCGGCCCGACCGCCATGTGGCGCGCGTCCGGCACCAGCGCGTAGAGACCGATATGGAAGCCGGGCGGCAGCTTGATCTTGGCCAGGTCTTTCTTGACGTGATCGGCCTTCGGTCCCGTTTGCGGGATCAACGGCCAGTCGCCGTGCCAGCCGCTTTGGCGGAACTCGCCAAGTGTCTTTAAGGTGTCGTCGGCGCTGGCGGCACCGATCCCGCAAAGCAGCGCTGCGAGCGCCGCTGCCGCAACAGGCAATGGTCTCAGCATTTTCGCCTCCCTAGGGTTATGTCGGATCTTTGGTCCTGAAGCACGCGTTGGCCGCGTTGGTAAGAATCTGTACCACCCCTTCTGATTGTATGCCATCGACATTGGCCCAAGTTCGAGCTGATCTGCTGTACACGCAGATCGATGGCGGTCCGCGTTGCGTATGCTGCAAAGCAAAGGCGTGCGCCGCCCACTCGATCGGCCCACGCATGGTCGGCGCGGGCTTGACCCACGCCCGATCCCGGGCTTTCACTGGCGCTATTCGCCGGACAATTGCGCATTCCAATAGAGAAGGCCGCTTGAATGTCGCTTGCCCACGACGTGTCGCCTCACATTAGCGTGACGCCGCGCCACAATTGGACGCGCGAAGAGGTGCGGGCGCTTTTCGCGCTGCCGTTCCCGGAACTGGTCTTTCGCGCTGCACAAGTGCACCGGGAGAATTTCGATCCATCCGAGGTGCAGATTTCGACTTTGCTGTCGATCAAGACCGGCGGCTGCCCGGAAGATTGCGCCTATTGTCCGCAGGCCGCCCGCTATGACACTGGCGTTGAAGCGGAAAAGCTGATGAGCCTCGACGCGGTCCTCAGCGAGGCGCGCGCGGCCAAGGCCGGCGGCGCCTCGCGCTTCTGCATGGGCGCGGCCTGGCGCAATCCGAAGGACCGCGATCTCGAGTCGGTCTGTGCGATGGTGGAAGGCGTCAAGGCGCTCGGACTGGAAACCTGCGCCACGCTCGGCATGCTGACCGCCGATCAGGCGCAACGGCTGAAAGCTTCCGGCCTCGACTACTACAATCACAACCTCGACACCTCGCCGGAATATTACGGCGCCATCATCACCACACGCACGTATCGAGACCGCCTCGACACGCTCGATCATGTGCGCGAGGCCGGCATCCATGTCTGCTGCGGCGGCATCGTCGGCATGGGCGAAACGCTCGACGACCGCGTCGGCATGATGGCGACGCTTGCCGCCCTGCCCGTGCATCCCGAGAGCGTGCCGATCAACATGCTGGTGCAGGTCAAAGGCACGCCGCTTAGCCGATACGCCCAAACTCGATCCGCTCGATTTTGTGCGCACCATCGCGGTCGCGCGCATCACCATGCCGGCGTCGGTGGTGCGGCTATCGGCCGGGCGCGAAGACATGAGCGAGGAGACCCAGGCGCTCTGTTTCCTCGCCGGCGCCAATTCGATCTTCTACGGACCGAAGCTGCTGACCACGCCCAATCCCGAGCGCGATCGCGATATGCAATTGCTGGACAAGCTCGGCCTGCGGCCGATGGATTAATTGTATACGGAAGGCCAATTTCCGACTTTCAATTAGGCAGATCGAACAAGATTTGAGCGGCCTTTGAAATCGCCGCTGTCGCGACATTCGCGCATTGTCCACCGGCCCATTCCGCCAACTCATTGCCAGATAATACTGAATCGGTGCAGCGCGCGCGAAATCGCGGCATGGCACGCCGATTGCAACAGTCTCATTGCGAGCATTTCCGGGGGCGGAAGACTTTAGCGGCGCGTGGCGCCGGCACACACTTTGTCCGCGCCATCCTGCGCCGGTTCGCGTGAGCCGGAAGGAGAAATCGATGACGATTCTGATTGGCGCCGAACCGCAACCGGTATCGGTCGCGCTCGACCGCACCGCTCTTCTCATCATCGACATGCAGCGCGATTTTCTCGAGCCGGGCGGCTTCGGGGAAACGCTCGGCAACGACGTCAGCCTGCTGAAAGCGGCGGTGCCGCCGTTGCAAGCGGTGCTCGCAGCCGCGCGCGCGGCCGGCATGCTGGTCATCCATACGCGCGAAGGCCATCGCCCCGACATGAGCGATGCGCCGCCGGCCAAGGTCGAGCGCGGCTCGCCGTCCAAGCGCATCGGCGATCCAGGCCCGATGGGCCGCATCTTGATTCAGGGCGAGGCCGGGCACGACATCATCCCGGAGCTTTATCCGGTCGCCGGCGAGCCGGTGGTCGACAAGCCCGGCAAGGGCGCCTTCTACGCCACCAATCTCGGGCTGATCCTGGCCAATCGCGGCATCGAGAACCTGCTGGTGTGCGGCGTCACCACCGAAGTCTGCGTCAACACCACCGTGCGCGAGGCCAATGACCGCGGCTTCCGCTGTGTCGTCATCGCCGACTGCTGCGCCTCCTACTTCCCGGAATTCCACGACATGGGCCTGAAGATGATCAAGGCGCAAGGCGGCATTTTCGGCTGGGTGGCGAGCTCGCCGGCGGTGCTCGCCGGCTTGGCCGCGGCGAACACCACGCGCTTGAAGAAATTTGCATAGGGGAGAGTGTGATGAGCGCAACGACGGACTTCAAACCGAAATTATGGACGGCCGGCGACTGGAACGCCTTCTTCGGATTCGGCACCAACATTCTGGTCAACATGCTGGTGCTGACCGGCCTTCTGCGCTTCGTGCTGAAGATGCCGGATTCGCTGGTATTCGGCCGCATCCTGCCGGCGCTCGGCCTGATGATGTGCCTGTCCACCTTCTACTATGCCTGGCTTGCCTACCGCCTGGCGAAGAAGACCGGCCGCACGGATGTCTGCGCCATGCCGTCGGGCGTCAGCGTTCCGCACATGTTCATCGTCACCTTCGTGATCATGTTGCCGATCACGCTCACGACCAAGGATCCGATCAAAGGTTGGGAAGCGGGTCTGGTCTGGGTGTTCTTCCAGAGCTTCATCTTGATGATCGGCGGCTTCATCGCGCCCATCGTGCGCAAGATCACCCCGCGCGCCGCGCTGCTCGGCACGCTGGCCGGCGTCTCCATCACCTTCATCGCCATGCGCCCGGCCTTGGAGATGTTCATGACGCCGGTGATCGGCATCACCTGCTTCGCCATCATTCTGGTGAGCTGGTTCGGCGGCTTCAAATATCCCAAGGGCATCCCGGCCGGTCTGGTGGCGATCGCGGTCGGCACCATCATCGCCTGGGGCTCGAACTTGTTCGGCTTCGACCTCGGCGGCTTGAGCTTTGCCGGCGTCAAAGGCGCCTTCACGAGCTTCGGCTTCTCGGTGCCGTTGCCGGCGGTCGATCATGTGTTCTCCGGCTTCCAGTTCCTCGGCGTGATCCTGGTCACCGCCATCCCCTTCGGCATCTATGACCTGGTCGAAGCCATGGACAACGTGGAGAGCGCGGAAGCGGCGGGCGATGCCTATCCGACCACGCGCGTGCTGACCGCCGACGGCGTGGTCAGCCTGATCGGCTGCCTGATGGGCAACCCGTTCATCAACGCGGTCTACATCGGCCATCCGGGCTGGAAAGCCATGGGCGGGCGCATCGGCTATTCGGCGGCGACCGGTGTGATGGTGATCGTGCTGTCCTGGTTCGGCGTCATCTCGCTGCTGCTGGCGGTTATTCCGGTGGTCGCGATCTCGCCGATCCTGCTCTACATCGGCATGCTGATCGGCGCGCAGGCGTTCCAGACCACGCCGGCCAAGCATGCGCCGGCGATCGTGCTGGCGCTGACGCCGCACGCCGCGGCCTGGGCCAAGACACTGATGGACGGCGCGCTCGGCGCCGCCGGCACCAACGCGGCCGCCGTCGGCTTCGACAAGCTGTCGACGCAAGGCGTGCTCTATCAGGGGCTGTCGGTCTTGGGCGAAGGCTCGATCCTCACCGGCCTGGTGCTGGCAGCGATCGGCGTGTTCATCATCGAGCGTGAATTCGTCAAGGCCTCCGCTTTCGCAATGGCCGGCGCCGTGCTCACTTATTTCGGCTTCATGCATGGCGGCGCGGTCGGCTTCGGCCACGGCTTGGGCGTGACGCCGTCGGTGGCGCTCGCCTATCTCATCGTCGCCGGCTTCCTGTTCGCGCTGGCCCGCATGCCGGCCCTTGTCGAGGTGCCAAGCAAGGCGCCCGAGGCCGTGCCGGCAGAGTAGGGAACTTCTCCGTCACCGCGAGGCTCGGTACGAAAGCGCCGGGCCTCAAATTTTGTCGGGCGGCGGACACGAAAACGCGCTATGCTGCACGTACAGTTGCACGGAGGCTTCGATGTGCCACCACGTCCTTGTCTCGCTCTCGGCCGAAGAAAAGAGAGACGCCAGGAAGCTCTCCGCTGTTCTGATCCCGGTCTATGCCTCGATTGTGCTGGCGGTCATCGCTTTGGTGGCGGTCACGAGCGCGCCGCAACGAGGCGAATTGGTCGCTTCCAGGTCCGCGCCGGCTGCAATGCACTGATGCGTTGGGGAACGCGGGCTTGAACCGCAGGCGGTGTCCGCGCAGGATGCCGCTCCATCAGCCTTGGCTTGCGCATTGTCCTCCGACACCCTTCCCAAACGTCGCCGCCGCCGTGCTTTCGATTGGTCGACCGCGACCATCGCGGGCTTGGCTTTGGCTGCCGCCGCGACGGTCTATTGGCGCGACGGCCACGCGCAATTCTTCGCCATCCTTGGCGGCGACGTCGTGCTGTTCGGCGATATGCTGCCGAAGGTGCTGGCCGGCTGCCTGATCGCCGCCTTCGTCACCTTGTTGCTGCCGCGCGAAGCGGTGGCGCGCTGGGTCGGTCATGAATCCGGCCTGCCCGGCCTCTTTATCGCGGCGTTTTTCGGCTTCGTGCTGCCGGGCGGGCCGATCACGATTTTTCCGGTGGCCGGCGCCTTTCTCGCCATGGGCGCCGATGCCGGCGCGGTGGTCGCCTTCATCACCTGCTGGACGCTGGTCGGCTACACGCGCGCGCTGGTCTGGGAATTGCCGTTCTTCGGCGCGCACTTCGTGATCTGGCGCATGCTGGCGGCGCTGCCTTTGCCGATCATCGCCGGCATCCTGGCGCGGATCGCGCTGCGCGCCGGTTTTCCTTTGAACAAAGGCGAACGATGACGCTCGCCGTCAATATTCTGCTGTGGGTGATTGTGGTGGGCCTCGCAATCATCGCCGGGTTACGCGGGCGTCTGTTGCTCAATGATGGCTTGCGCGAGGGCGCGCTCGAATTCCTCCGCCTGTTGCCGCGCATCACCATCGGCGTCATCGGCTCGGGCTTCATCGCCGAGGTGGTGCCAAATTCTGTGATCGCGCCCTGGCTCGGGCCGGAATCGGGATTGCTCGGCGTCCTTATCGCGACGGTGGGCGGCGCGCTAACGCCGGGCGGGCCGGTGGTCGGCTTTGCCATCGGCGCCGCCGCGCTCAAGAGCGGCGCCGGTGCGCCGCAAGTGATCGCCTATTCGACCGCCTGGGCGCTCTACGCCCTCAACCGGCTGCTGATCTGGGAAGTGCCGATGATGCCGGCGCGCGTGGTCTGGCTGCGCGCCACGGTGTCGCTGCCGCTGCCGTTCATCGCCGCCGGCCTGGCGATGGCGATCGGGCAGCCGTGACGTATTGGCTGCGGCAACCCGAAAACGTCGCGCTCTCGCCATAGGACGGTAGCGCAATCGACTGCACCTGCACCGCGCCATAGGGTGTCACGCCGGCCCAGGGCGCGGCAAATCGATAGCCGCTTTCCAGGCGCCCGCCGAAGACATTCGCGCGGAATTTGCCTTCCAGCGTGTCGGCCCCCGCGATGGCGACCGTGCGGTTGGTGGTGACCTCATGGAATGAATAGGCGAGCGCGCCGGCAAAGTAGGCGGCATCCCAGCGCGCCTTGGCGTAGACGCCGGCCTGGAACATGTTGGAACGCCCGCTGCCGAGCCCCTGCGACAGGCTCCAATGGGTGCCGCCGCCCGCAAGCGCTAAGCCGGCCACGGCATTCGGTGTCACGAGAAAATCCGTGCCGGCGGCAAAACCGTAGATCTGGCTGGTGGTCGAATGCGAGCCGACGATGGCATCGCCGTCGATGCGTCCGCTGCCGCCGAAGGCTGAGCCCCAGATGCTGTAGCGCGCATCGGAAGCGGGCGCTTGCGCCGGCATGGCCGAGGCGAAGGCGGCGGCCGCCGCCGGCAATGCCGGGCGCTCCTCGGCGGCAAAGCCGACCGGACCGAAGCCGCCGTTGCCGAAGCGTTCGCCGAGGAATCGATCGAGCATCAAATTCAGGAAGGAATTGCCGGCCTGGAAGGCGGGCTGCGAGAAGAACGCCGCGACCTCACCCGAAAGCTGGGTCAGGCCGTCGGCGGTCAACGAACCAAAGATCGCCGGGATGCCGCCATTCACGTTGAACGAATTGATCAGCGCGTTCGAGACGTTCTGCTGGTTGACGGTGAGTGGACCGGCCGTGGTCGGCGGACCCATGACGAGGTTCAGGTAGACGTTGGTCGCGTCATAGCTCAGGTTATCGGTGAAATTGGCCGGCAGATTGGTGTTAAGCAGCGTGCCGAACGTTCCGCTCACGCTGCCGGCCTGCATGATCGTATACTGCTTCTCGATGTAGCTGCCGGCGAAGAAATTGGCGCGGACGGTGGCGCCGCCAAGCGTCGGTCGACCCGATGATGGTCATATTCGCGGTGCCAGCCGAGCTCGTATCGTTGAATATGATGGTGCCGGGATGCGTCAGATCCGGCATGGTGACAACCGCGCTGCCGGCGGTGCTCGAGTTGTTGAACGTCAGAGTCGCCGAGCCGATCTGAATGGTCGCGCCACCCGCCGTGCTCGTATCGTTGAACGTGAATCCGCCGTTGAGCAGCGTGGAAATGAGCGTCGCGCTGCCGGCGGAACTGGAATTGTTGAACGTCACCGTAGCGCTGGTCGAGGTGTTGGTGATCGCCGCGCTGCCGGCGGTACTCGAATTGTTGAATTGCACGGTGCCGGCGTTGCTGATCGTCGACTGGCGGCCGTGCTGGTGTTGTTGAAGGTCAGCGTTCCGGTGGTGGCGTTGATGATGGCGGCGCTGGCCGCCGTGCTCATATCTAAGAAATCCAATTCGATATTGTTGGTGATATGCGCGCTGCCGCCCGAACTGCTATCGCTGAATTGCATGATGTCGTTATTAATGAACGTCGTGTTGCCGTTGCCCGCGTTGCTCGTGTTTTGGAAATAGATGAAGCCGCCATTGTTGTAGTGACGGCGCCCGTGCCGGAATTTGCCGTGCTGCTGTTCTGTAAGATGAGGCTAATGATGCCGACGCTGTAAACGTTGAAAATCTGTGTGTTCGCTGAATTGTTGGCGATCCCGCCAGCGGTAACGACGAAAGTATTGTCGACGTTGATGGTGTAGGCGGATGCGGTGCCCAGGAAGCTGATCGTGCCAATGCTGACAATGCCGTTATCGTTGTGTACTGTCGTATTGCCGCTGACGTCGAAGGTCGCCGTCGCCGTTGGGACGTGGCCGGTGTCGTCCAATTGTTGTCTTGCAGCCACTCTAGCCCATCTGCGCGCCGCCGCCCACCCAGTTTTGCGCCTGCGCAGACAGCGCATAGATGGAAATACCCGACATCAGCGCGGCGCGCAGCCACCGCGCCCCCTTTCGGCTGCCAGCCCTAAGCCCAGTGAACTCGAACTGTCCAGCCACGCCTACGCAACCTCAAGCGTTACCCCTAAAAAATGCTACCAGTGCTATCAAGCCTTGCGCAATAGTGTCGCCGCTGCTGTCAAGAACTGTGCGGTGTCGTCTAATGACCGCGTGGCCCCGGCCTATCCTCCTTTATGCATGATCTTCAATGCTGCCCGAAAGATCAGCGTTCTGCGCCTCGCAGGCACTCGGTGAGAATACGCCACGCGATCGCGATGTCCGCTGGAAGCAAGCGAGAGCACATTCATACGCACCGCATGACCCATTCCAACCGCGCGTATTAATTCACTACCATCAGTCGCTTGACCTTCCCATTCACCCACTCCATCCCCCATTCCGCGGGCCGAAAACCGGCTTGTTTGCAAGCGAAGGCATTTTTCAGTATCTCGGCTCTGCCCGGGGCACCGTCCATGTTGCAGCGCAAAAGCGTATGCGAACGCACCGCTTGACCCAAATCAATGCGCAACAGTCGATTTTCGGGGTGAATATCGCCACGAACTCAGGAGGATTTGATGCAAATCCACAGCGAGCCCCCAACTGCGAAACGCGCGGCGGCCGACGAGCGCAGCGCCCTGATGTACCACCGGATGGGAATGCTGGGCCTCGACTACTACGCCATCGAGTGCGACGACCCCAAGACGTTCGAGGATCTGAAAGCGCGCTGCGCGGCTTGCGACTATCGCGACGCCTGCGCGGTCGACCTGGAGCGCGATCCGAACAACCCGGTGTGGGAAACCTATTGCCCGAACTTCGGGACGTTCAATGCGCTGTCGACGGTGTGGTGGTTGACCCGCTGAGTGGAGTGCAAAGCGCGGTCATTTTGGCGCCGGAGTGCGGGAGCCCGGCGCCAGAAAGCATTTGTCCATAGCTGTTCATCGCCGGCTTGATTGCGGCGGCACGATTTGTCGGTTTCAATCGCAAGCTAGCGGCGCGCAAGTCCGCAAAAGCGGACCGTTCCGTTATCCCAGCAACCGGTTCGCATGCACATCGATCGCCGCGTGTGGCAGTTGGTCACGCAATTCGACGTGATCGACGAGTTGGTTAGTTTCGGGCACTTGGCGATGCAGGCCTGTTCCTCGCCGCTGCAAACCATCGCGTCGGCAAGCGCCCTCTCCGGAAGCAACAGATAGACTCCCAAACACGCGACCGTCACACAGATCGTTTTGCAGATCATCGCTTGTGTCGTCCGTGCTAATGCACCGCGGCTCCCGCGCGTGGCGTGATGGCGCCGCGATGGCGAATCACCTGTCCGGCAAGCTTGTGGGCGGCCTGCGCCGCTTCGATCGCGCCGCGGCCGGCGAGCCGCGCGGCCAGATAGCCGGCGTTGAAGCCGTCGCCGGCGGCGGTGGTGTCGACCGGCACCACGACTTCCGGCACCGGCACCGTGTCGCGCTCGCCCGCGCTGGCGATGAGCGCGCTGTTCGGCCCGTTCTTGACCACGATCTCGTTGACGCCGAAGGCCTGCAGCCGCTCGATGGTGGCTTCGGGCGACGGATCGCCCCACAGCACCGCCTCGTCGTCATAGGCCGGCAACGCGATGTCGACGCGCTTGAGCGCCTCGGCGAACACGGTGCGGGTGCGCGTGAGATCGCCCCGCCAGCCGCGCGGTCGGAAATTGCCGTCGAAGGCGATCTTGGCGCCTTTGCTGCGCGCCAGCTCGACGGCCGCGAGCAGGCGGCCGATGCCGATATTGGAATAAAGCGACAGCGTGATCCCCGAGAAGTAGATCAGCTCGGCGCCGATCAAGCCTTCGGCGACGCGGCTCCAATCGGGCAGCTCGAACAGCTCGCGCGCCGGTGCGGCGTCCTGCCAGGCATAGGCGATTGTGCCGTCCTTGCCGTCGGATTCGATCAGGCTCAAGCCCGGCAGGCGGCCGGGCACGCGCAGGACCAGATCGGTGCTGATGGCTTCGGCGCCGGCGAGCGCGACGATCGTGTCGGAATAAGGATCGTCGCCGAGCGCGCTGGCAAAGCCGACCGGGGCGCCGGCGCGGGCCAGATAGATCGCGGTGTTGAAGGTGTCGCCGCTGCAGGCGAGCGTGAAGCGGCCGTCGCCGCCGCGCGCCAGCGCGATGCTTGCCTCGCCGATGCAGATCGCGCGCTTCTGATCGCTCATGCAGGCCTGCCTATCACGGACAGGCGGTGAGCGTAACCGGGTCGGTGTTGCTATTCGGCGGATAGCTACCCATGGCGCGGCAAGCGGCTCGCCCGCGGCGTCGGTGCGATCAAGGCCGCGAAATAGCCGAGCGCGCTCAGAAGCGCGATGCAGAAGCTGACCGGCCAATCGGTGTGATAGGCGACGGTTATGCCGAGCCAGGCTTCGCCCAAGGCGAGCGCGGCGGCGAGCATCAGCCCGCTCCAGAGCCCCGAGGTCAGGCGCTGCGCCGCCGCCGGCGGCCCCACCATCAGCGTGAACACCAGCAGCACGCCGACGATCTGCGCACATTCCGACACCGCCAGCGCCACGATCGCGAGAAATGCGGTGGAGATGAAACGCAACGGTACGCCCTTGGCCTCGGCCAGTTCCGGCTGCAGGCTGGCGAAGATCAGCGGGCGCATGATTGCGCCGAGCGCAATCAACGTGATGAGGCCGAGGACGGCGAGCGTAGCGATGGTGGCGTGGTCGACCGCCAGCACATTGCCGAACAGGATCGCGGTCGCCTGCGTGGCGAACGATGTGTAGTAGTGCAGGAACAGCAGGCCGAAGCCGAGCGCCAGCGCCAGCACGATGCCGATGGCGACGTCGCGATTGCTGATGCGCTCGCTCAACACGCCCATGACGATGCCGGCGGCGAGCGTGAAGCCGATCAGACCCCAGAGCGGCGCCAAGCCAATCAATCCGGCGCCGGTGGCGCCGGCAAAGCCGATATGCGAGAGCGCATGGCCGGCGAAAGTCTGGCCGCGCATCACCAGGAAATAGCCGACCACGCCCGACACCACCGCCACGAGCCCGGCGGCGGCGAAAGCGTTTTGCATGAAGTCGTAGGCGAACATGTCAGCTTTCTTTTCCGCTCCCCCCACGAGCACTTGCGAGTGGTGGGGAGGGGTTAGGGGTGGGGGGCGCTTTGACCAATTCGATTGACCTTCTTCCCCCCACCCCCGACCCCTCCCCACCGCTTCGCGGGGGGAGGGGAGGTGAGAGGTTGTGCTCAGTGGTGATGATGTTCATGTCCATGCCCATTGCCGTGCTCGTGCACATGCTCGACATGCTCCACGTCGCGGCCGCGCGACATGACGAAGATGTGACCTTCGGCGCGCACCACGTGGATCTCGGCGCCATACAGCCGCGACAGCACCGGCGCGGTGACGACCTCCTCGACCGTGCCGAGCACGGCGTTGCCGTTGCCGAGATAGAGCACGCGGTCGAGCGTGCCGAGCAGTTGATTGAGTTCGTGTGCCGAGAACAGCACGGTGATGCCGCGCGCGCGGCACGCCTTGCGCACCACGTCGATCGCCACCTCCTGGTGACGCTGGTCGAGGCTGATCAACGGCTCGTCGAGCAGCAGCAGTTTCGGCGCGCCGATCAGCGACTGCGCCAGCAGCAGGCGCTGGCGCTCGCCGCCCGACATGTCGGACAATGGACGCAGCGCGAGGTCGTGCGCGCCGACGGCATCGAGCGTTTCCTCGATCATCTCGCGGTCGCGGCGGCTGAGCGACGGCAGGCCCCAGCGCTCGCCTTTGAGCGATGAGGCGATGAAGTCGAGCCCGCGCACGCGCAGATCGGGCAGCACCGTGCGAACCTGCGGCAGATAGCCGATCGCGCGGTCGCCGCGTTGCGGCGTGCGTCCGAACACCCGCAGCGCGCCCGCGCTCGGCGCCAGCAGGCCGAGAATGGCGCGCATCAGCGTGGTCTTGCCGGCGCCGTTGGGGCCGAGCACGCCGATGAATTCGCCCGGACCGATTGCAAAACTGACGTCCGACAAGACGCTGCGGCCGCCGATCCCGATGGTCGCGCGCTCAAGTTCAACGACGTTCATGAATTCGGCCCGGCCAATGCCTTCTCGGTGTCGCTGAGCTCGCCCAGCATCCAGTCCTGAAAGCTGACGCCCGGCGGCATGGTCTCGGTCACGCCGACCACCGGGATCTTGGACTTGTGGGCGAGATCGACCAGCCGCTGCACGGCTTTGTCGGAGGCCTGCTTGTTGTAGAACAGGACCTTGACCTTGTGGTCTTTCAGGTCCTGCTCGAAGGCGGCGACGTCGTGCGCACTCGGCTCGGTATCGTTCATGATCGAGAGCTGGAAGCGCTCGTTGCGCATTTTCAGCCCGAGCGCCGACGCCATATAGCCGACCACCGGCTCGCTGGCGGTGACCGCGGCGCCGGCGTATTTGCCGCGAATGGCGGCGACCTTCGCGTCCAACGGCTTGAGCGAGGCGAGAAAGGTCACGAGCCGTTCCGCATAATCATGGGCGTGCGCAGGATCGGCTTTGCCGAAGGCTTCGGCCAGCGCCTTGGCGGCGGCCGGCATGGTGGCGGGGTCGTACCACAGATGCGGATTGTCGCCGGCCTTCTTGCCGACCAGCGCGGCAACGGTGATGACAATGCGGCCAGGGCGCGGGGTGACGCCGAGTAGCTTCGCCATCCACGGGTCGTAGTCGGCGCCGTTGAGGATGGCGATTTGCGCCGCGGCGATTTGCCTGACGACGCCCGGCGTGGTCTCGAACAGATGCGGGTCCTGGTCCGGATTGTTCATGATGCTGGTGACGGCCACGCGGTCGCCGCCGATCTGGCGGGCGACGTCGCCGTAGAAATTCTCCGCCGCTACCACGGTAATCTTGCCGTCGGCGGCGCGGGCGGCAGGCGTTACGGCAAGGATGGCCGTCAAAGCCAAAGCAAAGCGAAGCCCGATTTTCATGGCAGGACCTGTCGAACGGCCCCCCGCCATCGGGTGGCCCAGGGAGAGGGTGTAACAATATAACATATCACATGGCAAGGGGGATGGCGGCGGCGATGAGCGGGAACCCGTCGAAGATCCCGCCAATTTTATCGTCTGCGCTAAGGCCGCATTTACCCAGTTGGCGGTCGCCGCGGCCGCAAAAGCGCGTCTCATCGATCCAATTCAACAAGTAGTAACGGGCAATCTCTAGTTTCGGCCGATCGAATGCGCGCGCGCCGGACCGTGAGAGCGATCCCCTTTGGCGCGGCCGACAATGGCGCGATCCGGCATGAAGACCTTGCACGATCCTCTTATTGGGCTGCTTCGGCGCTTCGCCCGCCACCGCGGCGGCAACGTCGCGGTCATCTTTGCCATCCTCATTCTTCCGCTGATCCTGTCGGTCGGCGCCGCAGTCGATTACGGCTACGCCACCCGCACCAAAGCCGCGCTCGACGCGCTTTCCGATGCCGCGGCGCTCTCGGCGGTCAATCAGTCGGCGCTGGCGTTGTCCAAGTCGGAAGCCAAGGCGGTGGCCAAGAATATGTTCGACGCGCAGGTCGCCGCGCTCTCGCGCATCACGAAGAGCAAGGTCAAAGTCAAGATCACCGAAAGCAACGGCGTGCGCACCGCCGTTGTCGACTATACCGCGGTCGTGCCCAACGCCTTCATGGGCCTGATCGGCATCAAAAAGATTTCCCTGAAGGGCGAGTCGACGGCGTCATCCAATACGCCGACCTACATCGATTTCTATCTGCTTCTGGACAATACGCCGTCGATGGGCGTGGGCGCGACGACGGCCGATATCGCCACCATGGTCGACAATACGTCCGATCAGTGCGCCTTTGCTTGCCACGATGTGAACGATCCCAACAACTACTACAAGCTCGCGAAGAATCTCGGCGTCACCACGCGCATCGACGTGATGCGGACGGCGACCCAGGAGCTGATGGACACGGCGTCGTCGGTGGAGATCGTTCCGAGCCAGTATCGCGCGGCGATTTATACCTTCGGCAATTCCGCCACGACCGCCGGTCTGACCACCATCACCGCGCTCACGGCGACGCTGTCGAACGCCAAAGCGGCGGCATCGAACATCGACCTGATGTCGGTGCAGGGACAGGGCCAGAACAACGACCAGGACACCGATTTCGACACCGTGCTTGCCGACATAAACAAGGCCATTCCGAATCCGGGCAACGGCGGCAGCGCGTCGAAGCCGCAGAAATTCCTGTTCTTCGTGTCCGACGGTGTCGCCGACGCTTACTATCCCTCGGCATGCTCGCAGCCGACGACGAGCGGCCGTTGCCAAGAGCCGCTCGACACCGCCACCTGCACCGCGATCAAAAACCGCGGCATCAAGATCGCGGTGCTCTATACGACCTATCTCGATCTGCCGACCAACGCCTGGTACAACACCTGGATCGCGCCGTTCAACCCGGGACCTTACGGTCCGTCGGTCAACAGCCAGATCGCCGCCAGTATGCAGGCTTGCGCCTCGCCGGGATTCTATTTCGAGGTCAGCCCGACCGACGGCATTCCCGAGGCGATGATGGCGCTGTTCAAGAAAGCCGTGGCGCAGGCGCGCTTGACCAAGTAAGCGCGCGGCACGCGTTGCGTGCGATCGCGCCTCGACACGCGCTTTCTCGACCACGTCTCTCCCGATCGCTGGGTCGCAAGCGGCAGCTTGCACGCCGCCGCTTTGTAGGGGAGGGTTGCGGTCGGGGGACGACAAATATCCCGAATTTGCTGCTGCCCTGCCCACCCTTTCCCAAGGTCGTCCGACCTTTGAGCCGAGAGCGCGTTACGCCATGCCCCTGATCGACGTCCACCAGCATGTCATTCCCGACATCTACAAATCGGAGCTGGCGCGTGTCGGCGTGCTCGGCAGCGGCGAGAATCCCTGGCCGGCCTGGAGCCTGCAACGCCAGCTCGAGCTGATGGACGAAAACGGCATCGACGCCGTGCTGCTGTCGATCGCTTCGCCCGGCGCCTATTTCGGCGATATCGAATTCACCAAGCCGCTGGTGCGTGCCTGCAACGAGGCGATGATGCGGATGGTCGCCGATCATCCGGGCAAATTCGGCGCCATGGGTTTCGTCTCGCTGCCCGACGTCGAGGCGGCTTGCCGCGACGTGGCATACGCGCTCGATACCCTCAAGATGGACGGCATCAATCTGCAAAGCCACACCGGTGAGCGCTATCTCGGCGACCCGGAGGAAGACGAGCTTTATGCCGAGCTCGACCGCCGCAAGGCCGTGATCTTCGTGCACCCGCAGCGGCCGCCGGTGAAAGGCATGCCGCGCTATGCGTTCCCGGCCGGCTACACCGAGCTCACCTTCGACACCACCCGCGCCATCGCCAACATGCTCTACACCGGCATGCTGGCGAAATTTCCCAACATCCGCTGGATCATGCCGCATATGGGCGGCGTGGCGCCGTTCCTGCTGTTCCGGCTGAGCTGCATCGAGGACGATCCGAAAGCGCGCGACAAGGTTCCGGAGGGGGTCGAGACCTACCTCAACCGGCTCTGGTATGATGTCGCGCAGTCGCCGTCCGCGCTGGCGCTCAATGCGCTGCTCGAAATTGCCGATCCCTCGCGCATTTTGTTCGGCACCGACTACCCCTCCGCGCGTCCCGCCGAGAAGGTGATGCGCGACACGGTCGCCGCGGTGCGCTCTTTCGAGGGCTTTGACGAGCCGCTGCGGGCCAAGATCATGAGCGGCAACGCGCAAGCGCTGCTGCCGCGCTTTGCGGGCCTGGGGCGCGGCTAAAGGTCGTCGCGCGGCCGTGCATTACCTGCCGAATTTCGCGAAATTGGCGTTCCGGCTTTAACCTTCAAACAGAGATTTTCCGGTAAACTCGCTCCGAATCCAAAACCGGGATGCCATCCGATGGCGACGTTTCAACAACGGGCGAGAAAAGCGACCTACCAGCGCGGCACGGTCACCTGCCGCAAATGCGCGGCGCCGATCCACATTTACAAGCTTAATGCCTTGGCCGACGAATTCTCGGTGCGCTGCGCCAAATGCGGCGACCGCGGCATTTATCCCAAGCGCGGGCTGAACCTCGAAAGCCTGCCCGAGCGGCGAAGGAAGCCGCGAAGCTAGCGCCGACCTTAAGATTCACGAACTGTTAACGCTCGGCCGTGCTCCGGCGCCGTTCTGTTTTCGCCGGCGCCGCTGCAGTCAACCGAGCTTCGAATTTTGAAAATTTTAACGCGTATTTACCTAAAAATTAGTCCGCCACGGTGACGATGCATTGCCGCGGACCGATCGAACTCCTGCAGGACGCAAGGGCTTGAAGCAAAATGGCGGGCGCGGCCAGCATCGTCAATGAAGTCGAATCCGCCTTGCACGGGGCGTCCTCCGAGCGGCGCACGGACGTGCTGCGGCGGGTCACCGATCTCTTCGTCGGCGATGCGGAAAATTACAGCGCCGACCAGACCGCGCTGTTCGACGGCGTTCTCGGCCAGCTCGTCACCCATATCGAAAGCCGCGCGGTCGTCGAATTGAGCAATCGCATCGCGCCGATTGCACGGGCGCCGTCGCAAATCGTCGGGCGTCTGGCGCGTCACGACAACATCGCCATTTCCGGCCCGATCCTGGCCAAATCCGAGCGCTTGACGGACGACGATCTGGTCGACATCGCCAAGACCAAGGGGCAGGCGCATCTCGCCAAGATCGCCACCCGCGCGCGCCTGAGCGAGACGGTCACCGACGTGCTGGTCGACGAAGGCAATTCGGACGTCGCCAACGAACTGGCGGTCAATGCTGGCGCCCGCTTCTCCAAATCCGGCATGGCCAGGCTGGTGTTGCGCGCCGACGGCGACGAGCGTTTGAGCGTCTCCATCAGCCGCCGCACCGACATCAGCCGCCACCAGTACCGCCAACTGGTCGCGCAGGCGACCGATGCCGTGCGCGACAAGCTGATGACGGCGGCGCCGGCCGCTCAGCAGGATGTGATCCGCAAGGTCATGGCCGACATCGCCGCGCAGGTCGCGCCGAAGACCGACGCCATGCACCGCTACGATGCCGCGCAACGCACGATGCGGCAGTTGAGCCAGGACAGCGAGCTGCTGCAAAGGAAGCTGCTCGAATTCGCCAACATGAAGCGCATCGGCGAGGTCATCGTCGGGCTGTCCGTCCTGAGCGGCGCTTCCATCGAGCAAGTCAACCGGCTGTTTCACGCCGTTACCGGCTTCGGCCTCATGGTGCTGTGCAAATCCTTGGGCTTCGACTGGCACACCGCCTACATGATCCTCTTGGCGATGCCGGCCGCCACCAATATGGAGGCGGCGGAGCGCGAGGACCTCAGCGAGCAATATGCCGCCTTCTCGGTCTCCTCGGCGCAACGCGTTCTGCGCTTCTGGCAAGGGCGGCAGACCTCGAAGGTCGGCTAGCGCATGATCCCGAAAAGCATGTCCTCGACCCCGATCGGGGATGGGAACCGGTTTTCGGAAAAGATCATGCGCCAGCAAAATGTCAGGCGGCATTCTGATTCAATCTGAACGGATCAAACTCTGGCGCATCCTTACCGCAGGTGCTTGCCGGCGTCCCAGCCTTGCGAGGCGAGGTGCTTTTCGCCGTAGTCGAGCGGCTCCTCTTCCAGCGGCGTTGCCAGCGTGTCGTTCCAGCGGTTGAGAAAACCGAACAGCGCGATCACGGCGACGATCTCCACGATCTGCTCGTCGCTCCAGTGCTTGCGCAGTTCCATGAACATCTCGTCGGTCACCGCGTTCGGCACGCAGCCGGCCGCCACCGCGACGTCGAGCGCGGCGCGCTCGGCCGCGCTGAACAGCGGGCTGGTCTGATAGTCCCAGACCGCGTCGAGCTTCTGCTGATCGACGCCGAGCCGGGCGGCACCGTCGGCGGTATGGGCGACGCAATATTGGCAGCCGGCGGCGCGGCTCGCCACATGCGCGATCAGGCGCTTCAATTTGGCGTCGACCTTGCCTTCGGGATCCCAGATCGCCGCGGTCAATTGCGAATAGGCGTTGAGCAGCTTCGGCTTGCGCTGCATGATGCGCTGGCTGTTGGGTACGAAGCCCATGCGCTTGCGCGAGCCCTCGAGCAATTGCTGCATCTCCGGCGAATGATCTTCCGCAAGCGGCGTCAGGCGCGGCGCCGGTCGGGTTCGCTGATCCATGGTGTTCTCCCCTTGGGCTTGACGTGTTTGCCGCAGCATAGGTGGCCGAGCCTGCCGTGCCTAGCCGGCGAGCACGTAAGCGGCGAGCACGACGAAGCCGCCGACTGCCAGCGTTGCGTGTATGCCGATCAGCGCTCCCGCGATCCGCCGCCGGCCGATCCGCGCGCCCAACAGCGTCAGACCGAACGCGGCCGCCAGCACCAACAGCGCGGCGGCGATCGCGCCGAACGAGGCGGTGCCTTGCGCGACGCCGCGCGCCGGCCCGCGCAGCGCGAACAGCAGGCAGCCGAGCCCGCCGAGGGCGAGCAGCGCATGCAGCGCACCCGCCGGCCAAGGCGGCACGGCTGCGCCTTCGCGCATGTGCATGACCGCCAGCACCGAGCCGAGCAGCACGGCAAGCCCGAGAATAACGAAGGCGGCGATCAGCATTGCGACCTCGCGCGCGGGCCTAAAGCGCCTTTGCGGCGATCGTGCGTTTCTTGGACGGCGGCTTGCGCCCTTTGACCCTTGTGCCTCGCGGCGAACTCAAGCGACCGGCACGTGCCAGATGTCACTCGCATAGTCGCGGATTGCGCGGTCGGCGGAAAACCAGCTCACGCGCGCGGTATTCAAAATGCTAGTCCGCCACCAATCGGCCGGCGATTGCCACAGGCGGTCGAGCGACCGCTGGGCCTCCCAATAGGCTTCGAAATCGGCCGCCACCATGAAACGGTCGTAGTCCGCGAGCCAGTGGGCAATCGGCAGGAAGCGCTTGGGCTCATCCGGTGAAAATTCGCCGGAAGCAAGGCTTTGTATGACGCGCTGCAGACGCGGCGACGCAGCAATGGCTTTGGCGCCAAGGAAGTGCGCCTGCTGCCTTTGCGCAACTTCGGCGGCGGTCATGCCGAAGATGACAATATTGTCCGCCCCGACATGCTCGCGGATTTCGACATTGGCGCCGTCCAGCGTGCCGATGGTGATGGCGCCGTTGAGCGCCAGCTTCATGTTGCCGGTGCCGGAGGCTTCCATCCCGGCGGTCGAAATCTGCTCGGAGAGATCGGCGCCCGGAATGATCAGTTCGGCGAGGCTGACGCCGTAATTCGGCACGAACACGATTTTAAGGCGGCCGGCGACGACCCGGTCCGCGTTGACGACGCGTGCGACGTCGTTGGCGAGCTTGATGATCAGCTTGGCACGGTCGTAGCTTGCCGCCGCCTTGCCGGCGAACAGCTTGACGCGCTTCACGTAAGTTGCATCCGGATGCGCGCGGATTTCCTGATAGAGCGCGATTGCCTCCAGGATATTCAATAGCTGCCGCTTGTATTCATGGATGCGTTTGACGTGCACGTCGAACAGCGCGTGCGGATCGGTCGCGACGCCGGTTGTCGCCCGCACATGGTCGGCGAGCTTCGATTTGTTCGTCAAGCGGGCGTGCTCGTAGCGGCCGACGAATTGCGCATCGTCCGCCACGCTTTCGAGCTCTTGCAGGCGAGCCGGATCGTCGAGCATCCGCTCGCCGAGCGTACTGACCAAGAGCTCGGTCAACGGACGATTGGCTTCGTACAGCCAGCGGCGGAAGCTGATGCCGTTGGTCTTGTTGACGATGCGCGTTGATGGCGCCGACCGCGCGAGATCGTGGAATACGGTTTCCCGCAACAGCTTCGTGTGCAATTGCGAGACGCCATTGACGCAATGCGAGCCGAGGAAGGCCAGATGCGCCATGCGGATGCGTTTCTCGTCGTTTTCATGCACCAGCGATACCTTGGCCAGAAACGCCGGGTCGGTCAGCCCTTGCCGCTCGCATTCGCGCAGGTGATACCAGTTGATCAGATAGATGATCTGCAGGTGGCGCGGCAGCAGCCGGCCGAGCAGGTCGACCGGCCAGCTTTCCAGCGCTTCGGGCAGCAGCGTGTGATTGGTATAGCTCAGCGTCGCTCTGGTGATCGCCCAGGCATCCGCCCAGCCGATACCGTGATCGTCCACCAGAAGACGCATCAATTCGGCGACCGCGATGGCCGGATGCGTGTCGTTGAGCTGAACGGCGGCATGCTCGTGCAGCGCCTCGAGCGAGCCGAACTCGTCGACGTGGCGCTTCACCAGATCCTGCAGCGAGGCGGAGGTGAAGAAATACTCCTGCCGCAACCGCAACTCTTGTCCTTTCGGCGTCGCATCGTTCGGATAAAGCACGCGCGAAATAGCTTCGGCCTGCGCGCGCGGCGCCGTCGCTCCGACGTAATCGCCGCGATTGAATGTGCCGAGCTGGATCGGGTCGGGCGCGCGCGCCGACCACAGCCGCAGCGTATTGGCATGGCGGCCGCGCCAGCCGGCGACCGGCGTATCGTATGGCACGGCCAGAACGGTCTCGTCCGGAGACCAGATCGCGCGCGCGGTGGCCTCGCCGCCGCCGAGAGATTCGACCGAGCCGCCGAAGCCGATCGAATAGTCCGAGCCGGAGCGCGCGAATTCCCATGGATTGCCGGGCGCCAGCCAGTGCTCGGGAAACTCCTGCTGCCAGCCGTCGTGAATGCGCTGTTCGAACAGGCCGTTCTCGTAGCGGATGCCGTAGCCATAGGCCGGGATGGCGAGCGCCGACAGGCTGTCCATGAAGCCGGCGGCGAGCCGCCCAAGGCCGCCATTGCCGAGCGCGGCATCCGGTTCGAGGCGGCGCAATCGATCGAGGTCGACGCCCATCGCCGCCAGTGCGGCGCGCGCGGCATCCACCAGTCGAAGATTGGTCAAGGCGTCGAACAGCAGCCGGCCGATCAGGAATTCAATCGACAGATAATAGACGCGCTTCACATTCGCGCCGTTGGCGGGCCCGTGTCCGCCCGGCCAGACGTCGACCAGGCGGTCGCGCACCGCCAGTGCGGTTGCCTGGTACCAATCGCGCTCGACCGCCGTTTGCGGCGTCTTGCCGATTTCGTAGATGAGCTTCGACTTCATCGTCCGGCGAAGTTCCTCCGCGGGATCGGATCGGCTCAAGAGGCGGCGCTTGCGTTGCGGCGGCATTTAGATTGGTTGGGGCCTTGAGGTCGCGTTGAATGCGGGTCGACTCGCGCGCTCGAAAATCAGGACATCCAGTCGAGCGCGGGAGATTGTCAATTTGTCCTTGGTCACGGCAACTCGAATGAGGAACAAATCACAACGCGCTTGATCGTTCCGCGACGCAACAAGGTCCTAGACTAATTTCGTATTGTGGAAAAGCCCGACTTTTAGGCGGCGAATTTTTGGCTCTGCCGTCTGCACATTCACACCGGCGCATACTTGCACGGGCGTTCTTATAACGAGCGGCCGCGCAATTTCAATCGTTTCGCCGCAACAACACAACTTGCGGGAGGATAACGGAGTGTTTCGAACTTTAACGGTTTCGGACCTGGTCCTCTCGCCTCTGGATTCGCGCCGGCGCCGGTCCCCGCGCCGGGCGGGGGACGGCAATGCGCGGCGTTACGATCACGCCGGCGCCTTGGTGCGCGCGATCTTCTTGAGGAACGCGGAAAAGATCGCGGCCAGGCGCGGCTCGACGTCGCGCCATTCCTGGCGGTCCCAGTCCTTCAACAGATTGTCGTCCGAACGCTTGGCGACCACGTCGTCGTGCAATTCACTGTCGGGAATCAGCGCGGCGGCCATGCGCGCGGTGGCCGGCGTGTGGATGACGTCGTTGCCGGCGACGATGCAGGCCGGCGTTTTAATCGCGCGCAGGTCGGCTTCGCTCGCGCCGACGATCGGCAGCGCCGACGACTTGAGAAAGTGTTCGCGCCAGACGCGTCATCACCTTGATGAACTCTTTGACGTCGGTCTTGAGCAGCCGCTCGCGGTTGGCCGGCTGCGCCTTGATGCATTCGCCGAAGTGCTCGCTCTCGGCGACCGCCTGCATGCCGCCGGCGCGCGCCAGCGTGATGAACTGGCCGTAGTAATTCTCCGCCAGCCGGTCGACCGCTTCCTGGCCGCCGGTGACGCGCCACAACAGCAGGCCGCCGAGCGCCTGCGCATGCCGGATGGCGAAGAGAATGGCGAGCCGCGCGCCCGACGACGAGCCGCCGACCACCATCGGCAGCGCGCCCAGTTGCTTGGCGAGCGCATGCAGGTCGTCGGCCCACACTTCGTCCTCGGAGGCGGAGCCGTCGAAGGCGACGTCGGAGGCGCCGCAGTTGCGGCGGTCGTGCAGCAGCACGCGATAGCCGTTGGCGGCGATCGCCTTTGAAAGATCGACGAGATCGGCAAGAGAGCGCCGGCCGCCCGGCGTCAGCGCGATCCACGGGCCTTGCTCGCCGATGATTTCGAAATTGATATGCACGCCGCGAACGACCGCTTCCGGCATTGTGCGATTTCCTCGGGTTCAATGGAACGAAGGCAAGAGGAGGGCGCTGCAAGGTTGTGCTGGCCCGGTTGCGCGCGTCAAGATCGCTAGGCGAAGGGCGCCCCAGCGCGCTTTGCATTGCTCGCACTGTGCGAACAGCGAAACGGTGCGCCGCGCTTCTTTGCATGGGAGAGGTAACGAAGTCGGGGTTGACAGCGCGCGCAATCGAGTCCGACAATGTTTATCGTAAACAAAGGCACGGAGGTTCGTATGGCACCACCGGGTCAGCAGGCCGCGACAATTGCTATCGCAATCGTTCGGGCGGCGGCATAGCGGCACAGACACGGACGGCACGCCGGGAGCGGCCACGCGGGTCGCATCAGTCAGGCAAGACCCCAATTCGGCCGTTCCCGACGCGCACCATTTTGCGCAATCTCAGATTAATCTCAGTTGATGCCGGCGCTTGCGCTGACGGCAACGTATTGCCGTGAGCGCAAGCACGCGTGCGTGCGCCGGCGTCACCCGCTCTTGCGCTGTGCGATGTGCTGCGCGACGCCGTGACGGCCTTCCTCGGTCTCCGCCTGCCAGACGTTGCGGTGCTGCTTGTGCTTGGCGTCGTCCCATTTGTGCGCCACGCTGTCGCCCATGAACACGACGAACACCTCGCAGCCGTCGGGGTATTCGTAGGGACCGTGCAATTCGTCCCAGCCGAACACGTAGTCGCCCGGCCGCAAATCCTTGCCGGCGACGCACATGCGTCCCTTCAGCACCACGATCGAGTGCCAGCTCTTATGCGCGTGCTCGGGCTCGACATAGCCGGGCGGGAATTTCACCTTCATGTCGACCCGGCCCATCGCCTTGTCGTGGCCGAAGATCTTGACCTGCACGCCCGCCGGCAGCTTGAGCACGGATTGCGAGCCCTCCTGCCAGGGAATTTCCGCGTCGTGGATGGCGTGAAAGGCGTGGTCGTAGGCCGGCTGCTCGCTGGGCTGCATGGGTTCCTCCGCGATTTTTATGGATCGTACGCCAGCCGGCACGGCCAAGAGAAGCCGTGAATTGAAGATTGTTGCGGGCTGGGAACCGCGGCTAACGCGTGAGCACGATGAAGCCGGTGTCTTCGTCGGTTTCGTCGGAGAGCGGATTGTCCGACACGATCAGCGAGGAGCCGGGCATCAGCATCGCCGAAATCGGCGCGATCGCCTCCATCGGCAGCGTGATGCGGTCGAGCGCCTCGGCCGCGCTCGAGGCCTTCGGCGCCGGCACCTCGGCTTTGGCGGCCTTGCGGCCGCGGTGGCGCTTGCTGTGGTGATGGCGGTACGTGCTGGGGATGGTCACCACGTTCCAGCGCATCTGCTTGCCGTCGTCGCTCAGCGCCATGGCGGTGAACACATGGGTGCCGAGCGGGCGCTCCGGATCGGCGATGGTCACCGGCAGGTCGAACAATTCGTCGAAGCCTTGGCGCACGAAGACGCGGCCCTGTTTGCGGCTGACGAACACCGAGATCGGGCGCGCCGGGCGCGGCGCGATTTTGGGCGCCGCCGGCGGCAGCGGGATCGAGGCGACGGCGCCGGCTGGCGCCGTCATGTCGGCGGTTCCCGTTGCGTCCGTCGCTTTCGCGACTTCAGCCTTGGCGGTGACGCCCGCCGTGGTCGAGGCGGGAGCCGGCGGATCGGCGGCC
The DNA here is from genome assembly GCA_963727555.1 of uncultured Alphaproteobacteria bacterium. Taxonomy (GTDB): domain Bacteria; phylum Pseudomonadota; class Alphaproteobacteria; order Rhizobiales; family Xanthobacteraceae; genus Pseudolabrys. Next base: position 585,864 of record CAVSGT010000004.1, on the reverse strand, counting down.
GGTTTGGCGCTGCTGACGGTGCGGGCGGCCAGGCTGACGGCGGCTTTGTCGTTTTCGTCGGCCAGCGCCACCGTGTTGTCGACCGGCGGCTTCGGCTCGAACAGCTTGGGATGCGCGATGGCGACCGGCGCCGCCGGCTCGCGCGTCACGATCACCCGCGCGCCCACCTTGGTGGTGTGGAACAGCCGGATGGCGAAATCCTCCGGCAGCCGGATGCAGCCGTGCGAGGCCGGATAGCCGGGGCGCGGGCCGGCATGCATGGCGATGCCGGACCAGGTGATGCGCTGCATGTAGGGCATGGGCGCGCCGCTATAGATGTTGGACCGGTGCCAGCGCGCCTTCGAAATGACGCTGAACACGCCCAGCGGCGTCGGGTGGCCCGGCTTTCCGGTGGAGATCGAGGCGCGCTCGATCAGGCCGTCCTGGCCGTAGACCTCGACCTGCTGCTTGGCGATTTCGACGATGACCTGGAACGGGCCCTTGGCGGGCGGCCGTTTTTTGACAATCTCGCGCTCGTGATGCGTCGGGGTACGATGCCGCACCTTGGGCTGCGGCTGGGGCGCCGGCCGTGGCTGCCACCAATTCCAAAAGCCCTGTTGCTGCTGCGGCCGGTCCGGGAAGCCGAAAAAGGCGGTCGCCGGCGCGGCCGCGGCCAGCCAAACGGCAAGCCCGGCGGCGACCGCCGGGCCAACGGGCGATGTGATCACGGATCTTGCCAAGCGGCGTGTCGGCACGAAGCGAATCATTGCACTCAATCTACAACAAGGCTCACGCGGACGCAGGAGTCTCTCACAAATTTAGTCGTCGTCGGTCGCGCAAAAGTTCAAGGCTGCCCGATGTTTAGGCAGCAGGCACGGGTCGTGGAAATGAGCTGCAGCCCCCCGATTTGGCCGACGCCCACGGGAGAATTCTGTAGCGACGGCGGCGAGAGTACAAGGGGCGCTTGAATGAACCGTTAAGGGCGTGGCCGCGCTGCAACACTGTATGACAGTGAAATCGTGAGCCGGGCGATCGAAGAACTATTGCAACACGTGGCCTCCTGGCCGGAGGAGGATCAGGAAGAACTTGCCGAACTGGCGCGCGACATAGAGGCGCGCCGCACCGGCGTGTATCGGGCCACGGCCGAGGAATTGCAGGCTTTGGACGAGGCCGATCGCAGCGGCATCGCCAGCGAGCAGGATGTGGAGGCCGTGTTCCGCTCTTTCCGGCGGCGATGAGGGGGAATTCACGAACCGGGCGGTCGGCGATCTGCGCCAAATATCCGCTCATAGCCGCCAGAAATTTGGCGCTTCGGTTGCCCAGTGCCAAAGGGCGCGGATTTTTTTTGCAAGGCTATGCTTGAATGAATCTCGTCATGGATGCGCGGGTCAACCTCGCGCATGGCAGAGGCGGAGGCACTAGCGCGCATTCACCGCGAGATGCTGGATTTTTTGTGAGACCGACCGGCCGGACTGGCAGGAGCACATCAATAGGGTGCTGAGGAACCCGGGTGGAAAACAAGAATATTAGTGCCCCAGGACAAATTTGGCTTTTTCGATGCGCAACATTTCAAATGGAGTGACACATTTGATATTGAGACCAATGCATGCATTGGGGATTTTGATCTTCTTGGTAGATGCCGATGGAATCTCGTGACTGACGACGACGTAGCTGTAGGCGAGCGCGTGACCTACCAAATAATAGTCCGCTACTTGCAAGAAAGTGTTCACTGCGGCGGGCTCGTAATTTTGGCCAGATGCCCAAGTGCTTACAGTGCCTAAGAGGCCGTTTCGAAAGTAGTTGAGTGATTGAAGTCCGCGTGATTCCAGGGGGTTGCGAGACCAACCCCGGAGTTGCCATGTGGACCCCAACCACTCGAAAGCAGCATAGCCGCAAGGCCATCCGATACCAAACTGATGTTACCGATGAGGAATGGTACGTGATCGAGCCTCACTTACCGATGGCGAATAGCACGGGACGACCGCGCGCCTGGCCGATGCGCGAGATCATCAACGGCATTTTCTATGTGATGCGGTCTGGCTGTCCGTGGCGTCTGCTGCCGAGCGATTTGCCGCCGTGGGGTACAATTTATCGCTGGTTTGCGGAGTTCCGTGACGAAGGCCGCTTCGAGAAGATCAATCACGCGCTGGTCATGCTCGACCGCGAACGGATTGGGCGCGACGCCAGTCCAACCGGTGCGATCATTGATAGCCAGAGCGTCAAGACGACCGAGGCTGGCGGGCCCCGCGGCTACGACGCGGGCAAGAAGATCAACGGACGTAAGCGCCATGCGCTCGTCGACACCGATGGGCGCGGCCTCGTACTCGAACCACATCCGGCGAGCATCCAGGATCGCGATGGCGGCGGACCGCTGCTGCGAGTTTCGCGCCGTATCTTCCCGTTCATCCAGCGGGTCTTCGCTGATAGCGGATATGCGGGTAAGAAGGTCGCAAAGGCCACGTTGATCGCGGTCGAGATTGTACGCAAGAATCCCGATCAGGTCGGCTTTGTCGTCAACCCGCGGCGTTGGGTGGTCGAGCGGTTCTTCGCCTGGATTGGGCGCAACCGGAGGCTGGCAAAGGACTTCGAGGCCACCATCGACTCCGCACGCGCTTTCCTCTACGCCGCTTCCGTCATGCTCCTCGTGCGCCGGATTGCGCGGGCTTCATGACTTTCGAAACCGACTCTAAAGCGGCCAGCAGCGCGGCATCGGGTCTTAGGAAAAACTTTGCGCCGAGGTTCGATGCCCAGTCAGAAAGTTCGTCACCACCCGCTTTGATTTCGTCTTCGACCTTTTCGATACTAAATACATCGTCATCTGCATTCTTGGCTAAGAGCCAGTCCCAAAACGCGGGACAAAAATCTAAGCCGTAATGAAGATTCTTCGCCTGGATAAACACGTTGGCATCAAGTAGATACGCCATCAAAGTATCCCAAGACTGTGCCCTAATTCGCGAAACGTCGACAGTTTAGAAAAGCCGAGCAACCTAAAAGCATCTCTATGCAAGGTGTGACCTTCGAGCGCGCTTGTAACCAACGCGCGGGCGAACCGTTTTCCCACCCGCGCGCCTTGCGTGAGATAAAAGTCCCCGCCCGACGATTTCGGAATGGCCAATAGGCGAGAAAGCTCATCTTTATAGTTTGCCCAGAAGGCTTCTTTCGTAAGGGCGCGCGCATCAAATAACCTTCTTAAAATAACAAGAGTGCTGACTTTGAAATACCGAGCCAATCTATCGAGAGTTTGCCGTAAGGCTTCACCTTTAAGCAATTCAGATCGGAAAAGCGCTAGCGGTACCAAAACTTCGGCAGCGACATTGTTGCACCAAAGCTCTACTGAATTAGGCTTTGTTGTAACTGGCGCAATGTCACTCAAAGCACTTTGACCTAGCCAGACATGGGCGAGCTCATGCGCGAGCGTAAACATTTGCGCAGCTTTTGTGTCTGCCCCGTTTATGAAAATAAGCGGCGCAATCGGATCGGAAAGCGCAAAGCCGCGAAATTCCTCTGGATCAAGCTTGCGATAATTATTATTGCCGACGACGCCATTCACCATAATTAACACGCCCAACTTGTCTACTTGATCAATAAAAAGTCGCAACGCGTCGGTCCAAGTGGAGGCTGTGCGCCGTTCCTCGACACTGAAGCTGAGAGCGGTCCGAATACTTTCGGCAGTTTCCATAACATCGCTACTCACGGTGACCGAACCAACGAATCGCAGCGGCTCAGCTTTTTCGGAAATAGCGAAGTCGCGGTACCATTCTTGGCGCTGCTGAGAGATGTATATGGTCTCAAGCAAATCCGGAGTTGGCTTTTTTATGTGCTTATTCCCTACAGTGCGAAAATCGGGGATGGGCACTACTTCCACTGGTGGATCGGGAAGGAAAAAATATCCGATTGGGGTGTAAGTGCTTTGAGCGAAATGCTCCAACTGCTTAAAAGTCGGCTGCAACTCTCTACGTTGCCACTTATCAAAGTTTGGGAACCGACGATGAAAAGTCTCGTCGTCTATGCCTGAACGCTCATGCGCCCATTGCAGTAGTTCAGGCTTGACTTCAACCCGCATCTTCAGATCCCAAATCTCTCGAGTAGCGTATTCTAGGAACCAGATTATAAGGCCTTATTACCTCAATCTCGTCTTATCCGCATGCGCATGCTTTCCACCGACGACAGGCTAAGCCGTCCCCACCTACAACTCCAGGCCGAAATTTTTCCTTCCGCCCATTGACATAAATCCTAGGATATAATACTCATCATCCATCCCGCGCAGCGAGGGGCGTCTACCGGTGACGTTCGGCGGATGGCGCGGGGTGCGGCGCCCGCGCGCCCGGCCTCGTCAAGCCGGACCCTCGGGGGCCTCGGGGCTCCGCCCTACGGGCACAACGACCCGTGCGCGAGGAGCTCGCTTCAACGCTTCCGCGTTCGTCGCGGAAGACGCAAGCGCGGCCCGAGGCCGGATAAAACGCCGCGGCGAAGCGCCGGGAGGCGGGCGCGCCACGGCCCTGGTCGGCCGCTGACAGCGCGCAACGCCGCAAGGCGTGGACATGAAGGCATGGCGCCTCTCGGCGCTTCGCCCCCCTCGACTTTCGAGGGGACAACGCGGGCAAGCCCCGGGCGCGTAAACGCGTCGCGGCAACGCGACAGCCTGCCTGCCTCAACCGGACCCGCACGCACGAAAAGCTCAGGAGCAAACGCATGAGCCTGACGGAATATGAATCGCCCGCCGACGCCATCGCGCCGGAAATTCTGACCGCGGAGGAAATCGCAACGCGGCGGCGCTTTTGCACCTGGCTGCAGCACTGGCGCGATTGCGGGGTGCCACAATGCCGGCGGGCGCACACGTGCAAGGGCGATCCGTCCGCCTGTTTTTTCAGCCGTTGGCCGGGCTATTCAGCGCTCGCCCGCGTATGGATCGAAGCCGGCCTTTACGCGCTTGAGGAAGGGCTGACCGCGCGCGAGGCGGCGCAGGCTGCCGATTTCACGCTCTTGCAGTATGTGAAAAAAGCTGAAGGCTTGCCCATCCTGCTACCGCGCCGCAAGAAATGGCGGTGGGCGGAGGAAGGCAGCGAACCAGCATGATCGGTCGTACAATTCGGCGTTTGACAAGTCACGCATTTCGGCGGGAAGCTCATTGCCGTCCGCATAACGACAAAGCGCTAAAACAATTGCGTCGGACTAGGGAGGGATAAATGTCACGGCTCACGCCCATCATCGTCGCGTTTCTTTTCGTCATTTTCGGCACGGCTTCGGTCACGGCGGCCGACGTCAAGCTCGGCAACGGCACCATGCTGTCCGACAAGCCGTTCTATATCATCACCTATGTCGAGGTCGATCCGGCCGCCGTCGCCAAGGCCAAGGCGCTGATCGAGAAGCATAGCGCCGACAGCAAGAAGGACGCCGGCAATTTGCGCTATGAGGCGCTCGAGCGCAGCGGCCGCAAGAACCATTTCCTGATTATCGAGGCCTGGAAAGATCAGGCCGCGCGCGACGCCCACGCCAAGGCCGCGCATACGCTGACCTTCCGCAAAGCGCTGCAGCCGATGCTGTACAGCCCGTTCGACGAGCGCGCCCATGTCGGCCTGGTGGCCGGCGATCCGGCCAAGGAGAAGAAGCCCGGCAAGCGCGCGGTCTACGTGCTGACCCATGTCGACATCATTCCGCCCGAGCAGTTCGCGCCCTGCAAGCGCCAGGTGAAGGAAACCGGCCCCTGCGGCAACGACCTGGTCAAGCAACTGGTCGCGACAAGCCGCAAGGACAAAGGCAATGTGCGCTTCGATGCGTTGACGCAAGCCAACCGCCCCAACCACATGATGGTGGTCGAGGTGTGGGCTAGCGCGGCCGATCAGAAGAAGCACACGGTAACCAAGGCGGTGAAGGATTTCCGCGACGAGCTGTCAGGGATTCCTCCGGGTTCGGGCGTTCAGAGCGACCCGACCGTGCTGCTCAACCCGTTGACCGGCAGCCTCTACGACGAGCGGCTCTACCGGTCGCTCGATTGATCTGCTAGACGCTGGCCCCGCGGGTCAACGGAATCAGGCAGAGGCGAAATGTCAAAGCAGGCGATGCGCGAGGAAACCGAGCGGCTGATCAAAGAGGCGATGGAGCGCAAATCCGTCACCGTGACGCAAGGCGACACGCGCATCGAGACCAAATGCGGAAAGTGCGGCGCCCCCAACCGGGTCAAGGCGCCGAAAGGCCAGTCGCGCGTCGAATTTACCTGCAAGGAGTGCGGGCATAAGCAAAGGACGTTGTGATCGGTATGCTCCGGCGTAGCCCGCCGCTCGCTCGGAGAATGGCGGACGGCCTTGCGCTAATCCGCTCGACGGGCTCGTCCGAACAGGCGTCCTGATGCTCAGCAATACCCGCACGGTCCCGGTCGAATTCGGTCACTGCGATCCGTCCGGCATCGTCTACAACCCGAATTTCTTCATCTGGTTCGACCTGTCCGTGCACGCCTTGCTGGCGCGCGGCGGCCTGAGCTTGAAGGCGCTGATCGCCGAGTTCGGCATCGACGGCATTCCGGTCGCCGAATACCGGTGCAAGTTTCTGGCGCCGGCGCGCTGGGGCGACGAGCTGCTGATCGAAACCGGCGTCGTCAAGCTGCACCGCTGCGCCTTCGATATTCAGCACCGCGTCTTCAACGCCGGCCTGCTGGCGGCCGACTGCACGGAGACGCGGGTCTGCACGGCGCTCGATCCGCAGCAAAAGCGGGTGCGCGCGCGCGCGTTGCCGGAGAAACTGGTCGCGGCGTTTTCCGGCGGCGGGGAGGGGTAGCGCGGATGGCTGGACAGCCGCCACGGCGAGCGGCTGTGCCGGTCGATCGACCGAGGCGTGGACGCAAGCGTAGGGGGGCCTTTTGTACTCCCGCCGCAGATTGCCTATATCTGGCCGGAACGGAGTGCCCTTTTCATGCCCACCCCCGATACCGCGTCCAAAATCCCCGTCACCGTGCTCACCGGCTATCTCGGCGCCGGCAAGACCACGCTGCTCAACCGCATTTTGTCGGAGCCGCACGGCAAGAAATTCGCCGTCATCGTCAACGAGTTCGGCGAGATCGGCATCGACAACGAGCTCGTCGTCAACGCCGACGAAGAAGTGTTCGAGATGAACAACGGCTGCATCTGCTGCACCGTGCGCGGCGACCTGGTGCGCATCATCGACGGGCTGATGAGACGAAAAGGAAAGTTCGACGCCATCATCGTGGAGACGACCGGGCTCGCCGACCCCGCCCCGGTGGCGCAGACCTTTTTCATGGACGAGCAGGTCGGCGCCAAGACCAAATTGGACGCGGTGGTCACCGTCGCCGACGCCAAATGGCTGAAGGAGCGGCTCAAGGACGCGCCCGAGGCCAAGAACCAGATCGCCTTTGCCGACGTCATCCTGATCAACAAGACCGATCTGGTGACGCCGGGCGAGCTCGCCGAGATCGAGGCGCGCATCCGCGGCATCAATCCTTATGCACGGTTGCACAGAACAGAACGCGCGAAGATTGATATCGCGGAAGTGCTCGGCCGCAACGCCTTCGATCTCGACCGCATCCTCGACATCGAGCCGGCGTTTCTCGAGCGCGGACGAGCACGATCACGATCACGGCCACGATCACAACGGCCATCATCATCACCACGAGCACGGCGGGCTGAAGCATTATCACGACGAGGAGATGCAGTCGGTCGCGCTTCGAAGACCGACACGCCGCTCAACCCCGACAAGTTCTTTCCCTGGATCCAGGACCTGGTGGCGACCGAGGGACCGAACATCCTGCGCTGCAAAGGCATATTGTCATTCAAGGACGATCCCGAGCGTTTCGTGTTCCAGGGCGTGCACATGATTTTGGATGGCGACCACCAGCGCGCCTGGGGCGCGGACGAGAAGCGCGACAGCCGCATCATCTTCATCGGCCGCAATTTGCCGGAGGATAAGATCCGCCAAGGCTTCGAGGCCTGCGCGGCGTGAGGCTGATGTGTGCCACGCATTCAACTGTCGTCCCCGCGAAAGCGGGGACCTCGTAAACACAGACGGCTCAGTGATTACTGGATTGCCCGCTTTCGCGGGCAATGACAGCCGAGTAACCAGATGCGCGCATGAGTGACGTCAGCACCCAGCTTCCCTCGCTCGCCGACCGCGTCCGCGCCATCGATGCCGGCGGCACGGTGGTGGCTGTGCATTTTATTAAGGACACGCCGGTGTTCGTGCTCGGCGAGGAAGAATTGCTGTTCGCGGGCGAGGGCGGCGAGAAACGCGTTGCGGTTCACGGCGGCGCGATCCTCGCGAGCGCATCCGACGGCAAGCGTATCGTCAGCGGCGGCGACGACGGCAAGGTCGTCGCGACCGACGAGACCGGCGAGCACAAAGTCGTCGCGACCGACGAGAAGAAACGCTGGATCGATCACGTCGCGCTCGCGCCCGACGGCGCGGTCGCCTGGTCGGCCGGCAAGACCGCTTTCGTGCGGCCGGTGAAAGGCGAGGTGCGGACCTTCGACGCGGCCTCGACCGTGGCGGGCTTGGCCTTTGCGCCGAAAGGCTTTCGGCTGGCGATCGCGCATTACAACGGCGCCACGCTCTGGTTTCCCAACGCCGCCGGCGCCAAGCCCGAGACGCTGGTCTGGAAGGGCTCGCATTTGAGCGTCGCCTTCAGCCCGGACGGCAAGTTCCTCATCACCGCCATGCAGGAGCCGATGCTGCACGGCTGGCGCATCGCCGACGGCCAGCACATGCGCATGTCGGGCTATTCGGCGCGCGTGCGCTCGCTCGGCTTCACCGCCGACGGCAAATTGCTCGCCACCTCCGGCTTCGAGCAACTCATCCTGTGGCCGTTCGAGGGCAAGGACGGGCCGATGGGCAAGCAGCCGGCGCTTCTGGCACGGTCGGCCGCGCGCGTTGCCGTCGTCGTCTGCCATCCGCGCCAGCCGGTGGTGGCGATCGGTTACGCCGATGGCGTCGGCGTATTGGTGCGCATCGAGGACGGCGCGCTGATCGCCTTCAAGACGGAAGGAGCATCGCCGATCAGCGCGCTCGGCTGGAGCGACAACGGCCAGCGCCTCGCCTTCGGCACCGAGGCGGGCGAAGCCGGGGTGCTGACGCTTAGCTAGCGCACCAGCACGTTCCTGAACTGCCAGGGATCGCGCTTGTCGATGTCTTCCGGGAACAGGCCGGGCCGGCCGGTGAGCGGCGTCCAGTCGGTGTAGGTGCCTATCACCGGGCCGAGATAGGGCATCTGCACGTCCAGGCAGCGGCGGTAATCCATCTCGTCGGTTTCGACGATGCCGGCGTTTGGATTCTCCAGCGCCCACACCATGCCGGCGAGCACGGCGCTCGTCACCTGCAGGCCGGTGGCGTTTTGATAGGGCGCCAGATCGCGCGTCTCATCGATGGAAAGCTGCGAGCCGTACCAATAGGCGTTCTTCTTGTGGCCGTAGAGCAGCACGCCGAGTTCGTCGATGCCGTCGATGATCTCGTGCTCGTCGAGAATATGAACGCTTCGTTGCTGCTTGCCGGCCTGGCCGAACACCTCGTGCAGCGAGAGCACCGCGTCGTTGCAGGGGTGGTAGGCGTAGTGGCAGGTCGGCCGGTAGCTCACCTTGCGTCCCTGCCGCAGCGTGAAGTAGTCGGCGATCGAGATCGACTCGTTGTGGGTGACGAGGAATCCGTATTGCGCCTGCGGCGTCGGCGTCCACGAGCGTACGCGGGTGTTGCCGCCGGGCTGGTCGAGATAGATCGCGGCCTGGCTGCCGGCTTTGTGCTTGCGGCCGTTTTTCGGCATCCACTTTTCGTGCGTGCCCCAGCCGAGCTCGGCCGGCTGCATGCCCTCCGACAGAAAGCCCTCCACCGACCAGGTGTTGACGAACACGTCCATCGGCTTGGGTTGCCGGGCGCGTTGGGTGTCGCGCTCGGCGATGTGGATACCCTTGACGCCGGCCTTTTTGGCGAGCCGCGCCCAGTCCTCGCGCGTCGTCGGCTCCTTGAACTTGAGGCCGAGGTCGCCGGCGATATTGATCAGCGCCTGCTTGACGAACCAGGACACCATGCCCGGATTGGCGCCGCAGCACGAGACCGCGGTGGTGCTTCCGGGCTTGCGCTTGTGCTTGGCGGCGAGCGTCGTCTCGCGCAAGGCATAGTTCGAGCGCGCCTCCGGCCCGAGCTTCGTATTGAAGTAGAAGCCGTGCCAGGGCTCGTTGACGGTGTCGATGTAGAGCGCGCCAATCTCGTTGCACAGTTCCATGATCTCGACCGAGGACGTGTCGACCGAGAGGTTGACGCAAAAGCCTTGACCGCCGCCGGCGGTGAGCAGCGGGGCCAGCAGCTTGCGGTAATTGTCCTTGGTCACCGCCTCATGGATGAAGCGGATGCCGCGGTCGTCGAGCAGCTTGCGGTCCTTGTCTTGCGGGTCGATGACCACAAAGCGGGACTTGTCGTAGCTGAAGTGGCGCTCGATCAGCGGCAAGGTGCCTTTGCCGATCGAGCCGAAGCCGATCATCACGATGGGCCCGTCGATGCGGGCATGGACGGGCCAGTCGGGCATGTCTCACGTCTCCATATATAAAGGGGTCATAAACGTCCGGGCAGCCAGACGGAAGGGAACCGCGGCATTTACGCCGCGGCTTCCACGATAATCTGCCGGTTTTGCTAGGCGGCGTGCGCCGCGACGTCGCGCGCGGGCTTGAGTTTCGGCAGGCGCCGTCCGGTGGCTCTGATCATGCCCTGGGCGCCATCGAGTGCGCCGGGCTTGAGCTCGACGGCCAGCAGCCGGTGTCGCTCAAACGGTCCGGGCAGCAGCAGGCCGGCGCATTTGTCGGCCGCGAAGCCGAAGCGGCTGTAATAGGGCGCATCGCCCACCAGGACGACGACGCTATGGCCGAGCCGGCGCGCGTCGCGCAAGGCGCGGCGCACCAGCGCGGCGCCGATGCCGCGGTTGCGGCAATCCTCGGCGACCGCCACCGGGCCGAGCAGCAAAGCGGGCGCCTCGCCGCCCACGGCGACGTTCCAGAGCCGCGCGGTGCCGACCACGCGTTTGCCCTCGGCCGCGACGAAGGCGAGACCTTCGGCCGGCAGCCGGTCCTCGCGCAGGCGCTCGGAGGTCTTGCGGGTGCGCGCCTCGCCGAAGGCATCGTCGAGCAGCGCCTCGCGCGCCGATGTGTCGGCGGCTCGTTCGTGACGCAACGTGATCATTCCAAGTCCTTCCCTGTCCCGCGCGCGAGCAAGCGCGCCGACGGGACGCAGTCTGTCGAGTGGGGGAAGGGGAGGCAGGCGCTGCCCGCCTCCCGATGATGTCAGATGTGGTAGGTCTTCAGCGGCGAGAAGCCGTTGAAGGCCACCGACGAGTAGGTCGCCGTATAGGCGCCGGCGCCTTCGATCAGCACCTTGTCGCCGATCTCCAGGCTGACCGGGAGCATGTAGGGCACCTTCTCGTACAGCACGTCGGCCGAGTCGCAGGTCGGGCCGGCCAGCACGCAGGGCGCCAGCGCGTCGCCGTCGCGCGGCGTGCGGATCGGGTAGCGGATCGACTCGTCCATGGTCTCGGCGAGGCCGCCGAACTTGCCGATGTCGAGATAGACCCAGCGCACGTCGTCCTCTTCGCTCTTCTTGGAGACGAGGACGACTTCCGCTTCGATGGCGCCGGCATTGCCGACCATGCCGCGGCCCGGCTCGATGATGGTTTCCGGGATGCGGTTGCCGAAATGCTTGCGCAGCGCCTTGAAGATGGCGGTGCCGTAGGTCTTCACCGATGGCACGTTGCGCAGATACTTGGTCGGGAAGCCGCCGCCCAAGTTGACCATGGCGAGGTTGATGCCGCGCTCGCCGCACTCCTTGAACACCGCCGCCGCCGAGGCGAGCGCGCGGTCCCAGGCGTGCTGGTTGCGCTGCTGGGAGCCGACATGGAACGAGACGCCATGCGGCTCGAGGCCCTGTCGCAGCGCGTGCTCCAGCACGTCCACGGCCATGGCCGGCTCGCAGCCGAACTTGCGCGACAGCGGCCATTCCGCGCCGACGCAGTCGGAGAGGATGCGGCAGAACACTTTGGAGCCGGGCGCGGCGCGGGCGATCTTGTCGACCTCGGCCTTGCAGTCGACCGCGTAGAGACGCACGCCGAGCTTATAGGCCCGCGCGATGTCGCGCTCCTTCTTGATGGTGTTGCCATAGGAGATGCGGTCGGGCGTGGCGCCGGCCGCCAGCGCCATCTCGATCTCGGGGATCGAGGCGGTGTCGAAGCACGAGCCGAGCTTGGCCAGCAGCGCCAGGACCTCGGGCGCCGGATTGGCCTTCACCGCGTAGAACACGCGGGTGTCGGGCAGCGCCTTGGCGAAGGCGTTGTAGTTGTCCTTGACGACGTCGAGATCGACGACCAGGCAAGGACCTTCGTCGTTGCGCTTGCGTAGAAACTCGTGGATGCGCTCAGTCATGGCGCTCTCCCAGCTCAAAGGGACGACACCGCCGCCCGTTTCGCGGTTTGGGAGCTCAGGGGCGGTGCGCGTTGGGGACGCACTTGGCCCATGAATACTCTTAACCGCTATAGCTGCCTTGGCTTGGAGGGGAGACCCCGCCGCACTGCTGGCAAGATGGACAAGCCTCGTCGGTGACCCGTCGCTGGCGATGGAATGCCAGCAGAGACCAAAGAAGCCCGCTCCGTCGTTGCTTTAAGCCGCGTCCCCTGCTGAGAGCAGAGTGCGCCGGTTTCGCCTCCGGCTGCCGGTCAGATATCTTGGAGAGCTTGGCTCTTCTCTCCAGGCGGCTGGCGGGCCTCTTGTCCCGCTACCTACCGACCGACACACGGCCACAGGCACGTGCGAAATTGGGCAAGAGGGAAATAACAAATTTTTCGCGCGATGCAAGGGAATTAGTTCGCGCGCGGCAAAAACTTCCTTAACTTTTCTTGCGAGCGCCGAAGCGCTGAGCTCACTCGCGCGCGGTGAACGGCTCGATCAGATGCGCCGAGCGGATGAACTGCACCATCACGGCGACGCCGCAGATCACGAACAGGATGTCGAGCACGCGCGCGCCGATGTGGCCGAGACTGAACAGCGTGGCGATCGCCCACGAGCCGGCGAAGGCGGCGCCGAACACTTCCGCGCCGATCAGGATTGCGGCGCTGCAGACGGTGACGACGTTGAGCCAGACAATGCGGCGGCCTTGAGCCATTGGGGACGCTCCTTCGGTCGGCCGGCAATGTCCACGAATCCGGCCATTGAATCAAGTCTTTAAGCGTGCAGCCTGTTGCGATCTGGCGGCCTCTTTCGCTTTGATCTCGCGCATGGCGACGGCGCGCTGAAGCTGGAAATGTGCCGCCGATGGATATCGCTCGCACTCTCAAGATCGTCCGGCCGTACCTCGCCGGTCTCGCCGCGCTCGGCCTCGCGCTCGGCTTGGCGGCGTGGTTCGCCGGGCTCGGCGGCTGGCCCGGCGTGATCTGGGCGATCGCCACGGTGCCGGTGCTGCTGGCGCTGCTCACCGAGATTGTGACGAGTTTGCGGCGAGGTGACCTCGGGCTCGACATCGTCGCCGCGCTGTCGATGAGCGCCGCCCTGGCGGTCGGCGAGAGCCTCGCCGCCGCCATCGTCGCCCTGATGTATGCCGGCGGCCAGTACCTCGAGAGCTTCGCCGAGCGGGCGGCCCGGCGCGAGATGACCGCGCTGCTGTCGCGGGTGCCGCGCACCGCTCTCCGCCATCGCGACGGGCAGTTGGAGGAGGTCGCGCTCGAGCTCATAGCGCCCGGCGACCGGCTGCTGGTGCGCCAGGGCGACGTGGTGCCGGTCGACGGCAGCGTGGTTAATGGCGTGGCGGTGCTCGATCAGTCGGCGCTGACCGGCGAGTCGCTGCCGGTGCAGCATGCGAGCGGCGAAGCGGTGCTCAGCGGCACCACCAATGTCGGCGATGCCTTCGATCTCACCGCGACCCGGCGGGCGGCCGAAAGCACCTATGCCGGCGTCATTCGGCTGGTGGAGGCCGCGCAGCGCTCGCGCGCGCCGATGTCGCGGATCGCCGACCGCTACGCCATTGTCTTCCTGGCCGTGACGGTGGCGCTGGCCGGCGCCGCTTGGCTCTTCGCCGCCGATCCGGTGCGCGCGGTGGCGGTGCTGGTGGTGGCGACGCCCTGTCCGCTGATCCTGGCGGTGCCGGTCGCCATCGTCGCCGGGCTCTCGCGCGCGGCCAAGCTCGGCATCCTGATCAAAGGCGGCAAGGCGATCGAGACACTGGCCCGGGTGCGCGCGCTGGTCATCGACAAGACCGGAACGCTGACCCTCGGCCAAGCCAAGATCATCGCGAACCGGCCGGTCGATGGATTCTCGGCCGACGAGCTGTTGCGGATCGCCGCCTCGCTCGACCAGGCCTCCAAGCACATCATCGCCCAGACCATCGTCGGCGAGGCGCGCGCCAAAGGTTTGGCGCTGGCGATCCCGACCGAGGTGGTGGAGACACCGGGCGAGGGCATCGCCGGCCGGGTCGACGGTCGCGCGGTCATGGTCGGCGGGCCGCGCTTCATCGCCAGCAAGATCGCCGATGCCGGTCTCACCACGCTCGGGCGCGACCGGCCGCCGGGCGCGCTCGCGGTCGCCGTCGCGGTCGACGGCAAGCTCGCCGGGCTGATGATCCTGTCGGACGAGCTGCGCGCCGGCACCGAGACGATGCTGCGCGAGCTGCGTGCGCTGGGCATCGAGCGCATCGTGCTGGCGACCGGCGATCGTCATGAGGTCGCCCGCGCGGTCGCCGCCGGCCTCTCCATCGACCAGGTGCGCTCCGAGCTCACCCCCGACCAGAAGATCTTGGTGGTGCTGTCGGAGCGCAAGAACGGCCCGGTGATGATGATTGGCGACGGCGTCAACGACGCCCCGGCCCTTGCCGCGGCCGATCTCGGCCTCGCCATGGGCGCCAAGGGCGCGGCGGCCTCGGCCGAGGCCGCCGACGTGGTGCTGCTGGTCGACCAGCTCGACCGCGTGCTGCCGGCGATCCGCATCGCCCGGCGCTCGCGCCGCATCGCGCTCGAAAGCGTCATCGCCGGCATGGGCCTCTCCGTCGTCGCCATGGTGGCGGCGGCTTACGGCTACTTGCCGCCGGTCGAAGGGGCGCTGCTGCAGGAGGTGATCGACGTGGCAGTGATCTTCAACGCGCTGCGGGCGCTGCGCGGGTGAGATGACAGCGCGGGGCGACGGGGCTTAAATCCGGGCGCGATGACCGAAGCCGCACCTGCCGATACCGCCGCCCTCGACGCCGCGCTGACGCGCATGGGCCTGCTCGCGCCCGGCGAACAGGCGCGCTACACCGCGCTGACCGGCGGCGTTGCCTCCGACATCTGGAAGGTCGATACGCCGGCGCAGACCTTCGCGATCAAGCGCGCGCTGCCCAAGCTCAAGGTCGCCGCCGATTGGTACGTGCCGGTCGCGCGCAATGCCTACGAGGTGAAATGGATGGAGCTGGTGCGGGGCATCTTGCCGCAGGCGGTGCCGCAATTGCTCGGTCACGATCCGACCGCCGGCCTGTTCGCCATGGCCTATCTCGATCCGGACAGCTACCGCAATTGGAAGAGCGAGCTGCGCGACGGGCGGACCGACGAGGCCTTCGCCGCCGAAGTCGGGCGCCGCCTGGCGCGCATTCACGCCGCGACCGCCAATGATCCGGCCGTCGCCGCCGCCTTCGCGACCGACGAGACCTTTCATGCCATCCGGCTGGCGGCCTATCTGGAGGCGACGGCGCCCAAGCACCCGCAAGCCGCCGAGGCTTTGATGGCGCTGTCGCGCGAAACGCTCGCCACCAAGCTCACACTGGTGCACGGCGACGTCAGCCCGAAGAATATTCTGGTCGGGCCGGACGGGCCGGTCTTTCTCGACGCCGAATGCGCCTGGTATGGCGACCCGGCTTTCGATCTGGCGTTCTGCCTCAACCACATGCTGCTCAAGTGCCTGTGGACGCCGCGCGCGGCGGCGCGCTTCCTCGACCTCTTCGATGTCCTCGCGCGCAGCTACCTCGCCGGCGTCACTTGGGAGCCGCCGGCGGTGATGGAGGCGCGCACGGCGCACCTGCTACCCGGATTGTTCCTCGCCCGCGTCGACGGCAAGTCGCCGGCCGAATACGTCACCGCGCAAAGCGACAAGGCACGCATTCGCCGCGTCGCGCTGACGTTTCTTGGCGAGCCGCCGCAACGGCTCTCCGACATCCGCAACGCCTGGGCGCGCGAGATCGGCATCAAGGAACCGGCGGCATGAGCGCGACGACCATCAGTTCGGTTCATGGCCGGCGGGTTTGGGATTCGCGCGGCCGGCCCACGGTCGAAGCCGAGGTTGCCCTCGAAGGCGGCGCGCGCGGGCGCGCCATTGCGCCGGCGGGCGCTTCCACCGGCTCGGGCGAAGCGGTCGATCTGCGCGACGGCGGCGCGGCGTTCGGCGGGCTCGACGTGCGGCGGGCGCAGGCGAATATCTCCGGCGAGATCGTCGCCGCCTTGCGCGGCATGGACGCCGCCGACCAAGCGGCGGTCGACCGCGCTTTGCTCGCGCGCGACGGCACGCCGAACAAGTCCCGTCTCGGCGGCAATGCCATGATCGCCACCTCGATGGCGGTCGCGCATGCCGCGGCCGCCGCGCAAGGCGTCCCGCTCTGGCTCTATCTGTCGAGCGGCAAGCCAGGCCGCCTGCCGCTGCCGGAAATCCAGATTTTCGGCGGCGGCGCGCACGCGGCGGGCCGCGTCGACGTGCAGGATTTCATGATCGTCTGTCCGCGCGCGAAAAGCTTCGCCGAGGCGCTCGACATTACCGCGCAGGTCTATGCGTCGACCGGCAAGTTGCTGGCCGAGCGCGGCCTGCTGCAGGGCGTCGCCGACGAGGGCGGCTACTGGCCGGCCTTCGCCTCCAATGAGGAAGCGCTCGACATGTTGCTGCGCGCGATCGAGCGCGCGGGCTTCTCGCCCGGCGAGGACGTTGCCATTTCGCTCGACATCGCGGCCTCCTCGTTCGGCAAGGGCGGCCGTTACCGCCTGGCGCTGGAAGATCGCGAGCTCGACAGCGACGGCCTGATCGAGTTGCTCGGCGGCTGGATCGATCGCTATCCGATTGTGTCGGTGGAAGACCCGGTGGCGGAAGACGATGCGGAAGGCTTCCGCCGATTCACCAATGCCTACGGCGCGCGGGTGCAGGTGGTGGGCGACGATTTCCTGGTCACCGACGCCGCGCGGGTGCGAGAGGCGGCGGCGTCGAAAGCGGTCACCGCGGCGCTGATCAAGCCGAACCAGGCTGGAACGTTGACGGAGACTTATGCCGCGCTGACGGCCGCGCGCGATGCCGGGCTCTCAACCATCGTCTCGGCGCGCTCGGGCGAAAGCGAGGATGTCACCATCGTTCATCTCGCGGTCGGCTGGGATGCCGGTCAGCTCAAGGTCGGTTCCTTCGCGCGCTCGGAGCGCATGGCGAAATGGAACGAGGCGCTGCGCATCGAGGAGGCGCTCGGGGCCGCTGCGCGTTTTGCCGGCGGCGCGGCGTTGGGGCTGCCGGGACGCGCTTGAGCGGCGTGGCTTGGCGTTTCCCGGTCCACCGCCTAGATAGGGCGCATGACCCCACCGTCCGCTTCCGCTCAACAAAACCCGTTGCTCACCGACTGGACCGGCCCGTTCGGGCTGCCGCCCTTCGCCAGCATCGCGCCGGCGCATTTCCGGCCGGCTTTCGATACGGCGCTGGCGCGCCACCGCGGCGAGATCGAGACAATCGCCGCCGATCCGGCGCCGCCGAGTTTCGACAACACCATTGTCGCGCTGGAAAAAAGCGGCCGCGCCCTTGATCGCGTCTCCAACACGTTCTCCGTGCTGGCTGGCGCCGATACCGGCGACGAGATTGAGGCGGTCGAGCGTGAAGTCTCGCCATTGCTCGCCCGCCACGCGAACGCGCTCTATCTCAACCGCGCGCTCTATGCCCGCATTGCCGATCTCTACGCTCGGCGCGCAACGCTCGGGCTCAACCCCGAACAGGCGCGCGTGCTCGACCGCTACCACACCCGCTTTGTGCGCGCCGGCGCCGCGCTCGACAAACCGGCGCAGGACCGGCTCGCCGCTATCAACGAGCGGCTCGCCACGCTCGGCACCCAGTTCGGCCAGAACGTGCTGGCGGATGAAAAATCGTTCGCGCTGCTGCTCGACGAAAGCGACCTTGCCGGGTTGCCGGATTTTGCCCGCGACAATGCGCGCGCGGCGGCGGAGGAGCGTGGTGAGCCGGGCAAGTTTGCCATTACGCTGGCGCGCTCATCCTGCGAGACCTTCCTGCAATTCTCCGCGCGCCGCGACCTGCGCGAGAAAGTCTTCCAAGCCTGGATCAAGCGCGGCGAGAACGGCGGCTTAACCGACAACCGCGCCATCATCGCCGAGATGGTTCAATTGCGCGCCGAACGCGCCCAGCTGATCGGCTTCGATACTTACGCCGCCTACCGGCTGGACGATCAGATGGCCAAGACGCCGGCCGCCGCGCGCGGTCTGCTTGAGGAGGTGTGGACGCGCGCCCGCGCCAAGGCCGGCGTCGAGCGCGACGCGCTGCAGCAGATGATCGCGGAGGAGGGCGGCAATTTCGCGCTGGCGCCGCACGACTGGCGCTACTACGCCGAGAAGCTGCGCAAGGCGAAATACGAATTGGACGAGGCCGAGATCAAGCCCTATTTCCAGCTCGACAAATTGCGCGACGCCGCCTTCGAGACCGCGCAACGCCTGTTCGGCTTGAGCTTCACGCCCGTCGATGTGCCGCTCTATCACGCCGACGCGCGCGCCTGGGAGGTCAAGGACGCAAGCGGCGGTCATGTCGGCCTGTTCATCGGCGATTATTTCGCGCGCGCGTCCAAGTACAGCGGCGCCTGGATGACCTCGCTGCGCGAGCAGGAGAAACTCGGGCGCAATCAGGCTGAGTGGACACCGGTCAGCCGCCCGGATTGCGCCCCATTTGAAGAAGTAGGAGCGCGGTCGGATGCAAAACCGGTTCCCACTTTTGCTGACCGCGCTCCGATCGATATCCGGCCGATCATTCTCAACGTCTGCAACTTCTCCAAGCCCGCCAAGGCTGAGCCGGCGCTGTTGTCGTTCGAGGACGCGCGCACGCTGTTCCACGAGTTCGGCCACGCGCTGCACGGCCTGTTGTCGAACGTCACCTACCCGCTGCTCGCCGGCACCGCGGTGTCGAGCGATTTCGTCGAGCTGCCCTCGCAGCTCTACGAGCATTGGCTGGAGGTGCCGGAGACCTTGCGCAAATACGCGCGCCACGCCCGCACCGGCGAGCCGATGCCGCAGGCGCTCATCGACCGCCTGCTGGCGACGCGCACCTTCAATCAGGGCTTCGCCACGGTGGAATACACCGCCTGCGCGCTGGTCGATCTCGACCTGCATGGCTTGAGCGAGCCGGGCAAGCTCGACGTCAGCGACTTCGAGCGCAAGGACCTCGAGCGCATACACATGCCGGCGGAGATCGTCATGCGCCACCGGCTGCCGCACTTCCAGCATCTGTTCTCCGGCGGCGGCTACGCCGCGGGCTACTATTCTTATATGTGGTCGGAGGTGCTGGACGCCGACGCCTTCGAGGCCTTCCAAGAAACCGGCGACGCCTTCGATCCCGCCACCGCCAAGCGCCTGCGCGATTTCATCTACAGCGCCGGCAATCTGCGCGACCCGGCGGAAGCCTACAAAGCCTTCCGCGGCCGGCTGCCGACGGTCGAAGCGCTGCTCAAGAAGCGCGGGTTGGCGGACGCAAATGTTTAAAGCGCGCGCGCGACAGTCTCTCTTCACCTCTCCCCCAAGGGGAGAGGGAGTCGTGCAGTGCCTGCGGCTCGCTATTTATTTTGTTGCGAGCGCGGCATGACCCTGCACACCGCCGGACATCGCCGCGGCGTCGTGTGCCGCGCCGCATAGCGCCGCCGTCGAAGACGGCCGCGCCATCCTGGCCGAAGGCGGCAATGCCATCGAGGCGATGCTGGCGATGGCGGCGAGCATCGCCGCGGTCTATCCGCACATGAATCATGTCGGCGGCGACGGCTTCTGGCTGATCCGCGAGCCGTCCGGCCGCGTGCGCGCGCTGATGGGCGCCGGGCGCGCCGGCGCCAAGGCGACGATGCAGCTTTATCGCGACGCCGGGCACGACGAGATCCCGGCGCGCGGACCGCTCGCCGCGCTCACCGTGCCGGGTGCGGTCGCGGCCTGGATGCTGGCAAGCGAGGCGGCGAAAGCGCAAGGCGGCAAGCTGCCGCTCGAGGTGCTGCTGGCGCCCGCCATCAAGCATGCCCGCGAAGGCTATGTCGTCACCCGCAGCCAGGCGCGGCTGACGGCGGAAAAGCTGCCGGAAATGAAGGAGGCGGTCGGCTTCCGCGAAGCCTTTCTGTTCGACGGCAAAGCGCCGGAGACTGGCGCCAAGCTCAAGCAAAGCGCCTTCGCTGCGACGCTCGAGCATCTCAGCCACGCCGGGCTCGCCGATTTCTATCGCGGCGATGTCGGGCGCGAGATCGCCGCCGATCTGGAGCGCATCGGCAGCCCGGTGACGCGCGCCGACTTGGAAAGATTTCAGGCAACGGTTGCCGAGCCGCTCAGCGTGCAGACGCAAGCCGGCACGCTCTACAACGCGCCGCCGCCGACGCAAGGCCTGGCGTCGCTGATCATCCTGGCGCTGTTCGAGCGGCTGCGCGTTGCGCAAGCCGAGAGCTTCGAGCACGTCCACGGCCTGGTGGAGGCCACCAAGCGCGCCTTCCGCGTGCGCGACCGCGTCGTCACCGATCCGGACAAGATTACTATCGATCTCGCGCAATTCCTGACGCCGCAATTCCTCGACGCGCAAGCCGACAAGATCGGCAGCCGCAAGGCCGCCAAGTGGCCGGCGCCGGCGGGGCAGGGCGATACCATCTGGATGGGCGCGGCCGATGCGACCGGTCTCGTCGTCTCCTACATCCAGTCGCTCTATTGGGAGTTCGGCTCCGGCTGCGTGCTGCCGGCGACTGGCGTGCTCATGCAGAACCGCGGCGCCAGCTTCTCGCTCGACCCCAAGGCGCTCAACGCGCTCGCCCCGGGCCGCCTTCCGTTCCATACGCTCAACCCGGCGCTGGCCGCGCTCAAGGACGGCCGCGTCATCGCCTACGGCACCATGGGCGGCGACGGCCAGCCACAGACGCAAGCCGCCGTCTTCACCCGCCACGTCACCTTCCGCCAGCCGCTCGACGTAGCGCTCGATGCGCCGCGTTGGCTGCTCGGCCGCACCTGGGGTTCCACGCACACCAATCTGCGCATGGAGCAGCGCTTCGACGGCAATCTCGTCGACCGCCTGCTGTCGGCCGGCCATGACGTCGATGTGCTTAGACGAGGCCTACTCCGACACCATGGGCCATGCCGGCGCCGTGGTGCTGCATCCGGACGGAACATTGGAAGGCGCGCACGATCCGCGCGCCGACGGCGGTGCGGCCGGCGTTTGATGTTCTAGTATTCACCCGCATAGCGGCATAGGTCCTCTTTAGGAGGATTCCTGTGCACGGCGGCCACGACCATCGTCACGCGCACGACCACGCGCCGCAGAATTTCGGGCGCACCTTTGCGATCGCCACCGGGCTCAATGTCGCGCTGGTGATCGCGCAGGTGATTTACGGCCTGCTGACCAACTCGCTCGCGCTGCTCGCCGACGCCGGCCACAATGCCGGCGACGTGATGGGGCTGGTCATGGCCTGGGCCGCCTTTGCGGTCGCCGACTGGCGGCCGAGCGAGCGCTTCACCTACCGCATGCGCGCGGCCTCTATCCTGTCCGCCTTCGCCAACGCGCTGATCCTGCTGGTGGCGATCGGCGCCATCGCCTGGGAAGCGATCCATCGCCTCATGCAGCCGCAGCCGGTCGCGTCCATGACGGTGATGATCGTCGCCGCCGGCGCGGTGATCGTGAACGGCGTCTCGGCCTGGCTGCTCAGCCGCGGCAGCCAATCCGACCTCAACATGCGCGGCGCTTTCCTGCACATGCTGGCCGATGCCGGCGTCTCGGTTGCGGTGATCGTGGCCGCCGGCGGCATCATGCTCACCGGCTGGCAATGGCTCGACCCGGCGGCGAGCCTGCTGATCTCGGTGGTGATCCTGATCGGCACCTGGCGGCTGTTGCGCGAGTCGCTGCGGCTGTCGCTCAACGCCGCGCCCAGCGGTATCGATCCTGCCGACGTGCGCCGCTATCTGGAGGGTCTGCCCGAAGTCGCGCAGATTCACGACCTGCACATCTGGGCCATGAGCACGACCGAAACGGCACTCACCTGCCATCTCGTGACGCCGGACGGTCATCCGGGCGACGATTTCCTGCATCGCGTCGCGCACGACCTGCAGCATAAGTTCGATATCGGCCACACCACGGTGCAAATCGAACTCAGCGACGGACGGCAATGCGCCTTGCAGGCGGAGAACGCGGTCTAGGGCTGCGGCGGCCGCTCGACGCCGCCCGGAAAAAACCCCGGTGGTTCAGGCGCAGGCAGCCCGGGAATCGTCCGGTTCATTTCGGCTCCGCGCGTGGACTCCTGCATCGTGTTAGTCGGCGGTGGCGGCGGCTTAAGTATCGGCGCCAGCGATGCGCCGCCGTAGAGCAGGCCGATGGCAATCAGCCAACTGCCGAGAATACGACCGAAAACCGGAAACCAGCCGCGCCGAAATGCGCGCAGCGTCAGCGACACCGCGGCAACGATCCAGTATGCGACTAGCACGGGCGTCCAGGTGAAAGCCGGTTCGTGCAGGCTGGGATCGGTCAGCATGATCGCAAGCGACAGCATGCCGCCCGCAACGACCGCGGCGATCGGCAGCAGCCATGGCAATAGCCGCGCGCCGGGCGCAAGCGCGAGGCCGATAACGAGAAATGAGATCGGACCGGTCAGGAAAAGGTGTGTCGGGCCCTCCGGCACGTTGTAGAGAACCCAGAGCAGCCAATCCTGTCCCACCGAGCCGATGACGATGCCAAGGCCGAACAGCAGGAGCACTGCGCCAAAGATGCGCGCGCCGACAAGACCGCAGGCGGCGCCGAGTCCGATCAGCGGCAGCACGCGCTCGGGTGCGAATACGTCGCTCAAAATCCATCGAACGAATGGATTTTGCCTCGCCAGCAGCGCGATCATAGCAACGGCCAACAGGCCGAGCGCGATTAAGCCGGGGCCGCTCCACTTTTGCGCCACGGTGAAGATGCGGGCGCGCGCGTCAGGCGGCGAGGAGAGCGGGGACAAGGAAATAGATTCCGCCTATGCCGATCAGGGCGCCAAGTCCGCGAGAAAGTTGGCCGTGCATAGGTTTGTTGAGCCCAAGACCGACGCCGATGCCGAACAAATGGATCATGCCAGTCGCCAGCACGAAGCCGATGGCGTAATCGGCCGGATCGCTCGACAGCGGCAGTTCGGCACCGTGCGCGTAACCGTGGCAGAGCGCGAAGTAGGCGATCAGAATGAGCGCGACCCATTCCGCCGGGCGCCAGGCCAGCGCAATCGCCAGACCGAGTGCCATGATCGAAAGCGCGATACCGACTTCAACCGCGGGAAACGGCAAGCCGGCCATGCCGGCGACGCCTCCGATCACCATGACCAGCGGAAAGGTGACCGGCAGCGTCCAGACTTGGCGTCCGCCCATCTGCGCGCCCCACAGGCCGACCGCGAACATCGCCAGGAAATGATCCGGCCCGGTCAGCGGATGCTCGAAGCCGCTGCCGAAACCGCCCTGTGCGCCTCGGATAATATGAGCGGCGGCGGGCTCAGCCAACAGGCAAAGCCAAAAGCCGATAAAAAGGGCCGTGCCGGCCGCCGCGGATCGTCTGGCTATTTGCAGGCAACACATCGTCGCTTAGCTCCTGGCAACTGGTCGCCCTGCTAATATGTCATACGCCAACGGCTCGTCGCTGTCATGGACGTTGAATAAGTTATTGGGATAGTGCGACAACCTTCTTCCGTCACGACGCCACCTTTGCGCCGCAGTCGGTGCTATGGTGGCTTCATGCCTGCTTCGCTCCGCCCTTTTCTTGCCGCCCTTGCGTGCGTGGCCGCATTCAGCACCGTCGCGCAGGCGCATCCGCATGTCTGGGTGACCATGCATACTGAGCTGGTCTATGCCCCGAACGGGGCCATCACCGGCATTCGCCATGCCTGGACCTTCGACGACATGTTCTCCGCCTTCGCCACGCAGGGCATGGAAAGCAAGGTGAAGGGCAAGTTTACGCGCGCGGAGCTGGCGCCGCTCGCCAAGATCAACGTCGAGTCGCTGAAGGAATACAAATATTTCACTTATGTGACGGCCGACGGCAAGAAGGCGCCGCTCACCGATCCGGCGCCCGGCTATTGGCTCGACTATAAGGACGCGGTGCTGACGCTGCACTTCACCCTGCCGTTCAAGACTCCGGTGAAGGCCAAGCTCTTGAAGATCGAAATCTACGATC
Organism: uncultured Alphaproteobacteria bacterium; assembly: GCA_963727555.1. Lineage (GTDB taxonomy): Bacteria > Pseudomonadota > Alphaproteobacteria > Rhizobiales > Xanthobacteraceae > Pseudolabrys. The sequence goes on along the minus strand of CAVSGT010000004.1, from coordinate 561,529 downwards.
CGACCATTTTCGTCGACTTTGAGTTCGCCAAGAAGGAACCCGTGCACCTGGTCGGCGCGCCCAAGGCTTGCATCCTCGACGTGGTCTTGCCCAAGGACATCACCTATGCGCAAACTCAGAAGCTCGGCGAGTCGTTCTTCAATTCGCTCAGCGCATCGCAGAACTGGGGCGCGCAATTCGCCAACAGTGTTTTAGTGAATTGCCCATAAAGTCGATACGCGTCGCGTAACACTGTTACACGAAATCCAAGCCACTTTTAGGTCCCAGTTCGTGCTATTGTCGCCAACGCATGACCGCTTCGTTCCGCATTCTCCTGGCCGCTCTGATGGGCCTTGCCTTCGCCTGCGCCGGCGCGCGCGCATCCGCACGTCTGGGCGACGGTGGTGAGCGAACTGATCTACGCGCCCGACGGCAGCGTCACCGGCATCCGCCACCATTGGACCTTCGACGACATGTTCTCGGTCTTCGCCGTGCAAGGCTTGAAGAGCAAGGTCAGGGGTCAATTCACGCGCCAAGAGCTGGCGCCGCTCGCCAAGGACAGCCTCGACTCGATGAAGGACGACGGCTATTTCACCTACGCGACCGTCGACGGCGCCAAGGTGCCATTCGCCGATCCGCCGCCGTCGGATTATTGGGTCGACTACAAGGATGCCATCGTCACGCTCAACTTCACGCTGCCGTTCAAGGCGCCGGTGAAGGCGAAAGACCTCAAGATCGAAGTCTACGATCCGAGCTATTTCATCTCCATGACGCTGGCCAAGCAGAATGCGGTGCGCCTCGTCGGCGCGCCGGCCGGCTGCAAGCTCGCGGTTGCCTATCCCCGCGAGATGTCCTACGCGGAAGCCAAGAAGGCGAGCGAGGAATTCAACGCCATGGCCAACTGGGGCTCGCATTTCGCCAACAAGATCATGGTGACATGCCCGTAGTGCCGAGCACGCTGTAAAGTGCATTGAGTGAGCGATTGGCGGGGCGCGCCTAGTTTCGAGGGAATTGCCAATATGACGTGGCCCGCCCGTCTGGCGCTGTGCGCCGCCGTCATCGCCTGCGGTTTGTTTGCTCTTGGCGCGCTCGATCCGGGCTGGCGCAGCCGTTTGGCCTGCACCGCGGCTCCGGGCCGCCCCAGATGGGCGGCTTCGCCGGCTGGATCCTTGCCGAGCAGGCGCGCTTCTATCTGATGCTGTCGCACACCATCCGCGCCGCCAAGATCCGACGGCAGCGCCGCCTACACGCTGCTCGGCATCTCGTTCATCTACGGCATCTTCCACGCCGCCGGCCCCGGTCACGGCAAGGCGGTGATCTCCTCTTACATGGTCGCCAACAACGAGACCTGGCGGCGCGGGGTGGCGCTGTCGTTTGCGTCGGCGATTTTGCAGGCGCTGACCGCCATCGCCATCGTCGGCATTGCCGCGGTGCTGCTTGGCGCCACCGCCCATGTCATGGGCAACACCGTGCGTGTCATTGAGATGGTGAGCTACGGGCTGATCGTCTTGATCGGCTTGCGGCTGTTATGGGTGAAGGGCCGCTCATTCCTGCATTTGCTGCGCTCGCGCGGTGAGGAGCATCATGCGCATGACCACTCTCATGGTCATGCGCACGATCATGATCATGGCATCGACCATGATCACGGACACAGCCACGCACACGGCCATGACCACCACCATCATCACGACGACGAGGAGGAGGCGTCCGCCTGGGGCCATGCCCATGCGCCGGAGCCGGAAGAGCTCAAGGGCCCGCATTGGCTCAAGCGCGGTCTCGCCGCCGTCTTCGCGGTCGGATTGCGGCCGTGTTCGGGCGCCATCATCGTGCTGGTGTTCGCGCTGGCGCAGGGCTGTTCTGGATCGGCGTCGCCTCGACCTTCGTGATGGGGCTCGGCACCGCCATCACGGTCGCGACCGTCGCCACCATCGCGGTCGGTGCGCGCGGCTTTGCCGGGCGGCTGGCCAAGGCCAAGCCGGGCGCCGGACTTCTCATCGTGCGCGGCTTGGAGACCGCGGCAGCGGCGCTGATCATCGTCTTCGGCGTGCTGCTGCTCACCGGTTACATGGTGAGCGAGCGGTTGATGGGGGTGTAGGAGACATGAGCGGGACGCAAAAGTTTTTTACCGACGGCGGCGCCTATGAACGGCAGATGGGCAGATGGAGCCGGCTGGTGGGCGAAAAGTTTCTCGATTGGCTCGATCTGCCGAAGGGTCTGCGCTGTCTCGACGTAGGTTGCGGCAACGGCGCTTTCACCGAATCGTTGATCGCGCGCAGTGCTCCCGGCAGCGTGATGGCGCTCGACCCGTCCGAAGACCAGGTCGCTTTTGCCCGGCAGCGCGCGAAAGCGGCGCTCGCCGAATTTCGCGTCGGCGACGCGCAGGCCTTGCCTTTCGACGACAACAGCTACGACGCCGCCTTGATGGCGCTGGTGGTTTCCTTTCTGCCCGATCCGGCCAAAGCAGCGAATGAAATGGCGCGCGTGGTGCGGCCGGGCGGCTGGGTGGCCAGCTATATGTGGGATATCCCGGGCGGCGGATCGCCGATTGCTCCCTTGAACCGCGCGGCGAGATCGCTCGGCCTGTCGCCGCCGAGTACGGCGAGCGCGCCCGCGTCTCGGATGGAAGCGATGCAGGAGCTGTGGCGGAAGGCCGGACTTACGCCGGTCGACTCATGCGTGATCCGAATTTCGATCACATATTCTAACTTCGACGATTTTTGGGAGTCCTATGCCCGGCCGATCGGCCCGATCGGCGTGCTCATCAATGGCCTGTCGCCTGCCGGGAAAGAGCAAATGCGCGCGCGGGCCCGCGAACAGCTCCCGACGGCGGCCGACGGGCGCGTGACCTATGAAGCCTTTGCCAACGCGGTGAAGGGACGGGTGCCGGCCTGAGCCGTTGCGGCGATCAGATAAAATCTTCTTGCTTCAACTCGATCGGCTGCCCGTGCGGGGTGCGGTCGCAGGCGTGGTCCCAGGCGTCGCGATAGCGATGCAGGATGTCCGTGCTCGCCACGCCTTTCTCCGCCACCAGCTTCTCAAGCGCCGCCAGCCAGTGCAGGTAATAGGTCTCGCCGGTATCGGGATCGCCGGCCGCTTGCGCGCGCTTGATCTCGGCCGCGAGCGCGGCTGCCCATTCGCTCCAGGTGAAGACGCCGCGCTCATGCAGCGCCACGTGCAAGCGCGAAGGCCTGCGCCTCCCACGGCTCGCGGAACACCGGCCCATCGGCGTCGCGCGGGATGCTCGGCACTTCGTTCGTTGCGCGGACTGCTGCGGCTTGCTCGATCATGCCGGCTCCAGATAGGGCTCCCAGGCGTCGACCGAGACGATCGCCGTCGGATCGCCGTCCGGCCCCCACAACTCGCGCCCGTCGAAACGCACGGTGTAGAGCCATTGCGGGTTTTCGCCGGCGCCGTGCGCATTGCTGTCGGGAAAGACGTGAAAGCCGACCACGCGTTCGATCGCGCCGACATGCCCGCGCACGTAGCGCGGCAGCCGCGTGTGGGTCGCCGGATTGATATTCTTGGCGCGCACGCGGTCGCCGGCCTTGAAGCGCGCGGCGCTGTTGGTCTCGCGCTCGGTCGGCCCGCCGCGATGCAGCACTTTCAACACGTCACCGGGCGACAGCACGCGCTTGACCGGCTTGCGCGCGCGCAGCGCATGTCCGGCAACGATCTCGTCGTCGCTCACTAGATCGCGCTCCTTCAGCATGGTCTCCAGCGCGGCGAACCAGATCTGGTAGTAGCTCATCGTGAGGTATTCGGCCGGGTCGCGGTTCTCGCGCGCAAAGCGCGAGGCATCGATGTTCCATTCGCCCGGCATCGCCATGGCGAGCGTCAACGCGAAGGCGCGCTTTTCCCATTCGGCATGGAACACCGGTTCGTTCGGCTCCGGCTCGACCGGCCCGAAGCCGTGCACGCCGCCCATGTCCTGCGCGCCGTTCATGTCAGGCTCCCCACCACGGCATGAAGAAGATTGCACAATTCACCGCGAACCCCAGGTTCCAAAGAAGGGATCGCACTGTCGATAGATCGGCGAGATAGGCAAGAACGAACGCCAGTCGTACGACAACGAATGCAACGGCCAAAAGGTCGATCCAGTGCTGGGACATGTGGCGAAATTCCGCAAGCAGCACGGCCGCCGCGAAGAATGGAAAGACTTCGATCCCGTTCAGATGCGCGCCGAGCGCGCGTGCGCGGATGCCCGGCGTGTAGAACGCGGGGTCGCGCGGGTTGGCGTTGTCGAAGCGGGGGCGGGAAAAGGCGGAAAGAGCCTTCACGGGTGCAATGGTCAGCAGATAGAGCAACACCATCGCAAACAGCATCCATTCGGCAATGGTCATGATGGTGACTTCGGCAGGCCGGTGCCGATCATGGAATCGCGCGTGACTAGTTCTGCGAGTTGCTCCTCGCTCCAGCCTTCGGTGCCGGCCGGACGCATCGGGATCACCAGGTAGCGGATCTCCGAGGTCGAATCCCACACGCGGATTTCGGTGTCCTTGGGCAGCGTCACGCCGAAGTCGGCGAGCACGCCGCGCGGATCGCTGACCGCGCGCGAGCGATAGGGCGCCGATTTGTACCAGACCGGCGGCAGGCCGAGCACCGGCCACGGATAGCAAGAGCACAGCGTGCACACGACCATGTTGTGCCGCGTCGGCGTATTCTCCAGCGCGACGATGTGCTCGCCCTGCCGGCCGGCATAGCCGAGCTCGGCGATGGCCGATGTCGCGTCCTTGAACAGGCGCGCGCGATAGGCCGGATCGGCCCAGGCCTTGGCGACCACCTGGGCGCCGTTGCGCGGGCCGACCTTCTTCTCATAGGTCTCGATCAGCAGGTCGAGCGCGGCCGGATCGACATAGCCCTTTTCGGTGAGCACCGTCTCCAGCGCGCGCACGCGCAACTGGGTTTCCGTCAGCTCGGAATGGTCGTGGTCGTGATGGTGGTCGTGGCTCATGGCGCGAATGTAGCTGATACAAACTCTTGGTGTCATCATCCGCGAAAGCGGATGATCCAGTATTCTCGGCGCAATTCGTTGGCATTGGGGATACTGGATGCCCGCTTTCGCGGGCATGACGGCGGCGGTTCAATCCCATACACCGATATGTTGCGCCGCCGCTTCGTCCTCAAGCAGCGGTCCCACCACCTCGACCTGGCGCTGGCCGGCGGCGAACACGGTGCGGCAGGGCAGCGACAGCGTCGGGTTCTCCGGATGATGGCCGGTCATCTGCTTGAGGCGCGCCTCGGAGAGACCGTAGACCACGCGCCCGATGCCGACCCAGTAGACCGCGCCGGCGCACATCGCGCAGGGCTCGGCCGAGGTATACATCGTGCACGCGGCCAGGAATTCGGGGTCGAATTTTTTGGACGCCGCGGTCGCCAGCAGCCGCTCGGCATGCGCGGTCATGTCGCGCTCGGGCATCAGGCTGTTTTCGGTCTCGATCAGCACCTCGCTTTTGGGGCCGACCAGGATGGCGCCGAAGGGATGGTTGCCGTTGGCGCGTGCGCGCTCCGCTACCGCGAAGGCGCGCCGCAGGAGAGCTTCGTCGCCACTGTCGGTCATGGGCGCAATTTAGCGGCAGCGCTCGCGTTGTGTCATCATCCGCGAAAGCGGATGATCCAGTAGTCCCAGCGTTGCGATAAGACGACGCGCCGGGGTTACTGGTTCCCCGCTTTCGCGGGGATGACAGCCAAGAGAGAATTCGCCATTTCCCAGGCACTGACAGCGCTTGCCGATCGCATCGACCGCCTGACGACGGCCATCGGCCGCGCCGCGGCGTGGCTGGCGCTGAGCATCGTGCTGGTGCAATTCGCGCTTGTGGTGGTGCGCTATGTGTTCGGGCTGGGCTCGATCTGGCTCACCGAGACGGTGATCTACGGCAACGCCACGCTGTTCATGCTGGCGGCGGCCTGGACGCTGCGTGTGGGCGGCCATGTGCGCGTCGACATCTTCTATGCCGAGGCCTCGCCGCGCGCCCGCGCCGCCGTCGACCTCGCCGGCGCGCTTCTGCTGCTGCTGCCGTTTACGCTGGTGCTGCTGTGGCTGTCGGCGCCGTACGCCGCGCGGTCCTGGGCGATCCTGGAGCGCTCGCACGAATCGAGCGGCCTGCCGCTGGTGTTCCTGCTCAAGACGGTGATCCCGCTGTTCGCAGCTCTGATGGCGCTGCAAGGCGTGGCGCAGGCGATCCGTGCCTTTGGCGTATTGAGGAGTGGCCGATGATCGCTCTTCTCTTCACCTCTCCCCACAGGGGAGAGGGAGTCCGGCCGAGTTTGCGGCATCGAGATTGCCATGCCGCTGAATGAAACCCTCGCCATCCTCATGGTCGCCGCCGTCATCGTGGCGCTGATGGCCGGCTATCCGGTGGCGCTGACGCTCGCCGGCGTGTCGCTCGCCTTTGCCGTGCTCGGCCATCTGCTCGGCGTCATGGGCCTCGGCATTCTCGGCGCGCTGCCCGAGCGCATCTACGGCGTGATGACCAACGACGTGCTGCTGGCGCTGCCGATGTTCATCTTCATGGGCGTGATGCTGGAGCGCGCGGGCGTTGCCGAGAATCTGCTCGAGCGCATGGGCCGGCTGTTCGGTAGCTTGCGCGGGGGTTTGGGCTATTCGGTGGTGATCGTCGGCGCGCTGCTCGCCGCATCGACCGGCATCGTCGGCGCCACCGCGGTGACCATGGGCCTGATCATGCTGCCGGCCATGCTGCGCCACGGCTACGATCCGCGGCTCGCCGCCGGCGCGGTCGCGGCCTCGGCGACGCTGGCGCAGATCGTGCCGCCCTCGACCGTGCTGGTGGTGCTGGGCGATCAGCTCAACAACGCCTATCAGTCGGCGCAACTGGCACAGGGCAATTTCGCGCCCAATGTCGTCTCGGTCAGCGACCTGTTCGCCGGCGCGATCCTGCCCGGCCTGCTGCTGGTCGGGCTTTATCTCGCTTATCTGGTCGCGATGGCGGTGCTGCGTCCGCAAAGCTGTCCGGCGGTCGCGGCGGAGACGGTTTCGCGCGGTAGTCTCGTTGAAGCGTTGCTGGCGCCGGTAGTGCTGATCGTCGCCGTGCTCGGCTCGATCCTCTACGGCGTGGCGACGCCGACCGAAGCGGCCTCGGTCGGCGCGGTCGGCGCCATATTGCTCGCCGCGCGCAAGGCCTCGCTCGCCAAGCTCATGATGCCGGTGGTCGAGAAGACCACGCAGATCACCGCCATGATCTTTCTCATTTTGATCGGCGCCACGCTGTTCAGCCTAGTGTTCCGCGCGCTCGGCGGCGACGACCTGGTGCATCGCGCGCTCGACCACCTGCCGGGCGGCGTTGCCGGCGCGGTGCTGGCGGTGATGCTGGCGATCTTCCTGCTCGGCTTTGTGATGGACGCCTTCGAGATCATCTTCGTGGTGGTGCCGATCGTGGCGCCGGCGCTGTTGAAGATGCCCGGCGTCGACCCGGTCTGGCTCGGCATATTGATCGCGGTCAATCTGCAGACGTCCTACATGCACCCGCCGCTCGGGCCGACGCTGTTCTATCTGCGCGGCGTGGCGCCGCCCGGGATCACCACGCGGCACATCTATGTCGGCATTATCCCGTTCGTGCTGATCCAGCTTGTCGCGCTTGTCCTGCTGTGGTTCGTGCCGGAGCTGGCGACCGCGCTGCCGCACGCGCTTTACGCTCGCTGACTCAGGGGAAAAACCGCTCTGCCGCGATCCAGATCCACACCGCGCCGGCCAGCAGCAGCGACAGCAAGATCGCCGCCGAGCCCATATCCTTCACGCGCTTGATGGCCGGATCGGTATCGAGGGTGAGCCGGTCGCTCAGCTTCTCGAGCGCGGTGTTGAGCAATTCGACGATCATGACGAAAACCAGCGAGCCGATCAGCGCGATGCGCTTGCCGGTGTCGGCGGTCAGGAAGAAGGCGAGCGGGATGCCGATCGCCAACAGCACCAGCTCCTCGCGGAATGCCTGCTCCGATTGCGTCGCTGCAATGAGGCCGTGCCAGCTATTGACGGTCGCTCGCCAGAGTCGTTTCACGCCATCCGCCCGAATCGCCAGCCTGCTGGGCGGACAATACGCGGCCGCTCCTGCCGGTCTATTCCATATCGCCGCGCGGGGTGTGTATAAGGACGCATGAAAGCCGCCGAGATGTTCAATTTGCAAGGCCGCGTGGCGCTGGTGACCGGCGCCTCCAGCGGCCTCGGCATCCAATTCGCCAAGGCGCTCGCCGACAACGGCGCCGCGGTCGCGCTGGTGGCGCGCCGGGCCGACCGCTTGCAGGCGCTGAAGGCCGAGATCGAAGGCAAAGGCGGCCAGGCGGTCGCCATCGAGGCCGACGTCACCGACCGCGCCGCCATGGTGCATGCATTCGACGCCGCCGAGCAGGCCTTCGGCACCGTCACCATCTTGATCAACAATGCCGGCGTCGCGCAGGCGCCGGCCCGCGCCGTCGAAGTCTCGGAAGAAGAATGGCGCAAGGTTCTGATCGATCGACGTCGACGCGGTGTTCTACTGGGCGCAGGAGGGCGCGCGCCGCATGCTGGCGGCGAAGAAACAGGGCGCCATCGTCAATATCGCTTCGGTGCTGGGCGTGGCGGTCGCCAAAGGCACCGCGGCTTACGCCGTCGCCAAGGCGAGCGTGATCCAGATCACCAAGGCGCTGGCGCTCGAGCTCGCCTTCAAGGGCGTGCGCGTCAACGCCATCGCGCCCGGCTGGTTCGTGACCGAAATCAATGACAAGTACCTGATGAGCGAGGCAGGTTCCGCCATCAAGCGCGAAATCCCGATGGGCCGCTTCGGCAATCCGGGCGACCTCGACGGCGCGCTGTTGCTGCTGGTGTCGGACGCCGGCAGCTACATCACCGGCGCCACCATCCTGGTCGACGGCGGGCAGGTGGTGCAGATCAAGGGGTAGGGGGCTTATGGACTTCACGCTATCACCCGAGGTCGAGGACATCCGCCTGCGCGTGCGCGCCTTCATCGAGGAGCACGTGCTGCCGCTGGAAGCCGATCCGGAAAATTTCTCCGATCATGAGAACATCCCGCACGCGCGGCTCGAGCCGGTGCGCGCCAAGGCGAAGCAGGCAGGCCTGTGGGCGCCGCAATCGCCGAAGGAATTCGGCGGCATGGGACTGCCGGTCATCGCCTGGCCGGCGATCTACGAAGAAGCCGCCCGCTCGATCTTCGGCCCGCTCGCCATCCACTGCATGGCGCCCGATGACGGCAACATGAACTTGCTCGCCAAGGTCGGCACGCCCGAGCAGAAGGAAAAATGGCTGCGCCCCATCGTCGAAGGCAAAGTGCGCTCGTCTTTCGTGATGACCGAGCCGCATCCCGGCTCCGGCTCCGACCCCGCCATGATGTTGACGCGCGCCGAAAAGCGCAACGACCGCTACATCGTGCGCGGGCGCAAATGGTTCATCACCGGCGCCGACGGCGCCGCGCATTACATCTTGATCGCGCGCACCGGCGAGGATACCCGCCGCGGTCTTACCGCCTTGCTCTATCACAAGGACCAGCCCGGCTGGCGCATCCTGCGCCGCATTCCGATCATGGGGCCGGAGGAGCACGGCGGCCATTGCGAGCTCGAATTCGACGGGCTGGAAATCCCGATGGAGAACGTGCTGATGAACGAAGGCGACGGCTTGCGCGCGACGCAAATCCGCCTCGGCCCGGCGCGGCTCACCCATTGCATGCGCTGGCTCGGCTTCGCCAAGCGCTGCATGGAGATCGCGCAGGAATATGTCGGCCGGCGCGAGGGCTTCGGCATCAAGCTCGCCGACCGCGAGAGCGTGCAGATCAAGCTCGGCGATATCGCGCACCAGATTCAGATCGGCCGCCTGCTCACCATGCACGCGGCCTGGAAGCTCGAGCAGGGCGACCGCGCGCGCAAGGAAGTGTCGATGGCCAAGGTGCAGGTCGCCGACGCGCTGCATAATGCCGCCGACGTCGCGATCCAGCTCAACGGCGCGCGCGGCTATTCCAAGGACACCATCCTGGAATGGGTCTACCGCTACGGCCGCTCGGCGCGCCTGGTCGACGGCGCCTCCGAAGTGCACAAGATGGTGCTGGCGCGCTTCATGCGCGAGGAGGGCCGCGATTTCTGGAAGTGGGGGTAGCTCTCAACTGTCATCGCCCGCGAAAGCGGGCGATCCAGTAATCACGGCGCTGCTGGGCGTACTGGGTCCCCGCTTTCGCGGGGACGACAGTCGAGACTAGTTGCGATACCCGCGGTCGATGTTGTCGAGCAGCCGCAGATAGGCCGGCCAGTCGGCGCTGCCGCGGCCGCTGTCGTGATGCTGGAATTGCTCGGCGACCTTGGCGCAGACCTCCGGCGGCACTTCGAGCAGCTCGCCGCCGGTCGCCTCCATCTTCAACTGGATCTCGGCGGCGGTGAGCAGATATTTCATCAGCACGAACGCTTCGCGCGCGCTCTTGCCGACCGTCAGCACGCCGTGGTGCTGCAGGATCAAGGCGCGGTTCTGCCCGAGATCATTGTTGATGCGGGCGCGCTCGTCGAAGTCCTCGGTGAGGCCTTCATAGGCGTGATAGCCGACGCGCTGATAAAAGCGCAGCGCCTGCTGCGACACCATGCGCAAGCCTTGCTTCAAGCCCGATAGGGCCGTGCCGGTTTCGGTGTGCACATGCACGGCGCAATTCACGTCCGTCCGCGCGCCCAACACGCCGCCATGCAGCGTATAGCCCGGCCGGTTGACGCCGGACTTCTCATCCAGGTCCTCGTCCATCGACACCTTCACCAGGTTGGACGCGGTCACCTCGGTGTAGAGCAACTCGTGCTTCTTCATCAGAAAATTGCGCGGCTCGCCCGGCACCCGCATGGAGGAGTGATTGTAGATCACGTCGTCCCAGCCGTAATGCGCGAGCAGCCGGTAGACGGCGGCGAGATCGACGCGCGCCTCCCACTCGGCCTGCGAAATCTGGTCCTTTGAAATGACCGCGACATTGGCGCGTTTGTTCATGGGCGGTGTCCTCCTGCTGCGCATAGTTTAGGGCGCGGACGCATCAACGGCCAGCCCAATGTCGGCATGGCTAAGCCGCCGCATTCGGTCTGCCGCGGCTTTCGATTCGGTGTCGCTATGAGTCCGGGCCTAAGACCGGTGGTGTTTCTTTCGGGATCCGAAAATCCCTTTCACGAACCCGACGGCATCGTCGACCGCGCTGGCGGCGCGTTCGATAATCGTCGGCTCGGCGCGCCGCGCATGCCGCGTGCGCACGCGGTGGTCGGCCGGCGCGGCTTCGGTCGGGACAGCCGCCACCATCCGATCATGCTCGACCGCAACCGGCTTGGGCAGTTCCACGGCGGCGGCCGCCGCCTTCAGATGAAGATCGGCAATCCCGCCATGCGAGACGGGTGTCGGCTCAGGCGCGCGCGCCGCCATGCGGATGCGCGGCAGCGGGACGCGTTTCGTTCGGATTGTCGCAATCGGCGTGGGCGTGACGGCCGCCACCCGCTGGCGCGGCATCGGGACGCGGTCGGCCGGAATTGCAGCGAGCTCATATGTAGCAGCAGGCATTCGCTGACGCGGGATTGGCACTTTCGCGGCTGCAATCGCAGGCGTCTGCTCGGGCATGACGGCGGCGATCCGCTGCCGCGGGAATGGCACCTTCTCGGCCGGAACGGCAGGCGGCGTCCGCGCGGGCGCGATGCTGCCGGTCCGATCGTCCGGCGGTGTGACCTCCGGGGCAGGAATCGCCGCCACGTGCTCGATCGGTGTTTCGGCGATCGGCTTGAGCGGAGCGCCCGAGATTCGCTCGCGTGTGATCGTTATCTGGTCGACGCTGATTGTCGCCACTTGTTCGAGCTTGATGGTCGGCACGTCTTCAAGCGGGACGGACGCCATCCACTCGGGCGGGAAGGGCATGTGCTTGGTTTGCAGAGCGGCCAATTCCTCGATCGCCGCTGCGCCGGCGCGTTTGCGCGGCAACGGTATCGACGTGGCGTTGGCCACTTTTGTGGGCGCCGTCTTCTCTTCATGCGCCGGCGCTTTGCGCTTGGCTATCATCGTCACTTGCGGATCGACGATGACGTATCCGCGGATCGAGCGGATATGATTGCGCGTCAAGTGGCGGCCGGAGTTGCCGTCATGCACCAGCCAGTCATTGCCGGAGACGTGCTTCATCAGCACCATGACATGGCCTTCGCGCGCCGCCGCCATGCCGGGAGCCGGCGAGGTGCGCGGGAATTTCCTGATCCAGTTGGATGCAAGATTGAGTTCAGGGCGAATCTTGCCGAACAGATAGAGTGAGGCTTCGCAGCCGCAGAACTCGTACGGGCAGCCGGCGGGCCGACGGCCGACGACCTTGCCCTCATGGAAAATGTTTACGTGTCTGACACGTTGGACTTCAACGCGCGCCGCGCCGGATTTGCTCGAACAGCCGCGGATGTCGCAGACGATCTGCGCATGCCTGGGCCTGGCATCGGAGGCGATTGTTGTGGCAATGGAGAGCAGCGCCACGAAGAATATTGTCGGACTTTTCGGCAATAAAGATCCACGTGCTAGGAGCGGTTTGCCACCGCGGGATCGCTATCTCCGCTGCGCATTCGGCGCTTGTATCGAGGCTGGAAGATATGGTCCTGTAGCCGCCGAGTTTTGCTGAAACAAATCAATCCGATAGGTAATCTGATGATGTAACCTCAACGCGGTACCCATGGTTACTCCGGCGGATTGGAGCCAGCGGCTGGCTACGGGATTTGGTTCTATCCGTTACTTGAGTCGGTGGATAGGTGCAAATTTATCCTTGACATATTACTAAATCGAGTCTCTCGGGGCGAGTCCAAACATGAAGCCAATTCAAATACGCATGGGCGGCTACGGCCCGCCGCATACCGGTTTCAGCAAGGCCCTCAAGTTCATCGGCGACAAATTACAGGGCGAATTTGGCGATCGCGTCGATATCAAATATGTCTGGAATGTGATGGACCTCGGTTTGAAGGCCGAGGACATCTTGTGGTTGGTCGAGCATGGAATGCTCACCCTCGGTTACCAGTCGTCGAGCTATTTGACCGACCGCGTGCCGGAACTCGGCTTTGTCGACCTGCCGTTCCTGTTCGCCAGCAACGCGCAGGCGCGCGCGGCCATGGACGGGGAACTGGGCGCGTTCCTCGCCCGCAAGACCGAGGAGCAGTTCAACTACCGCATCCTCGGCTGGTTCGAGAACGGCTTCCGCCACATTTCCAACCGCCTGCGCCCGGTGCATCTGCCCGCCGATCTCAAGGGCATGAAGATCCGCGTGCTGCCGAGCGAGATCCAGCGGCGCACGTTCGACTTGCTCGGCGCCGTGGCGATGCCGATGGACCTGACCGAGGCCATCGCCATGATCAAAGCCGGCACCGTCGACGCGCAGGAAAATCCGCTCTCCAACACCGTCACCTATGGCGTGTACAAGTTTCACAAGTTCATCACGCTCACTTATCACTTCTACATCTCACGGCCCATTTTCCTGCACCGCGACTCCTTCGATTCATGGCCGGACGATTTGAAGCGTGCGATGCAGGCGGCGATCACGGAGGCGGTCGCCTCTCAGCGTCAGGTCGCAGCCGAGGAGCACGATCAGGCGCGTAAGACCATCGAAGAGGCCGGCTGCGAGATCGTCGAACTGACGCCCGAACAGCACGCCGCCTTTGTCGAGGCCGTGCAGCCGCTTTTGACCGACGCGCGCAAGATGTACGGCGCGGAGACGTTCGGCATGGTGCCGAAGGCTTAACGCTCCCGAAAGCTTAACGGCATCTCTGCAATTTGAAGGTTTACGCCGCCGCAACCACTCTCCGTTAGAGAGAGCGGATGCATTCACCGATTTCCGCCGGCACGATCCACCGTCCTGTCGCCCTCGCCACGCGCGGGCTGACCAAAAGCTTCGACCGCCCCGCGGTCGAGGCGCTCGATCTCACCGTCTATGGGGCTGAGTTCTACGCACTGGTCGGTCCCAACGGTGCCGGCAAGACCACGACCTTGCGCATGGTGGTCGGGCTCCTGCGCCCCGACGCCGGCACCATCTGCATCGACGGCATCGATGCCTTGAGCGATCCGGTCGCCGCCAAGCAGATCACCGCCTGGCTGTCCGACGAGCCGATGATCTATGACAAGCTCACGCCGTTCGAATATCTCGAATTCGTCGCCGGCCTCTGGCAGATCGAACCGGCCCTCGCCGAGAAGCGCGCGCGCGAATTGATCGGCTGGCTCGGTCTCGAGCCGCATGCGCATGAGCGCTGCGAGGGATTTTCGCGCGGCATGAAGCAGAAGGTCGCGCTCGCCGGCGCGCTGGTGCACGATCCCAAGCTCATCATTCTCGACGAGCCGTTGACCGGCCTCGATGCCGGCTCCGCCCGCCAGGTCAAGAACGTGCTGCGCGAGCGCGTCACCGCCGGCGGCACCGTCATCATGACCACGCACATCCTCGAAGTCGCCGAGCGCATGGCCGACCGCATCGGCGTCATCGCGCACGGGCGGCTGATCGCCGAGGGCACGCTCGACGAATTGCGCCGCAAGACCGGCAAGACCGCCACCAGCCTGGAGGACACCTTCCTCACGCTGGTTGCCGAACCGGTCGCCGCCGCGTGAGCGGGCCCGCCACACTCGCCTTCCTCGCCAACCACGAGCTGCGGCTCGGCTGGCGCGACTGGGTGTCGATGATGACGGCCGGCCACCGCCGCCGCCTGCGCAGCGTCGCCATCGCGCTCATCGTCTTCGCCGGCTTCATGCATTTGCTCGCTTATTCGATGGTCGGCCGCTATGCCGCAACCGGCCTGTTGCCCGACAAGGCGACGCTGGTCGTGGTCACCGGCATTATGCTGCTGTCGTGGTCGCTGCTGTTGTCGCAGGCGATGGAGTCGGTCACGCGCGCCTTCTATGCGCGCTCCGATCTCGATCTGATCCTGACCTCGCCGGTTAGCCCGCGCAAAATCTTCTCGGTGCGCATCGGCCGCATCGCCGTCGCGGTGGCGCTGATGGCGATGCTGCTGGCCGCGCCCTTCATCGACGTGTTGGCGTATTTCGGCGGCGCGCATTGGCTCGCCGCCTACGGCGTGGTCGCCGCCATGGGCGCGGTGGCGGCGGCGCTGGCGGTGGCGCTGACGGTGGCGCTGTTCCGCACCATCGGCGCCAAGCGCACCCGGCTGATCGCGCAGATCGTGGCGGCCGTCATTGGCGCGGCCTTCGTCATCGGGCTGCAGGTCGCGGCGATCCTGTCCTATGGCAGTCTGTCGCGTTTTGCGCCGCTGCAATCGGAGTGGCTGATCGCGCGCGCGCCCGATGTCGGCAGCGTGCTGTGGTGGCCGGCGCGCGCCGCGCTCGGCGACCCCGCCGCGCTGTTGCTGGTGGCGGCGATCAGCATCGCGCTGCTCGGCGCCGCGATCCTCACCTTCTCGGCGCGCTTCGGCGATCACGTGGTGGCCGCCGCCGGCGTCTCGCAAGGCGTCGTGCGCCAGCGCCGCTGGTCGGAAAAATTCCGCCGCCGCTCGGCTGCCCGCGCGCTGCGCCACAAGGAATGGACGTTGCTCGCGCGCGACCCTTGGCTGATGTCGCAGACGCTGATGCAGATTCTCTATCTGCTGCCGCCGGCGGTGCTGTTGTGGCGCAGCTTTTATAGCGGCACCGGCGCGTCGGTCGTGCTGGTGCCGGTCATCGTGATGGCGGCCGGCCAACTCGGCGGCGGGCTTGCCTGGCTGACCATCTCGGGCGAGGACGCGCCCGATCTGGTCGCCTCGGCGCCAATCGGCGCGCGCCGCGTTATCGCGGCCAAGATCGAGGCGGTGATGGGCGCCATCGCCGTTCTATTTGCGCCGTTGATCGCCGCGCTTGCTTTTGCCGCGACTTGGCCGGCTTTGGTGGCGGCGGCCGGCGTGCTCATTGCGGCCGCGGCCGCGACGCTGATCCAGCTTTGCTTCCGCAGCCAGGCCCGCCGCAGTCTGTTCCGCCGCCGCCAGGTCTCCTCGCGCATCGCCACCTTCGCCGAAGCCTTTTCCTCGATCGCCTGGGCCGGTTGTTCGGCGCTGGCGGCAGGCGGCACCTGGCTCGCATTATTCCCGGCGGTAATCGCGCTCGGCATTCTGCTCGGCGTCTGGCTGATCAGCCCGCGGCAAGCCAATTAGACGTAAGCCAGCCGCAAGCGCTGGCGCGCGACCAACGTCCCGACCACCATCATGTTGAGAATATTGGAGCCGATGCCGACGGCAAAGGCGGGCGCATAATAGCCGAAATGATCGTAAAGCAGGCCGGCGAGCCAGCCGCCCGAAGCCATGCCGAAACCGCTGCACAATAGCAGCGTCGGAATGCGCCACGATGCTTGCGAGGCCGGGAACAATTCGCGCAGCGCCAGCACGTAAGCCGGGATAATTCCGGAAAAGCCGAGCCCGAAAGCGGCGGCGACCGTGAACAGCCCGGTCTCGTCCTGCGTGAACAGGAAGGCGGTGAGCGCGGAGCATTGCCAGGCCGAGCCGATCAGCACCGTGGCGAGGCCGCCGATGCGATCGGAAATCGCGCCCCAGACTTGCCGGCTCAGGAACGCGGTGCCGAGCAGCACCGACAGCATCAGCGCGCCGGCCGAGCGGGCGATGCCGAGATCGCTGCAGAAGGCGACCAAGTGCCCCTGCGGCATCGCCATCGGGATGCAGCACAGCACCGCCGCGGCGCACATCATCCCGAACGTCAGATTGGGCGGCCAGCCCAGCACGCGCGGTTGCACAATACGGCCGCCGCTGGTCGCGACCGGGTGGATCACCTCGGGCGGTGTTCGGAAGAAGATCGCCGCCAGCGGCACGATGATCGCGATCTCGGCCAGCGCATACCACAGCATGCACTGCCGCCAGCCGACCATGGCAATGATGCGCTCGAAGCCCGGCGGCCATAGCGCGCCGGCGAGATAGCTGCCGCTCGAGATCAGCGCCAGCGCGGAGCCGCGGCGGCGGTCGAACCAGCGGCTGACGTAGATGTAGATCGGCGCATTGATGCCGCCGATGCCGAGGAAGCCGACGAACAAGCCGTGCCCGATCCACAGCGGCCAGGGCGGCCCCAGTGTCGACAGCGTGAGGCCGACGCCAATCATCAGCGCGCCGCAGATCACCGTCCAGCGCGTGCCGACGTGATCGGCGAGCCGGCCCATCAGGATGCCGCCGGTGCCGGAGCCGAGCCAAGCCAGCGCGCTGGCGAGCGCCGGCACCGAGCGCGTGCCGCCGACTTCGGCCGCGATGTCCTTGAGCGCGACCGCGCTGATCCAGGACGAGCCGAACGCCATCGCCATGATGGTGAGCGCGGCAGCGGCGACGACCCAGGAGGCTTTGCTCTCGATCGACGAGGAGGATTGCAGCATTCAAGGGACCCGGCGGACGGTCCCTTTTACAGACGCCGCAAGAATTGACCAGCCGCGATTCCTCACACCCCCCTTGCGCGGCCCCGAGGAATTTGTCGCAGCGCACACCGCGCGGCGCATTGATGCGCGTCCGTCGTTTCGCTACGTGGTGACCGCCTCGCTCGCAGCCTTGAAGCTGGGCGAACTGGTCTGCGTGCCGGCGCTTGCCGATCCCGCTTTGTTGGGCAAGCTCGCCGAGGCGCAAATTGCGGTCCTGAAGGCCGGCGCCATGCAGAGCGTGGCGCTGGCGGAACGCTATCGTTGAAGTCTTGCGCGGGCGGCGCGCCCCAATTGAGCGACCGGACAATTAGTCCCTTTTTATAGCTGCGCTAAAGCCTGCCGGTCTTACCTCCGGAGCGAACGCTCCGGTTGGCAAGAAATATTGCCGGTCCCGCGAGCGGGTGTAGACTTCCTCTTAGTTGTGCGGATTAGAACTCCACCACTAGGTGAGGGGCTTAGAGAATTGCTATGGAAACGCAGAACGACAAACCGATAAGCCAGCAACATACGTCGGTTCCTTGGTTTGGTGCTCGCAAGCTTGCGCGCCAACTAGCATGCGAAGTTGATGGGTTGCGAACCCAGCGTGACACAGCGCGCAATCAGTTAGAAAAAATAAGTGCAATGGGCCGCGAACTCGTGGCTGAAATAAAAAAGCTGCGTTCTGAAAAGGTGACGACGCTGGTGCGCGGTCGAACCCGCCGCCTAGAACCCATGGATAGAATTCGCGAACTTAGTGATGCTTCAGTGCCATTTAACTTCGATGTGCATGCACTGTTTTTCTCGAAAGACGCCGTCGGTATCGAGGCGGCCATGCATGAGCGTTTGTCGGATTTGCGCGTAGAATCTCGTCAACCGGCGGCGTGAGTTTTTTCGTGCTACTCCGCTGGAAGTAAAGGCGCATCTGACTGAGCTTGCTGGTGAACTGTTGGAATTCCAAGAGGTGCCAGAGGCCCTTGAGTATCGTCAAACGTTGCGCACGCACGCAGCGGCTAGTTTATCCACAGAAGTCGCCGACATTGCCGCACGTTGAGCGCTGTCCCGGGACGAAGAGAATCTCTGTGGTGGGCGGCCTTATTCTACGACCTCGCCTTTGGGGTCCAACTGACATCTTTGGCCGCCTGCTGCGTTGCGCCAAAATGCGCGAAAGGCCGTCCGCCCGAAATTTCCTTCTAGCCGCCATGCCGGAAACGAAATTGACCGCAGGGCCTTGAGGTGTAAGGTTTTCTCACGGTTTCCGTTTGGCGTCCGACTATCGCGACCCTATATGAGCGGCGTGCGGGCAGGGCCCGCGGCGTTCGCCCAAGGCCACCCCATGACGCTCCGACCCGTCAGCCTCGACGACAAATACGATCTGGCCCAGTCGCACGTTTTCGTGACCGGTTACCAGGCGCTGATCCGCGCGCTCTTGATGCAGAAGGAGCGCGACCGCCGCGCCGGCCTCAATACCGCCGGCTACGTCACCGGTTACCGCGGCTCGCCGCTTGGCGGTCTCGACCAGCAGATGACGCGGGCCGGGCAATTCCTCGCCGCCGCCGACGTCAAGTTCCAGCCCGGCATTAACGAGGAACTCGCCGCTACCGCGCTGTGGGGCACGCAGCAGGCCGAGCTGCGCGGCGAGGGCAAGTTCGATGGCGTGTTCGGCATGTGGTACGGCAAGGGCCCGGGCGTCGACCGCTCGGGCGACGTGTTCCGCCACGCCAATCTCTCCGGCACCTCGAAGAACGGCGGCGTGCTGGCGCTGATGGGCGACGACCACACCGCCGAGTCTTCTACCACCGCGCACCAGTCGGAATTCCATTTCGTCGACGTGATGATGCCGATCCTCAATCCGGGCGGCGTGCAGGAGATCATCGACTACGCGCTCTACGGCTGGGCGATGTCGCGCTTCACCGGCGCCTGGACTGCGCTCAAATGCATGCACGAGACGGTCGAGTCGACCGGCGTCGTCGATGCGGGCCTCGAACGCTTAAGCCTCATCACGCCCGACGATTTCCAGATGCCGGAGGGCGGGCTCAACATCCGGCTCGTCGACACCATCCTCGGCCAGGAAGCGCGCCTGCACGATTTCAAGCGCGACGCCATGCTCGCCTTCGTGCGCGCCAACAAGATCAACAAGATCGTCACCTCCGGCGGGCGCGATCCCAAGATCGGCGTCATCACCACCGGCAAGGCCTATCTCGACGTGCGCCAGGCGCTCGACGAACTCGGCCTCGACGAGGTCAAGTGCAACGACGTCGGCTTGCGGCTGTTCAAGGTCGGCTGTGTGTGGCCGATCGGCCGCCAGGAGCTCGCCGACTTCGCGCAAGGGCTCGATCTCATCATCGTGGTGGAGGAGAAGCGCTCGCTGATCGAAGTGCAGGTGCGCGAGGAGCTGTACGGCACCGCCAATCAGCCGGCTTGCATCGGCAAGAAGGACGAGCAGGGCAATTGGCTGTTCCCGGTCAAGGGCGCGCTCGATCCCAACGACGTCGCCATTTGCATCGGCGAGCGGCTGCTGCGTGTTGCGCCCAACGACGAGTTGGCGGCCAACGTGGCGCGGCTGAAATCGGCGCAGCGCGCGCTCACCGAAACGATCGACGTCGCCCAGCGCATTCCCTATTTCTGCTCCGGCTGTCCGCACAATACATCGACGCGTGTGCCGGAAGGCAGCCGCGCCTATGCCGGCATCGGCTGCCACTACATGGCGCAGTGGATGGACCGCAAGACGCTCGGCTACACGCAGATGGGCGGCGAAGGCGCCAACTGGATCGGCGAGGCGCCGTTCTCGAAAACGCCGCACGTGTTCCAGAACCTGGGCGACGGCACCTATAACCACTCCGGCTATCTCGCCATCCGCGCGGCAATCGCCTCCGGCGTGAACATGACCTACAAGATTCTCTACAACGACGCGGTGGCGATGACCGGCGGGCAGGCCAATGACGGCGGCCTCAATGTGCCGCAGATCGCGCGCCAGGTGGCGGCGGAAGGCGCCAGCCGCGTCGTCGTGGTCACCGACGAGCCCGACAAGTACCCCAAGGATACCGACTGGCCGCGCGGGCTCAGCGTGCATCATCGCGACACGCTCGACGCCGTGCAGCGCGAGCTCACCACGGTGCCGGGCGTCAGCGTCTTGATCTACGATCAAACCTGCGCCGCCGAAAAGCGCCGACGCCGCAAGCGCGGCGCCTTCCCCGATCCCGACAAGCGCGTGGTGATCAACGATCTGGTGTGCGAGGGCTGCGGCGATTGCGGCGTGAAGTCCAATTGCGTCTCGGTGCAGCCGCTGATGACCGAATGGGGCCGCAAGCGCACCATCGACCAATCGAGTTGCAACAAGGACTATTCGTGCCTGAAGGGCTTCTGCCCGTCCTTCGTCACCGTGCACGGCGCCAAGCTGAAGAAAGGCGAGAGCGTCGCCGAGCCGGAACATTGGGCGGCGCTGCCCGAGCCGAGCCTGCCGCAGACCAATCATCCCTACGGCATCATCGTCACCGGCGTCGGCGGTACCGGCATCGTCACCATCGGCGCCATCGTCGGCATGGCCGCGCATCTGGAAGGCAAGGGCGCCGGCGTCATCGACATGGCGGGGCTGGCGCAGAAGGGCGGCGCGGTCTACAGCCACATCCGCATCGCCAATACGCCGGAGGAAATCCACGCCATCCGCGTCGCCGCCAGCGGCGCCGATCTGGTGCTGGGCGGCGATATCGTGGTGGTCGGCACCAAGAAGGTGCTCGGCGCCATCAAGACCGACCATACCCGCGTGGTGGTCAATACCGCCGAGTTCCTGCCCGGCGATTTTACCCGCAACGCCGACTTCTATCTGCCGACCGAGCGGCTCAAGCGCACGATCACGGCGGCCGCCGGCGCCGGCCGCAGCCATTTCATCGATGCCGGCCGGCTCGCCACCGCGCTGTTGGGCAATTCCATCGGCTCCAACATGTTCATGCTCGGCTATGCCTATCAGAACGGCGCGCTGCCGCTGTCGGCCGAAGCGATCGAACGCGCCATCGAGATGAACGGCGAGGCGGTGGCGATGAATATCGCCGCCTTCCGCTACGGCCGGCGCGCGGCGGCCGATCCGGCCGCGGTCGAGGCGCTGGTCAAGCCACCGCCGCAGACCGAGAACGATGCGTTGCGGCTGTCGCAGACTTTCGACGAAATGGTGCAGCGGCGTTTTGAGTTCCTCACCGCCTACCAGAGCAAGCGCTACGCGCGGCGCTACCGCAATTGGGTGGAGAAGGTGCGGGCGGTGGAAGCCGAGAAGGTGCCTGGCCAATGCGGGCTCACCGAAGCGGTGGCGCGTTATCTGTTCAAGCTGATGGCCTACAAGGACGAATATGAGGTGGCGCGGCTTTACACCGACACGTCATTCCTTGCGCGCGTGAAGGCGAGCTTCGACGGCGACCTGCGCTTCGAATTCCATCTCGCCCCGCCGCTATTGTCCAAGATCGATCCGGCGACCGGCGAGCCGAAGAAGAAGTCCTACGGGCCGGGGATGCTGAAAGTCTTTGCGCTGCTCAAGCGGTTCCGCGTCCTGCGCGGCTCGTTCCTCGATCCGTTCGGCTATAGCGAAGACCGCAAGACGGAGCGGCGCCTGATCAAAGACTACGAAACGCTTCTAGCCGAGATCGTCAAAGACGTGACCCCCGCCAATTACCAAGTCGCGGTCGAGCTTGCCTCTATTGCGGAGAAGATTCGCGGCTACGGGCCGGTGAAGCAGCGCAGCATCGTCGCCGCCAAGGCCGAGGAGGCGGCGTTATTGGAGCAATTCCGTAGCGGTTCGGCGCCGCTGCTCAAGGCCGCGGAATAACGACATTGTTACGGCGTCTGCGGCTAAAGGCGCATATACCGCGACCAATTTCCCGGTTGCCCAAGGCTTGACCCTTTACCGGCGGTGTTTTCATATCGAGACAATAAGACCGCTCACCAGGGCGGCGAGGGGTGCAAACGCAGCGCGGCCATCGTGCCGGCGAATGGGAGGGTCAGGCTGTGGCGCAAGACGCCGCCGCTCCGGCGGATACGTTTACCAAGCTATTGATTCGCAACGCCGAATTGTTCGGCAAGCGACCCGCCATGCGGCACAAAGACCTCGGCGTTTGGCAGACTTGGACTTGGGACCAGGTGCTCGACATCGTTCGAGCCTATGCGGTCGGCCTGCATCGGCTTGGCCTCAGGCGCGGCGAGACCATCGCCGTGGTCGGCGCCAACCGCCCCATGCTCTATTGGTCGGTGATGGCGGGGCAGATGCTGGGCGCGATTCCCGTTCCGGTCTATGCCGATGCCGTCGCCGATGAGCTTGCCTATGTGCTCGCCCATGCCGAGGTGCGTTTCGCCGCGGTCGAGGACCAGGAGCAGGTCGACAAGCTCCAATCGGTGATGCCGCGCCTGCCCAAGCTCGAGCAGATGTTTTACGACGAAAAGCGCGGGCTTCGCGACTACGACCACAGCCGCCTGCATTCGATGGACGACATCGTCGCGGATGGGCGCAAGGCGCTGGCCGAGGATCCCAAGGTCGGCGCCTGGCTCGATGCCGAGATCGCCGTCGGCAATGGTTCCGATCCCTCGATCATCATCTATACCTCCGGCACCACCGGCGCCTCCAAGGGCGTGATGCTGACCAACGCGGGCTCGATCAAGGCCGCCACCGACACGGTGAAATTCGACAGACTGACCGAAAACGACGTGGCGCTCGCCTATCTGCCGCTCGCCTGGGTCGGCGATCACTATCTCAATTACGCGCAGGGCATGGTCGCCGGCTTTTGCACCGCCTGCCCGGAAAACTCCGACACCGCCATGCAGGATTTGCGCGAGATCGGGCCGAGCTTCTATTTCGCCCCGCCGCGCACGCTCGAGCTGCTGCTCACGCGCGTGATGATCCGCATGGAGGACGCCGGCTTTCTCAAGCGCAAGATGTTTCACTACTTCATCGGCGTCGCGCGGCGCTACGGCGAGCGCATTCTCAACGGCCAGCCGGTGCCGCTGATCGGAAGGTTGCTCTATGCGATCGGCAATATCCTGGTGTACGGCCCGCTCAAGAACGTGCTCGGCTTCTCCAGGGTGCGCGTCGCCTATACCGCGGGCGAGGCAATCGGCCCCGACCTGTTCAACTTCTATCGCTCGATCGGGCTCAATCTGAAGCAGCTCTACGGTCAGACCGAAGCCTTCCTTTATCTGACCGCGCATCCGGACGGCGAGATCTATTCCGACACGGTCGGCCCGGCCTTCCCGAACGTCGATCTGCGCATCGCCGAAAACGGCGAGGTGCAGTTCAAGTCGCCCGGCATGTTCGCCGGTTATTTCAGGGACGAGGGCAAGACCGCGGAGGTCATGACTGCGGACGGCTACGTCAAAACCGGCGATGCCGGCTTCATCGACGAGAAGACCGGGCATCTCAAAATCATCGACCGCGCCAAGGACGTCGGCAAGCTCAACGACGGCACGCTGTTCCCGCCGAAATACATCGAGAACAAGCTCAAGTTCTTCCCCAATATCCGTGAGGTGGTGGCCTATGGCGACAAGTGCGATTTCGTCGCCGTCATGCTCAATATCGATTTGACCGCGGTCGGCAGCTGGGCCGAGCGCAACAACGTGGTCTACGGCTCCTATCAGGAACTCGCCGGTCACCCGCCGAGTCTACGACATGATCGCCGAGCATGTCGCCGAAGTGAACCGCTCGCTCGCGCAGGACAAGATGATGGCGGGCGCGCAGATCAAGCGCTTCCTGATCCTGCACAAGGAGCTCGACGCCGACGACGGCGAGCTCACCCGCACGCAGAAGGTTCGCCGCGGCTTCATTGCCGAGCGCTACGCGCCCTTGGTCAAGGCGCTCTACGACGGCTCCAAGGAAGCCGACATCTCGACCGAGGTCACCTTCGAGGACGGCCGCAAGGGCACGATCAGCGCGCGTGTGACGATCCGCGACATGCAGACCGAGCCGGCGCCGGCGACTCTGGAGAAAGCCGCATGAGGGCGCCGAGCGGACCCGAAGTCGCCGTCGGCGAAGTGCTCTTGTCGGTCGAGAACGTGTCGCTGTCGTTCGGCGGCGTGAAGGCGGTGAGCGACGTCTCCTTCGATATCCGCAAAGGGGAAATCCGCGCCATCATCGGCCCGAACGGCGCCGGCAAGACCTCGATGCTCAACGTCATCAACGGCTTCTATCATCCGCAGGAAGGCCGCATCACCTTTAAGGGGCAAACGCGCGCCAAGATGCGTCCCTACGAAGCCGCTCGCGGCGGCATCGCGCGCACCTTCCAGAACCTCGCATTGTTCCGCGGCATGACCGCGCTCGACAACATCATGGCGGGCCGCACGCTGCGCATGCACAAGAACATTTTCTGGCAATTGCTGCGCTTCGGGCCGGCGATGACCGAGGAGGTCGAGCACCGCCGGCACGTCGAGGAGATCATCGACTTCCTCAAGATCCAGGAAATCCGCCGCACCCCGGTCGGACGGCTGCCTTATGGCTTGCAGAAGCGCGTCGAACTCGGCCGCGCGCTCGCCATGGAGCCGGAGCTCTTGCTGCTCGACGAGCCGATGGCCGGCATGAACATGGAAGAAAAGGAAGACATGTCGCGCTTCGTGCTCGACGTGAACGACTATTTCGGCACCACCATCGCGTTGATCGAGCACGACATGGGCGTGGTGATGGATCTGTCGGACCGGGTCGTGGTGCTCGATCACGGCATCAAGATCGCCGACGGCACGCCCGGCGAGGTCAAGAGCAATCAGGCGGTGATCGACGCCTATCTCGGCGTCGCGCATTGAGGATGATGTGAAGGGAACGCGCGCCAGACACGCTCCGTCATGCCCGGCCTTGGGCCGGGTATCCACGCCTATCTTGCCGCCAAAGAGGGCGTGGATGGCCGGGACAAGCCCGGCCATGACGAAGAAAAGGGAGGCGAGTTAGTGCACCTCCTCTACATGATCTTCATCGATCCCTTCGTGCAGATGGGCTCCGCGCCCGACCTGCTGGCGCAGACGTTGTGGGAAGGTCTGGTCGGCGGCATGCTCTATGCGTTGATCGCGCTCGGCTTTGTGCTGATCTTCAAGGCCTCGGGCGTTTTCAATTTCGCGCAAGGCATCATGGTGGTGTTTGCGGCGCTTACGCTGGTCGGCCTGCACGACATCGGCCTGAACGCCTTTCTCGCGCTCGGCCTCACCATCGTGGTGATGTTCGGGCTCGCTTTTGCGATCGAGCGCGCAGTGCTGCGGCCGCTGGTCAACCAACCCGACATCATTCTGTTCATGGCCACTTTCGGCATCACTTATTTCCTCATCGGCTTCGGCGAGTTCGTGTTCGGCGGCGACCCCAAGGTGATGGTGACCGAAGATCTGTACCTGCCCAAGGGCTCGATCACCTATCACACGCTCGGCGGCATCGTGCAGTTGCAGAAGCTCGATATCGCCGCCACGATCGTTGCCTCTGTCATGGTGGCGGCGCTCGCGGTATTCTTCTCCAAGACCCGCATCGGACGCGCGCTCCGCGCGGTCGCCGACAGCCACTCGGCGGCGCTCTCGGTCGGCATCTCGCTCGAGCAAATCTGGGTGATCGTCTGGTTCGCCGCCGGTCTGGTGGCGCTGGTCACCGGCATCTTCTGGGGCGCGCGTTCCGACGTCTCCTTCGCGCTCGAAGTGATCGCGCTCAAGGCGTTGCCGGTGCTCATCCTCGGCGGCTTCACCTCGATCCCGGGCGCCATCGTCGGCGGCCTGATCATCGGCGTCGGCGAGAAGCTCGGCGAATTCTACTGGGGGCCGCTGGTCGGCGGCGGCACCGATGCCTGGTTTGCCTACGTGATCGCGCTGGTGTTCCTGCTGTTCCGTCCGCAAGGATTGTTCGGCGAGCGCATCATCGAGCGGGTTTAAGGGGGAGCGATGTTTTACCGCGAGGCCGGCCAGTTCAAGACCGACTACGCCAGCGACCAGGCGGTCTTCCCGATTTTGCAGGATCGCATCGGGCTCGCCGTCATCTTGCTCATCGCCTGCCTTATTCCGCTGACCGGGAACGACTTTCTGATCAACGCGGTGATGATCCCGTTCCTGATCTTTTCGCTGGCGGCGATCGGCCTCAACCTGCTCACCGGCTATACCGGGTTGCTCTCGCTCGGCACCGGCGCATTCATGGGGGTCGGCGCCTACGCTTGCTACAAGCTCACTTCGATCTTTCCGAACGTGAACATCGTTATTTGGATCGTCACCTCCGGCTTTTTCGCGGCCGCGGTCGGCACCATCTTCGGCCTGCCTTCGTTGCGCATCAAAGGCTTCTATCTCGCGATCGCAACATTGGCCGCGCAGTTCTTTCTTGAGTGGTGCTTCACCCACATTCCCTGGCTCTACAACTACAACATCTCCGCCGCGATCGAAGTGCCGCAGCGCGAGCTGTTCGGTATCATCGTCACCGGCCCGCGCGCCACCGCCGAGACGCGCTACTACATCGTGCTCGCCATCGTGGTGGTGATGACCTGGCTCGCGTCCAACCTCGTGCACGGGCGCATCGGCCGCACGTGGATGGCGGTGCGCGACATGGACATCGCCGCCGAGCTCATGGGCATCAAGCTGCTGCCGACCAAGCTGCTCGCCTTCGCGGTGTCGTCGTTTTACGCCGGCGTGGCCGGTGCGATGCTGACGTTCCTGTGGTACGGCGCCGCTGAAGCCACCGTCTTCAACATCAACCAGAGCTTTACCATCCTGTTCATGATCATCATCGGCGGCCTTGGCAGCCTGCTCGGCTCATTCCTGGGCGCGGCGCTGATCTACATTCTGCCGATCGTGTTGCGTTTCGTGCCGGCAGAACTCGGATTGGGGCTGCATGCGGCGACCGTTGAGCACGTCACCTTCATGATCACCGGGGCGCTGATCGTCTTCTTCCTGATCGCCGAGCCGGCCGGCTTGGCCCGGCTATGGCAGGTGGGCAAGCAGAAATTGAGGGTGTGGCCGTTTCCGTATTGATGGTGCAAGATAGGACCCAATTTCCGACCGCGGCGGACAAGGCCGCGGATCCGAAAGCGCCTCCGGAAAAATGGGGGGCGGATTAGAGAAACCAGAGGCGCGCCGTCACAGGCGCGAACCAAAGGGAGGAACGACATGAAGGTAAAACAACTGCTTGTTGCGATTGCCTGTGCAGGTCTGGCGACGGGCGCAGTGCTCGTCAGCAAGGCGCAAGCGCAGGACACCATCTACGTGCCGCTATTCACCTATCGGACCGGGCCCTACGCCAATTCCGGCATCCCGATCGCCAACGGCATGCACGATTATCTCGCCATGCTCAACGAGCGTGACGGCGGCATCGGCGGTGTGAAGCTCACCATCGAGGAATGCGAAACCGGCTATGTCACCAAGAAGGGCGTGGAGTGCTGGGAGTCGATCAAAAGTAAGCACCCGACGGTCGTCAATCCGTTTTCGACCGGCATCACGCTGCAGCTGATTCCGAAAGCGGCGGTCGACAAGATCCCGGTCCTGTCGATGGCTTACGGCCTGTCGGCGTCGGCGGTCGGCACCGACTTCCCCTGGATCTTCAACCCACCGGCCACTTATTGGGACGGCATGTCGATGATCCTGCGCTATATCGGCGGCAAGGAAGGCGGCCTCGATAAGCTCAAAGGCAAGACGATCGGCTTCATCTACCTGGAAAGCGGCTATGGCCGTGAGCCGATCCCGCTGCTGCAGCAGCTCGGCAAGGACTATGGCTTCAACGTGAAGCTCTATTCCGTGGCCGGCAAAGAAATGCAGGACCAATCGGCGCAGTGGCTCGCCGTCCGCCGCGATCGTCCGGCCTGGATGATCATGTGGGGCTGGGGCGCCATGAACCCGACCGCGGTCAAGCGCGCCGCCGAGAACGGCTACCCGATGGATCACTTCATCGGCATCTGGTGGTCGGGCTCCGATGACGACGCCCGCGGCGGCGGCAAAGCGGCCAAGGGCTATCTGGCGATGAACTTCAGCGGCCTCGGCTCCAACTATCCCGCCATCCAGGACATCAAGAAATACGTCGTGGACAAGGGCAAGAGCCAGGTTGAAAAGGACAAGTTCGCGGACACCTTCTACGACCGCGGCGTGTTCAACTCCGTGCTGATCGCCGAAGCGATCCGCAACGCGCAGAAGCTCAGCGGCAAGAAGGTCGTGGTTGGCGCCGACGTTCGCCGCGGCCTGGAAAGCCTGAACATCGATCAGGCGCACTGGAAGCAGCTTGGTCTGCCGGGCTTCGGCACCAACGTCCACGTCACCTGTACCGACCACAACGGCCACAGCCCGGCCTATATGCAACAATGGGACGGCGCCAAGTGGGTCAAGATCTCCGATTGGATCGAGCCCATGAAGAGCAAAGTCGAGCCGTTGCTGAAACAGGCGGCCGAAGACTACGTCAAGAAGAATACCGGCTGGCCGAAGCGCACCGAGGCTTGCGACAAGTCGTCGTAAGCTGATGAAGAAGGCCCTCGTCCTGAGGAGCGCCACCGATCTCGGGTTCACCCGAGATCGGCTCTTAAAGTACCCAAGTCGGCTACAGCCAACTTGGGTGGCGCATCTCGCAGGACGAGGGACGCTCTGAGCAAACGCCCTCATCCGTCGGGACGGCGCCTTGCGCCTGCTCGGGATGAGGGCGGTCTCAACGGAGCCTGCTGATGTCTGCCGTCGAGCACACCGGCGCCGCCCCCGCGGCCGAGACCGAGAACATCCTTTCGGTCAACAATATCGAAGTCATCTACGATCACGTCATTTTAGTGCTCAAAGGCGTGTCGCTCGACGTGCCCAAGGGCGGCATCGTCGCGCTGCTCGGCGCCAACGGCGCCGGCAAGACCACCACGCTGAAAGCGATTTCCAACCTGTTGCATGCCGAGCGCGGCGACGTCACCAAAGGCTCGATCCTGTTCGAAGGCGACGAAGTGCAGGACCTGTCGCCGAACGAGCTGGTGCGGCGCGGCTGCATCCAGGTGATGGAAGGCCGCCAGTGCTTCGCCCATCTGACCATCGAGGAAAATCTGCTCACCGGCGCCTTCACCCGGCGCGACGGCCGCGCGGCGATCCGCCGCGACATCGATTTGGT
The DNA here is from genome assembly GCA_963727555.1 of uncultured Alphaproteobacteria bacterium. Taxonomy (GTDB): domain Bacteria; phylum Pseudomonadota; class Alphaproteobacteria; order Rhizobiales; family Xanthobacteraceae; genus Pseudolabrys. The sequence continues at coordinate 532,198 of CAVSGT010000004.1, read as the reverse complement.
CTATTCCTATTTTCCCAAGCTTGCCGAACGGCGCAAGTCGATCGCCGGCTACACCTCCGGCGGCGAGCAGCAGATGTGCGCGGTCGGCCGTGCGCTGATGTCGCGGCCGAAGATGATCCTGCTCGACGAGCCGTCGATGGGGCTCGCCCCGCAGATCGTCGAGGAGATTTTCGAGATCGTGCACGGGCTCAATGAGAGCGAGGGCGTCTCGTTCCTGCTCGCCGAGCAGAACACCAACATGGCGCTGCGCTTCGCGCGCTACGGCTACATCCTGGAGAACGGCCGGGTGGTGATGGACGGCGACGCCAAGGCGCTGGCCGAGAACGAGGACGTGAAGGAATTCTACCTCGGTGTTTCCGAGGGCAAGCGCAAATCGTTCCGCGAAGGCAAGCATTATCGCCGGCGCAAGCGCTGGCTGGCGTAAGTCGGCGATGTCCGATCACTACGACACCCTGGAGACCAGCGATCCTGTTGAGCGCGAGCGCGCGCAATGCGCCGCGCTGCCGCGGATCATTGCGCGTGCGATGAGCGCGCCCGGCTGGGCCAAGCGCTTGGCCGGCTTCGATGCGACGTCGGTCACCTCGCGCGCGGCGCTCGCCAAGCTGCCGGTGCTGCACAAGTCCGACATCGCGGCACTGCAAAAACAATTCCCGCCGTTCGGCGGCCTCAACGCCACCGCGCCCGGCAAGGTGCGGCGGCTGTTGATGTCGCCGGGGCCGATCTTCGAGCCGGAAGGCGAGGGCAAGGATTGGTGGGGTGCGGCGCGCGCGTTTTACGCCGCCGGCTTCCGCGCCGGCGACATCGTGCACAATTCCTTCGCCTATCATCTCACGCCGGGCGGCTTCATTCTCGAATCGGGCGCGCTGGCGCTCGGCTGCGCCGTTATTCCCGGCGGTGTCGGCAACACCGAGCAGCAGCTCGAGGCGATCGCCCATTACAAGCCGTCCGGCTATACCGGCACGCCGGATTTCCTGAAGATTCTGCTCGATACCGCCACCAAGATCGGCAAGGACGCGTCGTCGATCAAACGCGCGCAGGTGGGCGGCGCCGCGCTGCCGGGCTCCCTGCGCGATGAGATGGCCAAGCGCGGCGTCGCCGTGCTGCAAAACTACGCCACTGCCGAGCTTGGCATCATCGCCTATGAGAGCGAGGCGCGGGAGGGCATGATCGTCAACGAGAGCGTGATCGTCGAGATCGTGCGGCCCGGCACCGGCGATCCCGTGGCCGAAGGCGAAGTCGGCGAGGTGGTGGTGACCTCGTTCAACCCCGACTACCCGATGATCCGGCTCGGCACCGGCGATCTGTCCGCGCTGTTGCCGGGCGTCTCGCCGTGCGGCCGCACCAATGCGCGCATCAAAGGCTGGATGGGGCGCGCCGACCAGACCGCCAAGGTCAAAGGCATGTTCGTGCATCCCAAGCAGGTCGCCGAAGTCGGCGCGCGCCACCCCGAGCTCAAGCGGTTGCGGCTGGTGGTCGGCCGTGAAGCAGAGCAGGACACCATGACGCTGCTGGCCGAATGCGCCGGCGCCGATGCTTCGCTCGAAACCGCCGTCGCCGCCACACTGCAGTCGGTCACCAAGCTCAAAGGCACGGTCAAGCTGGTGGCGCCGGGCGCGCTGCCCAACGACGGCAAGGTGATCGCCGACGAGCGGCCGGTGGGTTGAGGCGGCGCGTGCCGTGAGCAGGGCACCATCCCTCCCCCCGCGAAGCGGTGGTGAGGGTCGACCGCTTGAGTGAAGCGAAAGCGGTCGGGGTGGGGGGCTACTTCTTCGGCATCATATTGCTTGATCATCGACCCCCACCCCCGACCCCTCCCGACCACTCGCTGACGCTCGCGGGGGGAGGGGAGATGCGACCTTGACCGCGCGCGCCGTTTCCCGCTGATAGCGCGTATGACTGACGCGTCGCCTCTGCCGCCAAACCATCCCACGCTACCGCCGCGCCGCATCGGCGTGCTGCTGGTCAATCTCGGCACGCCCGACGCCACTGACTATTGGTCGATGCGGCGCTATCTCAAGGAATTCCTGTCCGACCGCCGCGTGATCGAGGTGAACCCGATCAAATGGTGGCTCATCCTCAACCTGATCATCCTCACCGTGCGCCCCGGCCGAAAGGGCAAGGACTACGACAAGATCTGGAACAAGGAGCGCAACGAATCCTTCCTCAAGACCATCACGCGCTCGCAAGCCGACAAGCTCGCCGAAAGCTTCGCCGAAGATTCTCGCATTTTGGTCGATTGGGCGATGCGCTACGGCAATCCGTCGATCCGCGCGCGGCTCGATGCCATGCAGGCCGCCGGCTGCGACCGCATCTTGATCGTCCCGCTTTATCCGCAATATGCCGCTGCAACCACCGCCACGGTCTGCGACAAGGCCTTCGAGGCGCTGGCTGGCGATGCGCTGGCAGCCGGCTTTGCGCGTTGCGCCCGCCTGGTTCGATCGAGCCGGTCTATATCGAGGCGCTCGCCGCATCGCTCGAAACCGAACTCGCCAAGCTGCCGTTCAAGCCCGACATGATCCTCGCCTCGTTCCATGGCATGCCGGAAGACTATTTGCACAAGGGCGATCCCTATCATTGCCAATGCGCGAAGACGGCGCGGCTCCTGCGCGAGCGGCTCAAGCTCGCCGACGACAAATTCATGATGACGTTTCAATCGCGCTTCGGCAGCGCCGAATGGCTCAAGCCCTACACCATCGACACCGTACAGGCGTTGCCTGCGAAGGGCGTGAAGAACCTCGCCGTCATCACGCCGGGCTTCACCGCCGACTGCCTGGAGACGCTGGAAGAGATCGCCATGGAGAATGCGCATGTCTTCAAGCAGGCCGGTGGCGAGAATTTCGCGCATATCCCGTGCCTGAACGATTTGCCCGGCGGCATGGCGGTGATCCGCGACGTGGTGAAACGCGAGCTCCAGGGCTGGATTTGAGCCCGCAGGCGGTAATCAACCGCTCGTTAACCATAAAAGTCTTAACTCCATTAACCAAAACCCGCTCGCCGGCGGGCAGGCGCGCCTCGGTAGCCGAGGCCGGTCTGTCCGCGCCGAACGCGTGGGTGGCGGCGAAGTCGTTGATTTCGTTTCCGGTTCGCGGTGCCTGCCAGCGGCGGCCCGCAGCGAGGAGGGGTTACGCAGACCGTACCGCGCCATCGTCATCGATGCCCGGCCGCGCCGTGCGGCGCCGGCGCGCTGCTGGCTGCCTGCCTGGCGCTGGCGGCAACGGACGTCCACGCGCAAACCTTGGTCAGTGTAGATCCGCTGGCACCCAAGCTCGATAAGGCTTCAAAGAACGACGCGCGCTTTCAGAAGTTCAAACGGCCGCAGCAACTGCCATTGAGCCCGGCTTTCGGGTTTGTACCTGCGGCCTCGGGCGCCGGCGCGACCGGCTTTGATTCCTCCAACGCCCGCAAGACCATCACCGCCAAGCAGGCGGCCAAGCTGCGCGAAAGCGGATTGAGGCTTCCGCCCGGCGCAGCGGCTCCGCTCGTTCTCTCCCCCTACGACCGGCCGCCGCCGCCGTTACAGGACGCCCGCGCCGAGGCTGTAATCTCGACCACCCCCGGCGCGCCGCCGGTCGAGATTGGGCCGATCCGCAAACCGCCGAAAAAGCGCAAGGCCGCCGAAGAGGACCCTTACGCGCCGCTCGGCGTGCATGTCGGCTCGTTCGATCTCTATCCCGCCATCGAACTGATCGGCGGTTACAATACCAATGCTGCCAACACGGCGGGCGGCGGTACCGCCGCCACGGTCTACACCGTGGCGCCGGAATTGCTGGCGAGGTCGAACTGGTCGCGCCACGAGGTAAAGGCCGAGTTGCGCGGCAGCTATATCGGGTACAGTCCCGACACCACGCCGACCATCAGCCGTCCTTATTTCAACGGCCGCGTCGACGGGCGCGTCGACGTGACCCGGGCCACCCACATCGATCTCAATACGCGCATCTTGGTCTCGACCGACAATCCCGGCAGTCCGAACATACAACAGGCCGGCCTCGCCAAGCTCCCCATCTACGCGACCTTCGGCGGCTTCGGCGGCATCAGGCATCAATTCAACCGCTTCGAATTGGGCGTCAAAGGCGACGTGCAGCGCACCGCCTATCAAGACTCCACGTTGACCGACGGCAGTACCGCCAGCAACGAAGACCGCAACTACAATCAATATACCGGCACGCTGCGCGGCAGTTACGAGCTGCTGCCCGGCGTGAAGCCCTATGTTGAGGCGAGCGCCGACAGCCGCGTGCACGACCTCGAAACCGACTCCGGCGGCTATCAGCGCGATTTAAAAGGTCTGACCGGTAAGGTCGGCTCGACCTTCGAGCTGGCGCGCCGGCTCACCGGCGAAATCGCCGTCGGCTATACGCGGCGCAGCTACGACGACCCGCGATTCGATACGCTGAGCGGTCTGATCGGCAACGCCTCGCTGGTCTGGACCGCCACCGCGCTGACCACGGTCAAGCTGACCGCCTCATCGATCGTTGGCGAATCCACCATTGCCGGTATCTCCGGCATTCTTTATCGCGACGTCGGCGTTCAAATCGACCACGCGCTGCGGCGCTGGCTGATCGCGACGGCGAAGTTCGGCTTCGGCGTCAACAGTTACAAAGGCGGCGATGCTTCGACGGGCACTTCGGATCTCGACCGTCGGGATTTGGTTTACACGGCCGGTCTCGGCTTGACCTACAAGCTCAACCGGGAGGTCCAGCTCAAGGGCGAGGTGCGTCGCGATTGGCTGCATTCCAACATCGCCGGCAACGACTACACCGCCAACGTCTTCCTGCTCGGGCTGCGGCTGCAGCGCTGAGCTTCCGCGTGAAGGGAAGGGCGCTATTTTTCGCCGAGCAGGTCGCGCAGCGCTTTGCGGAACTCAGGCGCGATGTCCGGGCGCTCGAGCCCATAAGCCACATTGGCGGCGAGGAAGCCGATCTTGGCGCCACAGTCGAAGCTGCGGCCTTCGAACTTGAGTCCGTAAAACGGCTGGCTGCGCGAAAGCTGCAGCATGGCGTCGGTCAACTGGATTTCCCCGCCGGCGCCGGCTGCCTGTTTCTCCAGGATCGCGAAGATTTCCGGCTGCAGGATGTAGCGCCCGGTAATGGAAAGATTGGACGGGGCCTCGGCGGCTTTCGGCTTTTCGACCATCTTGGTGATCGCAAAGGCCTTGCCCTTGGTGGGCCCGACCCCGACCACGCCGTATAAATGGATGCGGTCGGCCGGCACTTCCTCCACCGCGATGATGTTGGCGTTGGTGTCGAGGTCCTTCGCGGCCTCGATCATCTGGGCAAGGCAGCCGCTGGGATTCTGCACCAGTACGTCCGGCAGCAGCAGCGCGAACGGCTCGTTTCCGACCAGTTCGCGCGCGCACCAGACGGCGTGGCCGAGCCCGAGCGGCGATTGCTGGCGCGTGAAGCTGACGGTGCCCGCTTCCGGCAGGTCCTCCGACAACAGATCCAATTCGGCTTGCTTGCCGCGCTCAATCAGCGTCAGCTCAAGCTCGAATTGGCGATCGAAATGGTCCTCGATGACGCTCTTGTTGCGGCCGGTGACGAAGATGAAATGCTCGATGCCGGCTTGGCGCGCTTCATCCACTACGTGCTGGATGAGCGGCCGATCGACCACGGGCAGCATTTCCTTCGGCATGGCCTTGGTGGCCGGCAGGAAGCGGGTTCCAAGACCGGCGACTGGAAAGATGGCTTTGCGTATGCGGGTCATGCGACAATAAGGACCAATTCCGGGGCGGCGTTTTTGTCTAAAGCAGCAGAAAGCATGATGGCGCCGGCTGGTCTAGATGCCGGCGCAACTCCTCCCCATTAACGGCCTCGAAACGATATCACGGCACCCATGGCAGTGTGGTGAGATTGGGAGCGGGTTACAGGGCAATGCGGTACTCTACGTGTTTGCTCATGGCGGCGGTCTTGGCGGCTGCGGCCGTCGGCAATGCGCCGGCGCAAGGTCGTACCGACGGCTCTGCCGGCGCGACCGGAACCCTGCCGCCGGCTGTGGCCGACACGACCGCGCCGCCGTGGAGCGGGCAGTCGGGCGCGTCGGGAGACCCAAGGTCGGGAGACCCAAGCATGTCCGCCGAAGCGATTCGCGCGGCGGCGTCGGATTTCCGTCGTTGCATCGAGCATCTGTGGCCGGCGGCGGCGCGCCGTCATGTTTCGCGTGCGACCTACCAGCACTACACCGCCGCGCTCACGCCCGATCTGCGTATTATGGACTTGCTCGACAACCAGCCCGAATTCACCAAATCGATCTGGGACTATCTCGATATCCTGGTGACCGACGAGCGCATTGCGACGGGTCGCGCGTTGCTCGCCAAATATCGCCCGATCTTCGACGCGGCGGAGAGAGCTTACGGTGTCGACCGCTATACCATCGCGGCGATCTGGGGCGTTGAGAGCAATTACGGCACGCAAGGCGGCGATCGGCCAGTGCTGCGATCGACCGCGACGCTCGCCTGTGTCGGCCGCCGCCAGCGCTATTTTCGTGAGGAGTTTCTCGCCACGCTGGAAATTCTCCAGCGCGGCGACGTTCGCCCAAACCGGCTGGTCGGCTCATGGGCGGGAGCCTTTGGCCCGACCCAGTTCATGCCGACCGCGTTCAAACGCTATGCCGTCGACTTCGATCATGATGGCCGCCGTGACGTGGTCGATTCGATGCCCGACATCGTCGCCTCGACCGCCAACAACCTGAAAAAGGACGGTTGGCTCGGCGGCCAAACCTGGGGCTACGAGGTGGTGGTCCCGGCGAATTTCAATTTCATGCTGGCCGATCACCATCACACGATGACGATCGGCGAATGGGAGCGCCACGGCATCAAGCGCGTCGCCGGCAAGCCATTCCCGCGTCCCGGCGATCGCGCCTTCCTGCTGGTGCCGGCCGGGGTGCAAGGCCCCGGCTTCCTGATGCTGCAGAATTTCCGCGTCATCATGCGGTACAATCCGTCCGAAGCCTACGCGCTGGCGATCGGTCATCTCGCCGACCGGCTGCGCGGCGGCGGTCCCTTCGTGCAGCAATGGCCGCGCTATGAACGCGTGCTGTCGCGCGACGAGCGGCTGGAGCTGCAGCAACTCTTGGCCCGGCACGGCTTCAATGTCGGGGAACCGGACGGGCGCCTTGGCGTGCGCACCCGGGCAGCGATCCGCGCTTTCCAGGCCAGGATTGGCGAGGTGCCGGACGGATTTGCTTCGAACGCGGTCCTCAAGCGCCTGCGGCAGCGTTGACCGCCGGGGCTCAGGCCCGCCACCTTCGAGTTGACATTTTTGTCGGGCTATTAGCCCATATTTGGTGGGACGCGGGCGGTCCGCGGCCGCGGCGATGGTGAGCGGCGAGCAGCCGGAATGTTTCGGAAAACAAAGCGGCTTCAGGTACTTGCCGGCGCGGTCTTGCTGGCTTTGGTCGAAATCGCCGGCGTTGCCGCGATCGAGGCCAGCCTGACGCTTCCCGCCCAGGCGCAGCGCTATCAGCGCTCTGACGACCGTTATCCGTTTTTGAGGCACCAGCAGCGGCCGAGCGGCGGCGGTTTTTTCCAGAACCTTTTCGGTACGTCGCGGCAGCGGAGCAACCCCAATAATAGCTGGCAGCAGAACGGCTTCGGCGCGCCCCCTGCAGTCGAGCCGCAACCGCATTACGATGCTTCGCGCGCGCCGCCGCCGCGCAAGCCCGAGCCGAATGCGGAACCGGTCGCCCCCACCACCACCGTCGTGGTGATGGGCGACGGCATGGCGGATTGGCTTGCCTACGGGCTGGAAGATGCATTCTCGGATTCGCCGGCCATTGCGGTCGTGCGTAAGGACCACAATCATTCCGGCTTGCTGCGCTACGACAGCAAGAACGACCTCGATTGGTGGCACGTGGTGCGCGACATCCTTGCGCAGGAAAAAGCCAGCTACGTTGTAATGATGCTCGGTGTCTCCGACCGGCAGAACATCCGCGAGCGCGATCTCGCCAAGGAGGCCGAAAAGGAAAAGGCCGAAGAGGAGAGCAAAGGCGGCGACAAGGACAAGAAAGCGTCGAAAGACAAGAAGGCCGACAAGCCGGACAAATCGTCCGCGTCCAAATCGCGCGCCAAGCGGAACAACGGCGTCATCGAGTTTCGCAGCGACAAGTGGGCCGAAATCTACAGCCGCCGCATCGATGCGACCATCGCCGCGCTCAAGAGCAAGGGCGTGCCGGTGATTTGGGTCGGTCTGCCGGCGATCCGCGGCACGCGCTCGACCGCCGACACCGGCTATCTCAACGATCTTTATCGCTCGCGCTCCGAGCGCGCCGGCGTCGACTATGTCGACGTGTGGGACGGCTTCGTCGACGAGGCCGGCAAGTATTCTAGCTACGGCCCCGACTATGAAGGCCAGATTCGCCGGCTGCGCTCGGGCGACGGCGTCTATTTCACCAAGGCCGGCGCGCGCAAGCTCGCGCATTATGTCGAACGCGAGGTCCGCCGCTATATGGCCAACCATGCCGTGCCGGTGGCGCTGCCGTCGGGTCCGATCGGCCCGACCTCGAACGACGGCATGTCGGCCGAGCGGCCGTTGGCCGGGCCGGTGGTGCCGCTGACGACGACGCCGACCAGTTCCGACGTGCTGTTGGGCGCTGCCGGCTCGCTGCCCTCGCGCAGCGATGCCATCGCAGCCCGCGTCCTGGTGCGCGGCGAGCCGTTGAACCCGCCGGCGGGCCGCGCCGATGATTTCACCTGGCCAATGGGCAGCGACGCCTACGCCAAGGCCAAGGACGCGACGCCCGCCTCCGCCAAGGCCAAAAAGGGTACCGTACCGGCCAAAGCCAAAGGCAGCGCACCATCCGCTTCAATCGCGCCGCCTGCGCCGTCTGCGCCGTCCGCAACCCAGGCCCGCGCCGAAGCCGCAAAGACCGCGGTGGCAAAGCCGGTCGCCGCGCCGAAGATCAAGAAAGGGAAAAAACTCGACGTCCGCCAGGAAGCCGCCGCCAAGCCAAAGCCGATCCGACCGCGCGAGAGCAGGCCGCCAGCGCAGTACGATAACGCGCCGCGCCCGCCGGCATCGATACCGTCGCCCGGACGGACCTCCGGCGCGTCGTCGTCGGGCGGGCTATTCGACTGGTTCAGATAAACGCCGCTCAGCGCGGCAGCGTCGTCGATCCCATCAGGAACTTGTCGACCGCGTGCGCGCATTGCCGCCCTTCGCGGATCGCCCACACCACCAGCGACTGGCCGCGCCGCATATCGCCGGCGGCGAATACCCTCGGCACCGAGGTCTGGTAGGCATCGGTGTCAGCGCTGACATTGCCGCGCTGGTCGAGCGCCACGTCGAGCGCCTTCAGCATGCCCTCGTGCAGCGGGTGCACGAAGCCCATGGCGAGCAGCACCAGATCGGCTTCGATCTCGAACTCGGTGCCGGCGACCGGCTTGAACTTGGCGTCGACGTGGGTGCAATGCAGCTTCTTCACCGCGCCGTTCTCGCCGGTGAACTTCTGCGTCAACACCGCGAATTCGCGCTCGACGCCTTCCTCATGACTTGACGAGATGCGCAGCTTGAGCGGCCAGTCCGGCCAGGTCAGCGCCTTGTTCTCGTGCTCGGGCGGCTGCGGCATGATCTCGAAATTGGTCACAGACGTTGCGCCCTGGCGGATCGAGGTGCCGATGCAGTCGGAGCCGGTGTCGCCGCCGCCGATCACCACGACCTTCTTGCCGGTCGCCAAAATCGGCGCGACGTCGCCTTGCGGCTCGTTGCTCACCCGCCGGTTCTGCTGCGGCAGGAAGTCCATGGCGAAATGAATGCCGCTGAGCTCGCGGCCCGGAATCGGCAGATCGCGCGGCTTTTCCGCGCCGCCGGCGAGCACGACGGCATCGTGATCCTTCACGAATTGGTCGACCGGCACGTTGACGCCGACATCGGCGCCGTAATGAAAGATCACGCCCTCGGCCGTCATCTGCTCGACGCGGCGGTCGACATGGATTTTCTCCATCTTGAAATCCGGAATGCCGTAGCGCAAAAGCCCGCCGGCCTTTGCCCAGCGCTCGTAGACATGCACGTCGTGGCCGGCGCGCGCGAGTTGCTGCGCGCAAGCAAGCCCCGCCGGACCGGAGCCGACCACCGCCACTTTCTTGCCGGTCTTGCGCGCGGGCAATTCGGGTTTGAGCCCTTGCGCGACGGCACGGTCGGCTAGCTCGCATTCGATGGTTTTGATGGTGACCGGGTTCTCGTCAATGTTGAGCGTGCAGGACGCCTCGCACGGCGCCGGACACACACGGCCGGTGAATTCGGGGAAATTATTGGTCGAGTGCAGGTTGCGCGCCGCCTCGTCCCAGTTGCCGCGATAGACGAGGTCGTTCCAGTCGGGAATTTGGTTGTTGACCGGGCAGCCGGTGGGCGCACCTGTGAGCAGATGGGTGCCGTGGCAATAGGGCACGCCGCAGTCCATGCAGCGCGCGGCTTGGTCGCGCAACTCCTTCTCCGGCAGCGGCAGCGTGAACTCATGCCAGTGCCGGATACGCTCCGCGACCGGTTCGTATTTGCGATCGTGCCGCTCGAATTCGAGAAAGCCGGTAACCTTGCCCATGTCTGCTAGACTTGCCTATTCCGCGGCCTGCATCGCGGCGGCCTTCTCCTTTGCCATCTCGGCCAGCGCGCGGCGGTATTCGACCGGCATCACTTTCCGGAACAGCGGGCGGTAACGCTGCCAATCGGCAAGGATTTCCGCCGCGCGCTTGGAGCCGGTGTAGCGCGCATGGTCGGAGATCAATTTGTGCAGGCGCTCGGCGTCCGCGCCGGTGAGGTCGGCCATCACGTCGACGCGGCCATGGCTTTCCAAGTCGTTGTAGATGCCGAATTCGCGCTCGGCCACCTGTTCCTCTTCCGGCACCGGCTCGAGCTCGACCATGGCCAGGTTGCAGCGGGTATCAAAGCTGCCGTCCTCGTCGAGCACGTAGGCGATACCGCCCGACATGCCGGCGGCAAAATTGCGTCCGGTATAGCCGAGCACCACCACGACGCCGCCGGTCATGTATTCGCAGCAATGGTCGCCGGCGCCTTCGATGACCGCAACGGCACCGGAATTGCGCACGGCAAAGCGCTCGCCGGCGACGCCGCGGAAATAACATTCGCCGGCGATGGCGCCGTACAACACCGTGTTGCCGACGATGATCAACTCCTCCGGCACGATGCCGCCGTCGGCCGGCGGGCGGATGACGATGCGGCCGCCCGAGAGGCCCTTGCCGACATAGTCGTTGGCGTCGCCGTCAAGCTCGAAGGTGACGCCGCGCGCGAGCCAGGCGCCGAAGCTCTGCCCGGCGGTGCCGGAGAAGCGCACATGGATGGTGTCGTCGGGCAGGCCGGCATGGCCGTAGCGCTTGGCCACCTCGCCGGACAGCATGCCGCCGCAGGCGCGGTCGGTGTTCTTGATGGCGGTCTGCAGCCGCACCGGCGCGCCGCGGTCGAGCGCGGCCTGCGAATCGGCGATCAGCTTGCGGTCGAGGATGTCCTTGATCTTGTGATCCTGCTCTTCGCAATTGAATATGGCAGTGCCTTTGTCCGCCGGCGGCTTGGTGAACAGCTTGGAGAAGTCGAGGCCCTTGGCCTTCCAATGCTCGACCAACCGGTGCTGGTCCAGCATCTGCATCTGCCCGACCATCTCGTCGAAGCGGCGGTAGCCGAGCGTGGCCATCAGCTCGCGCACTTCCTCGGCGACGAAGAAGAAGTAGTTGATCACGTGCTCCGGCGTGCCGCGGAAGCGCTTGCGCAATACCGGATCTTGCGTCGCGACGCCGACCGGGCAGGTGTTGAGGTGGCACTTGCGCATCATGATGCAGCCGGCCGCGATCAAAGGCGCGGTGGCAAAGCCGAATTCGTCGGCGCCGAGCATGGCGCCCACCACCACGTCGCGGCCGGTGCGGATGCCGCCGTCAACCTGCACCGAGATGCGCCCGCGCAAGCGGTTGATCACCAGCGTCTGGTGGGTTTCGGCCAGGCCGATTTCCCAGGGGCTGCCGGCGTGTTTGATCGAGGTCAGCGGCGAGGCGCCGGTGCCGCCCTCGAAGCCGGCGATGGTCACGTGATCGGCGCGCGCTTTCGAGACGCCGGCGGCGACGGTGCCGACGCCGACCTCGGAGACCAGCTTGACCGACACGTCGCCGTCCGGATTGACATTCTTCAGATCGAAGATGAGCTGCGCCAGGTCCTCGATCGAATAGATGTCGTGATGCGGTGGCGGCGAGATCAGGGCGACGCCCGGCGTCGAGTGGCGCACCTTGGCGATGATCTTGTCGACCTTGTGGCCGGGCAATTGTCCGCCTTCGCCGGGCTTGGCGCCCTGCGCCATCTTGATCTGCATCATGTCCGAGTTGACGAGATACTCGGCGGTGACGCCGAAACGTCCCGACGCCACTTGCTTGATGGCCGAGCGCATGGAATTGCCGTTCGGCAGCGGCTTGAAACGATCGGTCTCCTCGCCGCCTTCGCCGGTGTTCGACTTGCCGCCGATTCGGTTCATAGCGATGGCGAGCGTGGTATGCGCCTCGCGCGAGATCGAGCCAAACGACATGGCCCCGGTGGAGAAGCGCCGCACGATATTCTTGGCGGGCTCCACCTCTTCGAGCGGAACCGGGCTGCGGCCATCCTCCTCCGCCTTGCCGATACGGAACAGGCCGCGAATGGTGGTGAGCCGCTCGTTCTGCTCGTTCACGATCTTGGCGAAGGCGCGGTAGTGTTCTTGCGAATTGCCGCGCACAGCGTGCTGCAGGCGCGCGACGGTTTCCGCGGTCCACACATGATCCTCGCCGCGCATGCGCACGGCATAATCGCCGCCGATGTCGAGCATCGAGCGGTAGACCGGCGAATCGCTGAAGGCGTCGCGGTGGCGGCGCACGGTCTCTTCGGCGATTTCGGCGAGGCTCACGCCCTCGATGCGGGTGTGCGTACCGGTGAAATACTGGTCGACGAATTCCTGCTTAAGCCCGACCGCATCGAAAATCTGCGCGCCGCAATAGGACTGATAGGTCGAGATGCCCATCTTGGACATCACCTTGAGCAGTCCCTTGTTGACCGACTTGATGTAGCGCTTGATGACTTCTTTCTCGTCGAGCTTCTGCGGCAGATCGTCCTTCATGGCGATCAGCGTCTCGAAGGCGAGATAAGGGTTGACCGCTTCCGCGCCGTAGCCGGCGAGGCAGGCGTAATGATGCACCTCGCGCGGCTCGCCGGTCTCCACCACCATTCCGACCGAGGTGCGCAGGCCCTTGCGGATCAGATGATGATGCACGGCGGCGCAGGCGAGCAGCGCCGGAATCGGAATGCGGTCGGCGCCGGTCTTGCGGTCGGACAGGATGATGATGTTGCAGCCGTTGCGCACCTCTTCTTCGGCACGCTCGCATAATTCGTCGATCGCCCAGCCCATGCCGTCGGCGCCGTGTTCGGCCGGGAAGGTGATGTCGAAGGTGTGCGACTTGAAGTGGTCGCCGCTCATCTCCGAGATCGCGCGGATCTTCTCCAGGTCCTCGTTCGACAGGATCGGCTGGCGCACTTCCAGGCGCTTGAGCTCGGAGGCGCCTTCCATGTCGAGCAGGTTCGGCCGCGGCCCGATGATGGAGACGAGGCTCATCACCAGCTCTTCGCGGATCGGATCGATCGGCGGGTTGGTGACCTGCGCGAAGTTCTGCTTGAAATAGGTGAACAGCGATTTCGGCCTGTCCGACAGCGCCGAGATCGGCGTGTCGTTGCCCATGGAGCCGACCGCCTCTTCGCCGGTCGTGGCCATCGGCGTCATCAGGAACTTGAGATCTTCCTGGGTGTAGCCGAAGGCCTGCTGGCGATCGAGCAGCGACAGGTTGGAGATCGGCGCCTCGTTGGCGGTCGCCGGCAAGTCCTCCAGCACGATCTGGGTGCGCTCGAGCCACTCCTTGTAGGGGTGGCTCTTGGCCAGCGTCGCCTTCAATTCCTCGTCCGGGATGAGACGGCCCTCGTCGAGGTCGACCAGCAGCATCTTGCCGGGCTGCAGCCGCCACTTCTTGACGATGTCCTTCTCCGGAATCGGCAGCACGCCCATCTCGGAGGCCATGACGATGCGGTCGTCGCTGGTGACCAGATAGCGCGCCGGCCGCAGGCCGTTGCGGTCGAGCGTGGCGCCGATCTGGCGGCCGTTGGTGAAAGCGATCGCCGCGGGACCGTCCCACGGCTCCATCAGCGCCGCGTTGTATTCGTAGAAAGCGCGCCGCTCCTCGTCCATGAGCGGATTGCCCGCCCAGGCCTCGGGGATCATCATCATCACGGCATGGGCGAGCGAATAGCCGCCCTGCGTGAGGAATTCGAGCGCATTGTCGAAGCAGGCCGTGTCGGACTGGCCTTCGTAGGAGATCGGCCACAGCTTGTTGATGTCCTTGCCGAACAGCGGCGAAGAGACCGACGCCTGCCGCGCCGCCATCCAATTGACGTTGCCGCGCAACGTGTTGATCTCGCCGTTGTGCGCGATCATGCGGTAGGGGTGCGCCAGCGACCAGGTCGGGAAGGTGTTGGTGGAGAAGCGCTGGTGCACCATCGCCAGCGCGCTCTCGAAATCCGGATCCTGCAGGTCGGGATAATAGGTGCCGAGCTGGTCGGCCAGGAACATGCCCTTGTAGACCACGGTGCGGCAGGAGATCGACACAGGATAATAGCTCGACACGCGCCGCTGGCGCTTCTTGTAGATCGCGCTGGAGATCGACTTGCGCAGGATGTAGAGCCGGCGCTCGAATTCGGCCTCGGAAAGCTTCTTCTTGCCGTGGCCGATGAACACCTGCTGATGCGCCGGCTCGGTCGGCTTGACCGACTCGCCGAGCGTCGAATTGTCGGTCGGCACGTTGCGCCAGCCGAGCAGCTTGAGGCCCTCGCGCTGGATCACTTCGGCGTAGGTATCGCGGATGATCTGCCGCCAGCTGGTCTCATGCGGCATGAACAGTTGGCCAATCGCATATTCGCCCGGCGCGGGCAGGGCGAAGCCGAGTTCGCTTGCTTTCTTGGCGAAGAACTTGTGCGGGATCTGCACCAGGATGCCGGCACCGTCGCCCATGCGCGGGTCCGCGCCGACTGCGCCACGGTGCTCCAGGTTGCACAGGATGCGCAGGCCGTCCTCGACGATCTGATGCGACTTCACGCCTTTGATGTGGGCGACGAAACCGACGCCGCAGGAGTCCTTGTCGAGCGCCGGATCGTAAAGGCCTTGCACCGGCGGCGTTCCCGGATCGGCGGTATCGCGCGACGAAGAAACGCCGCGCACGCGCGCGGCGCGTTCGCGTTCGACAAATCCGATGCCGTTGCGTCGCTCTTTCATCGTGCCCTGCCTCGCCGGCGCCGTTTCGGCCGTCGGCGTACCCGCCTCCTTGCGCGACGCTGCTAAGCCGCCGCGCATTTCCAAGCGTACTCGCTCGCGAGAAGGGCAGCCTTCTCCGGCTCATCGCCGCCGTGGCTGCTCCCGTTGGGCGCCACCGATGTCAGCCCCGCCTGTCAGGCCCACATTGTGGCCGCCAGCTATTAGGACAGCAATGCTGTCCTAATGAACCATGCCAAATTTTGCACCGCCGCACAAGACTGGTCCACGCCTGAATCGGCTGAGGCTTTCGCTTTGTTGCGGCGCCGCTTCCCTGGCAAGCAAGAAGAGGACCACGTGGCTCGCTGACGCGCAATGGGATTGCGTGCAAGCCCTCACAGCAAACCGCGAGCCGGATTAACCGTTTGGCGCGACCGACCGGAAATCAACGTACCAATCGAGCGCCGGAGGATGTTCCGAGCTTCCGCCGCGCTCAAATTATGGGCAACGGGTCAAACCGCTGCGGTGGAAAACCGCCGCGGCGCGACCTTAACCACGCCGGTAAACGAACCGTTTACCGAACTGTTCGGGCGCGCCCGCGAAGAGTAACCTCGCCCCCAAATCAAAAACGTGAGGGTGGCGTCGTGAAAAAGGGACTGACATTTGCGCTCGCGGTGGCGGCACTCGCCGCGCTGTCGACGGGATCGGCGATCGCCGGTCAGCCATACGAGACTGTGAGGCCGGCGATCTATCCGGCCGATGAGATCCTGCGCGTCGTGCGCTATATGGGCTTTAGCCCGTCGAGCCCGGCGTTGCGGCGCGGGCCCTATTACGTGCTGCATGCGTTCGACCCGCGCGGCGTTGAGATGCGCATCGTCGCCGACGCGGAGCTCGGCGATATTCTCGACATCGAGCCAGCCGTCGTCTTGAATCAGATTTACCCGCCGAGCTATTTCAGCGGCCCACTGATCATCCACGTTCCCGATCCGAACGACAAGAAACAGAACAAGCGCGGCTAATAGCGCAAAATAAAAGCGCCCCGGAAATCCGGGGCGCTCCCATTCACACGTGGCGACGTCGTTTAAGCGGCGACCTTGGTCTCGATTGCCTCGGCTTTGCCGCCGTTGCCGATCGGGATTTGGCGCGGCTTCTTGGCCTCCGGAATCTCGCGCACGAGATCGACGTGCAAGAGGCCATTCTTCAGGGCCGCGCTTTTGACCTGGACGTAATCGGCGAGCTGGAAGACGCGCTCAAACGCGCGCGCGGCGATGCCCTGATAGAGCACGTCGCCTTTCTGCTCTTCCTTTTCCTGTTTCTCGCCTTTGATCCTCAGCGTGTTTTCTTTCGACTCGATCGAAAGCTCGTTCTCGCCGAAGCCGGCTACCGCGACACTGATGCGGTAGGCGTTCTCGCCGGTGCGTTCGATGTTGTAGGGCGGGTAGCCCGGGGCGGCGTCAAAGCCGTCGAGCATCGAGAAAAGCCGGTCGAAACCGACGGTGGAACGATAGAGGGGAGCAAGATCGAATGTACGCATGGCATATCCTCCGTGTTGAGCGACATGCGGGCGGTCCGCCTTATGGCCGAACCGAAAGCCCGAGCGCAGCCACCAGTGGCCTGCGCATGGCTGATATGGGAATGCCGATTTAACGCCGCAAGAGCCGATCGCCGCCGCAAGTAAACTATTGAAATATAATGATTTCCAAGGGCGCAATGAAGTTACATTGAGCCGGCGACATCGCCTGCTATAAGGCGCCAGCGCCGGCACATTGGCCTGATTTCAATCTTCCATGAAGCTCATTTCCATTCCCGCCAATCCGGTGCCCGATCAGGTGGTGACCGATGCGCTGACGACCCGTGACGGGGTCAGCTTGCGCTTTGCGCGCTGGGCGCCGCCGCCCGGCCGCAAGGGCACCGTCGTGCTGCTGCAAGGCCGCGCCGAATTCATCGAAAAATATTTCGAGACCGTGCGCGATTTGCGCAATCGTGGCTTCGCCGTCGCGACCTTCGACTGGCGCGGGCAGGGGCTGTCGGATCGCGTGCTCTCCGACCGGCACAAAGGCTATGTGCGGAATTTCTCGCAATACATCATCGACCTTGAGTTGTTCATGGAGCAGGTAGTGCTGCCGGATTGCCCGCCGCCGTTCCACGCGCTCGCGCATTCCATGGGCGGCGCCATAGCCCTCAAGCTCTGCCATGACGGCACCCGCTGGTTCGAACGCGTGGTGATCACCGCGCCGATGATCGCGCTACCGTCGGGGCCGTTGCGCGGCGTCGCCGGATGGCTCGCGCGCGTCATGCGCGTAATCGGGCGCGGCGGCGCCTATATCCCAACCGGCGCCGGAGTCTCAATGGGCACCGGCGATTTCACCGGCAACCCGCTCACCTCCGATCCCGTGCGTTACGCGCGCAATGCGGCCGTGCTGCAGGAAGAACCGAACCTAGGCTTGGGCGCGCCGACCATCGCCTGGGCGGACGCCGCGCTGCGGCTGATGAAGCAGTTCGCCGTGCGCAGCTATCCCGGCAGCATCCGCCAGCCGATCTTGCTGGTGGCGGCCGGCCGCGACGAAATCGTGTCGACGCCGGCGATCGAGAGCTTCGGGATGAATCTGCTGGCCGGCTCGCACCTGATCCTGGCCGGCGCCAAGCATGAGATCCTGCAGGAGCAGGACCAATACCGCAATCAGTTCTGGGCCGCGTTCGATGCCTTCGTGCCCGGCACGCCGTTGTTCTAGAATTTTTTCCTGCGCATGATCTTTTCCGAAAACCGGTTCGCATCCCCGATCAAGTCGAGGACAAGCTTTTCGGGATCATGCGTTGAGCATCTCCAACGCGGCTTCGTGCACGCGGGCGTCGCCGGCGACCACGATGCGGCCGCCGTTCTGCGCCGGGCCGTTTTCCCAGGTGGTGACGATGCCGCCGGCGCCGGTCACGATCGGGATCAACGGCACGATATCGTGCGGCTTGATCTCGGTTTCGATGACGAGATCGATCAGCCCGGCGGCCAGCATGCAATAGGCGTAGCAGTCGCCGCCATAACGCGAGAGCTTCACCGTATTTTCGACCCGCGCGAAGACCGCACGGTCGGCTTGGTTCATCAGCAGGGGGCTGGTGGTCGACAGGATGGCGTCGGCGAGCGAGGCACAGGGGCGAACGTGCAGATCGCGGTCGCCGGAGGGGCCGCGGTAGCGGGCCGCGCCGCCGTCGCCGGAAAAGCGCTCGCGCGTGAACGGCTGATGCATCATGCCGAACACCGGCTCACCGAACCGCATCAGCCCGATCAGCGTGCCCCAGGCCGGCATACCGGTGATGAAGGATTTGGTGCCGTCGATCGGATCGAGCACCCAGACGTATTCGGCGTCGGTTCGCTCGGAGCCGTATTCTTCGCCGAGGATGCCGTGTTCGGGGAAGGTCGTGCGGATCGTCGCCCGCATCGCGTCCTCCGCGGCCCGGTCGGCGGCGGTGACGGGATCGAATCCGCCGGCCATTTTGTTCTCGATCGCCAAGGCGGTGCGGAAAAACGGCAGGATGGTCTCGCCCGAGACGGTGGCGAGCCGGTCGACAAAGGCCGCGAAATCGATTGCCGTCATGACTCTGCCCGGGGTGGCGTTTTGACCTATCGGAGCCCGGCCCGGCCGGCAAGCGCGCGGCCGCGGGCAGCCAACTCCGCCACGTCGCGACTGTGCCAGCCCTACTATTGTCTCATAGCGAACTCGAAAGGCCGCGATTTCCGCATGGAGCTATGCGTAAATATCATGGAAAACCGGCTTACGAGCCTTGAATTTTGTGCAGCGCGGTGTAGTTTATTGCAATGCGGTAGCGAGAGCTATCGTTGCCCTCCTTGGGCGTTTCCTCCCTAGACTTGGGCCGCTTGCAACCGCGAGCGGCCCTTTTTTTGGCCCGATCGGTGGGAGTAGCGCCCTTATTCCGCGGCAGCGCGATAGGGCCGCAATTCCTCCAATGGGATTTCGCCGAGTCGGTCGGCCAGCGTCTCCAGGTCGCCGGCGAGCCGGCCAAAGCCGGCGGCGCGCTGATAGCGCCGCTCGTCCATGTAGAGGCCGCGGTTGATCTCAAGCTGTATGGCATGCAGGCCGGCAGCCGGGTTGCCGTAGTGCTCGGTGATGAAGCCGCCGGCATAGGGCTTGTTCCGGCTCACGGTGTAGCCCAGCCCCCGCAAAGTCTTCTCGATCGTTTCCGTCACCGGGCCGGCGCAACTCGTGCCGTAGCGGTCTCCGAGCACGAATTCCGGCCGCGGGCGTTCGTCCTTGTGGCCGGCCGTCGACGGCATGGAATGGCAATCGATCAGGACCGCAGCCCCGAAATCCCGGTGCAGCGCGGTGAAAAGGCGCCGCAGGGTGCGGTGATACGGCTTGTAGAGGCTCTCGATGCGGCTCAGGGCGTCGTCCACCGGCAGCCGACGATCGTAGATTTCCTGGGCATCGCCAACGACCCGCGCCACCGTGCCGAGCCCGCCGGCGACCCGCATTGAGCGGGTGTTGGCGAAGGAGGGCAGTCGGCCGTCGAACATGCGTGGGTCAAGTTCATAGGGCTCGCGGTTGACGTCCACAAAGCAACGCGGGAAATGCGCGCGCATCAGCGGATATCCGCGCGACACCACACCGGCAATCAGCGCGTCGACGAAGCTGTCCTCGGATCGGCGTAGCGTTGCAATGTCGAGCCGGGAGGTTGCAAGGAACGCGCGCGGATAGGTGGAGCCGCTGTGCGGAGAATTAAACGCCACCGGTGCCTGGCATGCCGCCGGCTCGAGAATCTCGAATGGCGGATCGAGCTCGTCGCGGATTTCACTCATGGGCGCTGGTTGATCATTGGTCGGAAGTTCCCAAGTGCGGCGGGATAGGGGCTTTTCCCGCTCCTTATACCATCTATTCTCTATGCGCCGGCCGGCAAAGCCAAGCTATGCTTTCGGTTCACCCGATATTTACGGTCATAAGGCTTAGTAGGGTTGCTGGGGCCGGCCGATGGGGGCGGCCGGGTAGGGATGTGGTGTAATGACGAAAATCCTCCTGGCTGAAGACGACACCGATATGCGGCGCTTTCTGGTCAAAGCGCTGCAAAATGCCGGTTTTGAGGTTACCTCCTATGACAACGGACTGTCGGCCTACCAACGCCTGCGTGAGGAACCGTACGAGCTTCTGTTGACCGATATCGTGATGCCCGAAATGGACGGTATCGAATTGGCCCGCCGCGCCGCCGAGCTCGATCCCGACATCAAGATCATGTTCATCACCGGCTTTGCCGCGGTCGCGCTCAACGCCGATTTCGACCGCGCCCAAGCACGCCAAGGTGCTCTCCAAGCCGATCCATCTGCGCGAGCTGGTCAACGAAGTGCAGAAGCTGCTGGCGGCTTAAGCCCGCGCACTGGCTTTGGCGGTACGGACTGGCGTCTTGCCTCCCTGAAGGGGAGCCGATAAGACCAATTCAAAGGGCGCGTAGCTCAGCGGAAGAGCACTACCTTGACATGGTAGGGGTCACAGGTTCGATCCCTGTCGCGCCCACCATCTCGTAACGCTGATCTCATTACATCCGGACAAATAAACGGAACGGGCCGACCGGGCTGATCTCGCGGTAATGCCGCAAGATGTCGGCGAAGTCCGTGCGCGCCTCGAGCCATTGGATGTAATCAAATTTGCGGTCTTTGAAGCCAAGCATGTGGTCGCCCGCATCGATGACGATGACGCCGGGCTCTTTGGCACGCACGGCGGCAACAGCCATGTCGGCTTGATCGAGCGCCGCAGCCCATATCGCATGCCGTTTGCTGGCGGGCGCCTCGTCTGCGCGCACCGCCGCGGCGATCAGATAGTCGCAGCAGAATGGCACGGCCCACTTCATCCCCGAGGCGAGGGCGGCGGGAAGCACATCGCGCGGCGAGGTGACGAAGCCGGACACAATACGGTTTGGCCCCGCATTCGCGCGGAAAACGGCCGCGAGTTGTTCGACGCGACTTTTAGTGCCGGCGCCTTGGCGGCTTTGCACCGCATCGACGGCCGAAGGCGCCAAGCCAATGGCGACCAGAACCGCAAGCGCGCCGATTCTGATCGAGCGTGCGCCTGATTTCGGTGTTCCCGTGACCAGGAGGACAAGCGCAGACAGACCAAAGAAAACGACGCTCGGCAAGAAATGATAGGCCCACGGCGTCTTCTGCAACAACGCGGCGACAAGGCTTGCCGCGCCCGCCACCGCTAATGCTTGCGCAGGCGCGGGAATGGCATCGGCTCGGCGTCGTGTCGAATAGCCCAGCAATACCAGCGCCGCGATCGGCGTCAGCGCCATGACAGCCGTTTGCAAGAGTTGCGGCAGTGTTCCTCTCAGTGTCCAGTAAGCGAGAAGCGCGGTTGGGATCTCGCGCCCAAAATATGTCGGCGTGTAGATGACCGTAAAAGCAACAAAAACGAGTCCGGTGATGCCAAGCGCGATTGTTTCCGGAGAAAAGCAGACTGATATCCGTCGCGTTCGCGCCAGCAGCCAGATTTCAAGAGCGATCGGCACCAGCAGTAGATAGAACTTGAGACAAAAGCCGAAGCAGGCAGCGATGCCAATCACGATGCCGGCGCTGGTCGAAATTCGCTCCCCCTCCGCACGCCGGCTACGCGCGATCACATAGGGCAATGCCAGTATTACCGCCCAATGCTCGCGTTGTCCGAAATCATAACCGGGAACGAACAACAATAAGATTGCGGCGATTGGGAGCAACGCATGACGCGCCAATCCGGTCGGACTTTGCGGATCGATGAGGCGGTCGACCGTGACAAGCGAAAAAACGGCCAACAACACCGTAAACAACGTTGCGGTCATTTCGATCGGCGCGCCAATCTGCCGAGCGAGCCAAACCGGCGCCTTGCTCATCCACCAAACCGGCGGTGGATTATTGTCGATGATGTCCTTGCCGAGACGGCCGCCGTCGAGTAGCTGCTGTGCGCCTTGCAGAAACCAGGCTTCGTCGTGATTGAACGGCGTAACGAGGTGGAGCGCTGCCGCGAGCAAGGCCAGCCCGGCAATCGCGACCGTGACCGACAGGCGGGCACTATAGGCCGTGCTGTGCCCGCGCGCCGTGTCTGTGACAGCCATATGCGCTCCCTATCCCAATGGCCACGCACGATTTAGCTGGAAGAGGCTTAAGGTTCTGTTTGCATTCGCCAGCCCGGCGATTAGCTGTTTGCAAGTGCGCTCGATCAAGTTAAGTGGTTGAAAATAATGATCGATGTCGATAGAGCATGGGATTGCTTGGGGGCAGGGTCGCAAATTCTTTCGCGGTCGCGCCCAACAGTCAGTTCTGCGTCTTCCACTTAAGCTGCCGGGTAATGGCGCATCCACGACGATGGCTTCTTGCGCTGCTGGTGCTGCTCGCCTGTCTAGGCGGGGCGGCATTCTTTTGGGAATTTCGCGCCGGCGTCACCATCGATGCGCTGCGGGAATGGATTGCCGGTTTCGGCATCTGGGCGCCGATCGGCTTTGTGGGCGTCTATTCGGTCGCGACCATTTTCATGATTCCGGGGGGCATTTTCGACGTCATCGGGGGCGCGGTGTTCGGCCCCTATCTCGGCAGCCTGCTCGATCTTGTCGGCGGAAGCTTGGGCGCGGTCTTCTCGTTCCTGGTCGCGCGCTATCTTGTGCGCGACTGGGTTGAAAGCCGCGCCGGGCCCCGGCTGCAAAGGATCATGCGCAGCGTCGATGCGGAGGGCTGGCGCTTCGTCGCTTTCCTACGGCTGGTTCCGATATTTCCCTATAACGTCGTCAACTTTCTGCTGGGAGTGACGCGGGTCCGTTTTCACCACTACGTTTTTGCCACGGTTGTTTTCATGGCGCCGTCGACGATCGCCTATTGCTGGATCGGCTTCGTCGGCCGCGAGATCATGGCCGGACAAACCGACCAAATTCGCTTTGCCTTGGCCGCACTCGGCGTGCTCGGCATCTTGTTTTTCCTGCCGCGCTTCGTCAAACGGCTGCGGCGCAGCACGCGGACGAATTAGCGCCAGAACTGCTTTGAGGCGAGGCGCGCGCCCTCCGCCATGGCGGCGAGCTTGGCGAAGACCACGTCCGGGTCGACCGCCGCCTGGCCGACCCAGGTGCCGAAGCCGCAGTCCGAGCCGGCGATCACGTTTTCGCGGCCGACCAGCTTGGCGTAGTGGGCGATGCGTTGGGCGATCAATTCCGGATGTTCGACGAAATTGGATTTCGACTCGATCACGCCGGGGATCAGCACCTTGCCGTCGGGCAGCTTGACGCGTTCGAACAGCGTCCATTCGTGCGCATGACGTGGGTTGGCGGCCTCAAGCGAAATCGCACTCGGCCTGGCCTTGAACACGATGTCGATGACGTCGGCGAGCGGGACGTCGCGGTGATGCGGGCCCTCATAATTGCCCCAGCACAAATGCATGCGCAGTCGTTCGGGTGGAATATTGGCAAGCGCGTGATTGAGCGCTTCCACATGCAACTGCGCGCGCTTGCGGAATTCCGCCAGGCTCAGATTCGCGTATTGGATATGGCGGCCCATGGCGAGGTCCGGGCAGTCGATTTGCAGGACGAAGCCGGCGTTGGCGACGGTCTCGTATTCGTGCCGCATGGCGTCCGCGATCGCGTAAATATAAGTCTCGAAATCCTTGTAATGGTCGTTGCGGAAGAACAGCGAGATTACGCCGGGCGAAGCCGCGCTCATGAAGCCGCCTGCCGCCTTCACCTGCTTGAGCGCGTCTTTGAGATTATCGGCGTCGGTCGCGGCGGCCTGACGGTCGCGGACGCTGATCGGCGCGTTGCAGGCCGGCGTTTTGCGACGCGAGCGGCCAGGATCGCCGAACACGCGTTTCTCCAGGCGTGGGAAGTCGGCGAGGTCCTGGTAAACGAAAGTGTTACCGGTGCCGCCAAAGCCGTTGAGCCGGTCCTTTATGTAGGTGGCATAGCTCGGCTTCGACATTTCGCCGTCATTGACGAGGTCGACGCCGGCGCCGGCCTGCTTCCTGGCCACCTCGGCGACCGCCGCCCGCACGCGCTGATCGAGCGCCGCGGCATCGACCGGAACGCCTTCCTCCTTGGCGTACATCATCCGGATAAGGTCGTCGGGGCGCGGCAGGCTGCCGGTATGCGTGGTCAGAAAGCGGTCGGTGCTGCGCTGCATGGCTTAAGGCCTCCGGGCGGACGACTGTAGAGGAGGCCGGCGGCGGTCACTACCCGGACCCCGTTGCGTTGACAGGGGCGGGTCACCTGCTTATGAACCGGCCCAAACCGCGCACCCCGAGATTGTCATGAAAGTCCGTAACTCACTGAAATCCTTGCGCGCCCGCCATCGCAACAACCGGCTGGTGCGGCGCAAGGGGCGTCTTTACGTCATCAACAAGACCAACCGCCGCTTCAAGGCGCGCCAAGGCTAGGGCAAGGCTGGACCGGCACCGAGCCGGCGCGCCCGGAACCATCGCCGCAGAATTGCCTTAACCGGCGGGGACACTAGAACTCCGTCCATGCGCCGTCGATTCCACAGCACTGTCCTGGCCGCGATTTTCGCGGCGGTTATTGCGCTGCCCGCCGCTGCGCAGAACAAGCCGCTTCGGCAGCCGCCGCAACCGCCGCAGAAGCTGCCGCATGTGCACGGCGACCCGACCCATAATCTGGATTTCCTGTTCGGCGCGCTCAAGGTCGCCCCCGACGATGACAGCGCCAAGGCGATCGAGGAGCGCATCTGGGCGGTTTGGATCGTCTCGCACAGCGACACCACCAACCTGCTGATGAGGCGCGTGAAGACCGCGGTCGAGAAGAAGGATCTCGATCTGGCGATCAAACTCTTGAACGCCATCGTCAAGATCAAACCGGATTACGTGGAAGGCTGGAACCGGCTTGCCACCATCTACTACATGAAAAAGGATTACGGCCGTGCCCTCGTCGATATCCGCGAGGTACTGCGGCTCGAGCCGCGCCACTTCGGCGCACTGTCCGGGCTCGGCATGATCCTGCAGGATATCGGCGACGACCGACAGGCGCTCGAGGCCTTCCGCCGCGCGCTGGCGGTCTATCCGCGCCTGCCGCGGATTCCCGACATGGTGAAGAAGCTGCAGGATAAGGTCGAAGGCCGGGATATCTAGCCGTCGGCGGCTAGTCTCCCACCGCGTCCTCGCCCACATAAGCGATCCGCAACATATTGGTCGCGCCCGGGGTGCCGAACGGCACGCCGGCAACGATGATGACGCGCTCGCCGGCCTTGGCGAAGCCTTCGGTGAAGGCGATGCGGCAGGCACGATCGACCATGTCGTCCTGATCGCGCGCATCCTCGGTGATCGACGCAATGCACGCCCCACACCACCGCCAGCCGGCGGCCGGTGGTCGTATTGGGCGACAACGCCACGATCGGCGGCCGCGGCCGTTCGCGCGCGACCCGCAATGCGGTCGAGCCGGACGCGGTCCAGCAGATCACTGCCGCAAGATCGAGCGTGTCGGCGATTTCGCGCGCCGCGTCCGCGATCGCGTCGGCGCCGGTCGCCTCGGGTCGTGCGCGCTGCGCGTCGATGATGCTGCGGTAGACTTCTTCGCTTTCAACTTCCTCGGCGATGCGGTTCATGGTGGCGACTGCTTCGACCGGATATTTGCCGGCCGCCGACTCCGCCGACAGCATCACCGCGTCGGCGCCCTCGAAGATGGCGGTGGCGACGTCGGACACTTCGGCGCGCGTCGGCACCGGTGAATTGATCATCGACTCCAGCATTTGCGTGGCGACCACCACCGGCTTGCCGGTCGCAGCGGCCCAGGCGGGTCATCTGCTTTTGCACGCCGGGGACTTTCTCCAGCGGCATCTCAACGCCGAGATCGCCGCGCGCCACCATCAGCGCGTCGGCAAGTTCCATGATCTCGTCCAGCCGGACCACCGCTTGCGGCTTCTCGATCTTGGCCATCACGGCGGCGCGGCCGCGCGTGATCTTCTTGGCTTCCGCGATGTCCTCCGGCCGCTGGATGAAGGACAGCGCCACCCAGTCGATGCCGGCATTGAGGGCGGCTTCCAGATCCGAAATGTCCTTCGGGGCCAGCGCCGAGAAGGGAAGGGTCGAGTCCGGCAGACTGACGCCCTTGCGGTCGGACAGCCGTCCGGCAACCTCGACGCGGGTGACGATACGCGTCGGTTCCGCCGCGGTGACGGTGAGCCGCACCTTGCCGTCGTCGATCAGCAGTGGGTGGCCGAGCTCAACGCCGGCGAAAATCTCCGGATGCGGCAGATAGGCGCGCGTTGCGTCACCCGGCGCCGGATCGGAATCGAGCACGAACGTGTCGCCTTTGTTGACCGTCACCGCGCCGCCGATAAAGGTGCCGAGCCGCAGCTTCGGTCCTTGCAGATCGACCAGAATGCCGATCGGACGGTCGCGTGCTTTCTCGATGGCGCGGATCGCCGCCACCAGTTCGCGCATGCGGTCCTGGCTGGTGTGGCTCATATTGATGCGGAACACGTCGACACCGGCGACGAACAGCCGCTCGATCATCTGGCGATCGGACGACGCCGGTCCGAGGGTGGCGACGATTTTGGCGCGGCGTTGGCGTCTCATCGCTTGCCGCCTTGCGCGGGCGGCGGAACCGACACGTGTGCCGGGTTCAAGCGCGATCCTGCCGGCCCGAGCGAGGGCCGCGGCGGCAGCGGGCGGTCCGGCGCCTGCTCGGCGGTGTCGGTGAGTTGCACCGTCCAGGACCGCTGCTCGCCGGTATCGACCTCGAAGTAGCCGGTGCGGTCAAAGCCGCGCGCCAGGCAGTTCTTGGAGCCGCGAATGGTGAACTCCTTGTCGCGTGAACACATAAAGGCGTGACCCGACCACTCGCCGCCGCGGTCGTAATCGACCGCATAGATGTAATAGTAACGCGCCACCAGCCCGCCGCGCAGCAGCGTTTCGCAGTTGCGCGCGGATACGTTCCACCAGCCTTCGGTGGTCCAGCCTTCGCTATCCTTGTAGCCGACCGCGACGCCCACCCGGCTGCCGGTGTTGTTGCAGACGCGGAAATCGGCCGCAGCCGGATGTGCCGACCAAACCAGCAGCATGGCGGCCAGCGCGATCGTGATGCAGCGCATGGAGGAACGGCGGAGCGATACGGTCACGAGGCCATCAATTTCAATCGGAGCTGCGGTTTTCGCGTGATAGCTCACATTCTGTCAACGACGATAGCGCGGAAATCATTCACGTTGGTGAAGGTCGGCCCGGTCGCCAGCAGGTCACCGAGGGCGGCAAAGAACCCGGTGGAATTGTTGTCGGCAAGAAAGGCGGCGGTATCGAGGCCGGCAGCCTTGGCCCGCGCCACCGTTTCGCCGTCGATCAAGGCGCCGGCCGGGTCGTTGGGGTCCCCACTGCCGCCGTCGGTGCCGTCGGTGTCGGCCGCCAGCGCGGCCACGCCGGCAAGCCCGGCAAGCTCGATCGCCAGCGCCAGCGCATATTCCTGGTTGGGCCCGCCGCGGCCGTGGCCGTGCATGGTTACCGTCAATTCGCCGCCCGACAGGATCACTGCACCGCCGCCGCGCGCGCGCAGATCGCGCGCCAGCTTGCCATGGGCGGCGGCGACTTGCCGCGCTTCACCCTCGACATTGTCCCCCAGCATCAGGCAGTCGTAGCCGGCCGCGCGCGCCGCCGCCTCCGCCGCGCGCAAACTGTCAGCCGGCCGCGCCGCCAGGGAAAATTGGCTGCCGGCAAAAATCGCGTCGCCCGGCTTCGGCGATTCATTCTTCGGATCGCTGAGCGCGCGCGTCACGCTCCCCGGCAGATCGAGCTTGTATTTGGCGACGATCGCGCGCGCGTCGGCGAGCGTGGTCGGATCGGGCACCGTCGGCCCCGAGCCGATCGCCGACGGCTCGTCGCGCGGCACATCGGAAATGGCGATTGTGACCAGTTGCGCCGGATAGGCGCGGCGTGCCAGCCGACCGCCCTTGATGCGCGAGAGATGTTTGCGCACGGTATTGATCTCGCCGATGGTCGCGCCCGAGCGCAGCAGCGCGCGCGTCACCGCCTGCTTGTCGGCAAACGACAGACCGTCCGCCGGCGCGATCCAGTTGGCCGAGGCGCCGCCCGACATCAGCACCAGCACGAGGTCGTCGGCGGTCGCGCTGTCGGCGAGCGCAAGCGCCCGCTCGGCGGCTTGCAGGCCGGCTTCGTCCGGAATCGGATGGCCGGCTTCGATCATCGTGACGGCGCGCGTCGGCCGGCCATAGCCGTGACGCGCCACCGCCACGCCGGCAAGGCGGCTCTTGGGCAGCCCGTGTCCATCGAGATAATGCCGCTCGGCCACTTCGGTCATCGAGCCGGCCGCCTTGCCCGCGGCCAGGATGATGATCTTTCCGGCCGGCGGCGCCGGCAATCGCGGCGGCAGGCAGCTTGCCGGGTGCGCCGCGGCGACCGCGGATTGGAATAGATCGGCGAGGAAAGAGCGCAGGCGTGGTGTCATCGTTCAATTATAGCTGCCCTGGCCCATGTCTGGTGCGCGAGGGCAAAGAAAAAGCGCCTCCCGAAACGGGAGGCGCTGCTATGCGAAGTGTCTCGCCTTACGTTCGGCTGTCAGAATTTGTAGTTCAAGCCGATGCGCGCGATATGGTCGCGGAGCCGGATGCTGGTTGCGCTCGCGGTTCCGCCCAAGAAGGTATGGCTGCCAAAGTCGAGGTAGAGGTATTCGAGCTTGACCGACCAGTGCTGGTCGAATTTTTTCTCAGCGCCGGCGCCGAGAGCGAAGCCCGCCCGTGTTTGGCTTTCAGAGAGGCTGGGTCCACTGTTGCGATCAGTTGTCGCCAGCACCGGAATGTTCACGATGCCGATTGGCGCCCGATATGTCTGTGCCGACCGAATTGGCCTTCGATTTAAATTTGAATTCTCCGACGGCAAGTCCGCCCGTGACATACAGCAAGAGGGTCGGTTCAACGAGCGCGCCAAAGCGGGCGCGGAACGTCGCGAACCACGGGAAATCCCAACTATTGGCAAAGGTCGTGGTTGTGATCGTGTGGAACGTGTTGGTGGCCGTGAAGGGCGCCGGTCCACCGCCAACGTCGGTTATTGTCGTTACGCCAGGATCCTCATCATCCTTTTCATTGGTGAACTGGATATCGGCTTCAAACCCGAAGACCCAACGCTGATTGAATTGCCAATTGTAGCCAATCTGCCCACCGCCGAGCCAACCATCGACATTGGCGTTCGCCACAGAAGCCAAACCGTCATTGTCCCATCGGCCCCAGCTATAGCCGCCGTTGATGCCGATGTAGAACCCGGTCCAGTCGTAAGGGATGATTACCGGCACTGGCGCCGCCGGCGCTTTGAGCGGCATATCGGCCGCGAAAGCAGAACCCGTCGCCAACATAAGTGCAGCGCTGGCAAGATAGATAGCTCGCATAGCCTCGGCCCCCACTCCAAACGCAACCGGTAAAAACACCGTGCTTCGACTGTAAGACTAGCATAGGCGCCGCCGCATCCCCTGTTACCCAACGGCCACAGCCGGCACGGATAACGAGTAGGACGAGTGCCCGAGGATTTGGAAAAACGGGCAATTATGGCCGTTTTTCTCGAAATATCAGGCCCGCCAGGCCGTCTTCCGTGGGAATGGCCGCGACTCGGCCTATACGCCGGTTCGACCCCCAGTGGTGCGCTGCCGCCTTAGCCATTACCTTATCGTCGACCCGAAAGCCTTGAGGGGACTAAGCCATGGCCATGGACGACAAGACCCGCACCGAATTGGAGGCTGCCGTCTTCCGGCGTCTGGTCGAGCATCTGCGCTCGCGCACCGACGTGCAGAACATCGACATGATGAATCTCGCCGGCTTCTGCCGCAATTGCCTGTCGAACTGGATGAAAGACGCCGCCGACGCCAAAGGCCTGGCCATGACCAAGGACGACAGCCGCGAGATCGTCTACGGCATGCCCTATGACGAATGGCGCAAGAAATATCAGAAAGAAGCCTCGCCCGAGCAGAAAGCGGCATTCGAAAAGTCCAGCCACCAGCACTAGAGCTTGTGCACAGGTGTGGATGTCGGGGGCTTCGCGTTGACGCCGGCCCGCGCTCTTGAATTCTCCTTCATAACATTGGCGGAGAGCCCGCCCGTTTATTCAGGAGAATTCGATGCCTGCCACTGCCGCGGCCGAAAAAGAACAACCCGCCACCCGTTTCGCCAAGGACCAGCTCAAGGCGATCATCGAACGCATCGAGCGGCTCGAGGAGGAAAAGAAGGCGACCACCGACGATATCCGCGACGTCTATGCCGAGGCCAAGGGCAACGGCTTCGACGTCAAGGCGCTGCGCACCATCGTGCGGCTGCGCAAACAGGACACCGACGAGCGCCGCGAGCAACAGGAAGTGCTCGAGACCTACATGCACGCGCTCGGAATGTTGCAGTAGTCGTTTGTCGTCCCATGCGGGCGAGCGCGGCAAGCGATGTCCGCGCCCCATAGCCATCGGATAGTCGAGAGCGCAGGGCGTATGGCCCCCGCTTTTGCGCGGACGCCAGCCGCGGTTACTGCAGCGAGGCCGTCAGCGCATGGAAGCTGGTGGTGGCCAGGAACACCACGGCGTGGCCGCTGAAGCGGTCGGCCACCATGCCGAGTTGCGGATCGGCCGAGAAGCTCATCATGACCATCGCGTGCGGCTTGTGCAGCAGCCGCTGCAAGGCTCGCATATCGCCCTGACCGGACTGGGTCGTGGTCATGAAGTAGCTCATGCTCGGCGTCAGCATGGCGGCGCGCAACCATGGACTGCCGCTTCCGACCGGCTGTCGGCGGGCTTGCATGGCGGGGGCGAGCGGCGGCTGCACCACGACGTTCGGCTTGGACGATGCCGGCATCACCCTGGCTTCTGCCGGCAGGTGCGGCAGGTGCGAGCCCATCGGGCGTACGCGCTGTGCAGCCGAGGTCTGACCTGTGGCGGCATAAGCGAGCGCGCTATAGCCTGTGCTGCCGGTAGTGACCGGATCGAGCGAAGCGGTTTGAAACGTCGTGCCCCGCGCGATCGCCGCCGGCAACGCCGGAGCCGTCTCTTCGGTGCTGGGCCAATAGCCGCGTTCGTCAAACCGGTTGGTCAGCGACGCCGTCTGCACCGGTTGGGCGGCCGGCTTGCGCTTGGCGGAAGCCACGATGACCGACGTCGGCCGCGCCGCCGGCATCGGCACGATGCGCTGGGTGGCAACCGGCTTCGGCGGAGCTAGGCTCGCCAGCACCGTTGCCGCGCGCTTGTGCCCCGGCTTGCCCTTCTCGTTCTTGTTGCGGCCGGTTTCAACCACGGCGACGACTTTCTCGATGCGTCCCTGCGCGACGAGATCGGCCACGCGTTCCGCTTTGGCGGTGATCAGGCCGGCCCCGCGTGCGGCAGCAAGCGAGCGGGCGTTCGGCACATTGCCGTGGTTCTCGACCTCGGCCAGCGCCTTGGCGTAGCCGGGAAGCGGCTTGCCGTCGCGCGGAATGTGCACCGTGCGTCCATGCGGGAAAATCTTGACGAGTTGCTGGCGCGGGATGCTCGGCCAGTGCCGCACGGTGCCGGTATCCATGTGCACGAAGGGCGAGCCGGAGGTCGGATAGAAGCCGACCCCGCCGCGCTGCAACTGCAGTCCTACGGCCCTGAGTTTGGCGAGCGGCACATCCGGGATGAAGAAATCAATGGCGTGGCCGAGGATGTGCTGGCTATAGCGCGCAACGCCGCCCGAGCGGCGGCGCAACATGGCGTTGGTGCGGGGCGAGCGATAGCCGCAGATGATGTTGATCGGCTTGGTGGCGTCGACCTCGCGATAGACATGCCAAAGCAAATCGAACAAATGCGGGTCCATGCGCGTTTCTTTTTGCTTGCGCCAATCGCGCATGAACCAATTGAGCTTCTCCAGCGCGGCCTCGTCGTAGCGGCCGTTGCGCTTGAAGGTGATGGTAATGTTTTCGTCGGTATGGACGTGATGGAAGGAGAGAGTCTCGGTATCGCCGTCGGCGACCGCGTTTTGCAGCGGCGCGTTGGCCGCGAGGAGCACAATTCCCGCGGTGCCGAACCGTAAGCCGGCACGCAAAGCCGTCACGAAAAAACGCGCACGCGCGTTATCGACTGGCACTGCACTCGCCCGTGAAATTCGTCATCCCCAAGCCGCTCCCCACAGGCCTGGCGGCCTGAAGCGACAACCCATGCAGTCTTATCGGGAACCGTTAATGCGCGCTTAGTTGGCGTCCCCCGATTCCGACCTTAACTGCCTGCAAAACATGGCAAAAAATGGCCGCAAAGGCCAATTTGGGGAAAACTTTTGCCGGCGTTCTGCGCCGGGCCGGCAGGACAAGCTATTGAAGAATATAGCTAATTTTTAATTATTCGGCCGCCGCGCTCTCGCTCGGCTCGGGGGCATCCCCATCTATTCCGAGCGCCTCGAGCTTACGGTAAAGCGTCGAGCGGCCGATCCGCAGACGGCGGGCGACCTCCGACATCTGCCCGTGATAATGCGCGATCGCGAAGCGGATGACTTCCTTTTCGATGTCATCGAGCATCCGCACCTCGCCCTGCGCGTCGATCAAACTCAGTGACGGTGTCGGCGCGGTCATCGGAGAAGCGGCGCGGCTAGGCGCATCCGGGTCCCGGTGATCCGGCCAAGCCGCCGTTATCGGCGGCGACGGGATATCGGCGGAGAGCTGAGCCGCGATTTGCGGGAACTCATTGATGCCGATTTCCTCGCCATCGGCGAGCACCACGGCGCGGAAGATTACGTTCTCAAGTTGGCGAACGTTGCCGGGCCAGCGGAAGGCCTCAAGCAAGCGCAACGCCTCGGCGCTGATGCTGCGAACGCGCTTTCCCTCTTCGGCCGCAAAGCGCGCAAGAAAATGCTGCGCGAGCTCCGGGATATCTTCCGGCCGCTGCCGCAGCGGCGGCAACGAGATCGGAAACACGTGCAGGCGATAGAACAGGTCTTCGCGGAAGCGCCCGACCTTCACATCGGCAATCAGGTCGCGGTTGGTGGCGGAGATGATGCGCACGTCGACCTTGACCGGCTTGCGCCCGCCGACCGGCTCGACCTCGCCCTCTTGCAGGGCGCGCAACAGCTTCACCTGCGCGGCCGGCGGCAATTCGCCGACCTCGTCGAGGAACAGCGTGCCGCCGTCGGCCTCGACGAACTTTCCAACGTGCCTTTCGGTCGCGCCGGTGAAGGCGCCCTTCTCGTGACCGAACAGGATCGACTCCACCAGGTTTTCCGGCATGGCGCCGCAGTTCACCGCGATGAAGGGCTGCGCGCGGCGCTCGCCGCTGCCGTGGATGGCGCGCGCGATCAATTCCTTGCCGACGCCGGATTCGCCCTCGACCAGGACCGGAATGGTGGATGTCGTCGCCTTCTCAGCCGCGCGCAGCACGTTGCGCATGGCGGGCGCGCGCGTGATGACGTCGGCGATGGTCAGTGCGCCGTCGCGGCTGCGCTTGAGCCGTTGCAGTTCTCCGGCAAGCCGTCGGGTTGCGAGCGCGTTGCGTAAAGAGACCTGCAGCCGCTCCGGGCTTGCCGGCTTGACCACGAAATCGGCGGCGCCCGCGCGCATGGCCGACACCACGTTGTCGATGCCGCCATGGGCGGTCTGCACGATCACGGGAATGTCGAGGCCGGCCTCGCGCATGCGCGCCAGCACGCCGAGCCCGTCGAGATTGGGCATCACCAGATCGAGCACCACGCAGTCGAAGCGCGCGGCCTGGGGTCCCATGAGCAGACCGATGGCGGCATCGCCGCCTTCCGCCAGCATGACCTGGTAGCCGAAGCGGGCGACCATGTTCTCGAGCAGGCGGCGCTGAACTGGATCGTCGTCGACGACGAGCACGGTCTCGGGCATTGCGGTCCCCAAATTCGGATTGTGTGCCGATTTGGAGCAATGTGGCCGGTCTTGCTTAACGGGCCATTAAAGTTGGCGCGCCCATGGCGGCGATGACATGCCGCGACGCAAGGTCTTTAAGCGGCGCGAACCTGCGCGTTGATGTCCCGGATCAGGGCCGGGATGGCAGCCGCCGGCTTGGGCGGGCTGAACAGATAGCCTTGCACCTGCGTGCAGCCTTCCGCCCGCAATATCTTGAGCTGCTCTTCGGTCTCGACGCCTTCCGCGATAGTCGTCATGCCGAGATTGTTGCCGAGCCGGGTCACCGCGCGAATAATGGCGATGCAGTCGTCCCGTTTGCCCAGCTCACTCACGAACGAGCGGTCGATCTTGATCTTGTCGAACGGGAAGCTGCGCAAGTAGCTGAGCGAGGAATAGCCCGTTCCGAAGTCGTCCATCGAGATGCGCACGCCCAGCCCGCGGATCTGATGCAGCAGGTCAAGCACGCTGCGATCGTCCTGCAGCAGCACGGACTCGGTGATTTCGAGTTCGAGGCGGTTCGCTTCCAGGCCCGACATGGCCAGCGCGCTGGCGACGTTCAAGGCAAGCGTCGAGCTGCGGAACTGCACCGCCGACAGATTGACCGCGATCGTAAGCTTGTTAGGCCAGCTCGCCGCCTCGCCGCAGGCGCGCTTGAGCACCCAGTCGCCGAGCGTCCCGATCATGCCGATTTCTTCGACCACCGAGATGAATTTGTCCGGTGTGATGATTCCGCGTTGCGGATGATTCCACCGCAACAGCGCCTCGAAGCCCGCGATATCGTTGCTGCCGACGTTGACGATCGGCTGGTAGTACAATTCGAATTCGCCGTTGGTGATGGCCTTGCGAAGATCGAGTTCGAGCGTATGGCGCGCCTGCATCTGCGCATCCATCTCGGCCTGAAAGAAGTGATAGGTGCCGCGGCCGTGGCTCTTGGCCTCGTACAGCGCCATGTCGGCGTTGCGCAAGAGGTGGTCCGGCTCGTTGCCGTCCGCCGGCGCCATGGCGATGCCGATGCTGGCGCCGATCACCACGTGATTGCCGAAAATCTCGAACGGCTCGGACAGCGATTCAATGATGCGGCCGGCAAGCTCGGCTGCCTCGGTCGGCTTGACGCCGATTTGCACGATGGCGAATTCGTCGCCGCCGAGGCGCGCGACCGTATCCGAGCCGCGCACCGCCGTCTGCAGGCGCTGCGTCACCGAGCAGAGCAGCCGGTCGCCGATCGGATGGCCGAGCGTGTCGTTGACGCCCTTGAAGCGATCGAGGTCGATGAACAGGACCGCGAATTTCTCATCGTGCGCGAGCGCCTGTTCCATCTTGTGGCGGAACAAGACGCGGTTTGGCAGATCGGTGAGCGCGTCATGCCGGGCCATGTGCATGATCTTCGCTTCGGCCTGCCGGCGTTCGGTGACGTCCTCGAAGGTTGCGACCCAGCCGCCGTTGGAGGTTGGGCTATAGACGCTGGCGATCACGCGCCCGTTGAGTTCGTAGTAATGCGTGCCGGTCTCGTGCCGGCGCATGAACTCGGCCTGCTCCTCCAGCAGTTGGGCGACTGTTTTGTTGTCGCCGTCGCGCTTGGATTTGCTCAATTCGAGAATTTGACGGAACGTGCAGCCGGGGCGGACCTTGCGGCGCGACAAGCCGAAGATCTCGAAGAAGCGCCGGTTGACGACTTCCAGCCGATTGTCGGCGTCGAACAGGCACAGGCCTTGCGACATGTTGTCGAGGGCGGCGTCAAGACGCAGATTGGTCAGACGCAGGCTCGCTTCTTGGCTCTTCGACAGGCTGATGTCGCTGTAGACGACGATAAAGCCGCCATCCCGTGTCGCGCTCTGGCTGGTGCGTAGCCAGCGCCCGTCGGCAAGCTGGACTTCGCCGGTCGACACCAGGTCGCCGTCGCGCCGCAACGGCGTCCAGCTCTTGTCGGCCGTGCCGTCGCGTACGGGCAGCAATTCGAGCAGCGACTGTCCGGGCGTGAGCATGTCGAGCGGAACGCCGAGGAAATTCGCCGCCTGTGCATTGGCCAGCGCGATGCGGTCCTCGGCATCGACCAGCACGACGCCTTCCAGGGAATTTTCCAGCGCGTCGGCAAGATGCGCTTGCGCGCTGCGGCGCTGCGCCACTTCGCGTTCCATCATGTCGCGGATGTTGTCGCGCATCGCGCGCATCGAACCGAGCAGGGCGCCCAGTTCGTCGGCGCTGCCGTCCGGTATAGTGACGTCGAGCTTCCCGGTGGCGATGCATTCAGCAACGTTGGATGCGGCCGCGACCGGCTTGATGATGCGACGCGTCAAACCCCAGGCGACCAGGCCGGACAAGGTCAAGGCAATCAACGTGCCCGCAATGTTGAGGTCGATATCGCGGGCCACCGCCGCGCGCGCCGATTGACGGTAGATGAAACCGTCGCCGGCGGTGTAGTTGACCAGGAGATCGATCTGCTCATCGACCTTCTTGGCGAATTCGTCGAGCGTATCCCAGCTGGCGTCGAGCTTGGTGCCGTCGATCAGATGCTCGCTGGTGTTCTTCCAGGCCTTCGCCGCGCTCAGCACGTTGGCGGCGGCACCCCGCGCGCGCGCCGATTGCGACCGCTGCGCGGCAATGCGCAGGTCCTCGGCGAGCGAGTGCGACAGCTTTTTGATATCGGTGTCGAGTTCCTTGCGCGTGGCCGCGTCGTTTGCGATCCAGCGTCGCGCGAAAGCCGCGCGCATTGCGGCAAAGTCGGCGGCCGCCGCCCGCGCATAGTTAATCGACATCAGCGATTCATCGTAGGTCTTGTTGACCAGGATGCCGGCGTCTATCACACCAAGGGTCGCGTAGCCGCCAAGCGCCGCCGTGATCGTTCCCATCACCAGGAAGGCGACGAACATCCGGCCGCGGATCGTGCGCGCGAGCGCAATCGGCCGCAGTGCCGCCTGCCGGCACCCAGACAGAACTCGGGGCCACAATGGTTTCGTCTGCCGCGCCATTCCCCGCCCGTTCAAAAACGCCAGTGGGCATATACCGGCGGCGGTTAAAGGCGGTTGATCGGTAGGGGAATCATCGTTCCTTGTTTAACGTCAACTTAACCTCACAGCCGCACCTTGAACGATATTGGCCGCCGATCGCCGCGGCGGCGCACGCTCAGGATTTTGCCAATCGGGTCAGAAGGATAACGATGCAGAAAAAATCGTCCGCACGCTCCTGGGTTGTGGCGTTCGTTCTCGGCGGGAGCGCCGGATTAATCGGCATCGGCACGTTGTCGACCTTGGCGCAGTCGCACCAGTATTTGGTGTCGCAGAAAGGCCGGGAATTCTCCCCGCATGATCTCACGGTTCGTGTCGGCGATACCGTCGTCATCGTTAACGATGACGGCGATTTGCGCCACCACGCCTATATCGATTCAGACAAGTTCACCTTCGATTCCGGCGACCAGGAACCGGGCAGTAGGACTCCCATCAGCTTCACGGTGCGGGGCGATTTCGACGTCTTGTGCGCCATCCATCCCAAGATGCAGCTGGTCGTCCACGTCAAGTAACGCGTCGCTAGGTAAGCGACGTGCCGTACAGAAACGTGTGCGTCAAATAATAGGTCGCCATTACAACCGAAAGCGCGCTGGCATAGCCGACCGGAACGAGCCACGGATAGCGCACGAGCGCGGCCTTGCGGCTGTCGTCCGCAATGACCGCGAACATGACGACGATGATCATCGAATGGCCGATTAAGTCCACCTTGCCGAATTGCGCGACGGCGCCGATG
The DNA here is from genome assembly GCA_963727555.1 of uncultured Alphaproteobacteria bacterium. Classification (GTDB taxonomy): domain Bacteria; phylum Pseudomonadota; class Alphaproteobacteria; order Rhizobiales; family Xanthobacteraceae; genus Pseudolabrys. The sequence goes on along the minus strand of CAVSGT010000004.1, from coordinate 494,429 downwards.
AACATGCCGGCAAGGATCGTTGCCGCCACGCGGCGCGCCAGCGGCGTCCACACCAGCGCGAAGGCCAGCGCAAATTCCACGGCGCCGGCGGCCCGCATGTAGAAAACCGGGTCGAATCCCAGCGTCATTCCCGGATGCTGCTGCAACAGCGGAAACGTCCATTCCGGATAGGCCCATTTCTCGATCGCGGCCCACATCAAGGTGATGCCGCCGCTCCAGCGCACCACGTCGAGCGGCCGCATGCCGAAAAAGTCACGCTGCAAGCCGGTCAGTGCGAGGTAGGCGGCGATGCCCAGGAATATCGGATAGTCGGCGAGATGAAAGGCGCCGTATTCCCAAACCGCGATCGCGAAGATTTCCGCGATGCCGATGGCAGCCAGCGGCATCGTGCGGCGCGACAACATCGAGGCGGCGATGCCGAGCTGAATGACGGCGACCGTCAGTGAATTGGTCTTCAGTTCCGGCGTCAGCAGAATTCCGCCGATGGCCCAGATCGAAATGAAGAAGAAGGCGCCGCCGGCCCGGAACATCGTTTCGGTATTGTCGCGCACGAACCGCGTCGCGCGATCCATCGCGCGCTGCATGGCTTCGCCGACATGCGTGCCTTCGAGCAGGCAGCCGCCCATCAATCCCAGCACCGAGAGCCCGACAAGCAGTTCGAAATCGGGGCAGAGAACGTTTTCGAGCCCGACGGGCTGTCCGGCAACGTTATAGGCGCAGAACCATTTAACGTGCGCGCTCGCGGTCCCCGCCAACATGGCGTTAACCAAAAAGGCGAGCGAAATCGTTGCTGCGCAAGGCAGCGGCCTCGACAGCCGGTGCATTTAGGCCTCCAAAACCCCCAGCAATTCCGCTTCAGGCACCAGTTGCGCCGCCGCACGCAGCTCACTGGTTTCGCTAATTTTTTACCACAAATTTTAGGATTTTGGTGATGCTGTACCGGCGAAATTTAGTCTTGGTTAACTCTTGCAGCGCGCCGCGGCGCGTAAGCGTCCTACGAATGGACCGGACCAACAGAATGGTAAGCATTGCAAGCTATTCGTCGCGCCAAACGGCGCAATCGGAGCTCACATGCTCGGTGCATTCAGTCTGATGAGCATTGTCGTAGGTACGGCCGCAGCCGCTGTGGCCGATCGATTTGCCAAACATGCCGAAGCGATCGAAACCGGCGCCGGCGTGCTGTTGATCGGCGGATTGGCGCTGCTCGGCTCCGCGCTGCCGGTCATGGTGTAAGCGCGTCAGACGAACGCGAGCGCTCGTCGCGCGTCGGTAATCCACCAATCCTCAATCGAATGACGCGTTCAGCGCGGCAATGTCGGCATTGCAACCGGCTCGGGCGTGCCGGTGAGCGTTTGCAGGAACGCGATCAGATCGGCTTTTTCGTCGTCGTGTAATCTAAGCGGCGAAATCAGCACCGAGCGGCTGGGCCGATCGATGCCGCCGCGATCGTAAAGATCGATCACGTCCATCAAGTGTCGCGACCGAGCCATCATGCATATAGGGCGCGCGCCGCGTAACGTCACGCAATGTCGGCGTCTTGAAGGCATAACGCAATTTGACCGAGGTCGGGAATAGTTTGCCACGCCCGATATCGTTGCCGGTCGCGGTGCCGATGTCGTGGAAGGACGAGTCGGTGAACGTCCAGCCGCTGTGACACGAGGCGCAGCGTGCCTTGCCGTTGAACAAATCGAAGCCACGCTTGGCGGCAGAGCTGATCGCGTTTTCGTTGCCTTTGATCCAGCGGTCGAACGGCGCTTCACCGGAGACGATCGAGCGCTCGAAGGTCGCGAGCGCCATCTCGATCTGGCGCTTGGTGATATCGCCCTCGCCGAACGCGGCGTGGAAGGCATCGACGTAGCCGGGAATCGCGCTCAGGCGCTCGATCAGCGCCTTTGCCGGCATGTTCATGAGAGCGGGCGAGCTAATCGGCCCGAAGGCGACCGCTTCGAGGTTGCGGAAATGGCCGTCCCAGGCGAGACGCGGCTCCCAGGCCACATTGAGCAAAGTCGGCGTGCGCCGGGGCAGCGGCGCCTGGTTTTCCCCGATGCCGCGCGGCAACCCGTCCCCCCAGGACAGCGACGGGTTGTGGCAGCTCGCGCAAGATCGCACGCGCGCGCCCGACAAAATGGGATCGAAGAACAACATGCGGCCGAGCGTGGATTTCGCTTCCGAATAGGGATTGCGCTTCGGGAAGGGGATATCGGTCGGGCGCTGGTACTTCTGCTGCCAGTCGGCCCGGGTGAGGGGCGCCTTGCTCGAGCCGGCAAGGCCTGCACCCGTCAGCAGCAACAGGCAGCCGCCGACGGCCATCGACGTGGAAACGAGCGCGGTCAAGCGGGCCTTTGACATGAATTCAGCCTCGAATATCGAGGTTGAAGTTCAGTTAACCCATACCCGGCGATTATAAGAAGACGCGGCGCGGATCGCCGCTTCTGCTGTCGATGTTGCGGTAGTGGGGGCGCGGCACGCCGAAAAATTCACCGGTTGCCATCGCATCGCCACGACTACCGACATAGATGGGTCGGATATCGACGTTTTTCCGAAAAAGTGACCGTTCAGACCATGGCCAAAAGCTCGTCCCGCAAAAAACCGTCCTCCGTGCGCAAGCTCGGCCAGTTGCCGGAATGGAATTTGAACGACCTTTATCCCGGGCTCGACAGTGCCGAGCTCAAGTGGGACCTGGAAAACGCCGAAACGCGCGCCGCGGAATTCGAGACGGCTTTCAAGGGCAAGCTCGCAAGCCTGGCCGCGGGGCCGGATGGCGGCAAGGCGCTTGCCGAGGCGGTTAAGCGCTACGAGGTGCTCGACGACACGCTCGGCCGCGTCGGCTCCTATGCCCAACTGGTCTATGCCGGCGACACCACCGACCCCGTGCGCGCCAAGTTCTATGGCGACATGCAGGAGCGCATCACCGCCGCTTCGCTGCACTTGTTGTTCTTCACGCTCGAGCTCAATCGTATCGACGACGCCCAGCTCGAAGCCGCCATGGCCGACCCGGCGCTCGGCCACTACCGGCCCTGGATCGAGGACGTGCGCAAGGAGAAACCCTATCAACTCGAGGACCGGGTCGAAGAACTCTTCCACGAGAAATCCATCACCGGCTATTCGGCCTGGAACCGGCAATATGACGACACCATCGCCAGCTTGCGCTTCCGCATCGGCGGCCAGGACTTGACCATCGAGCCGGCGCTCAATCTGTTGCAGGACGCCGACGGCAAAAAGCGCAAGGCGGCGGCGCAGGCGCTGGCCAAGACCTTCAAAGCGAACCTGCGCCCCTTCACGCTGATCACCAACACGCTCGCCAAGGACAAGGAAATCTCCGACCGTTGGCGCGGCTTCAAGGACGTCGCCGATGCGCGACATCTGTCCAATCGCGTCGAGCGCGACGTGGTGGAGGCGCTGGTCGCTTCCGTGCAAGCGGCCTATCCGAAGCTGTCGCATCGCTATTATGCGCTGAAGGCGAAATGGTTCGGCAAAAAGCGCTTGCCCTATTGGGACCGCAACGCGCCGCTGCCCAAGGTGGCGCAGCGCACGATCGCGTGGGAGGATGCGCGCGGCACCGTGCTCACCGCCTATGGCGCCTTCTCGCCCAAGATGGCGGAAGTGGCCGACGCGTTCTTCGAGAAGAAGTGGATCGATGCGCCGGTGCGGACGGGCAAGCAGCCGGGCGCCTTCGCGCACCCGACGGTGCCGTCGGCGCATCCTTACGTGCTGCTCAATTATCAGGGCAAGCCGCGCGACGTGATGATGTTGGCTCACGAAATTGGACATGGAATCCATCAATATCTTTCTAGATCAAATGGAATTCTTATGTCGCAATCATCTTTAATGCTCGCTGAAACTGCAAGTCTATTTGGAGAGATGCTCGCCTTTAACAAGCTGCGGGTTGAGGCCAAAAGTCATCAAGAAAGAAAACAAATCATTGTTTCTAAGGTTGAGAGCATGATCAATACTATAGCTCGGCAAATTGCGTTTTACAGTTTCGAGCGCCAAGTTCATATCGAGCGACGCCAAGGAGAATTAAATGTGGACAGGTTAGGAGAGCTATGGTTGGCCAATCAAAGCGAGTGCCTAGGTCCAGCTATCGAGTTGGGCTCAGGTTACGAGGCATTTTGGTGCTTTGTGGCTCATTTTATTCACGCACCATTTTATGTCTACTCGTACTCGTTTAGCGAATGTGTTGTAAATTCACTATACCGCCTATATGAAGATGGAGATGCAGATTTTGTAAGAAAATACTTGGAGATGTTGGAAAGTGGCGGTCGGAAAACGTTGCAACAAGCGCTTGCTGCATTCCAGCTTAATCCTAAGAGCCCCAATTTTTGGGCTTCGGGATTGCGCGTTGTCGAAAGACTAATCGATGAGCTCGAAAAAATGGAGCCATGAATAAACCGATCACTCATGAAACAGCCAAATGAGCTTCATTGAAATTATTGAAGCAACGAAAACCAAATCTTATTCGCAACCCTTGGATTATGCCTAGCCGACTTCTCGTCAAAATGTATTTTTCCTCGCTTGCAATTATCCGATTTTGTCTGGACCCCATTTCTAGCTCCGCATATCGGCCAACTAGCTCCGTCTTACCTGTTGCCCGATTAGGAATTGTCGTAAGGGCTAAAACCCCGTGTTGAATACTTTCTTTGTCTTCAGAATAGTAAATTGCTGAAATTGATGTGCCGCGCATAACGCCCGTACCATAAAACCTTTTCAATTGATTGTTCTTGTTGTTGTATTGTTGGAGTTTAAATTTTATTTCGTTCTTATGTTGAGCAACATACAAAATTTCAACATTTATTTGATCGAGAATGTAGCTTTCGAACTCGCCGCCCCAAACTCCAGCAACCGAGAAATTCTTAAACGCAAAAAAGAGGAAATCACTTACGCGGACGTAAGTTAACTCCAGCAGTTTGAGTATGACAGCTCCAGCTATCCCGATAGCAACGTTTTCTAAAACTGCAGAATCAAAAGCAGAGGCCAATAGTTCCATAAATTGTGCTGCTACTTAGGCTCGTCGTGAGTTCGAGCCACGCTCGGTCACGGCGTGCACCAGGTCCTGGCCGCGCCCAACGGCGCATTGATGGCGCCGACGCCGCTGACACTGGCCGAGACGGCGAGCGTGTTCGGCGAGATGCTCACCTTCCGCAAGCTGCTCGCGCAAACCACCGACAAGAAGCAGCGCAAAGCCATGCTCGCCGCCAAGGTCGAGGACATGATCAACACGGTGGTGCGGCAGATCGCGTTCTATTCCTTTGAGCGCAAGGTGCACATCGAGCGCCGCAATGGCGAGCTGACGTCCGACAAGATCTGCGAGCTGTGGATGTCGGTGCAGAGCGAGAGCTTAGGTCCCGCCATCGAGTTGAAACCCGGTTACGAGACGTTCTGGACTTACATCCCGCACTTCATCCATGCGCCGTTCTATGTTTACGCCTATGCCTTCGGCGATTGCCTGGTGAATTCGCTCTACGCCGTCTACGAGCAGTCGGCCTCCGGTTTTGCCGAGCGTTATCTGGCAATGCTGTCGGCCGGCGGCACCAAGCATCATTCCGAACTGCTGGCGCCGTTCGGGCTCGATGCCCGCGATCCGAAGTTCTGGGATGGCGGCTTAGGGGTTGTCGCCAAGCTGATCGATGAGCTGGAAGCGCTGGATGCTGCTAGATAAAAGCTTGCAGATTTCAGTGGGTTAATATGCCGTTGCACGTTTGTTTTACAACGGTTATACATCTGTATAACCTGGGAGAGCGGTCATGAACGAGCGACCCGCAAGTGCGGACGTCGAGGGCTATCTTCTTCAGATCAAGAAGATCGGTAATTCGCTCGGCCTCATTTTGCCGAAAGAATTACTCGCACGGCTCAAACTCAAAGAGGGCGACAAGTTTCACATCGTCGAGCAGACCGAGCGCGGCATCAGATTGAGCCCTTACGATCCAAAGCATGCCAAAGCAATGGAATTGGCGCGTCGTTCATTCCGCAAATATGCCGATACGTATAAGGCACTTGCTAAATGAGCGAGCCGCAATGGCTCGACATTGATATCGTCCTTGATTTCCATGTTGAGCAACTGGCGCTTTTCGGTGGTGCCGACGGAATTCGTGATCGCGGCTTGCTTGAATCCGCGCTGGCGCGACCGCTCAATAAATTCGGCTATGGGGAGACGTCAATGGCCGCACTCGCAGCGGCCTATGGATTTGGCATTGCGCGCAATCATCCGTTCATCGACGGTAATAAGCGGACTGCGCTTGCCTCGATGATTGTCTTCCTTGGACTGAACGGATTCGATCTCGATGTGCCGCAGGAAATGGCGACGGCCATGATCCTCAGCCTTGCTGCAGGCGAGATAGCGGAAGAAGCGCTCGCAGCTTGGATTGCCGATCATATCCGGCCGCTCGATGCGTCTGGCATTGCGCCCTAGCGTGCCTATCTAAGTGACTTAACGTGTGACCATGCCCCCCACCGACTCCGAAAAAAACCGCTTCTCCGCCCGCGCCAGGCGCTACGCCAAGGTTGGCGGCAAGGTCGGCGGCATGGCCGCGCGCATGGCCGGCGATCGTTTCCTCGGCCGCAAACCGAACCGCGCCGGCGACGCCATCGCGCTGACTGCCGCGCTCGGCGGCCTCAAAGGTCCGATCATGAAGGTGGCGCAGCTGCTCGCCACCATTCCCGACGTGTTGCCGCCGGAATACGCCAACGAGCTGATCAAGCTGCAGAGCCAGGCGCCGCCGATGGGCTGGAGCTTCGTCAGGCGGCGGATGAGCGCGGAACTCGGGGCCGACTGGGAAAAGAAATTCAAAAGCTTCGAGCATCAGCCGGCGGCCGCCGCTTCGCTCGGACAAGTGCATCGCGCCCGCGCGCTCGACGGCAGCGAGTTGGCCTGCAAGCTGCAATATCCCGACATGCAGTCGGCGGTCGAGGCGGACTCTACGGCAACTGAAATTGCTGTTTGCGCTGCGCAAGCGTTTCGATCCCGCGCTCGACACCACCGAGATCGCCAAGGAAATCGCCGCGCGTCTGCGCGAGGAGCTCGACTATTTCCGCGAGGCCAAGCACGTCGCGCTCTACCAAGCCATGCTCGAAGGCGAGCGGGCGATTCGCGTGCCGCACGTTTGGCCGGAATTGTCGACCGGCCGCCTGCTCACGCTTGACTGGATGACCGGGCGCAAGCTGCTTGAGCACAAGGACGATGCGCTCGCGGTGCGCAACAAGCTCGGCACCGCCATGTTCACGGCCTGGTGGTTTCCCTTCAGCCGCTTCGGCGTCATCCACGGCGATCCGCATCTCGGCAACTATACCGTCTTCGACAATGCGAAAGGAAAGCCGGCCGGCATCAATCTGCTCGACTATGGCTGCATCCGAATCTTCCCGGCGAGCTTCGTCGGCGGGGTGGTCGACCTCTATCGCGGGCTGCTCGAGGGCGACGAAGATCTGGTGGTGCATGCTTACGAGACGTGGGGCTTTGGACGGCTCAGCCGCGCGCTGATCGATACGCTCAATATCTGGGCACGCTTCATCTACGGTCCGCTGCTCGACGACCGGGTGCGCACCATCGCCGACGGCGTCAAACCCTCGGACTACGGCCGCAAGGAAGCTTTTCGCGTGCACCGGGCGTTGAAAGAGATCGGGCCGGTGAAGGTGCCGCGCGAATTCGTCTTCATGGATCGCGCCGCCATCGGCCTCGGCGCCGTGTTCTTGCACCTGTCCGCCGAACTCAATTTCTACCGCTTGTTCAACGAGGCGATCGAGAACTTCTCGGTTCGCGACGTAGCCGCACGACAAAGCGCGGCCTTGGCGAAGGCCGGGCTTGAGCCGTCCGCTGCCGCATAGCGTGCATGCGCGCGCAGCGCCGGGCATTCCTTTTGATTTATGTCATGTGCAAGCCGTTCGTGACGTTCTAATCGGGCGGCCGTTGGTCGTTGCTCTATACGGTCAATTGCGCTAATTCGTGCCCGGTACCCGCCCATTTTTGGACCTCCCTGGAGATCTGCGCCTATGGCTGAGCACGGCACCGTTGAATACGCCACTGCGACCGGAAACGACTACCCGGCGCACGAAGGCACTTATGAGCGCTTCGTCCAGTTTACGTTCGTCGGACTTCTGTTCGTGATTGACCTGCTGCTCGGCTTGGCGGTCGGTGGCGTTATGGGCCACTGGCTGCTGTCGGCGCCGGTCTTCCTGATTGGCATTTTCGGACTTGTGTCAGGCCTATTCGGCAGCTCGAAGACCTCCAGTCTGGTGGCTTTCGCGCTGTGCTTCCTGATCTTCGTCTATGCTGGAGTTTCGTAATACCAATGTATGAGCCCGGCGAAGGCAGGAGGCCTGAATGCGAATTGCGATAGCGCGTGAATCCGACGCCGCCGAGCCCCGCGTCGCCGGCACGCCGGAAACCGTCAAAAAGTTCAAGGCGCTGGGCGCCGAGGTCGCGGTCGCGCGCGGCGCCGGCATTGCTTCAGGCATTCTCGATTCGGAATACGAGGCCGCCGGCGCCACCATCGGCGAAGACGTCACCAAGGACGCCGACGTGGTGCTCAAGGTGCGGCGCCCGACGCCGGCCGAACTCAAAGGTTACAAGAAGGGCGCGCTGGTCGCCGCCATCATGGACCCTTACGGCAACGACGCCGCGCTCAAGCAGATGGCGGATGCCGGCATCGTCGCTTTCGCCATGGAATTGATGCCGCGCATCACCCGCGCGCAGTCGATGGACGTGCTCTCCAGCCAGGCCAATCTCGCTGGCTATCGCGCGGTGATCGATGCGGCCGAGGAATACGGCCGCGCGCTGCCGATGATGATGACCGCGGCCGGCACCGTGCCGGCGGCCAAGGTATTCATCATGGGCGTCGGCGTCGCCGGTCTGCAGGCGATTGCCACCGCGCGCCGGCTCGGAGCGGTCGTCACCGCCACCGACGTGCGCCCCGCCACCAAGGAGCAGGTGGAAAGCCTCGGCGCCAAGTTCTTGGCGGTCGAGGACGAGGAGTTCAAGAACGCGCAGACCGCCGGCGGCTATGCCAAGGAAATGTCCAAGGAGTATCAGGCCAAGCAAGCGGCATTGGTCGCCGAGCACATCAAGAAGCAGGACATCGTCATCACCACCGCGCTGATTCCCGGCCGGCCGGCGCCGCGTTTGATCAACAAGGACATGGTCGCCTCGATGCGGCCCGGCTCGGTGATCATCGATCTCGCGGTCGAGCGCGGCGGCAACGTGGAAGGCGCCAAGCCCGGCGAGATTGCGCAAGTCGGCAACGTCAAGATCGTCGGCTATCTGAACGTGGCGGGCAGGCTCGCGGCTTCGGCCTCGGCGCTCTACGCCAAGAACCTGCTCACCTTCCTCGACACGATGATCGACAAAAAAGAGAAGAAGCTAGCGGTCAACTGGGACGACGAAATCGTCAAGGGCACCGCGCTCACCCGTGACGGCGCGATCATCCACCCGAATTTCCAACCGAAGACAGCGGCCTGAAGGAGAACGACATGGAACACATCGCAAATGCGGTCGATCCCTTCGTCTTCCGGCTCTCGATCTTCGTGCTGGCCGTATTCGTCGGCTACTACGTGGTGTGGTCGGTCACGCCGGCGCTGCACACGCCGCTGATGTCGGAGACCAACGCGATCTCCTCGGTGATCGTGGTCGGCGCGCTGTTGGCGGTCGGCGTCGCGCTGGTCGGCAACGACAACGGTCCCTTGTGGGCGCGCGCGCTCGGCTTCGTCGCGCTGACGTTCGCGTCGGTCAATATCTTTGGCGGCTTCCTGGTCACCGCGCGAATGCTGGCGATGTACCAGAAGAAAAAGAAATGATGGTGATGGTGATGGGCGACGCGGGGTCGGAGACCTCGCGTCATGGCCGGGCTTGTCTCGGCCATCCCACTGCGGGACGCATGGCCGTGCCTTGCTAAGCGAGGTCACTGAGACAAGCTCGGTGATGACCACAGAATGCTGAAAGGCGCCTTGCCATGAGTCCAAATCTTGTCGCGCTGCTTTATCTCATTGCAGGCGTGCTGTTCATCCTGGCGTTGCGCGGGCTGTCGAGCCCGGAATCGAGCCGGCGCGGCAACACCTTCGGCATGATCGGCATGGCGATCGCGGTTGGCACGACGCTCGCCTCGCAGCCGCCGACCAGCCCGGTGGCTTGGGGTCTGGTGGTCGCCGGTATCGCGCTCGGCGGCGGCATCGGCGCGGTGATCGCGCGGCGGGTGCCGATGACCGCGATGCCGGAATTGGTCGCCGCCTTCCACTCGCTGGTCGGCATGGCGGCGGTGCTGGTGGCGGCGGGCGCCTTCTATGCGCCGGCGGCTTTCAACATCGGCAGTGAAGGCCACATCCACCAACAGAGCCTGATCGAAATGTCGCTTGGCGTCGCCATCGGCGCCATTACGTTCACCGGCTCGGTGATCGCCTTCCTTAAGCTCTCCGGCCGCATGAGCGGCAAGCCGATCACGTTGCCGGGGCGGCACGTCATCAATATCGCGTTGTTCCTTGGGCTGATCGCTTTCATCGTCCTGTTCTACCTCGAGCAGACCAGCGTCCAGTTCTGGGTCATCGTCGCCATCTCGCTCACCTTCGGTGTGTTGATCATCATCCCGATCGGCGGCGCCGACATGCCGGTGGTGATCTCGATGCTCAACTCCTATTCGGGGTGGGCGGCCGCCGGCATCGGCTTCACGCTCGGCAATACCGCGCTGATCATCACCGGCGCGCTGGTCGGCTCCTCGGGCGCCATCCTGTCCTACATCATGTGCAAGGGCATGAACCGCTCGTTCATCTCGGTGATCCTCGGCGGTTTCGGCGGCGAGGTGGCGGGCCCGGCGGCGGGCGCCGAGCAGCGGCCGGTCAAGCTCGGCTCGGCCGAGGACGCCGCCTACATCATGAAGAACGCCTCCAAGGTCATCATCGTGCCGGGCTACGGCATGGCGGTGGCGCAGGCGCAGCATGCGCTGCGCGAAATGGCCGACCACCTCAAGAAGGAGGGCGTGGAGGTCAAATACGCCATCCATCCGGTGGCGGGACGCATGCCGGGCCACATGAACGTGCTGCTGGCCGAGGCCAACGTGCCTTACGACGAGGTGTTCGAGCTGGAAGACATCAATTCCGAGTTCGCGCAGGCCGATATCGCCTTCGTCATCGGCGCCAACGACGTGACTAACCCGGCGGCGGAAGACGACAAGACCTCGCCGATCTACGGCATGCCGGTGCTGCAGGTGTGGAAGGCCGGCACCGTGATGTTCATTAAGCGCTCATTGGCGTCGGGCTATGCCGGTATCGACAACCCGCTGTTCTACCGCGACAACACCATGATGCTGCTCGGCGACGCCAAGAAGATGACCGAGAGCATCGTCAAGGCGATGTGACGGCGGGCCGGTCTTCGCGGTCGGTGCTCGCGTTGGCGCCGCCGAAATCACGCAGCGTTTGATCGTCCCCCCTTTTATCGCACTTGCTCGATCGCGCAGAAATGCCGATCATCTGCCGCAGAAGCCTCTGGACCTCTGGCGTGTGAGGAGGCCAAGTCGTGCAGCGCAAGCCTAAAAATAATGTTGCGTCGACCGGACGCATGGTCGATTACGACCGCAACTCCTATATGCAGGATCAGATGGTCCGCAGCAGGGCGGAGCGGCTGCGCGCTGCGGTGGAGCGTATCGGGCCGGTTGCGCCAGAGTTCACGCTAATGGACTATGGGTGTGGTCCTGGTCACAGCGCGCTCGATGCCGTCACACCGGTGATCGAATCCTACCGTCGCATCGATCCTCAAGGCGCCATGGTCATCCGCCATTCCGATCAGGCGGGCAATGACTGGAACGCGCTCTATGCGCTCGTATTCGGACCCGAGGGCTATCAACGCAGCGAATCCCGGATTCGATCGGAAGCCGTCGCCGGTTCCTTCTACACACAACTGGCAGCGCCCGGCTCAGTCGCGCTTGGCACCTGCTTTGCCGCGAGCCACTGGCTGAGCCGCGCCCTATCGCCCTATTCACCGGGAACGGTGTGGTTCGCCGATCTAGAAGGTGAAGCGCGTGCGGAATTTGCGGCGCTTGCGCGGGCCGACTGGACGAATTTCCTGCGTTGCCGCGCCATCGAATTACGGCCGGGCGGGATGGCCATTGTGTCGACGCTCGGCAGCGTTCCCGATGAAAGCGAGATCAATGGCATCAGATCGTCGGCCAGAAAGCTCTATCGCGCCATTTTCGATGTGGCGAACCAGATGGTCGCCGACGGCTCGCTAAAAAAGTCGGCCCTCGACCATTTTGTGTTCCCACTCTGGTTTCCGACGGCGGAAGAGGCATGCGCCCCAATCGGTCGGGAGCCGGACCTGAAAGAGGCATTCGAGGTCATCGAAGCGACAGTGGCGCCAGCTCCCGTTCATCCCAACGACGTGTATGAAGATTCGCTCGGCGATCCGGCGACCTATGCCCGGCTCTACGCCGGCTATATCCGCGGTTTCGGCGAATCTACCCTGCGGCTGCACTTGTTCGGCCCTTCCGCGAAGAATGCGGCGGAGGTCGAAGCTCTCACCGAGGACTTCTTTAAGCGTATGACCAAGTATTACCAGGTCGAGCCGGGTCGGCACGCGTCGGAAACAATGATCATAACGCTCGTCCTGCGCCGCCGGTAGAACCTGTTCCTCGCCGATCTGCGGCATGCCGGTGCTGCAGGTGTGGAAGGCCGGCATTGTGATGTTCATCAAGCGCTCATTGGCGTCGGGCTATGCCGGCATCGACAACCCGCTGTTCTACCGTGACAACACCACGATGCAGCTGTGGGGCGGGCCTTCGGGACATTGCGGCGATTGCCGGATTCCCGCTTGCGCGGGAATGAACGGGGCTGTTCCGCGACTACCCCGCCGCCTCCGCCGGCAGCGGCACCGCAAGCTGCACCCGCACGCCCTGCGGTCGGTAGTCGATCTCGGTGGTCGCCTGGATCTGGCCGGGCAGCACGAATTTCAGAAGCCGCGAGCCAAAGCCTTGCCGCGTCGGTTGCGACACCGGCGGTCCGCCGCTTTCCACCCAGTCGATATTCAGCGTGCGGCGGGTGGCCTCGATGGTCACGCTCCAGATGACGTCAACCCGGCCGCCGTAGACCGAGAGCGCGCCGAATTTGGCGGCATTGGTGGTGAGCTCGTGGATCGCCATGCCGAGCGCGGATGCCGCGCGCGCCTGCAAGTCGACGCGCGGGCCGTTGAACGTGATGCGGGCTGCGCTGCCGTCGTCGAAGGCGTCGAGCTCGCCACGGAGAATATCGACGAACGCCGCCGCTTGGCTTTCTGTGCTGAGCAGCAGGTGGGTCTTGGCCAGAGCGCCGATGCGCCCAATCAACGCGGTCTTGAAATCCTCAATGGTCTCCGAGGAACGTGCGGTCGAGCCCATGATCGCCTGCACGGTCGCGAGCATGTTCTTGACCCGGTGATGCAGCTCGCGCATCAGCAGCGTCTGCTGCTCTTCGGCGCGTTTGCGCTCGGTGATGTCGACCAGCATGTTGACCGCGCCGACCAGCCTGCCGGTCCGGTCATGCAGCGGGGTCGGGTAGGGCAGGAAGGGGACGCGGGTTCCGTCCGGGCGCTCGCAGGCGGCTTCCATGCCGCGCACCGGCCGATCTTCCTTCAGCGCGACGGCCATCGGGCACTCGTCATGCTGCATCGGCATGCCATCCGGCCAGAACAACTTCCAGGAACCGCACCATTCGCCGGTGCCGAGCGTCGGCCGCACGCCCCACAACTCGGCCGCCGCCTCGTTGTAATAGGTGATACGGCCCTCGGTATCGGTGGTGTAGACGGCGGCGGGCAGGGCGCCGAGCAGGTCGCGAAAGCGCCGCTCGCGCTCGCGCAGGGTCTCCTGGCTGCGCAGCGCCCCGTCAATCGGAATGATGTTGTCGTTCAATTCGCCGCGCGCCGCCACCGCCCGCTCGAATTCGCCTTCCAGAAAGCTTACCGGCTGATCCATTCAGACCCCGACCCGACCTAAGACGTCGTCCCTGCCCCCGGGTTCCGGCATCTCGGTGCCGTGACCCCGCGATCCTAGAACCGCTGAGTGCGTGGATGGTTGCATCCGACACGCACAGTTTTCCGACGATGGGACGAAATTTGCCTTAATGAGTCCGGGCCCTGAGCCGCCGGACCTCGCTCATAGCATCCGAAACATCACAAAAGCGTCGACCGCCCCCAAGCGGGGGTGGCGGAATGCCCCCGGCAGTCGGCCGACGATCTCAAAGCCCATGCTCTGCCACAGCCGCACCGCGCGCTCGTTGGAGGCGATGACGAAATTGAACTGCATGGCGGCAAAGCCGCGCGCCTTGGCCTCGACCAGCGAATGCGCGCACATGGCGCGGGCCACGCCGCGGCCCATGGCGTCGGGCGCGACCATGTAGCCGCAATTGGCGACATGGTCGCCGCCGCCTCGCGTATTGGCACGCAAGTAGTAGGTACCGACGATGGCGCCGCCGTCCTCGGCCACGAACACCCAGTTTCCGGGCGTGCGCCAGTAGGCCAGCGCATCGGCGCGGGAGACCTCGCGCGGGATCGGATAGGTCTCGCCGGCGCGGAATGTCGGCTCCAAAATGCGCCAGATGGCGTCGTCGTCGGTGGGCGCGGCGGGGCGGATGGCAAGCGGTGGGCTCATGACCGCTGTGCTATCATTTTCCGATGCGAACGTTGAAGGCCCTGGCTGCCGCCGCTGCCGTCATGCTGGCGCCTGCCGCGCCGGGCCAGCAAGTCGTCTGCCCAGCCCCGGGCAAGGCGATGTTGCGCGCCGAACTCCATTTCGGCCGCAACATCGGCGGCCGGCTCGCAGTCGGCGATAGGCAATGGCAGACTTTCCTCAGGCGCGAACTCACCGCGCGCTTCCCCGACGGCTTGAGCGTGCTCGACGCCCAAGGGCAATGGCGCGACCGCTCCGGGCATATCGTGCATGAGCCGAGCAAGATTGTCATCGTCGTGGTACCGGACGACGCGGCGGCGCGTGTGCGCCTCGACGCCGCGGCCGCCGCCTATAAGAAGCGCTTTCGACAGGAATCGGTCGCCGTGCTCACGCGTCCGGTCTGCGCCGAATTTTAGCGCACGGTGCGCCGCCGCGCGTGCAACCAACGATCGGCGTTGTGTGCTACAATATCGGGGATGAAATTTCTAATTTTAGGAGATTTTTCGAAATGGCCGCTACCTTGAAAGGCTTCGGTGTGATCGGTCTCGGCAAGATGGGCGCCGGTATCGCCGAGAACGCGCTTGCCCATGGTTACACCGTCGCTGGCTACGATACCCGTCCGGTGTCCGCCGATCTGACGAAGGCCGGCTTGAAAGCCGCCAAGGATCTTGCCGGACTGGCCGCGCTGCTACCGCCGCCGCGCTTTATCATGGTGTACGTGCCGGCCGGCCCGCCGGTCGATTCCGTACTGACGCAGCTTGAGGCCGTCTTGCAGCCCGGCGACATCGTCGCCGATAGCGGCAATTCTTATTGGGGCGATTCCATCCGCCGCCATGCACGGCTCAAGCAGAAGGGTATCCACTTTGTCGACGCCGGCACGTCCGGCGGGCCGGGCGGCGCGCTCGACGGCGCCTGCTTCATGGTCGGCGGCGAGGATGCCGCCATCGATGCGATCGAGCCGATCCTGCGCAAGCTCGCGGTCAAGGGCGGTTATGTCCGCTGCGGCGGGCCGGGTGCCGGCCATTTCGTCAAGCTGGTGCACAACGGCATCGAGTTCGGCATGTTGCAGGCGATCGGGGAGGGCATGGACTTGCTCGCTCACTACCGCGAACCGCTTCCCATCGTGGACATCCTGCGCAACTGGCAACACGGATCGGTCATCCGCTCCTGGCTGATAGACCTGATGGAAGCGATGTATGTTCAGCAGGGCGGCATGGAGAAGATCCCGTCCTATGTCGAAGACACCGGCGAAGTGAACTGGCTGGTTGATGACGCACTGCATATGGAAGTGCCGATCCCGGTGATCACGCAGGCGGTCGTGCAACTGGTGTCGTCGCGCGATAGCAAGCACAATTGGGCGCGCGCCGTCGCCATGATGCGCCACGGCTTCGGTGGGCATCCGTTCGGCCCCGACGCCGGCATCGCCCACGAGCGTCACACCGGCCGCATCGGCGGCTTCATTCGCGCCGACGGAAAGGAGTAAATGCCATGCCAAACGCAATCGGACGCCGTGTCTGGGCCGTGGCCGAAGGCTATATCCCGCCGGCCTCGACCGGAGAGACGCGCCAGCTCACCAGCCACGAAACCATCTGCATTCTCAACGCCGGCGATAAGGACGCGCAGGTGGAGGTCACCGTCTATTTTTCCGATCGCGCGCCGGTCGGCCCCTACCGCTTCACCGTGGGCGCGCAGCGCACGCGCCATCTGCGCTTCAACGAATTCGCCGATCCGGAGCCGGTGCCCAAAGATACCGATTTCTCCAGCGTGATCGTTTCGAACGTGCCGATCGTCGTGCAGCACACCCGGCTCGACAGCCGACAGACGGCGCTGGCCTTGCTCAGCACCATGGCGTTTCCGGTGGACTAGAGGGCGGACTGAAAAGGAATGAACGAGGAAGCCCGCTATCGGTGGTAAAGCGGACGAGGGGAGCCGGTCATGGGTAGCTCAGCGAAGAAAGTGGCATTCATTGGCCTCGGGAGCATGGGTTCGAATATAGCCAAATGCCTACTGGCGGGCGGCATCGATCTGACCGTCTGGAATCGTACTGCGTCAAAGATGGCACCGCTCGTCGAGCAAGGCGCAAAACCGGCGGCGAGCGCGAAGGAGGCCGCGCGGGGTGCGGACGTTGTGCTCACCTGCCTCATGGACGACCAGTCCGTTCTCGACAATCTTCAGGGTGATCAAGGAATCCTTGCGGGGTTCCGTTCTGGCTCAGTCCACGTTTGTCTGGCAACGATCTCGCCGCGCTGTGCCGATGAATTGGAGCAAACTCATACCAAACACGGCAGCTTCTATATCTCCGGCCCCGTTGTTGGGCCCGCCGCGGCGGCGGCGAATGGACAGCTCTTATCGTACGTCGCTGGAGACCCTGCGGCCGTCGAGATCGTGACGCCGGTCTGCATGGCGTATTCCAAACAAGTGATTGCGATCTCGGAACGGCCGAGCATCGCGAATTGCATGAAGCTTGCAATCAATTTCAATGTTGTTTCGACCCTTGAGCTGATCGGCGAGACCTACGCATTCGCGGAAAAGTGCGGCATCCCGCTGGTCTATCTGCGAGACTTCTATCAACAGATGTGGTTCGCGCATCCCGGCCCGAAGATGTACGCGGAAAAGCTGCGCGCTCGTGATTTCGGCGGTCGAGCTGGTTTCAGCATGAAGGCCGGGCTGAAAGACGTCCGACTCATGCTTGCCGCCGCCGAAGAGAATGGCGCTCGACTGGAGACCGGCAACATCGTCGAACGCAAGTTAAGGGATGGCATCGAAGCCGGCATGGAAGACGCCGACTGGAGCGCCTTCTACGAAATCACCCGCCGTGAGGCGGGGCTGGCCTGATGGGGCACGTCCGCTCTTTGTCGGCTTGTGGCCCTTGGCGCCGCTGCGCGGCATGGCGGTGACCTGGACGCCGGCGGTGAACCGCGCGCGCGCGCAGCGCCCGGCGGCGCGCTCGCTTGCCGACATGATCCGTGCTCAAACCGCCGCCTTGATCGCACAGGGCGCCTGCAAGCCGGTACGCCGGACGGCCGCGTCATGACGGTCGTGAAATCGCTGATCGTTATTGTCGTGCTCGGCTACGCCGCCGTGCTGGCGCTGATGTATGTGTTTCAGCGCGCGCTGATCTATTTCCCCGACCGAACGCGCACGCCGCCGGCAGCGGCCGGCCTGCCGCAGGCGGAGGAAGTCACCCTCACGTCTTCAGACGGTGAAAAACTCATCGCCTGGCACGTCGCCCCGCGCGGGGAGATGCCGGTGGTGCTCTATTTCCAGGGTAATGCCGGCGCGCTCAATCTGCGTGTCGATCGCTTCCGCGATCTCACGGCCGATGGCACCGGGCTGGTCGCGCTGTCCTATCGCGGCTATGGCGGCTCCAGCGGCCGCCCGAGCGAAGCGGGGCTGATACGCGATGCGCGCGCCGCTTACGACTTCGCGGTCGCCCGCTATTCGCCCAAGCGCATCGTGCCGTGGGGCGAGTTGCTCGGGACGGCGGTCGCCGTTGCGCTCGCCGCCGAGCGCACCGTTGCCGGCCTGATCCTCGATGCGCCGTTTACCTCCGCCGCCGATGTCGGTGCCGCCGCCTATCCGTTCGCGCCGGTGCGCTGGTTGATGAAGGACACCTTCCGCTCCGACCGGCGCATCGCGCGGGTCAAGGCGCCGATCCTGGTGCTGCACGGCGAACGCGACAGCATAATTCCGATCGGCTTTGGCGAGCGGCTGTTTGCGCTTGCCAACGAGCCCAAGCGCTTCGTGCGCTTTCCCGCCGGCGGCCATGTCGATCTCGACGGCCACGGCGCGATGGCGGTGGTCCGCGAGTTTTTGGCGGGGCTGCATTAGCCTCGGCTCCGATTGTTGTCATCGCCGGGTTTGGCCCGGCGATCTCGCTGAGGGACGCACGACCCTCCTAAGCGAGATGGCCGGGAAAAGCCCGGCCATGACATTGCGAGTGCGTTGGACAAGATCGCACCGCGACGCATATGATCGATTGAATACATCTCGCGCCCGGGGGACATCAGTCATGCTGTTCAATGTCTGCAACTGCGGCCCGTCGCTGGCTGCGGATTTCGGCCCGCTCTGCGCCGGCGGCGCCGGCTTTGTCTCGGCCATGGTCGCCAGCATGGTGGCCAATGCGCAAACGGGTAAGGCGCCGTTGCTCGGCCGCAAGCCGCCGGAAGTGGACCGCGTCGCGGTGCGCATCGTCACCGACACGCTCATCACCCAATTCGTGCCGAACGAAAAACGCGACGGCCTCACCGTCGAGCGCCGTGGCGGCAACACCAAGCCGGACCAGCCGCCGCGCCATGTGCTCAACGGCGAATGGGGCCTGGCCATGCACGCGCAGTCGTTCGTGGGCACCGAAGAGCGCAATGTGCTGGTCGATTTCGGCTACACGCCGGAAGTGCTCACCAACAACATGGCGATCCTCGGCGTCGACCCGTCGACCTTCGATGCCATGGTGCTCAGCCACGGCCACTACGACCATTTCGGCGGCATGCTCGGATTTCTCAATGCCAACAGAGGCAAGCTCAAGCGCAAGCTGCCGTTCTATGTCGGCGGCGAGGATTGCTTCTGCATTCGCCGCAATCCGGGCGGCCAATTCGGCGCGCTCGACCGCAAGGCGATTGGCGACGCCGATCTCAATCTGATGATGGCGGAGGAGCCGGCGCTGATCGCCGATCACGGCTTCACCACCGGGCGCATCGGGCAGACCTCGTTCGAGAAACCGCTGCGGGCCACCGACGAGATCGTCGGCATCGACAATGGCTTCGGCTGCTTCCCGGAGAAGATGCCGGCGGCCAAGAATACTGGGCAATATATGCCCGACGATTTCGAGCACGAGATCGCCACCAATTATCTGGTCAAGGACCGGGGCTTGGTCGTGCTCACCTCATGCAGCCATCGTGGCGTGATCAATACCGTGCGCCAGGCCATCGCCGCCTCCGGCGTCGACAAGGTGCTGGCGGTGATCGGCGGCTTTCACATCGTGCACCCGCTCGGCGACGATTACTGCCACGCCACCATCGAGGAATTCCGCGCGATCGACCCGGACTACATCATCGTCGGCCATTGCACCGGCGAGCGCTTCTACGACCTCGCCCGCGCAGCCCTCGGCGACAAGGTGATCCACTCGGCGGTGGGGACAAGGTTTGTGTTTAGCGCGGGCTAGGGCGGCCAACATCCGCGCTTTGTGTCGCACGCCCAAATATCCTCGCCTCCCAAGCGCGGCGAAAGCATTGGGAGATATTGCGGATCGGTTATGAAAGCGTCGATATCCTTGCTAAAGCGGTGCCCAGTATGAAGCATGAGCGCGGTGCCGCCGCCAAGGACCCAGTTAGGAGTCGCGCTTCCTTTTTCTCGAAGACGAGCTAGACCTTCGATAGTTCGACCGAGAAGACGACGCCATTCGGACAAGATCAGCCTCCAAGCCCGGATTCCGCTCGCCGGTCTTTCTCTTCATGGCCAGATAGGCTTTGGCGAGCGTCGACCTGGAGATACCGTGCCCGTCGGAAAATTTAAACACCAATTCCGGCGCGACGTCCGTGAAGAAAGTCGCAACGTGGACTAACCATTGGTCAAAATCGACTTTGGCAAGACAATTCCGCAAGGTTGCCGCGTCGATACTCCTCTTGTATGGGGCGTTGACGGTAGCCAAGACGAGTTTGTCCGCGGCTAGTGCATTCGGCCCAAGCCCTCCCATACTCTATTTCATCGCGCATAGGGGTCTCGGGCCCATAGGCGCCCCGCGCGGCCGGTTCGCTGTTAGGCCGCCAGCCAACGCGCGAGATCGTCCGGCTTCGGCAGACCGCCGGCATGCACCACCTTGCCGTCAATGACGATGCCCGGCGTCGAGGCGATGCCAAAGCCGGCAATCGCCGCGTAATCGGTCACCTTTTCGATCTTGATCGGGACGCCGAGCCGGTCGGCTTCGGTCTGCACCATCTCGGCGGTGGCGACGCAGCGTTTGCAGCCGGGGCCGAGGACTTTGACGTCTTTCATAACGGTCTCCATTCGAACTCATGAAAACAGCGCGTTGAACAGGAAGCCGACCGCCAGGATGCCGCTGGCAACGACGCCGATGAAAACGGCGATCAGCCGGATCGACAGCACCTTGCGCAGGATGATCATCTCCGGCAGCGACAGCGCGATCACCGACATCATGAAGGCCAGCACGGTGCCGAGCGCGGCGCCCTTGGTGATGAGCGCCTCGACCACCGGGATGATCCCGGCGGCGTTCGAGTACATCGGGATGCCGATCAGCACCGCGGCCGGCACCGACCACCACGCGCCGTGCCCCATAAGCGAGGCCAGCAGGCTTGTCGGCACATAACCGTGGATGAAGGCGCCGGCGGCGATCCCGGCGATCATCCACGGCCAGACCTTGCCGACGATGTCGTAGACGGCGTCGATCCCGGCTTTGATGCGGTCGCGGGCGGTGAGTTGTTCCGGCGGCAGCTCGGCCGCCGTGGTGCGGATGTCGCGCACCCACTGTTCGAGCCAGTGTTCGAGATGCAGCTGGCCGATGACCCAGCCCGAGACGATGGCGACGCCCAGACCGAAGCCGAGATAAGTGAGCGCCACCTTCCAGCCGACCAGCCCGAACAGAAGCCCGAGAGCGACCTCGTTGACCATCGGTGCGGAAATCAAGAATGAGAAAGTGACGCCAAGCGGGACGCCGGCGCTGACGAAGCCGATGAACAGCGGGACCGCCGAACAGGAGCAGAAAGGCGTCACGATGCCGAGCCCCGCGGCCAGCACGTTGCCGACACCCTCGCGTTTTCCGGCCAGCAGCGCGCGCGTTTTTTCCGGTGAAAAGAAGCTGCGCACCACGCCCATGGCGAATACCACCAGCGTGAGCAGCATCAGCACCTTCGGCATATCGTAAGCGAAGAAAGCGATCGCCGCGCCCAATTGGCTATCCGGCTTGACCGGCAACTGCGCGACGAACCAATCCGAGAACGGGGCCAACTGGCTGTAGACGAGTGCCCACACGATCAGGGCGACCAATGTCCCGCCGACCCACTTTGCGTTTGACGGGGCTGCGCCGGGTGCGCGTTCGCTGATGGACTGCAGGGTCATGCGGCGTGCCTTTGCTGACTTGGCGGCAGCGCCAGCGCGGCATCGACAAGAGCGACCACCTCACGCGGAAGATTCGGCGCACGCCGGTAGCGCACCCATTGCGCATCGCGACGGTCGGAGACGAGGCCCGCGGACTTGAGCGTCGCCATGTGACGGGACATGCGCGACTGGCTGGCGCCGAGGTCGCGCATCAATTCGCAAACGCAATGTTCGCGGCCGTCCCACACCATGCGCAGGGCTTCGAGCCGGGTGGGCTCGGTGAGGGCGGAGAGAATAGTAAGCGAATTCATGATGTTACACCGGTATTGCATTATATGCGGTAATGCGCATTGGCGCATATATAACGGTTGTGACTCCGCTTGGCAAGGGTCTGGGCCTACGGCCCCGCGACGCAATTCATCTCGATGTCGAACGGGCCCGGAGAGGGCAGTACCTGCACGAAGATGCGCGCCGGAGACTCGATGGGAAAACAGCGCGCGCAACCCATTGTGGGCGGAAGCGGCTGCTGTCTAGAGTCTGATCCGTTCAGATTGAATCAGAATGCCGCCTAACATT
Organism: uncultured Alphaproteobacteria bacterium; assembly: GCA_963727555.1. Taxonomy (GTDB): domain Bacteria; phylum Pseudomonadota; class Alphaproteobacteria; order Rhizobiales; family Xanthobacteraceae; genus Pseudolabrys. The sequence continues at coordinate 472,194 of CAVSGT010000004.1, read as the reverse complement.
TTGCTGGCGCATGATCTTTTCCGAAAACCGGTTCCCATCCCCGATCGGGGTCGAGGACATGCTTTTCGGGATCATGCGCTAGAACGCCTGATACGCCTGCCCGAGCCTTCCGCCGACGCGGAAGAAGCCCGCGCGCGCCGGCCGATAGCTCTGGTCGATGTTCATCGCGCGCGCATAGGAGCCGGCGGCCTTTTCCTTGTCGCCGAGCCGCTCATAGGCAAGCCCGCGGCTGGTCCAGGCTTGTACGCTCTGCGGCGCGATGCCGACCGCCTGGTCGAGGTCGCTGGCCGCGTTCTTGTAGTCCTTCACCGCCATGTAGCTGAGCCCACGCGCGATATAGGGGTCGGCCTGCTGCGTCGACAGACCGATGGCGGTGGTGAAATCGTCGATGGCGTAGCCGTGCTGGTTCTTGGCCTGATAGAGCAGGCCGCGGTTGTAATAGGCCTGCGCATTGTCCGGCCGCAACGCGATCGCCTTGTCGAAGTCCTGCAGCGCGGCGAACAGCTTGTGCTGCTGGCGGTAGACCATGCCGCGCCCGAGATAGGCCACCGCGTAGGTGTGATCGATCGCGATCGCCTTGTTGTAGTCGGAGAGCGCGAGATTGAGCTTGCCGGTCTCGCGATAGACCAGCCCGCGATTGGCGAAAGCCTGCGCGTAGTGAGGATCGATGCTGATCGCCGTGTTGAAATCGGCGAGCGCTTCGTCATAGCGGCCGGCCTGGCCGAACACCGAGCCGCGCATATTGTAGGCCTGCGGATCGCCGGGGTTGCGCCGCACCACGTCGGTGAGCGAGGCGATGTTGGCGGGCGAGGTGGCATAGACCGCGTCCTCGCTCTCGGGCGCGCCGGCGGCCGCGAAATTAAGCGCGGCTGTCGAGCAGCCGCCCAGCGTCACGGCGATGAGCGGGAGAGCGATCAGCGCCGTGCGGAGGCGATGGTTGTGCTGTTGCGCGACCCTCATGGCCTGCTCTCGCGGTTGTTCCCACACAGCCCGCTAATGCGGCGAAGGTTCGGCCATGCGGCGGCCCAAAAACAATAGCGCGGGCGAATGTAGCCCGCGCCACCGATAATTCTCATTCAACGGCGGTCAAAAACCGCAGGCGATCAACCGAAACGCGGCGGACCGCTGCGGCCACGGCCGCCGGCGCCACCGGGACCGCCGGCGCCTGGAACCACGCGCGGCTTCATCGGCAACAGACCCTCGCGCTGCATCTTCTTGCGCGCCAATTTGCGGGCCCGGCGAATCGCTTCCGCCTTTTCCCGCGCCTTCTTTTCGGAGGGTTTTTCGTAATGGCCGCGGAGTTTCATCTCGCGGAAAATGCCCTCGCGCTGCATCTTCTTCTTCAGCGCCTTGAGGGCTTGGTCGACATTGTTGTCGCGAACGAGTACCTGCACGCTTGCTCCTTCGTTGTGGCTCGGGCGGGTTTTTAGTCAAAAGCCCTGCAATGGCAGGGGCTTTCGAGTCGGGCGGCTCTAGCAGAAAAGCGGATAAGAGTCCATTGGTTCCATCCCGGGGATGGCGCGTCGGCGGCGCTCCGTCGACTGACAGGCGAGACCGCAACACCAACATTTCCACAGCCCGTGCACCGTTGCGAGCATGGGCCACTCTGTTATTTGGGCCCCACTTGCCCTAGTTAGAGGGTGTCGAGCGCGCTTTTTGCCGCCAACTTGCATATGGGAACCGGCCGTGGACGTCGCAATGTCAGAACGCCTTACCAAGAAGCCCGCTGCGGGCGCCTTTGTGACCGAGGGCAAGACGAAAACGATTCATCTGCTCAAAAGCGGTTCCGATCTGGTGACCGTGCAGTCCAAGGACGACATCACGGCCGGCGACGGCGCCAAGCATGACATCATCCCGGACAAGGGCCGGCTGGCGAACGCGACCACCTGCAACGTCTTCCGTCTATTGAAGGCCTGCGGGCTGCCGGTCGCTTTCGTCGAGCAGGAAAGCCCGATCTCCTTCGTCGCGCCCAAGTGCGACATGCTGCCCTACGAGGTGGTGGTGCGGCGCGAAGCGCACGGCTCCTATCTCAAGCGCAATCCGCACCTGGCGAAAGGGCAACTGTTTCCGCACCTGCTGGTCGAGTTCTACCTCAAGACCAAAGATAAGAAATGGAACGGCAAGCCGCTGGTTGCCGACGATCCCTACATGCAATTCGTGGAAGATGCCGGGCAGATCGAGCTCTACAATCCGGCGAAGCCATTGCTCGGGCAGGAACCGTTTCTGGTGCTCTCGACCAAGGACGTTTTCGGCCGCGTCGACGAAGCCAAGTTCTTCCCGGAGATGAAGCGGGTCGCCCGGCAGGCCTTCCTTGCGCTCGAGAAGGCCTGGCAGTTGGAAGGTGGCCGGCTGGTCGATCTCAAGGTCGAGTTCGGCTTCGATTCCAAGAAGAACCTGTTGCTCGCCGATGTCATCGACAACGATTCCTGGCGCGTGATCGAAAGCGGCAACTATATCGACAAGCAGGTCTATCGCGACGGCGGCGCGCTCGATGACGTCGCCGCCAAGTACCGGCGGGTGTCGGAAATCACCAGTCACTTCCTGGTGCCGCGCCAGCGCATCATTCTGTGGCGCGGCTCGGACAAGGACAAAACCGACGCCTTCTCCGACGCGCTCGGAGAATTGAAGGATTTAATGAGCGTGGTGACCTGCTCGGTGCACAAGGAGCCGGTCAACGCCGCCGCCATCTTTCATCGTATGGTGCAGGAAGTCCCCGACACGGTGGTGATCGCCTATATCGGGCGTTCGAACGGCGCCGGTCCGGTGCTGTCGGCGATGTCGACGATCCCCGTCATTACGGTGCCGGCCAGCGCCAAGGAATTTGCCGAAGATGTCTGGTCGTCCTTGCGGGCGCCGAGCGCGGTGCCGGTCATGACGGTGCTCGAGCCGGCCAACGCGGTGCTCGCCGCTTTGCAGATCTTGTCCGCCCGCAATCCGCGGCTCTACGCCTATGTGCGCGAGGGCATCGAAGCCCGCACGGTCAACACCGTCTCGCTCTGACCGGGCCGACGCCGGCATAGTCGCCGGATTTCAATTTCGACCCTCCACTTGCGACGGCGAAAGCTGTATTATCACACGCCGGGGATGTAGATTCGCGAGGCTCACGTGGGGGGATATCCGACAGGCGTGGCGGCGGTGCCGCCGGCGACGCCGATAGTGGGCGAGATCGAGCGGCTCAAGAGCGAGCTCGCCAAGGCTGAGCGCAAAATCGCCGAATTGGAACTGCGGGCCGATATCGATCCGCTGCTCGATATCTTCAACCGGCGCGGCTTCGAGCGCGAGCTCAGCCGCTCGCTCGCCCATGCCAAGCGCTACGGCACCAATGCGGCGCTGCTCTATATTGACCTCGACGGTTTCAAGGCGATCAACGACCGCCACGGGCACGTCGCCGGCGATGCACTGCTCAAGGCGGTGGCGCGCGAAATCGTCGGCCATGTGCGCGCCTCCGACGTGGTCGGCCGCCTGGGCGGCGACGAATTCGCGGTGGTGATGTGGCACGTCGATGAGCCGCTCGCCTTGACCAAGGCGCGCGGGCTGGAGGCACTGATCGAGCGGGTCGCGGTCGGCCGTGACGGGCAGCGGTTGTCGGTCGGCGCCAGCGCCGGCGTCGCCGCGCTGCGCGCCGACATGACCGTGGCTCAGGCCATCGACGCCGCCGACCGGGCGATGTATGCGCGCAAGCGGGAAAGGCGGGCATAGCTCTCCCCGCGTGCGGGGAGCGGCAAGAAGCTACGCAATAATATCCGGCGTCAGCTGGTCGTCGATTACCCGGATCTTGTCGCGCAGCACCAGCTTGCGCTTCTTCAGCCGCTGCACCTGGATGAGATCGGAGCCGGGCGAGGCCGCGAGCGCCGTAATGGCGGCGTCGAGGTCGCGATGCTCTTGTTGCAGGCGCGCTAGCTGCTCCCGCAACTCGCGCTCTTCTTCTTTGGTCATCGCCACCGCTAGGTTGCGCCCCGACACCCGGCCCGTTCCGGCGCCAAAAGCGCCGGAATTATCACGTTTTCCACAAGCGGGTTCAAGCGGCCGGAAAAGTGCCGCGGATCAACGGGTTTTCCCGTATTTGCTGCAATGCAAAGCCGGGTGTACCGTCGCCCTTGCGATGAGTTTGGGTTAGACTTAGCTGTTTTAAGGATCCACGGATTGAGGAGACATCTTAAATGTCGATGCAATCGCATCTTGCGGAATTGGAAAAAAAGCACCGGGCCCTGGAAGAAGAAATCGACGAATGTTTGGCCCACCCCGCGACCGATGATCTGAAAATCGTGGAACTGAAAAGGAAGAAGTTGCAGGTAAAGGACGAAATCGAGCGTTTGCGGCATAACGGACACGCCAGCGTCCACTGATCGAAGCCTCTCGTTATTGAAGGCATAACCGTCGGCTCGTGGCCGCGAGGCGGCGGTTTTGCATTTTCGCTGCCGCGCGTCGAAGGCCGAGGGCGGCCCGCGCTCGTTGCCATCCCGCCGCCGTACCGCCATAATGTTTTGAATTTATTGCGCCTTCAGCCGAACGAGGCCGTCATGAAGCATCAAATTCGTCTAGCGATTTTGGCCGCAGGTGTCGGTGTGGCGATGCTGGTTGCGCCTGTGGCGCACGCCTTCACCTATGAAGACCTCAACAACACCAATCCCGACGGGACCGCCAAATATGTCGATCGCGACCAGCAGGTCTCGCGCTTCGGCACGAGCAATCAGAACGGCGTTCAGCAAGGCAACACCGGCCTGCACTTCGGGCGACAGCGCACCTTCGAGCAGCGCTACGACCCCAACAACCTGTTCGATCCGCTCGGCCAGCCGGCCGGCGAGCGCTGAGCCTTTCATCGCTTGAAATTTCTACGATGCGTGGCCGCGTAGGCCGCGCCAGAAAGCGGTTGTTGAGGTCGGTCGTCGTCCCATAAAGTGGGGGCGATGACGGGGGCGACCGCTACAGCATGAATCGTCGAGAACGGCGAGCCGCCGCGAAACGCGGGGACGGTCTCGCCGCGCCCGCTTTTGCGCGCAGCCAACCGGGCAGCGTCGGCCTTGCGCAACTCATGGCCGAGGCGCGCCGGCATTTTCAAGACGGTCGCCTCGCGCGGGCGCAAGATATTTGCCACCAGATTCGCGCGCGCGAGCCTTCGCATGTCGACTGCCTGAATCTCCTGGGCGTCATTGCGCAAAGTGCGGATCGCCAAAACGTCGCGATCAAAATGTTCGCCAAGGCCATTGCGGCGGACGAATTCAACCCGGCCTGCCACTACAATATCGCGTCCTCCTATCAAGCATTGGGGCAGCGCGACGAAGCGGCCTCGCATTTCCGGGCGGCGATCGCTCTCGGTATGAGCGAAAAGCATATCGAGGGCTTCATATTGGAGAATCCGGCGGTCGTCGCATACCTCACGCAAATCGGCGAAAGTTGGCCACAGCCGGCCGCTGCATCGCGAGTAGCGGCCCTGCCAGATCTGGCGGCAATCGCGCACGACCTGTTTTTGCGATGCGCGCTGGAATCCGTCGCACTGTTCGGTGCGGCGCTTGAAGTCTTTCTGACCCATCTGCGCGCAGCTTTGCTGCGGATTGCCGCCGCAAGCCTTGCCGAATCCCGAAACGTCAAAGACGATATTGCGGAGTTGCTTTGCACGCTCGCGATCCAGTGCTTCATCAACGAATTCGTCTTCACGCAAAGCGAGGAGGAGACGCGCGAGGTCGGTGCGCTACGCGACGCACTCATACAAAATCTGGCGGCGAGGCGCGAAACTCCAACTATGCTGTTGGCAGCGGTCGCTGCCTATTGGCCGTTGCATTCCTTGCCCAACGCCGAACTGCTCTTGGAGATGGAATGGCCCGCGAGTGCGGCCGGCCTGGTGCGCCAGCAGGTGCGCGAGCCGTTGGAAGAGGCGCGTGACCGGAATTTGATTTCGGCGCTGACCACGGTGGAGGACACGGTGTCGCTGCAGGTCATGCAGCAATACGAGGAAAATCCCTACCCGCGATGGACGAGAAGCAGGCGGGCGCTGATAGCAGCTAGCCGGCAGGATATCGTTCAGAGTGACGTCCGCGAGATTTTGATCGCCGGCTGCGGTACCGGCAGGCACACATTGGAGACGGCGATTTTATTCCCCGCGGCGCAGGTACTTGCGATCGACGTCAGTCGGGCAAGCCTCGCCTATGCGCGGCGAAAAACCCGCGAGGAGGGTCTGCACAATATCGAATACGCGCAGGCCGACATCCTCAAGCTTGAAGAAATTGCACGAAAATTCGACCGTATCGTGAGCGTCGGCGTGTTGCACCATCTCGACGATCCGTGGGCGGGATGGCGCGTGCTGCTTTCCCTGCTCAAGCCGGACGGCGTCATGCGCATCGGTCTCTACAGCGAAACCGCGAGGCAACCCGTCGTGGCGGCGCGCGCTCTGATCGCCGAGCGCGGTTACCGGGCGACTGCCGAGGACATCCGCAGATTCAGGCAAGACCTATTGCATGAGAAAGGCGAGCGCTTGATGTTTTTGGGCGCTGCCGTCGATTTCTACTGCATGAGCGGATGCCGCGATCTGCTGTTCAATGTCATGGAGCACCGCGTCACCATCCCGCAGATCAAGGCGTTTCTCGACCGGCACGCCCTCGGTTTTCTCGGGTTCGAGCTTGCTCCAATGCAGATCGAGGCGTTTCAGCAGCAGTTTCCGGGTGCCGCGCTTACCGATCTCGATTGCTGGCACGCGTTTGAAGCAGCCAATCCAGACGCTTTCTTGAATATGTATGTCTTTTCGGTGCGCCGGCGCGCGCCGGCTTAACGCGGCCCCGCCTCACTTGGAGAGCCGGGCAATCGACGGTCACGGCGGTTCACGCGCCGATATCGCTTTACTGCTTCGTCTTCGATTTGTGTTCCCGCGTATGCTTGGCGAACGCGGTGTCGAAGAAGCAAAGCGCATGCCGAATCCCGTCTTCTGTGCGCAGGAACTCTTGTGTTTCAATGACGGGCTCGCCGCAATCCAGGCACTGCCCGAGTATCGCGACGAATTTCTTTTGGCGCATTCTCTCTGCCGAAATTTGCTCGTTTTCCGTGGGCATTGGACTTCACTCTTTCAGTGCAGGCGTCTATCCACGATCGCTTTGTTGCAAAACCGTTCGATTTCTTCTTTGAGATGCAGCACGCGGCTCTTGAGATCGGCGACCATCGGATCGTCGGGCGAGCAATGCAACAAAGCTTGAGCAATCTCGCGCTCGAGCACTTGCTGCCGCCGTTCAAGATCGAAGATGTGATCTGGTTTTGCCACGGAATCCCCATCCGTGAACGAGCCGGCCGAAAATAGTGGAGCGGACGCTTTCAGGACAAAGGTCAGAGGCCGCTCTTTTTTGAGGGTGTTGCCTCACACACTGCCCGATAGCGTCCACTCAACTGCATCGAAGAGGCTGAAGCTCCTCAGGCGACAAGCCACTCCAACGCTTGCAAAGGAAGCGCGAAAATCCACCAAAGTCATTGATTTAGATCAGGTGCCTTCATTTCTGGGTTTTGTCTTTGTGGATGAGCGAGTTAGGCAGGGTCTTGCCGTCACTTGAAACGCGCCGGATTCACCCTATTTGTGCTATGAAGTTGGGCACACCCATCCCCCCATGAACCCCTGTGTCCAGCCAAGAGTGACCCCGGCGGTCCCCCTCTGGGGTCACTTCTTTAACTTATATCTCTCATTTTTGGCGGCGGTCTGCGACTGATTGTTTTGCTGTCGCTTGTGTCTGGTTCATGCAAGCTATGCCGCGACCGGCTCGTCAACGTCACAACGTCATCTTCATCGAAAACATGAAGTACCGAGGATCGGCACGAATATGAAGAAACCACCGCTTGCGATAAAAGAAGCAGCAGCTGAGCAGCCTAAGAGCAACGATACAAAGAAATTGAAAAATCCATCCGCCGATGTTGCGGCGACGAGGCCGAAGAATCCGTCGGCTATCGTTCTGCCATCGGACGGGTATGTCCTCGAAATCGATGGCAAGTTCAAATCGGAATATCCGACTTCGGACGACGCGATGAAAGCAGGTCTGGAACTCAAGAAAAAATATTCGTTTATCCAAGTGATCGTATACGGGGCGAAGGAGCGAACGCGAACGGTCGTCGCGCTGCCTGGACAGGAAGACAAGAAAACGGAAGCTGCATTGACCTGACCGGGGGAGCGGCTTGCGTCGCGCAATATACTGAGCCGGCGAGCCTAGAGTTGATTTCGAAAACGGGGGTAGGGGCATGCTTGGAAAACGCGCTGTAGATGCGCAGCTCCGCCAATCGCTGGGGCTGACAATTAAAAAACTTGAGCCCATCTTGGCCGTTGGCGGCGATGCCGCCGAAAAGCAGTTTATGGAATGCTGCTGGTCGCTGTGGAAGGCTGATGGCATCGAATTGGTAGAGCCGTTTATCGATTCGGCTTTCAATTTTTTGCCGGCGAAGTCGCGCTCTGTGCTTTTCCAGCGAATGCTCACGATAGTTTATTTGGCGCAGAGCGAAAGCGCGGAGCGATGAAGCGTGTTTCTTGGTGCTAGTGGAGTGTGACGCCCTGCGCGCGCTCGGCAAGCGGCTAGTGGTGGGGGTAGAGGCGGCGGCTTAGTCGCTCGCTTCGTGCAACGCGCCAAAGCCTGTATAGAGGCCGCATGGGCGCGGCGGTACGCGCGAAAGCAGTGTCTTTTGCGCGTCTTATCCCGGATTTTGCCGCCGCCGCATCTGGGCTACAATTGCCGCCGTGAGGAATCGCGAATGAACAGGCCCCTGATCTTTACAATTTCCGCTGTCTGGGATGCCGACGCGTCAGTCTGGAGCGGTCATTGCGACGACATACCCGCGGCTGCCGACGCGCCGACGCTCGATGCGCTGCTCGAAAAGATCTCGGCGATGGCGCTTGATCTGCTGCCGGACAATCATCCTGGCGTCGATCCCGCTTCGCTGTTTCTTCAGATCACCGCGTTGCGCGAAGCCGAGTCGGCCGTCGCCTGATGGCGCCGCAGTTCGACCGCGCGCTGCGGGAAAGATTGCGCGCGGCAGGCTGTATTCTCGTGCGCCAGGGCAAAGGCAGTCACGAAATCTGGTACAGCCCGATCACCAAACGAAATTTCCCGGTACCCGCGGGTATCGCCAGCCGGCACACCGCCAACGCCGTCCTGCGACAAGCGGGATTGCCGAAGGCATTTTGAGTGTTGAGCCTGCCGGCACCGATCGCCGTCATGCGCGCGCTCGTCTCGAAGCTTGAGGCGGCCCCAAGCTTCGCGACGCGCTCCTCCGGCGCGCTCCTCAGCATGAGGCCGAGACATGATGCGCGAAGCGGATCACACCCCCTTCGCCATCTCCCTCAACTTAAACTTCTGTATCTTCCCCGTGCTGGTCTTCGGAATGTCCGCGAACACCACGTAGCGCGGCACTTTGTAGCCGGCGAGATGCTTCTTGCACCATTGCATCAGCTCGTCGGCCGCGGCCTTGGCGCCCGGCTTTAATTCGACGAAGGCGCACGGCGTCTCGCCCCATTTGTCGTCAGGCTTAGCCACCACCGCCACCGCCATCACGGCCGGATGCTTGTAAAGCGCGTCCTCGACTTCGATCGACGAGATGTTCTCGCCGCCGGAGATGATGATGTCCTTGGAGCGGTCCTTGAGCTGGATATAGCCGTCCGGATAGATGACGCCGAGATCGCCGGTATGAAACCAGCCGCCGGCGAAGGACTTCTCGGTCGAGGATTTGTTCTTGAGATAGCCCTTCATCACCACATTGCCGCGCATCATCACTTCGCCCAGCGCCTCGCCGTCGCGGGCGACCGGCACCATGGTGTCGGGATCGCGCACGTCGAGCGCTTCCAGCGCACCGTAGCGCACGCCCTGGCGCGATTTCTTGGCCGCCTGCTCGGCGAGTGGCAGCGCGTCCCACTCGCTGTGCCAATCGTTGACCACCGCCGGCCCGTAGCATTCGGTCAGGCCGTAAAGATGGGTGACGTTGAAGCCGGCCTCTTTCATCGCGGCCAGCACGGCTTCCGGCGGCGGCGCGGCGGCGGTGAAGAACTCGACCACATGCGGCAGCGGCTTCTTCTCGGCCTCCGGCGCGTTGAGCAGCGTCGCCATCACGATCGGCGCGCCGCACAGATGCGTCACTTTGTGACGGTGAATCGCGTCATACATCGCGGCGGCGCGTACCGCGCGCAGGCAGACATGGGTGCCGGCCACCACCGAGATCGACCACGGGAAGCACCAGCCGTTGCAGTGGAACATCGGCAGCGTCCACAGGTACACGGGATGCTTGGCCATGCCACAGGTGACCACGTTGCCGACGCCCAACAGGTAGGCGCCGCGGTGGTGGTAGACCACGCCCTTGGGATCGCCGGTGGTGCCCGAGGTGTAATTGAGGCTGATGGCGTCCCATTCGTCGTCCGGCATTAGCCAGGCGTAGTCGGGATCGCCCTGTGCAATGAAGTCCTCGTATTCGATCGCGCCCAGCCGCTCGCCAAGTTGCGAACCTTGCCCGGAATATTCCGGATCGTCGTAGTCGATCACCAGCGGCTTTGCCTTGCACAGCGCCAGCGCATCCTTCATCACCTTGGAGAATTCGCGGTCGACGATCACCACCTTGGTTTCGGCGTGGTCGAGCGAGAAGGCGACGATCGGCGCGTCGAGCCGCGTGTTGAGCGTGTTGAGCACAGCCTTTGTCATCGGCACGCCGTAGTGCGCCTCCAGCATCGGCGGCGTATTGGCGAGCATGACCGAGACGGTGTCGCCGCGCTTGATGCCGTGCTTGGCGAGCGCCGAGGCGAGCCGCCGCGCGCGCGCGTAGAACTCGGCGTAATTGCGCCGCAAGCCGCCATGGACGACGGCGGTGCGGTCTGGAAACACGCTCGCCGCGCGCTCAAGAAACGACAGCGGCGTCAGCGGCTGGAAATTTGCTGCATTGCGGTCGAGATCGGTGTCGTAGGGCGTTTTCGCCATTGGGTCGTTTTCTCCCTCATGGCGATACGTTAGCGAAGGCAATGGCCGGCAAGCAATGCCGCTGTCATGCCCTCACTTCAGCGAATGCAGCAGGTTCTTGGCCTTCGGTAGCTTGAGCGGATCGCGCATCGGCGCGTCGGCGCCGAGCGTGCTCAACTCGGCGCGGATTTCCGAATTCTCGTAGCCATCGGTGGGCACGAGCGGGAGCGCGGTTTTCAGGTCGGCGATGGCGCGCGCGGTGTCACCCTTCAGGCGGTAGGCGACGCCGCGCTGGTGATAGGCGTCGCCATTGCGCGGCTCCAGGCCGATCGCCGCGATGAAATCGTCGATGGCGCGGTCGAACTCGCCCATGGCCCGGTAGACGCGGCCGCGCACGATGTAGCCGCCGGCGCCTTGCGGATCGATGCCGATCGCGGCATTGGCGTCGCCGAGCGCGTGCTCATTGTCGGCGAGATAGAGATAGACCTTGGCGCGCCGGATATGGCCGCGGGTGGCATTCGGCTCAAGCCGGATCACTTCGCGGTAGTCGACGAGCGCGGCTTTCATGTCGTGGGCGAATTCGTGCGCCTGGCCGCGATTCCAATAAGCCTCGGCGCGCTTGGGATCGAGCCGGATCGCCGCGTCGAAGTCGGCGATCGCATGCGCGCTGTCGCGCTTAAAGTCGTAGGCGAGGCCACGCCCGTTGTAGATGCCGGCGACGGTCGGCTCGAGCCGGATGGCTTCGCTGAAATCGGCGATCGAGCGGTCGAACTGGCCGCGGCCCAGCAGCAGCATGGCGCGGCTGATATAACCGGCAGCGAAGGTCGGCTCGACCTTGATCGCCGCGCTATAGTCGGCCATCGCGCGGTCGAACTCGTGCTTGAACGCGAGCGCGCGGCCGCGGATGTGGTAGGCGAGCGCGCGGGTGTGCGCCGGAAACAGCGGCTCCGCGACGATTTGAGTGCAGCCGGCGATCTGCCGCTCGGGATCGCGCGAGCGGCAGGCCTCGAAATCCTCTTGCGTTGCCGCCAGGGCGGGCGACGCCAGAAGGCCGAGCGCGATGGTGGCGAACAGTCGAAGGCGCATAGCCAGGTCCCGCCCAAGTCGAAGATGGTGCTGGCATTAGTCGCCGCCCGGGCAGGGGAGGTTCATGCCGCCCGCGGTGGCCGCCTCAGTGCGCCAATAGCGCCATGGCGCCGCCGCGGATCAGCTCGAGCCCGATCAGGAAAACCAGCACATAGATGATGCGGTAGAAGAACTCGGTCGGCGTGCGCCGCACCAGCCAGACGCCGGCGATATTGGTAGCGATGGCGAGCGGCAGCATCACCAGCGAGGTCGACACATTGGTCAAATTGAGCTGGCCGAGCAGGAAATAGGGCACCACCTTGAGCGCATTGCCGAGCGCGAAGAAGATCGAGTAGGTGCCGACGAAGGTCTCCTTGTCGAGATTTTGCGGCAGCACGTAGATCTGGAACGGCGGCGCGCCGGCATTGGCGAAGAACGAGCCGAAGCCGGAAACGATGCCCCACAGCGTGCCGGCGAGCCGGCCCGGGCGCGGCCGCTCGGCGCGCTCGACCAGCCGCAGCCAATGATTGAGCGTGAAGACGATCGCGATGGCGCCGACCAGCAGGCGGATGACGGAGTCCGGCACATAGGTGGCCACGCTCCAGGCGATGCCGACGCCGACCAGTTGGCCGGGGATCATGATCTTGAGGATGCGGCCGTCCCAGGTGCGCCGATAGCTCCAGATGGTCACCACGTCCTGCACCAGCAGGATCGGGATCATGAAGCCCATCGCCTGCACCGGCGACACCACCAGCGCCAGCAAGGGCACGGCCATGGCGCCCAGCCCGGAAAAGCCGCCTTTGGACAGGCCGAGCGCGATCACCGCAGGGATCGCGACCAGATAGAAGGCGGGATTGGAGATGATGGCCACGGGGCTTCTTTCTTCCCTCACCCCGCTATACGGGGAGAGGGTGGCAAAGCCCGCCGAAGCGCGTTGCGCGCAGGCGGGCGAGCCGGGTGAGGGGGTGTCTCAGCGTGCCGCTGACGGGTGGGAATCGCTTACGACCAATGGAGTAGGCGAGGCTTGCCTAAAATCAAAGCCCGTGCGGGACCGCCGCGCCAGCCTTGTTTGCGCATGCCGGCCGTTCCACAATCGCGGCCAAACTTCATCTTCGCCCTCATCCTGAGGAGCCCGCCGGAGCGATAGCGAAGGCGGGCGTCTCGAAGGATGGGGCGAAGCGCCGCAAGTCGGGCTTGCTCGACTTGCGCCGCGAATTAAAAGCCGAGCCCGGATAAACCCGAGATCGGTGGCCTCGCCCTTCGAGACGCGCCTGACGGCGCTCCTCAGGGTGAGGATTGAAGGGGAGGAACGACAATGGACGCCCGCACGAGCCGTTACCACGACGTCTATGCGCGCTGGCAGCGCGATCCGGAAGGCTTCTGGGGCGAGGCGGCCCGCGAGATCGACTGGTACGAGCAGCCCAAGAAAATCTTCGACAAGAACGCCGGCATCTACGGCCGCTGGTTCGCCGGCGGCGTCTGCAACACCTGCTACAACGCGCTCGACCGCCATGTGCTGGCCGGCCGCAACGACCAGGCCGCGCTGATCTACGATTCCCCGGTCACCAACACCAAGCAGACCTTCACTTACGGCCGCCTGCTGTCCGAGGTGCAATTGCTCGGCGCCATCTTGCGCGACTTCGGCGTCACCAAAGGCGACCGCGTCATCCTCTATATGCCGATGGTGCCGGAGGCGGTGATCGGCATGCTGGCCTGCGCGCGCATCGGCGCCATCCATTCGGTGGTGTTCGGCGGCTTCGCGGCCAAGGAGCTCGCCACCCGCATCGACGACGCCAAGCCGAAGGTGATCCTCTCCGCCAGTTGCGGCATCGAGGGCGCGCGCGTCATTCCCTATAAACCGTTGCTCGACGAGGCGATCGAGCTCGCCCAGCACAAGCCGGCCACCTGCCTGATCCTGCAGCGCCCGCAATGCGAGGCAAAGCTCAAGCAAGGCCGCGACCACGACTGGCGCAAAATCTGGGAGCACGCGGTCGAATACGCCAAGACCAGTCCGAATGCGTGCCGGTCGCCGCCACCGACCCGCTCTACATCCTCTACACCTCGGGCACCACCGGCATCCCCAAAGGCGTGGTGCGCGACAATGGCGGCCACATGGTCGCGCTCAAATGGTCGATGCAATATCTCTACGGCGTCAATCCCGGCGAGGTGTGGTGGTCGGGCTCAGACGTCGGTTGGGTGGTCGGGCATTCCTACATCGTCTATGCGCCGCTGTTCCACGGCTGCACCTCGATCCTGTACGAGGGCAAGCCGGTCGGCACGCCCGACGCCGGCGCGTTCTGGCGCGTCATCGCCGATCACGGCGCCGTGTCGCTGTTCACCGCGCCCACCGCCTTCCGCGCCATCCGCAAGGAAGACCCGGACGCCAAGCTGCTCAAGCAATACGACCTGTCGAAATTCCGCTCGCTGTTTTTGGCCGGCGAGCGCGCCGATCCGCCCACCATCCAATGGGCGGAGGAGCATTTGCAAAAGCCGGTGCTCGATCACTGGTGGCAGACGGAGACCGGCTGGTGCATCGCCGGCAATCCGTTGGGCTTAGGCGCGCTGCCGGTGAAATACGGCTCGGCCTGCGTGCCGATGCCGGGCTACTCAATCGACATCGTCGACGAGGCCTGCCACCCGGTCGAAGACCGGCAAGATTGGTTCCATTGTTGTCAAGCTGCCGCTGCCGCCGGCCAACTTTCCGACGCTATGGCAGCAGGACGACCGCTTCACGGAAAGCTACCTCGACGAATTCCCCGGCTACTACAAGACGGCGGACGCCGGCTACAAGGACGAAGACGGCTACGTCTTCGTGATGAGCCGCACCGACGACATCATCAACGTCGCCGGCCATCGCCTCTCCACCGGCGGCATGGAGGAGGTGCTGGCCGCGCACCAGGACGTCGCCGAATGCGCGGTGCTCGGCATCAAGGACGACCTGAAAGGCGAGGTGCCCTGCGGCTTCGTCGTGCTCAAAGCCGGCGTCAACCGCCCGCCGTCCGAGATCGAGAAGGAGATCGTGGCGCTGGTGCGCGAGAAGATCGGCCCCGTCGCTGCGTTCAAGCTCGCGATCACCGTGGCGCGGCTGCCGAAGACGCGCTCAGGCAAGATCCTGCGCGGCACCATCAAGAAGATCGCCGACGGCGATCCCTGGACCATGCCGGCGACCATCGACGACCCGGTGATCCTGGATGAGATCGGGGGCGCGTTGAAGGAGCATGGGGTGGGAACGTAGCTATGCCAAAAGGCAGCGACGTTTTCAGGAATGTAATTGAGTCGGCTCGCAAACAGTTGGTTCTCGACCACGAGAAATCGTCTGCTTTTGCACATCCGTCCATAAAGGGGAATGAAAGAGCTGCGTCATTCGCAGACTTTCTCCGCCAGCGGCTGCCTGATTACCTTGAAGTCACAGTTAGAGGAGAGGCGATTGATTGTTACGATCATCGCACAGGTGAATTAGATATTTTAATCTACGATAAGCTTGCAGCGCGACCAATTTCCCAACAGCGCGAGAGTGCGCTCGTGCCCTGTGAGGCTCTCTATGTGGTTGTCGAGGTGAAGAGTGTTTTGAACAAGTCGCATGTTGAAGCGTGCTTGCAACATTCTCAGTTCGTTCGTAACCTAAAACCCTTTGGACATAAATTTGTCGACGCGAGAAGGCGCGGTGCCGCGGCTCAGTCAGATTCCCATAGGTGTCTTTATATTGTCGTTGCCTATACATCCGATATCGCAGCCAAGGATTGGATGAAGAAAGAATATGGGAGGCTTGTGGCAGTCGCCGAAGAGCTCAATCTAAGCGCGACGGTGATCGACAAAATCTTTGTCGTTGATCGGGGAATAATTAACCCAGTTAGGGCGCAGGGCAAAATAGTTGAGAAAGGCCCGGAATATCTCCTCGCGGAGCTTTTCATTCATCTTGTGGAATTTGTGGAGCGCGAGAGCTCTCGCCGGCCACCTATAAAATGGGATATTTATGCGCTGCCCGATAGAAAGGGGTGGGCTTCTATTCGCTAATTTCTTACGACCGTGGCCTATTTGGTCAGTATTCTTGTAGAGCTTGCTTTAGGGAAACAGAAAAGAGCATTCTTTGCAGCTTTTCACGGTTGAGATAAATCGCATTGTGGTGCAATTGGAGTAAGCTTTCGCAATCCTTTCGACGCGGCCTTTTTTCTAGCTCGTTCTTCCGATCTTTGTACCATTGCCAAGCTAATAGGTCGGCTGCTTGCACTTGGGGGCATTTTTCCTTTTGCACAAACTCGTGCCCTCCATATCTAAACGCGACGTTGTTTTGCGGCTGCTGAAAAAGTGTATTCATGATCTTATTCGCAGTCGATTCACTTGAATGCCCTGCTTCGAAAAAATATGACATGTTATTTACGAGCGGGTTTGCATCAATCCAACAAGAGACGCCGGCTAAAATGGTGTGGGCACAAAAAGCGTAGGCGCTATCATAGACAGAACTCACAATCGGCTGCGTAAGCATAACCTCATCGAATTCAGCTTTGTTAACCGTGATAGCCAAGCCTTGAATCGCAAACTTCTTGATTATCGCGATTAGGCGTGACGCGATTTCAATTCGTTCGTTTTGGTCAAACTGGAGAAGGGGCCGTTTCCGTGAGCGCATTCGACCATTCTGAAGTACGGCAACTTTTTCCAATGCAAAACCTTCCGCCACGCGTGCCCAAGCTTGATCGCTTGGTTCTTCCGAAAGACGTAACCAGCCACGCATAGAATTGGCGAGCCTTCGTGCGAACCGCTCTCGTCAAAGTAGGATTGCGTTCGGAACATGCGCTACTCGTATCATAATCCGACATTCATTTGCAGAAAGCCGATGTATGCGGCACAATATCTCCAGCTAAACCGCCGGCAATTTTCGAAATGAAAGGCCCGGCTCTTTGGCCGGGCTTTCGCTTCTTCTCTCGCTTGGCGTCGCGCCTCTTTGCGCTCTGCTTTCCAATAAAACCGCTTTCAGAAGCGCAAATGCTTTGCCCACTCTTTCGTGGCGGTGAGCTGTCCCTTTCTGACGTGTGCCATGGAAACGATCTCCGTTATCGATCCGCCCTCATCCTGAGGAGGGCGCGTGGCGCCCGTCTCGAAGGATGGGGCGGCCCCATGGTTCGAGACGCGCCGCTGCGCGGCGCTCCTCACCATGAGGCCGAATAGCCTCACCTCGTCTGCTGCTCGAAATACTTCCGCAGAATCGCGTTGATCAAAGTCTGATAGCCTTTGCCCTGCGCGCGGAACCAGCCGAGCATGTCGGCATCGAGCCGCAGCGTGGTATGCGCCTTGCGCCGTGGCATCGGTAACTCAGTCGTCCCCCAATCGATTTCCTCCATGGCGTCGTCGGGATCGTCGCCCGAAGGCAGCGGCTTCTTCGCCGCCGCATTCCAGTCGGTCTTGGACTCGCCGCGCCTTTCCATCGCGCGCAGTTCAGCGTCCGTGTATCTGACGATATGCCCTGATTTCCTGCTCATATGCCCGTCTCATTGAAACTACGCCGCCTTCCGCTTCCCGGCCTTGCGCCCATTCGCTTTCCTCACCGGCGGCAGCAGCACATCCGCCGGCACGCGGAAAACTGCGCGCAGGCGCTGCACCATGGTCATGCTCAAGCCCTTCTTGCCGAGCAGCACCTCGCTCACGCGGCTGGCGGTACCGAGGATTGGCACCATGTCGGCGCGCGAAAGCCCGTGCTGGTCCATGAGGTGGCGGACAATCTCGGCGGTGCCCGGCGCGCGACGAGGCCACATCTTCCCCTCATAGGCGGCGATGAGGTGCGCCTGCGCCTCCAGTCGCGCCGCATCAGCCGCGTTTTCCGAAGCCATCAGCCGGTCAACCAGCGCACGCGCTCGCGCCAGTTCAGCCTTGCTGTCGATGACAACCAAAGTTGCATCCATCACACCGTCTCCGCATCGATTTCAAAAATTGGAAGACGTTTACTGCGCCGATCCCATCTGGCTCATGGATTGCCTGGGTTTCAGGCACAAAGACGGCGCTTCGCGGTCCCTGCCCGCCGATAACGTCTTAGCGACCGCCGGCTCGCCCGCCGCTCACTTCGCGTACCCTTGCGAGCGCAGCCAGGCGATCTTGCGGCTGCCGTTCATCCAATCGTCGATGTCGGCCTTGCTGGTGAGGCCGGTGATAATGCGGACCTCTTCGCCGGGGTAGTGGGCTTCGATTTGCCACTCGCCTTCGGCGATGCGCTTGGGGCGAAAGGTGACGCGCGGTGATTTGCTCATGGCCGTCTATATGGCGGTGTTCGCGCGAAATCGCCAGCGGCAAATGCGCGCGCGGGTGCAAACCGGCGCGCGCGGAGACCGCTTGACAGGCGCAAAGTCCTATGCTAATAATCCTATTACCTGCTCGAGTGAGGGGCGCTTCTAGAGGCGATCCTGAGGCGGAGCAGCCGGGACGCCGGTGCCGGAGATGCGGCAGTGGCGGTCCGGGCCGGTCGCGGGGCAACCCGCGGCACCGGTGTGCGGCGCCCGCTGCTTCGCTTCGCACGCGATGCACCGGGAGGTCCCGGGACCCGACCCGTTGGGCACTACGACCCTTCTGCGAGGAGCTCGCTGGACAGGCCGCCTGAGGGCTGGCGCGCTGGCCGATGACGCGTTCGGGTGCTTGCATCTGCACGCCGAGGCCCGATGACCAGCATAGGGCGTATTCCTGGAAGCGCGGACCCGGGATCAGAAATCGCCGCCATGGAGCGCCGAGAGGCGCCCGCGCTCTCGAAAGGGAACGCGGCAAGACGGAAAGACCCGGTGCGCCGCTCGGCGCTCCATTCCCCTCGCGTTGTGTGAGGGGAGGAAAGAGAAGGACGGCGAACCCGGCGCCGCGACGAATCCGGGCGGCGGAGCGTTGGCTGTTTAACAATTGAATCAGTGAAGGCACATGTCGCGGCGACAAACTCACGTCATGCGCGGGCGCCTGTCCTCGGGCTTGACCCGAGGATGACCCGCGCATCCATGATGTGCAGCCGCGTAACCAACCTTACGGTCGAAATTGCCGATGAGCGTCATGGATTGCCGGGTCAAGAAACGCGAAGACGGCGCTTCGCGCCTTTTGCCCGGCAATGACAGATGAGGCAAGTGAAGGTGGCAGACAACGACGCCCTTACGCGTGCCCGGAATCGCTCGACAACATACCGAGATCGATGCCGATCTTGCGCAGCGCCTTCTGGTACTTGCCTTCGGTGTCGGTGCCGAAGATCAGTTCCGGGTCGGCCGCGCAATGCAGCCAGCCGTTCTCCTGGATCTCGTTCTCCAGTTGCCCGGGCGCCCAGCCGGCATAGCCGAGCGCGAGAATGGCGCTGGCCGGCCCGTCGCCGCGCGCGATCGCCTTGAGGATGTCGATGGTGGCGGTGAGGCAGATGCCTTCGTCGATCGGCAGCGTCGAGTTCTCGATGAAGAAATCGGCGGAATGCAAAACGAAGCCGCGCCCGGTTTCCACCGGCCCGCCTTTGAGCACCTTCACCGCGCCGGCGCGCGTCGGCAATTCGATGCGCTCGCTCGCCGGGATGACTTCGAGCTGCACCAGCAATTCGGGGAAGCTGATATTGGCCGCCGGCTGGTTGACGATGATGCCCATGGCGCCTTCGGTCGAATGCGCGCAGACATAGATCACGCTGCGCAAGAAGCGCTCGTCGCCCATCGCCGGCATGGCGATCAGCATCTGGCCGTCGAGATAGCCGCGCGCGGAGGCCGTGCCGGTGGAAGGCTTGCCGGTGGATTCTTGGAACTGCCCATGCGAAAATGTTACCCGATCGTTCCGCCTTTGCAAACGAAGCGGACCGCAAAAAGTTCGAGCAGTCACAATCGTTGCACAATTGCGATTGACCATGCATTTAATGGGCCAAATGTGGCGAGATGAACGGCTTTGCACACATGCTATTCACCCGCTGCTCACGATGAATTCAGTGGTGCGCCATGGCCGTTCGCACTAAATCGGGCCGCATGAACGCGAATCGCCGATTGGTTGCCGTCTTGCTTGCGGGTTGCGCCTGCGCGCCGTTGGCATTGGCTCAGGCTGCGCGCGCGGCCGATGCGTCGCCCTGGGTCGACGATATGCACTCGAACCTGCGGCTGATCGCCGGCAGCAACAAATCGGGCGCCGACGCTGTGCGCGCCGGCATCGAGATCAAGCTGACGCCGGGCTGGCACACCTATTGGCGCTATCCCGGCGACGCCGGCGTGCCGCCGCGCTTCAGTTTTCCCGGCTCCGACAATGTCGCCAGCGTGCGCGTGCTTTATCCGGCGCCGAACGCTTTCACCGACGAGACCGGCACCACCATCGGCTACCACGACCACGTGATCTTTCCGCTGCACGTGGTGCCGAAGCAGAAAGGCAAGCCGGTCACGCTGCATCTGAAGGCCGACTACGCGGTGTGCGAGAAGATGTGCATTCCGGTGGAGGCGAGCGCGACGCTCGCGCTCGCTGCGGGCACCTCGGCCAACAACGACGCGCTGGCCAAGGCGGAGGCGCAAGTGCCGATGCCGGTGAGCGCGGCCGAAGCCGGGCTGACGATCAAGCGCGCCTCCGGCGGGCCCAAGCCGATGGTTGCCGTCGACCTTGCCGCGCCGCGCGGCGAGCCGGTGCACGTGTTCGTCGAGGGGCCGTCGCCGGAATGGGCGCTGCCCATCCCGAAGCCGGCGCCGGGCGCGCCCGCCGGCCGTCAATATTTCCATTTCGCGCTCGACGGGCTGCCGCCCGGCGTCGACCCCAAGGGGCATTTCGAGTTGACCTTCACCATCGAGCGCGCCCACCAGCCGATCGAGGTCAAGACTCGTCTCGACTAATCCGCGGCTTGCGCTATTTTGCCCGCCGGGAGAACGACAAAGTTCAGCACGAAAGGACAACAACCATGGCTATCAAGGTCGGCGATCGCCTGCCCAACGCAACGTTCCGCGTCATGACCGGCGAGGGTCCCAAGCCGAAGACGACCGACGAGGTTTTCAAGGGCAAGAAGGTCGCGCTGTTCGCGGTGCCCGGCGCCTTCACGCCGACCTGCAACAACCTGCACATGCCGAGCTTCCTCACCAATGCCGCGGCCTTCAAGGCCAAGGGCGTCGACACCATCGCGGTGACCGGCGTCAACGACGTGTTCGTGATGGAAGCCTGGAAGAAGGCCACCGGCGCCGAGGGCAAGATCGATTTCCTCGCCGACGGCAACGGCGAATTCGCCAAGGCGATCGGCATGGATTTCGACGGCGCCGGCGCCGGGTTGGGCGTGCGCTCGAAGCGCTATTCCATGCTGGTCGACGACGGCGCGGTCAAGCAGCTCAACATCGAGGACGCGCCCGGCAAGTGCGAGATTTCCGGCGGCCAGGCGCTGCTGGCGCAGCTTTAAGCAAGCGCGGCATTTGAATGTGTCGTCACCGGGCTTGTCCCGGTGACTTCGCTTAGGCAAGCGCGGCGCCATCCTGGAGTTTGATCCCGAAAAGCATGTCCTCGACCCCGATCGGGGATGGGACCCGGTTTTCGGAAAAGATCATGCGCCAGCAAAATGTTGGGCGGCATTCTGAATTCAATCTGAACGGATCAGAACTCTAAGCGGGATGGCCGGGACAAGCCCGGCCACGACTACTTCCACTTTGCTATTTCGCGCCTCTTACTTCGTCTTCATGGCGCCGATCGCGCCGGCGCGCGCGGCAATGAGGCCGTCGCGCGCCAATTGGTCGGCGCGCTCGTTCATGGCGTGGCCGGCATGGCCCTTCACCCAGTGCCAGCGCACGTCGTGATGCCGCAGCGCCTCATCGAGCCGCTGCCACAGGTCGATGTTCTTGACCGGCTTCTTGTCGGCGGTGCGCCAGCCGTTGCGCTTCCAGCCGTTGATCCATTTGGTGATGCCGTTGCGTAAGTATTCGCTGTCGGTATGCATGTCGACCGCGCAAGGACGCTTGAGCGTTTCGAGCGCCATGATCGCCGCCATCAATTCCATGCGATTGTTGGTGGTGTGCGCCTCGCCGCCCATGAGTTCTCTCTCATGGTCGCCGAATGTCAGAATCGCGCCCCAGCCGCCCGGACCCGGATTGCCGGAACAGGCGCCGTCGGTATAAACGGCCACGGACAAAGTGCTCACGCGCACCGGCCACGGGTCCCAACAGGACCGTCCGCAATGAGCGGGACGATAGGACCGATCCCGGTCAGCGGCCGTCGCCGCATACCATTGTTCTCAGCTGACATCGCCCGCGCGTTCGCTTGTCATCGTTGCACCGTCTCATCGCCGCAAGCTGTGCTTCCGGCCCGGTCAAGCCGCCGGCGGTGAAAGACAGCTTCCAACGTCTCCGTCCCGACCGGCCGATAAAGGTTGCCAACGCAAAGCACTGCTCGCCGGGGAAGCTGACGACCTCGCAGCCGCCGCGGCCGAGCTTGGCGCAGCGCTTGGCGACTTCAGCCTCGGCCACGGGCTTGCTGGGCGCCCGCCAGACGGTTGCCCACGAGCCGTCGGCGGTGAAAGCAATCGCACCGTAATAGATCGAGTCATTCCTGAGCGAGCCGGGCGGCGGCACGAAATCCGCTCTTTCGCGGCCTCGCTTAGGCATTTCGATTCCGCTGGGTGGCTGCACGAAGCCCGTTCCGCCGCGGCGATGCTCCGGCATTTTGATTCCGGGGGGCGGCGGCACGAAATCCGTCGTTTGCCGGGTGCCGCGCCCGTCGGCGCAGAACGACGCCTTGATGTCACATTTGTCACGGTCGGCCGCCTTCTCGCAGCCGGCATTGATGAGGGCAAGCCGTTCCGCCACTTCTTTGCTGTCGCCGACACCGGAGCGAGAGTAGCGGTTGCGCTTGCCCGGGTCCGGTCCGACGTAGGTCGCAAGCGCCGCGCAACTGTCACCCGGGACTTCGACCACCTGGCAGCGCCCATGACCGAGATTTTCGCACCGGGCCATGGCTTTGTCGGACGCATAATTTCGCGACGGGTACTTGACGATAATTGCATGGGTACCGTCCGGGGTGAACGCGATCGCACCCCACTGCCGTGAACCTTTCGATTGGGCGGCCGCGCCGGCGATGTCGCCGAAGATGGCGCAGGTGACCACCGCAACGGCAAGCCATCGCCTGGTCATCGGACAATTCTCCTCTTGCGGACGCGGCCCGGCGCGATCGGGGCCAGCCGATCGGCAGCCAATCATCCCGAAGCTTGCGCCGTTTCGCAAGCCTCAAGCCGCGATCGGATTGTGCTCGCTGCGGCCGCCGCTCATGCGATGCCGTAGTCGCCTGCGCTTTTGACCGATTGGTGGAAGCGCAGCTTGCGGAAATATTCCAGCGGATCCTTCGGTTTGACCAGCGCGCCGTCCGGCACCGCCAGCCAATCGACCAGCCGCGTCAACAGAAAGCGCAACGCCGACCCGCGCGCCAGCACCGGCAGTGCGTCGCGCTCCGCCGCCGACAGCGGCCGCACCCGTGTGTAGGAGCGCAGCAGGGCCTGCCCCTTGGTCACGTTGAAGGAATGATCGGCTTCGAAGCACCAGGCGTTGAGACAGACGGCGACGTCGTAAGCGAGCATGTCGGTGCAGGCGAAATAGAAATCGATCAGTCCGGACAAAGTATCGCCGAGGAAGAACACGTTGTCGGGAAAGAGATCGGCATGGATGACGCCCTGCGGCAGATCGCGCGGCCACGCTTGGTCGAGCGCGTCGAGTTCTTTGGCGATGATGCCGCTCAAGCCCGGATGCACGCTGTCGACGCCGCTCTTGGCCTGCGCGAACAACGGCCGCCAACTGGCAATCGACAGCGCATTTGTCCGCCGCAACGGAAAATCGCTGCCGGCCAGATGCAGCTTGGCGAGCGCCTCGCCGAGCGCGGCACAATGCGCCGCCGTCGGCCGGCGAATCCAAAGACCGTCGAGAAACGTCACAATCACCGCCGGCCGCCCGGCCACATTGCCGAGCACGCCGCCTTGCCGGTTCTTCACCGGTTGCGGGCAGGTGATACCGCGCGCGGCCAGATGCTCCATCAACGCCAGAAAGAACGGCAGGTCTTTCTCTGCGACGCGCTTCTCATAGAGCGTGAGGATGAAATTGCCGGTGCCGGTGTGCACCAGGAAATTGGAGTTCTCAACGCCTTCGGCGATGCCTTTGTAAGAAAGCAGTTCGCCGATGTCGTAACCGGAAAGAAAGCGGGTCAGTTCGTCCGCCGCGACGTCGGTATAGACGGCCATCGCAACGTCACTCCGCCGCCTGCGTCCCCCGCAATGGACGAGGCAGCGGGAAAAACATCCCTTCCTCGGCGGCGGAGATGGTTTTCACGTCCAACGCGTAACGTTCCGCGAACGCGTCGAGGACCTCCTCCACCAGAACTTCGGGAGCCGATGCGCCGGCCGTGATGCCGAGGCTCCTGATCTTGCCGAATTCCTTCCAGTCGATATCGGCCGCGCGCGGCACAAGAGCGGCGCGCGGACAGCCGGAGCGTTCGGCGACTTCCCGCAAGCGCTGCGAATTGGACGAGTTCGGCGCCCCCACCACGAGCATGGCTTCGACCATCGGCGCCACGCGTTTGACCGCCTCCTGCCGATTGGTGGTGGCGTAGCAAATATCTTCCTTGTGCGGGCCGACGATCGCCGGGAAGCGTTCTTTCAGGCGCTCGATAATTTCCGCGCAATCGTTCACCGACAGCGTTGTCTGCGTCACGAAGGCGAGCTTGTTGGGGTCGCGCGGTTTGAAATTGGCGACGTCCGACAAGTTCTCGATCAAAGTGACGGCGCCCTGCGGCAATTGTCCGAGCGTGCCGATCACTTCCGGGTGCCCGGCATGACCGATCAATACGATCTCGCGGCCGTGGCGGTGATGGATATCGACCTCGCGGTGCACCTTGGTGACCAGCGGGCAGGTGGCGTCGAGCGCGAACATGCGGCGGCGACCGGCTTCGTCGGGCACCGCCCGCGGCACGCCGTGCGCGGAAAAGATTACCGGCGCGTCGGTGGTATCGGGAACCTCATCGAGTTCTTCGACGAAAATCGCGCCCTTGGAGCGCAGGCCCTCCACCACGTAGCGATTGTGCACGATTTCGTGACGGACATAGACCGGCGGCCCGTAGATCGCGAGCGCCCGCTCCACCGATTCGATGGCGCGCACCACCCCTGCACAAAAGCCCCGCGGCGAGCACAACAGCACTTTCAGGACGGGTTTTTCCGGGCTAGCAGTAGTCATACGGTCCTCAAACACGAATTCGGCGTCTCTTCGCCTCGACATGGCCGCGCCGCCGCGCCCTGTCAAGCCGCAGGTTGCGTCGGCTTGGCCCTCTGCCTATATTCCGGCCACTTTCCGATCATCTTGGATGATCTGCTGCTTCGCCCCCGGGCGGGCGAAGCGTAAGAGGAGATTTGCCATGTCGACCGCTGCACCGTTGATGCCAAAAGCGACCGCCGTATGGCTTTTGGATAACACCGCGTTGACGTTCGACCAGGTGGCGGATTTCTGCAAATTGCACCCGCTGGAGGTGAAGGCGATCGCCGACGGCGATGCCGCGCAAGGAATCAAAGGGCTCGACCCGATCCAGACCGGACAGCTCACCCGCGAGCAGATATCCGAGGCGGAAGCCAATCCGGACATTCGTTTGACCATCACCGCGCCCAAGGTCGCCATCCCCAGCAGCGAGCGCGGCAAGAAGGGCCCGCGCTACACGCCGGTGTCGCGCCGCCAGGATCGCCCGAACGCGATTTTGTGGCTGGTGCGCAACCACCCGGAGCTCAAGGACAGCCAGATCATGCGGCTGGTCGGCACCACCAAGTCGACCATCGCGGCAATCCGCGACCGCACCCATTGGAATGCCGCCGCGCTCGCGCCCATGGATCCGGTGACGCTCGGGCTTTGCTCGCAGATCGATCTCGATTTCGAGGTCAATCGCGCCAACAAGGAAAAGCCGGTGCCGGCCGATACCGGCGCCACCTTGCTGCCGGCCGCCGAGACCACCGCGCGCAAGGAAGCCGAAGTCGCCGCCGCGCAATCCGCCGAAGCCGAGAAGAAGCCGGGCAGCGCCGACCTCGACGTCAGTGCGGTGTTCGCCAAGCTCAAGCAAATCGGCGGCAAGAACGAGCAAGACGGGGAATAAGCCACCGCTCGCCGCGTCTCCGTTCGGAAGCCGGCTTGCACTTTTGCACTACAGTCTGATCCGTTCTGATTGAATCAGAATGCCGCCTAACATTTTGCTGGCGCATGATCTTTTCCGAAAACCGGTTCCCATCCCCGATCGGGGTCGAGGACATGCTTTTCGGGATCATGCGCTAGGGATTTTCCCTTAGGTATTTTTCCAGAGGGCGCACGGCGTGCGTAACAACGCGCGCGTCGGCCCAATTTAACATCGCCTTCATCTCTGCCAGGCACGATGGCCCCACCGACAACTGCAAGTGAGCTTGGGGGAAAACACAAGAATTTCTTGCGTAATACGGTAGTGGTGTGCCGGTCACACGTGGCGCGCACCCGATCCGGCCGCGCGTTTGCCAATCCCTCCCAGGCAACGCGCGGCCGGTCTTATTTTTGCGAATAGCCCTCTTTGCTAATAGCCGCGCGTTCCCTCGATCGCCGCCACGTAGCGCTTGATCGACTTCTCCAAAATCAGCTTGCCGTCCTTCGCGATCACCCGGTCGAAATAGTGGCCATAGATCATCTCGAAGGCGAACGGCTTGAGCGCCGCGCCAATGCGTTCGACCGCGCGCGCCGACAGTGGAATGAAGTTCGGATAGCTGCGCATGAAGGTGAGCCATTTGCGGTCGGTGCAGACGGTGACGATATCGCCGGAGCAGATAGCGCCACGCCCGTCGGCGCCGCCCGCCCAGTGCAGCACGGTGCCGCCCTCGAAATGGCCGCCGCAACGCACGAGCGTCACGCCGTCCCAAAGTTTGTGCGTGTCGCCGTCCCATAGATGAATCGCCGGATCGGGCCGCATGATCCATTCGCGGTCGGCGGCGTTCAGATGGATCGGACAATCGAAGGCGCGCGCCCATTCCACCATCGTGGTGTAGAAATGCGGATGCGAGATGGCGATCGCCTGCAAGCCGCCGAGGCCTTTGATCATGCTGACGGTCGCGGCATCGAGCGTCGCGATGCAATCCCATAGCACGTTGCCGCCGCTAGTGCGGACCAGCAGCGCGCGCTGACCGATGGCGAATTGCGGCTGCGACGCGATGCCGATGATGCCGGTGTCGTATTCGCGGAAGGCGTTCATATGGCTCGCCGCGAGCACGTCGAGCGTGGTCCAGATCTGCCCGCGCGGCGGGATGTATTGCCGTTCCTCCTCGCAGATCAGGCAGTGCGCCGGCGGGCCAACGCTTTCCGCGTATTGCATGCCGCAGGCAGTGCAGATGAAGCAGGGCATGGGCGTCCTTGGGATGCGCTAACGCACGGGCTCGAGCCGCTCCGTCAGCAACCGTTGCGCGGCTTCCGCGGTCATCGGCTCGCCGAAGGCAAAGCCTTGCGCGTATTCGCAGCCGAGCTGGTATAGCTCGACCGCGTCCGAATCCGTCTCGGCGCCTTCCGCCACCACATCCATGCCGAGATCGTGCGCGAGCCCGACGATCGAGCGCAGAATGACCGGCCGTGTCCCGCGCGCCGTGGTGCGTACGAACGACTGGTCGATCTTGATGGTGTCGAACGGAAAGCGCTGCAGATAGGACAGCGAGGAATGGCCGGTGCCGAAATCGTCGAGCGAGAGCCCAGCGCCCAATTCCTTGATGCGCATGAGCATCTGCGCGGCATGTTCGGGATTTTCCATCACCAGCGATTCGGTCAACTCCAATTTGAGCGTGCCTTGGGCCAGCGCGTAACGCGCCAGCACGCCGCGCAGGTCCTGGATCAGATCGTGGCGCAGCAACTGCCGCGACGACACGTTGACGCTGGCGAAGATCGCGTCGTGCGCGCGGCTGGCGTGCTGCCACGTCGCCAGTTGCTTGGCGGTGCGATCGAGCACGAACAGGCCGAGATCGACGATCAGGCCGATCTCTTCGGCGATCGAGATGAATTCGATCGGCGACAGCCGGCCGAGCTTGGGATGGTCCCAGCGCGCCAGCGCCTCGAAACCGGCGATGGTGCGGTCTTCCAGCCGCACGATCGGCTGGTACAGAATCTTGATTTCCTCGCGCTCGATGGCGCGGCGCAGTTCCGATTCCAAGGTCAGCCGGTCGGTCTTGCGCGAGCGCATCGCCGGTTTGAAAATCTCGATGCGGTCGCCGCCGACACGCTTGGCGCTGTACATGGCGAGCTCGGCGTCTTTGAGCACCTCGTCGGCGCGCTGCGGTTGGCTTTCGGCGAGCGCCAGGCCGATCGATGCGGTGAGGAAGATTTCCCGGTCGTTGAACGCGATCGGCGCGCGCAGCGCCCGCCGCAATGTCTCGGCGAAGGCGACGATGCGCGTCGGCTCGCGCTCGGAAACGAGAATGGCGGCAAACTGGTCGCCGGCAATACGCGCCAGCGAGTCGTGCGGCTTGAGCAGGCGGCCGAGCCGGCGCGCGACCGTGAGCAGGATCGAATCGCCGATCGAGATGCCGACCGAATCGTTGACCTGCTTGAAGCGGTCGAGGTCGATCACGATCACCGTCGGGCGGATGGTCGAATCGGAGCGCGCAAAGCCGAACACCGCCTCCATGCGGTCGAGGAACAGTTGGCGGTTCGGCAGACCGGTGAGATTGTCGTGCACCGCGTCGAACAGCAGCCGCTCTTCGGCGTTCTTGATTTCGGTGACGTCGGTGAGCGTGCCGACCAGCCGCACCACCTCGCCGTCGGAGCCGACCACGGGCCGCGCCTTGAGCGTGAACCAGAGATAATGACCGTCGGCGCTGCGCAGCCGGAAATCCTGGGTGATACGGCCGCGCCGCTGGTCCACAGCGCTATCGAGCGAGGCGCGGAATCGGTCGCGGTCGAGCGGATGCAACACGTCGAGCCAGTGCGCGGCCGGGCCTTCCAGGCTGCCGCGCTTGACGCCGAGCGCCTGCTCGGCTTCCGGGCTGGTGTAGATCTTGTCGGCGGATACGTCCCAGTCCCAGATGATGTCGCCGGCGCCGGTGAGCGCGAGCGCGCGGCGCTCGACGTCGGACACGATGCCGTGGGTGATGCCGCCGGCGAAGGCGTGCTGCATCACCGTGAAGCCGATCAGCATCACGATCAGCACCAGGCCGCCGAGCAGCGCCGGACCGATAATGTCATTGGTGACGGCGCCGGTGACGGCAAGGCCGGCGGCCGCGGTCCACACCACCAGCAAGAGCCAAGTCGGAATCAGCAACACCGCGCGGTCGTAGCCATGGGTGGAGAGATAGATCACCAGCGCCAGCCCAAACACCGCGATCGCGGCCAGCGATATGCGCGCAACGCCGGAAGCGGCCGCCGGATCGAATACCGCGACCGCGATCAGCGCGGCCAGCGCCAACAGCCAGCCGAGCGTGATGTGGATATAGCGCACATGCCAGCGCGACAGGTTCAAATAGGCGAACAGGAACACCAACAGCGTCGCCGACAGGATGGCCTCGCCGCAGGCGCGCCAAATCCGTTCGGCGCCGGCCGACATGTCGAAGATTTTGCCCCAGAAGCCGAAGTCGATGCCGATGTAGATCAGCACGGCCCAGCCGAGCGCGGCGGCGGCCGGGAACATCACCGAGCCCTTGACCACGAACAGGATGGTCAAGAACAGCGCCAGCAGACCGGCGATACCGATGACGATGCCGTGGTAGAGCGTGAAACTGTTGACCTTGTCCTTGTAGGCGTCCGGTTCCCACAAATAGATCTGCGGCAGCTTGTCGGTGCGTAGTTCGGCGACAAAGGTGATGACGGTGCCGGGGTCGAGCGTGACGCGGAAAATGTCGGAGGCGTTGTCGACGATGTGCACCGGCCGGTCGCCGGAACTCGGCGTGATGGTGACGACGCGCGACAGCCCGAGATCGGGCCAGAACAGGCCGGAACCGACCATGCGGTAATGCGGCACGACGATCAGCCGGTCGATCTGCTCGTCGCTGTTGTTGGTGAGCGCAAAGACCGCCCAATTGGTGTCGTTTTCGCGCGCGCGCACCTCGATGCGGCGCACGATGCCGTCGGGACCCGGCGCGGTCGACACTTGCGTGCGGGCGGTCGCGGTCTTCTGCAGCTCGGTGGCGGCGGTTAAGTCGATGGCGGCGACGTCGAGCCGTACGTTCACCGCCTCGACCGCGCGCGCCGGCGGCGCCGCCACGAGCATTGCCGAGAGCGTAAGCGCGATCAGGGCGGCGGTCAGAGCGCGCACGAGCATCAAGCGGCAACTCCCGGCGGCGGCGCCGCGGCGCCTGCGCTGAATATCTGCAAATGAATACACCGGGTTAACTCTAGGTGCGACATTGCGCCGATTTCGCGGCCTCGCGTTCTTGCCGCAGCCGGCAAGCGACCGCGGCCCGGTTTGCGGCGGGCAGGAGTTTGCGCGCGTGCTCAAAGGGTTAGCACGATCTTGCCGATATGCGCGCTGGTTTCCATCAGCGCATGGGCGGCGGCGGCATCTTGCAGCGGGAAGGTCTTGAAGATCACCGGCTTGACCTTGCCCTCGGTAAGCCACGGCAGTGCGTTGTCCTCGATCGCTTGGCGGATGGCGCCTTTGTCGGCGACCGAGCGCGCGCGCAGCGTCGAGCCGGTATGATGCAGCCGCTTGAGCATCAGGCGCATGAAATTGACTTCCGCCTTCGGCCCGCCCTGAAAAGCGATTTGCACGATGCGCCCCTCGACCGCCGCGGCTTCGTAATTGCGCGCGACGTAAGCCCCACCCACCATGTCGAGTATAACGTCGGCGCCCTTGTCGCCGGTCGCCGCCTTGGTGGCGGCGACGAAATCCTCAGCTTTATAGTTAACGGCGAGATCGGCGCCGAGCTTACGGCAGGCTTCGCATTTTTCCGTCCGAGCCGGCGGTGGTGATGACGCGCGCGCCGAGCGCCTTGGCGAGCTGGATCGCGGTGGTGCCGATGCCCGACGAGCCGCCATGCACCAGGAAAGTCTCGCCGCTTTTGAGCCCGCCGCGCTCGACCATGTTGTGCCAGACGGTGAAGAAGGTCTCCGGAACGGCGGCGCCTTCGACCATCGACAGACCGCTGAGCGGCAGCGCGTGGCTGCCATAGGCGAGGCAGTATTCGGCGTAGCCGCCGCCGACCACCAGCGCCATCACGCGGTCGCCGATTTTCCAGCGCTTTGCGTTGGCGCCGAGCGCGACCACCTCGCCGGCGATCTCCAGGCCGGGAATGTCGGGGGCGCCGGGCGGCGGCGGATAAAGTCCCTGCCGCTGCATCACGTCCGGCCGGTTGACGCCGGCGGCTGCGACCTTGACCAGAATTTCGCCGTCGCCGGGTGAGGGAACCGGGCGCTGTTCCGCCACCAACATGTCCGGTCCGCCGGGCGCCTTGATGCCGATGGCGGTCATGCGGGCGGGCAGGGCACTCATTGGGTCCTCATGGTTAACGCTCAGGGCGGGGCAAATCTGTTTAGGGGGCCCGCGACGATGTGACAACCCGCGCCGGCACGGCTAGATTTCGCTGCCGGAGATGGATCATGGCGGCAATCGACGACGACGACCGGCCGAAAAAGAAAATCACCCACGAGGTCGGGCAGGATTTGAGCCTGCTCTCGGTGGAGGAACTGGGTGAGCGCGTGCGGCTATTGCACGATGAGATCAACCGCCTGGAAGCCGACATGGCGCAGAAGCGCGCCAAGCGGGCCGCTGCCGATCAATTCTTCAAACGGTAACGCGATATGGGATTGCGTTAAAAAAATTCTCGCATTCACCATGATTCAGTAAGGTGTCGTTAAGCTTTCCCCTTCATTACTAGGCGCGTCCATCTTCATGGACATTGAGTGGCTCCTGTCCACTCTGTTTGACGCCTCCCTGTTATCACCTTCGAGCCGCCGGCTTCGGCGGCTCCTTTTTTTGTGCCGTTTTGGGGCAAGCGCGCCGCTTTTATCGACGCGGGCTTAATCACGCCTGGCAACTATGTTGCAAATTTTGCGCATCGCCGACTGGACAGAGCAGGCCGTTGCGCGCGATGCTGATAATCTTAACGGGATGTGAATGCATCCCGGCTGTAGGGGTAGGGCGTAGCGTGATGTCCGAACAGTCTTTCGGCGAACAAAAGCCCGTGTCGTTTGGCGAGCGGCTCGCCAGTTCGCAAGCTTTCTCGGATCTGTTCCGCGACGGCATGGCGCTGGTCGAGCAGACCGCGACTTATCTCGACGGTCCCGGCCGGCAGGAATTGAAAAAGCTGCAGCGCTCAGCCGCGCTCGCCTACGCCACCGAAAGCATGCGGCTGACCACGCGGCTGATGCAGCTTGCCTCGTGGCTGTTGCTGCATCGCGCGGTGAAGGAAGGCGAGATGTCGCTTGCGCAAGCCAACAAGGAAAAGAGCAAGGTCAAGCTCGGCGCCGCCGCGCCGCACGATCCGCACAATATGGAGTTGCTGCCCGCGGCGCTGCGCGAATTGATCGAGCGTTCGCTCAAATTGCAGATCAAGGTGCGCCGGCTCGACGCCACCATTCACACCCGCGGCGCCGCCGAGCGCTCGGCCGAAATCAATCCGGTCGAGCATCAGCTCGGGCTGCTGAAGGCGGCGTTCGGCGCGGAAAACGTTTAGCGATCTTCGGCGCGCAACTGCTTGCGCTTGTCATGGCCGGGTTCATCCCGGCCATCTCGAATTCAGGAGCACCGCTGTGCGCTACCTAAACGAGATCACCGGAGTCACGGCGCTGCGCGCCGGCC
The DNA here is from genome assembly GCA_963727555.1 of uncultured Alphaproteobacteria bacterium. Lineage (GTDB taxonomy): Bacteria > Pseudomonadota > Alphaproteobacteria > Rhizobiales > Xanthobacteraceae > Pseudolabrys. The sequence goes on along the minus strand of CAVSGT010000004.1, from coordinate 439,552 downwards.
CGGTGATGACAGTTCAATAGGATCGGATTTCGGTCGCGGCAGCCCGCGCGGCTTACTTCTTTTCTTCCGTCTTCAAAAAGCCGGAGAACTTCTTCTGGAAGCGCGACAGGCGTCCGCCGCGGTCGACCAGCTGCTGCTGGCCGCCGGTCCAGGCCGGGTGCGATTTCGGGTCGATGTCGAGATGCATGACATCGCCCTCCTTGCCCCAGGTGGAGCGGGTGGTGAATTCGCTGCCGTCGGTCATGATCACCTTGATGGTGTGATAACCGGGATGGATATCTTGTTTCATCGTTCGGTTCCGCAGGCGCGTTTCGCGCCGAAAAAGGGGCTAAATTTGCCGGCTCTATACAGGACAGGGGCGCGAGCGGCAAGCCGCGGCATTTGACCCGCATCAAAGGTGCAGGGCATTGTGCGCGCTAAAGGATTTTTCCACTTACGGCCTTTCACGATAAAGCCTTGAGATAGCGAAGAGCCGTCGCCATGGGGCGGCCGGCGCCGGCTCGGTTGGGACGATTGACGATGGAACGACAGGAATTCCGCGCGGCCGCCTCGCTTGCCGCCGTTTTCTCGGTCAGGCTGCTCGGCCTGTTCATGATCTATCCGGTGTTTGCGGTCTATGCCCGCGGGCTGATCGGGCGCGACGCCCTATCTGATCGGCGAGGCGCTCGGCATCTACGGCCTCAGCCAAGGGTTGCTGCAGATCCCCTTCGGCCTGCTGTCCGACCGGATCGGGCGCAAGACCATGATCGTGTTCGGGTTGCTCCTGTTCGCGATCGGCAGCGCGGTGGCGGCGATGTCCACCTCGATCGGCGGCGTCATCGTCGGCCGCGTACTGCAGGGCGCCGGCGCCGTCGGCTCGGTCATCCTGGCGCTGGTGGCCGATCTGACGACGGAGGAAAACCGCACCAAGGCGATGGCCATGGTCGGCATCACCATCGGCTTCTCCTTCATGGTCGCGCTGGTGCTTGGGCCGATTGCCGCGCAGCTTCATCGCAGTTGACGGCATTTTCTGGCTGATGGTGGCGCTGGCGCTCGTCGGCATCGCCATCACTTTGTTCGTCGTGCCCAATCCCCGGCGCGTGCGCGTGCACCGCGATGCCGAAGCGGTGCCGGCCCTGATCGGATCGGTCTTGCGCAACACGGAATTGCTGCGGCTCGATTTCGGCATCTTCGCCCTGCACGCCATGCTGACGTCGAGCTTCCTGGTGGTGCCCGGCCTGTTGCGCGGCACACTGCACGTCTCGAACCACAATGATTGGCTGATTTATCTGCCGGTGCTGCTGGTCTCGGTCGTTGTCATGATTCCGGCGATCATCGTCGCCGAGAAGCACCGGCGCATGAAAGGCGTGTTCGTCGCCGCGGTCGCCGCGCTGGTGATCAGCCAGGCCATGCTTTATCTCGGCGCCGGCAATCTCTATGTGCTGCTGGCGGCGCTCACCATTTTCTTTTCCGGCTTCAATGTGATGGAAGCGAGCCTGCCGTCGCTGATCACCAAGGCGGCGCCGCCCGACGCCAAAGGCACCGCCACCGGCATTTATTCGAGCGCGCAATTCCTCGGCATTTTCGTCGGCGGCGTGGTCGGCGGCTGGGCGCATCAGAGCGCGGGGTTTGCCGGGGTCTTTGTTCTGACGACGGCGCTCGCTTTGCTCTGGCTGCTCGCCGCCGCCACCATGGCGCAACCGAGTTACCTCACGACGCGGCTGGTGCCGATCGGCGACGGCCAGGCCGGCGACGCCGAAAGTCTCGCCGCGCGCCTGCGTCAGGTGCCGGGCGTCGCCGAAGCGGTGGTGATCGCCGAGGAGAAGCTGGCGTATCTGAAGGTCGATTCCAAAGCCTTCGACGCCGCCATGGCGCAGTCGCTCGCCGGCGGGGCGTGAGGGCGCCGAGCGCACGCCATTCTCTACGCGGTCATTGCCCGTGAAAGCGGGCAATCCAGTAAACACCGATCCCGCCGTGATTACTGGATCGTCCGCTTTCGCGGCGACGAGCGGCGTGTGGCGCACGCTTGCGTATCTGACGAAAACCAGCTGAGGGTGCGTTGAATGGATCACTACCTCGAGCCGACGATGGAATCGGGACGCGCTTTCATGGCGCGCGGAATTGCGGGCAGCGTTGTCATGCTCAACTTGCTGCGGTTTCGCGCGATCGCCGATTACTCGCGGACGCCGGCGTTGTCGCCCGCTGAGCCCATCAGCGGCGCCGCGGCGTTCCAACGATATATCGATCATACTCTGCCTTTCCTGAAGGAAAGCGGCGGGGAGCTTCTGTTTCTCGGCAGCGGTGGCGCATTCCTGATCGGTCCTGCGGACGAACGCTGGGACATGGCGATGCTGGTCCGTCAAAGCAGTCCGGAATCGTTCGTGGCCTTCAATTCAAACGCGGCCTATCTCGCCGGGCTCGGCCACCGGCTTGCGGCCCTGGAAGACTCCCGGCTGCTGCCGCTTGTGGAAGGTGTGCAAGATTTCAAGTTAGGGCACGTGGTGGCCACTATGTCCTTCAACACGTCCGCCTTCGCTGACGCTTTGGCGAGGCGAGCCAACGCCGCGCATGCCGGGCTTGCTTGGCATGCGCCAAGGCAAGCGCCATCGCCCGTATTCTTTGTCAGGCGCCGGGTTCGCCTGTATTCCCTTCTCTTCCGCCGCTCCCGAAACAGTACCGAGGGCGCGCGGGACGCCGATGGGCCCAGAGGACCCGCGGGCCTCGACGCCTCACGGCAGCGAGGCTTGTCGAAGTCCGATAAGTGCCGCAAGTCCGCCGTTCCCAAGGCGTCCCGCGCGCGGTGTTTGAAGGTTTGCTCCGCGAAGGTCCCCGGCAGTCGGCCGCTTAGGCGCATTGCTGCTGCTTCCTACCGTATGAGGACCAGGCCACTCGGGCCGAAAGCTTCTGACAAGCCTCCAGCCTACCGGCCGTCAGGGCCCTCGGCGCTCACGTCGAGAGCGCCGGGCGCTTCGCGGCTTGGACCGCCGGGCCTTCGTCACCGCATCTCCGGTGCCAGTCATTCCCCGGCCACCGCTCCCCGCCCCATGTCCGAGATGCTGATCAGACACCCCTCGGTATCGGGACGGGATAGCGCGGAATATAATCCCTATATAGGAATTCTGTCAAGGGGCCAGTCAAAGAAATTTTCAGCTGTCATTGCCGGGCTTGACCCGGCAATCCATGAAACAGCGCAACAGATGCGGGCTCTCGCAACGTCCGGATTTGCGGGCATTCCTCATGGATGCCCGGGTCAAGCCCGCGCATGACGCCGAATGTGTTGCGCGCGAGGTGGCCGCCGAGTTGGCGGTGCTGGCTAAGCAGCCCGCCACCGCATCCGGTTCACCGGTATGCCTGACACCGGGTTTTTGTCCTCGCCGGCATAGACGAAGCCGTGCTTCTCGTAGAAGCGGATGGCGCGGGCGTTCTCCTTGTTGACCAGCAGATCGAGCCCGTGCGGCGACAGCCGTTTGGCCTCGTCGATGAGCGCGACGGCGACCGCCGAGCCCCAATGCTCGGGCGCGACCACCAGCTGGTCGAGATACAACGTGTCAGGATCGACGGTGACGAAGCCGGCGAGCGTGCCGTCTTGTTCGGCCAGCACCACATGGGCGACCGGGATCAACTCCTGGCGCCAGCGCTCGCGCCACCAGGCAACGCGCGCGTTGAAATCGATGTGCGGGAAATGATGCGCCCAGGTGCGCCGCCACAATTCGATCGCGGCATCCTCGTCGGCGTCGGTGTAGGGGCGGAGGATCAGGGAAGACATCTCAGTCGGCTTTGCTCATATCCGGTGGCGCAATCATCGTTTTCCGCTCATGCCCAGCAACTCGGGCCGGTACTCGAAATGCATGGTATCGTAGTGGTACCACTTGCCGCCCCAGATGAAACCATGCCGTTCGAAGATGTCGACGATCTGCTGCGGCATGCGATTGCGGTAGCGGATCGCACCGCTCTTGCTGTGCCATCGCCAATAGTCGGAGATGCGGAGATTGAGATCGATGGCGGCGGCGTAACTATGCATGCTCGGCCTGCCGGTGTCGGCAACCGCCCGGCATGACGACACGCCGGCGATCGGGTAGGCGGCGCGCTTGATCTTGGCGGGCAGGGCGTCGATCTCCGCCGATACGGCGGCGAGCCGGCGGTCGATGCCGTTGACGCTTGTGACGAAAATTCTCTTGCCCCAGGTTTTCGGCAGCCAGCGGATCGCGACCAGGTGGCGCGCCACCTGTCCTTTGCGGCAATCGCCGTACATCTTCGCGAAAAAGGCTTCGTTGCGGAACCGTCCGGGATCGTCGTTGACGGCCGGCGGCTTGGCGAGCGCGCCGCGCGGATAAAGCAGGCGGAACTGGTCGAGGATCGAGGCATGGCGCAGCAGCCGATCGAAGGATTTGTTTTTGGCGCCGTCGGCGACCGGCATCTTGCTGCCGTCTTTCCAATAAATGGCCGCGTTGTCGTGCCGTGAAAGAAAATCCGGATAGGCCGCAACCAGCGCATCGAGCGGCGGCCGTTTGCGCCATCGCCATTTGCGGCAGCGCAAGCGCTAATAGAGATGAATGCAAGAAGACAGCCGACGCCCGCGTTCGACAAGAGCCGCGCGCCCATCGGGGGCTTTGCTGCAGCCGGCGTCTTGCGCGCGCTCACCGCTCGGTCAACTTGAACTCGATGCGGCGATTGCGGCGGTAGGCTTCCTCGGTCTTGCCGGTGTCGATCGGCTGGAATTCACCGAAGCCGGCGGCCATCAGCCGCTGCGGTTCGACGCCCTTGGCGATCAGGTATTGCACCACCGCGATGGCGCGCGCCGCCGACAAGTGCCAATTCGACCTGAAACTCGACGATACGATCGGACGCACGTCGGTGTGGCCGTCGACGCGCAGCACCCAGGGAATGTCGGCGGGAATCTGCTTTTCCAGCTCAAGCAGCGCCCCCGCCACCTTGTCGAGCTCCGCGTCGCCCGCCGCCTTCAAGTCGGCCCGGCCGGTGTCGAAGAACACTTCCGACTGCAACACGAAACGGTCGCCGACGATGCGCATGTCGGCCCGGTTGCCGAGGATCTGACGCAGCTTGCCGAAGAAGTCGGAGCGGTACTTGGTCAGCTCCTGCACCTTCTGCGCCAACGCCACGTTGAGGCGCTGGCCGAGATCGGCGATGCGGCTCTGCGCCTCCTTGTCCTTTTTCTCGGAGGCATCGAGCGCGGTCTCGATCGCGGCGAGCTGGCGGCGCAGCGCGGCGATCTGCTGGTTGAGGATCTCGACCTGCGAGAGCGCGCGCGCGGAAAGCTTTTTCTCGCTGCTCAGCTTGCTGGTGAGGTCGCTGATCTCGCTCTGCGCGCTGGCCGCGCCGACGCCGACGCCCTCATAAAGGCCCTTGTATTTGTCGCGCTCGCCCTCGGTGGTGGCGAGCGTCGCGCGCAATTGCGCGAGCTGTTCCTCGACGTTTTCCTTGCCGGTCTTTTCCAGCGACAACAGCTCGGTGAGCTGCGCGATCTGCGCGGTGAGGCGGGTGAGCGCGGTGTCTTTGCCCTGCACTTCCTGCTGCAGATAGAACTGCACCACCACGAACACCGTGAGCAGGAAGATGATGCCGAGGATCAGCGTCGACAGCGCGTCGACGAATCCCGGCCAGTAATTCATGCCGCTGTCGCTGCGGCGCGCGCGTGCCAGGGCCATGCGAACTTGACTCCTCCCTATCCGCCGTCATGCGCGGGCTTGACCCGCGTATCCATGACGAAGCGCCGATCGGACAAACCGACGGAAGGCTTCCCGTGCCGAAGCGCCGCATGGATTGCCGGGTCGAGCCCGGCAACGACCAGAAAAAATACACGGCGCGCGCCGATGCCCGTCACCGACCCACTTTCTCGCGCGCCATGATCTCCAACAGCTTCTTGATCTCGCGCTGCTGCTCGGCCTGGCTGTCGACCCAGTCGCGGATCATCTGCTGCTCGGTGCGCATGTGATGCACCAGCCCCTGGATCGCCTCGGCCAGGTTCGACATGGCGGCGCTCGCCACCTTGCCGCCGCCGACCTCGTTGACGGCATCCCGCAGCTTGTCGATCGCCGAGCGCACCTCGTGGGTGCCGCCCATGGCCGGGTCGCCGGCCTGGTCGTAGACGGTGGTGGACAGCCAGTCCTCGAGCTCGGTGTAGAAGCGGTTCTGCGCTTGGCTCGATTGCAAATCGAGGAAGCCGAGCACCAGCGATCCGGCCAGGCCGAACAGCGAGGATGAAAACGAGATGCCCATGCCGGAGAGCGGCGCGGCCAAGCCTTCGCGCAGCGAGTCGAATACGGTGCCGGCATCGCCGCCGGTCTTCAGCCCCTGGATGACGCCGCCGACCGAGCTCACCGTCTCGATCAGGCCCCAGAAAGTGCCGAGCAGGCCGAGGAACACCAGCAACCCGGTCATGTAGCGCGAAATGTCGCGCGCCTCATCGAGCCGGGTGGCGATGGAGTCGAGGATGCCGCGCATCAATTGCGCCGACATCGCCATGCGGCCCATGCGGCTGCCGAGGATCGCCGCCATCGGCGCCAGCAGCGCCGGCGGCCGCTCCACCGCCAGGCCCGGATCGGCCAGGCGGAAATTGTTGACCCAGGCGATCTCGGGATAGAGCCGCACCACCTGGCGGAACGAGAGCGCGATGCCGATGCACAACACCACGATGATCAGCGAGTTGAGGCCGGGATTGGCCATGAAGGCGACTTCGATCTGCTTGAGCAGCAGAAACACGATCAACCCGCCCAGGATGATGAACACCAGCATCCGGATCAGAAAGATCCGCGGCGAGGACAGTTTCAGCGGGTCGAGTTCGCGGGCCATGAGCGGTTTAAGTGGATGACCAGGCTGTTAAATCGGCAACTCGTAATATGGCACAGACCGGTGACAAGGAAAAATAACAAGCCGCTGAAGCCGGAACTAAGGGGCCGATTGAGTTCAAATTGCGGTCCCGTCATTGCGGCCGCGCCCCGCAATGAGCGGAAATATCACGTCTTCCCCGCGGCTTTGAGAACCCGCAGCATTTCGTTGCGGATGGTCTCGTTGCCGGCCGCGATATGGCCCTTGGCCAGCATGTCGTCGCCGCCGTCGCAGTCGGAGACGAAACCGCCGGCCTCGCGCACCAAGATCACCCCGGCCGCCATGTCCCAGGGCTTGAGGTTGCGCTCCCAGTAGCCGTCGAGCCGGCCGGCGGCCACCCAGGCCAAATCGAGCGCGGCGGCGCCGAAACGGCGCAAGCCGGCGACGTGCTCCTGCATGGCGAAGGTCTCCTTGGCGCCCAGTTCGAGGTCGCCGTGGCCGAAATGCGGCAGCCCGCAGGCGATGACGGCATCGGCGAGCCGGCGGCGGGCGGCGGCGCGGATGCGCTGCTCGTTGAGGAAGGCGCCCTTGCCGCGTTCGGCGGTGAACATCTCGTCGTTCGCCGGATTGTAGACCAGACCGGCGACCACGGCGCCGTCGCGCTCCAGCGCGATGGAAATCGCGAACTGCGGAATGCCGTGCAGAAAATTGGTGGTGCCGTCGAGCGGATCGACGATCCAGCGATGGCTCTTGTCGGCGCCCTCGCGCTGCCCGCCTTCCTCGCCGAGAAAGCTATAGCCCGGGCGCGCCTTGGTGAGCTCCTGATAGAGCGTCTCCTCGGCGCGGCGGTCGGCGGCGGTGACGAAATTGGCCGGACCTTTGAGCGAGACCTGCAGCTTCTCAAGCTCGCCGAAGTCGCGCTTGAGCGCGCGCGCGGCCTTGCGCGCGGCGGCGATCATCACGTTGAGCAATGCGGAGTGAAGCATGGCGCGGTCTATTCTGCCGTCACCGTCCGCGCAAGCGGATGATCGAGGTTCGTCGGCTTTTGGGGACGATCGACGGCGATTTACTTGGCCGGCGTTGCCGGTTTGGCCGGGGCGGCAGGCGCGGGAGACGCCGTCGGCCGACGCGGGAGCGGACGCGCCATCGGCGCCGGCCCGGCGGTCGCCAGCCAGAGCTTGGCTTTCTTCTCGGCTTCGTCGCGGACTTCCGGCGTCTGCTTGGCGGCAAAGTCGTCGAGCATGGGATCCTTGTCGCCGCCGGCTTTGGCGATGATGTGCCATTTCACCGCTTCGGTCGCATCGGCCGGCATACCGCGTCCGGCCATCAGGATGCGCGCCAGACGATCCTGGGCGACGGCATTGCCACGACGCGCGGCCTTGAGGAACAACGCGGCGGCGGCCGCCTCGTCCTTGGCGGTGCCGGCGCCGTTGAACTGCGCAATGGCGAATTCAACCATGGCGTCGAGATTGCCGGCGATTGCGGCGGCTTGCATCAGGCGCATCGCTTGCTGCTCGTCCTTCGCCACGCCGCGGCCCTGCTGCATCATGCTGGCGAGCGCGAATTGCGCTTCCGGGTTGCCGGCGTCGGCGGCCCGTTTGAACAATTCGGCCGCGCGCTTGAAATCCTGCGGGAACTGCTTGCCCTGCAGATAGAGCAGGCCGAGGTCGTAAGCCGCGGCCAGATGACCGAGCTTGGCGGCTTCGGCGAGCAGGCGGGCGGCCTCCTGCTCGTTGCGCGGCACCGGCGCGGCCTTCGAAATTGAACATGGCGAGCGCGAACATGGCGTTGCGGTCGCCCTTGGCGGCGGCGAGCTTGTACCATTGCGTCGCCTTGGCATCGTCGCGGCCGACGCCGAAGCCGTTGGCGTAGAGTTCGCCGATCAGCGTCATGGCGGCGGGATCGTCTTGCTTGGCGTCCTTGGTCGCTTCGGCGAGCGCGGTGAGATAGCGGCCGCGCTGGAAATCGCCATAGGCGAGATCGACATTGCTGGCTTGCGCGGCGGCGGCAGGAGGCGGCGGTGTCTTCTTCGCCGGTTGCGCCAGCGCCGGCGCGGCCGCCGCCAATGCCGCAAGCGCAGCGATGGTGCGCAGCCCGATCATGACGCCGTCTCCGGCAACCGCATGTTCTGCGCGGCCTCGGCAACGGTGGCGGCGACCGTCGACGGCTCGCGCCACAGCCAGTCGCCGAGCGCGATGAAGTCGGCGCCGGCGGCAACCAGCGGCGCAACCTCCTCACGCGCCGCGGCATAGGCGACGCACGGGCTCTCGAATACTTCCGCCCACCAGGCGACACGCTCCTCGATGGCCGCGAAGGCGGGCCGCGCGCCGTCCGCGTCGGGCTCGCCGAACATCACATAGTCGGCGCTCGTCTCGGCGGCGAGCATGGCGTCGTGGCGGGTCGCAAGGCCGCCGGCGCCGGCGATGCGCTCGGGCTTGAGCCGCTCAACCGCCGCCGTGAACGCGGCGATGCCGGTGAGATGCGCGCCGTCGGCGCCGGCGCGCGCCACCAGATCGACATGGCCGTCGACGATCAGCGCGGCGTCTTTGCTCTGCACGAGGGGGGCGAGCGCCTTGACGCGATTGATGAGGGTACGCTCGTCGGCGTCGGCGAGCCGCAACAGCACGGCGGCGACGTCGCCCGCGCTCAGCGCTTGCGTCAGCGGCGCGGCAAAAGCCACGGCATCCTCGACCGGCGGCGTGACCAGATAGAGGCGCGGGGCAGGGCGGGGGTCGGCTTGCTTTGCGCGCGAAACCATCATCCCCGCATGGTAGCGCAATCGGGCGGAAAATTGACACAAGGTTGCGCGGCCGGTGTGGACTTGGTCGGTAGAAAGGCGCCGATCTCACGCACCACCCGGTCGATTACGTTGTCCCAGCAGCCGATCTCGGTTTGCCGGAACAGCCGGGCGGTCGGATACCAGGGGCTATCCTCGCGCTCCAACAGCCAGCGCCAGTCCAATACCGCCGACAACATAATCCAGACCGGCTTGCCCATGGCGCCGGCCAAATGCGCCACCGCAGTATCGACGGTGACGACCAAGTCGAGCATGTCGATCACCGCCGCGGTGTCGGCGAAATCGGTCAGCGAGGGGTCGATGCGCAATAGATTTGGGAATGTGGCAAGCGATGCCCGGTCGGAGTCGCGGTATTCGCGCTGCAGGCTGATGAAGTCGATGCCGGGCACAGTCAGCAGCGGCGCCAGCCGCACGAAAGCGATACTGCGGTTGCGATCGTTTTTGTGCGACGGCTTGCCCGACCACACCAGGCCGACGCGCGGGCGTCCGGTGCGCGGCAGCAGCACGCGCCATTTTGTCGCGCGCTCGGCGGGCGCATGCAGATAGGGCGTGAAGGCGGGAATAGTGGACAGCGTGGTGCCGAATGCGAGCGGCAGGCTGAGCAGCGGGCAATGCAGATCGAATGCCGGCAGCGGTTGGCCGCGGCTCACGATGGCCACGACTCCCTCGCGCGGGCCGACCAGCGGGATCAGGCTGTCTGGCAGTTCCAGCACCACCCGGCCGCCTTTGGCGACCACCAGCGGCAGGTAACGCAGGAACTGGATGGTGTCGCCGAAGCCTTGCTCGGCGTGCAGCAGGATTGTCCTGTCGGCAAGATCTTCGCCGTGCCAGAGCGGTTGGGAGAAATCGCGCGGCTTCGCCTCGCCCTCGCGGCGCCAGCGCCATTCATATTCCGGCAAGCCGCGCTCGAAGTCGCCGCGCGACAGCAGCAGCAGGCCCTTGTTCCAGTGCGCCTCCGCAAGTTCCGGCGCGAGCGCGAGCGCGCGGTCGATGCTCTCGATCGCCTCATCGAAGCGGTTGAGATAGCGCAGCGCATTGCCGCGGTTGACCAGCGCGTAGGTGAAATCCGGCTTGAGCGCCAGGGCGCGCTCGTAACCGGCGAGCGCGGCGCCCGCGCGGTTGAGTTCGAGATAGGCATTGGCGCGGTTGCTATAGACATCGACATAGTCGGGATCGAGCTCGAGCGCGCGGTCGAAGCTCGCCAGCGCGTCCTTGTGCCGGCCGACGTCGCGCAGCACGTTGCCGATGTTGTTGTGCAGCGGCGCGGCATCCGGGCGCACCAGCAAAGCGCGATTGTAGTCGGTAAGCGCCGCGACATAGGACTTCATCGCGTAGTGGATATTGCCGCGCGTGACGAGCGCATCGGCGTCGTCGTGCTTGAGCGCGAGCGCGCGATCGAGACTCGGCAGCGCCGCCTCGTTGCCCTTGAGCTTGAGCGCGATGCGGCCGTGCAACGTGAGCGCCGCGACGTGAGTGGGCTTGAGCTTAAGGGCCTGCTCGACGTTGGCGAGCGCCTCCTCATCGCGTGCGAGCGTATGCAGCAGTTGCGCACGGTTGAGCAGGGCATCGAAATAATCCGGCTTGAGCGCGAGCGCGCGGTCGAAGCTTGCGAGCGCCTCCTCGCCGCGACCGAGCGCGTTGAGCGCATTGCCGCGATTGTGCAGCGCCTCGGCGAATTCCGGCTTGAGCGCGAGCGCGCGCTCGTAGCTCGCAAGCGCCTCCTCATGCCGCGCCAGCGCGGCGAGAACGGTGCCGTAGTTGGAATGGGCGGAGGCGGCGCCGTCGTTACTCGCCAGCGCCCGGCCGATCAGCCTGAGCGCCTCGATCGACTCGCCGTTCTGATGCTTGAGCACGCCCAGGAGGTGCAGCGCGTCGAATGAATTGGGCAGCGCGGCCAGCACCTCGAGATAGAACGCCTCGGCTTCGGCCAATTGTCCGTGCAAATGCAGCGTCGCTGCGCGATGCAGCTTATCGGCAACGTCAGGCGGCGCGGATTGCGGCTTCGATTGCGGTTGGGCCATGGGCCGGATGCGTTGTGGGCGGAAGACGCAAAGCACACGACGCAAGGCACACGAATCACTTGCAACACTAGTCGGTTACGGCAGTCGCCACAAAGCCGCCGCGGCAAAGCAGGCGGGAAGTAAATGAAAAGGCATTGCCCAGAAAACAGACATCGCCGGGACGAGCCCGGCGATGACAACGAAGCGCTATGTCGTTTCGCGTGTGTCAGCTTACGGCATCGGCACCGGGCCCATGTCCTTCGGCACCTTGTAGCCTTTCTGCACCGCCGGCCGCACGGCGATCGTTTCGTACCAGCGCCGCACGTTGGGATACTGCTTCATGTCGATGGTCTGCCACTCGAAGCGCGATATCCACGGCCAGATCGCGATGTCGGCGATGGAATAATCGCCGGCAACGAAGTCGCGGCCTTCCAGCCGCGTGTTGAGCACCTTGTAGAGCCGGTGGCCTTCCTTCAGGTAGCGCTCCTCGGCATAGGGCGCCTTGCCCTTGTTGTACTTCACGAAGTGATGCACCTGGCCGAGCATCGGGCCGGGTCCGCCCATCTGCCACATCAGCCATTCGATCACGCGGTAGCGCGCCTCGCCCGACTTCGGCAGCAGCTTGCCGGTCTTGTCGGCGAGATAAATGAGGATCGCGCCCGACTCCATCAGCGCGATGTTGGTGTCGCGGTCGACGATCGCCGGAATGCGGTTGTTGGGCGAAATCTTCAGGAACTCGGGCGCGAATTGCTCTTCCTTGGAAATATCGATGGGGTGAACGGTATAGGGCAGGCCGAGCTCTTCCAGCGCGATGGAAGCCTTGCGGCCGTTCGGCGTGGTCCAGGTGTAAAGATCGATCACGGAGAATGTCCTTATGCTTGGCGATGGCGCCCGCGGGAGAAGGGGCAAAACACGGTTGGCCGGAATGGGCCTGGCGAGGGCGCCTCATTTATCGAAATTTGGCGCCGTCGTCACGCCGCACACGCGTTTGTGAGCGGTTTCACGACCTCAAATTGGCGATTTTCTCGATCCTGCGTCGTCTCATAATGACCATAGTCGATGCGTTTCTGGGACAGCGAGGGCGCAATCGATGTAAGGACGGCGCCATGAGCGCACGCATTCACACCATTCGATATGGCTTCGTCGTTATAGCGGCGGCGCTGATGCTGGCAGCCGGGCCGGCGCGGGCCTGGCATTCCACCGACATGAGCGGCGCGCTGCCGACGCTCGACTTCACCATGACTTGCGCCGCCGACGGCAAACAAGTCACCGCCGCCGATTTCAAGGGCAAGATCGCGCTGCTCTATTTCGGCTACACGTTCTGCCCGGACGTCTGCCCGACCACGCTGCTCAACATCGCCACCATGCTCAAGTCGCTCGGCAAACAGGCTGACGACGTGCGAGTGCTGTTCGTCACCGTCGATCCCAACCGCGACACGCTCAAGGTATTGAAGGAATACGCCGGCTCGTTTGCGCCGCAGGTCGTGGGCTTGCGCGGCACGCCGGACCAGCTCGCGCGCCTCGCCAAGCGCTATCGCGTCGCCTATTCGGTGACGCCGGCGCACGACGGCAAGGCCTACGAGGTCACCCACAGCTCCGCGGTCTACGCCTTCGACCGCAAGGGCAATATCAAGCTGTTGTTCACCGGCCTGACGACGCCCAACGACAAGCTCGACAACACGACCGCCGATCTCAAGGAATTGGTGGGGCAGAACGGCAGCGGCAGCTGGTGGCGGCGGGTGTTGGGGTTGCTTTGAGCGTTACTTTCCGCCCGGGCCTTTCACCGGAAAATCGGCGGTCATGGTCTTGCCGCCGGCGAACTTCAAGGTGACCTGCACGGTGTGGCCGATGGCCATGGTGCTTTGCGGCGACATGCACATCAGGTGATAGCGGCCGGGTGAAAATGTCAGCGTGCCGTGCGCCGGCACCGCGATGCTCTTGACCGGCAGCATCTTGTCCACGCCGTTCACCTCCTTGCTCTCGTGCAGCATCAACATGCCGCAGGCGATGGAGGAGGCGCCGGTCAGGGTGACCGGTGCATCGGTATTGTTCTTGAGCGTGAAATAGCCGGCCGCCGGACGCGCCTTGATGATCAGCCGCATCCAGGGCTTTTCGATGGCGATGCCGTCGGCCGCCGACGCCGAAGCGCTCAACAGCGGCAATGCCAGTAAGGCGGCCGCCAGCGCGCAGATGCGCCTAGCCGGTCCATCGGCTGGCCTGGATGCGCAAGCTCGCGCGGTCGTCGTCGGCACCCTCGTCATGCGATTTCCTTTCTTCGTCGCGCCTGAGCGCGTTGAGCACCAGCATCAGCGCGATCACGCTCATCATGGCCGGCGGGATCCAGATGATCATGCCGCCGACGGTCTGGTCGTAGAGCGCCCCCATGTCGGGATAGATGCGGCCGCACAAGTCGTAGAAGCCATAGAGGTCGTGCGGGCTGAACGCGATCATGGCGCCGCCGATGATCTGCGGGAACATCACCACCATGGCGAGCGCGGCGCGCCCGCCGAACGACACGCGCGCCGGCGGATGCGGACGCGGATCGAGCACCAGTACCCAGAACAAAATGCCGTCGATCACCATGGTCCAGTTCATCAGCGCGAACAGGCGCGGATCGATCATGGCGCGGAAGTGAATCGACGGCACCAGCCAGAAGAAGAACGAGCCGACGAACAGCACCGCCGCCAGCACCGGCTGTTGCAGGACATAGACCGTGCCGGTTGCGATGCGGTGCTCGACCGCGCGGCGCAAGAGGCGCGGCATGCCGCGCAGCAGCGGCGCGCCCGGCCAGGACAGCGCCAGCAGCAGCGGTCCGAGGTGATGCATGGCGACGTGCTGGATGCGGTTGAAGTAGAACTGGTGCTCGGCGAGATATTCAAAGCGCGTCTCCAGCACGGCGTAGATCGCCAGCATGCCGGCGAAGAACGAGAGCCGGCGCGCCAGCGAGGGGCGCTCGCCGGCGGGCGTGCGCGCGATCCCGCGCAGATACCAGAACACAGTGAGCCAGGCGGCGAGGAATTCGACCCAGGAGAATTCCCACGGCGCCCAGAACGGCAGCAGCGAGGAATGCTCGCGGCTCAGCCACCACAGCAGCGCGCCGGCGCCGACAATCGCCGCATAGATGGCGATGTCCGCGCGGACAAGTTTGCGTGAGACGGGCAGGGGCTCGGCGCGGGCTTCGGTCATCAACGGGCTATGTTTACGATCGGGCGTTGCGCCCGTCGCCTCTCTGCCGTCGCCCCGATCGACTTCCTATGCGCCGCCTCTGTCGCGAATGTGGCGGACGTATTTCTCCCCGCGTGCGGGGAGAGGAGGTGATTACGCCGCCTTCTTCTCCAGGTCGGACTTCCACTGCCCGAGCGTGGCGAGGCTGTTCATCATGGCGCGGTGCGAGAAGGCGCGCTGGGCGGCGGCAACGTTCTCGCTCTTGCCCTTCCAGGTGGTCTGCGGCGCGTGCTGCAGCGCGCGCCCGTAGGAAAAGGTGAGCTTCCAGGGCAAGTTGCCAATTCTGTTCATGGCGTCGAGATGGGCGGTCGCCTCCTCGTCGCTCTGCCCGCCGGAGAGGAACGCGATGCCCGGCACGGCACTCGGCACGCAAGTCTTCAGCAGCTTCACCGTCTTCTCGGCAACTTCTTCCACGCTCGCATTCTTGGCGCTTTTCTTGCCGGCCACCGCCATGTTGGGCTTGAGCACCATGCCTTCCAGCTTTACGCGCTGATAATAGAGTTGCTGAAACGTCTCCTTGAGCACGAACTCGGTGATCTCGTAGCAGCGGTCGATGTCGTGATCGCCGTCCATCAGCACTTCCGGCTCGACGATCGGCACGATCTGGTTTTCCTGGCAAAGCGCGGCATAGCGCGCCAGCGCATGCGCATTGGTCGAGATGCAAGCGTAGCTCGGAATGCCGGCGCCGATGTCGATCACCGCCCGCCACTTCGCGAAGCGCGCACCCTGCGCGTAATATTTCGGCAGCCGTTCGGAGAGCTTGTCGAGGCCCATGGTGACGGTTTCGCCCGGGCAGAACGGTAGCGGCTTGGCGCCTTCGTCGACCTTGATGCCGGGAATGGCGCCCGCCTTTTTGATCAGTTCGACCAAAGGCGTGCCGTCCTTGGCTTTTTGCCAGATGGTCTCGTCGTAGAGGATGACGCCGGAAATGTGCTTCATGCCCTCGGCCGAGCGGAACAGCATCTCGCGATAGTCGCGGCGATTGTCCTCGGTCAATTCCACGCCGATGGCGTCGAAGCGCTTCTTGATGGTGCCGGTGAACTCGTCGGCGGCGAGGATTCCGCGGCCGGACGCGACCATGGCGTTGGCCACTTTGTTCAGGTCATCGAGATTCATGATTTGCCTCCATCGCATCCCTCGATGGCAAACTGACGATTGCCGTTACTTTACTCTCAACACCTCGACCCCCGGCAAGGCTTTGCCCTCCAGCCATTCCAGGAAAGCGCCGCCGGCGGTGGATATATAGGTAAAGCGGTCGGTTACGCCCGCGGCGTTGAGCGCTGCGACGGTATCGCCGCCGCCCGCGACCGTCACCAGCGCGTGCTTTTGCGTCAGTTCGGCCGCCGCCTCCGCCACTTCAATGGTGCCGTTGTCGAACGGTTCCACCTCGAAGGCGCCGAACGGCCCGTTCCACACCAGCGTCTTGGCGCGCGCCAGCACCGAAACGGCGTATTCGATGCTGCGCGGGCCGATATCGAGGATCATGTCCTTGCCGTCGACGTGATCGACGTCGACGACATGCGAAGTCGCTTTCGCCTCGAGCTTGTCCGCCACCACCGCGTCGACCGGCAGCACGATCTCGCGCTTGGCGACCTTGGCATCGGCCATGATCTTTTGCGCGGTATCGACGAGACCGCGCTCGACCAGCGACTTGCCGACATTCTTGCCCCGCGCCAGCAGGAAGGTGTTGGCCATGGCGCCGCCGACGATCAGCACGTCGACCTTTTGCAGCAGATTGCCGAGCAGATCGAGCTTGCTGGAAATCTTGGCGCCGCCGACGATTGCCGCGAGCGGCCGCTCGGGATGTTCGAGCGCCTTGCCGAGCGCGGCGAGCTCTTCCTGCAAAGAGCGCCCGACATAGGCCGGCAACACGTGGGCGAGCCCTTCGGTCGAGGCGTGGGCACGGTGCGCCGAGGAGAAGGCATCGTTGACGTAGATGTCGCCGAGCTTGGCGAGCGCGGCGACAAAAGCGGTGTCGTTCTTCTCCTCGCCCGGATAAAAGCGCGTGTTTTCGAGGCAGACGATGTCGCCTTGGTGCATAGCGGCGACCGCGCGCTCGGCCACCTCGCCGATGCAGTCGTCGACGAACTTCACCGGTCGTTTGAGGATGTGGGCGACCTCGGCGGCGACCGGCTTGAGCGAATATTTCGGGTCGCGTTTGCCCTTCGGGCGGCCGAAATGCGAGAGCAGGATGACCTTGCCGTCGGCATCGGCGATATCGGTGATGGCGTGAGCGGCGCGTTCGATGCGCGTTGAGTCGGTGACGACGCCGTGCTCGACCGGCACGTTGAGGTCGACGCGCATCAATACGCGTTTGCCCTTTACGTCGACGTGCTCGAGGGTGCGGAATTTGTCCATGGCCCGGCTTCTTGTCCCGGGCGCAGCGCGGCACGAAACGGTGCGCTGCAGAACCGGGACCCGTTTTTCAAGCTGGGTCCCGGATCAACGGTGCACCGCCAACGCGCTGCACCGCATCCGGGACACGCGAGGTTAGAGCAGCTTCCCCATCGCCACGGCGGTGTCGGCCATGCGGTTGGAGAAGCCCCATTCGTTGTCGTACCACGACATCACGCGCACCAGCGTGCCGTCCATGACCCTGGTCTGCTCCATATCGAAGACCGAGGAATGGGCGTCGTGATTGAAGTCGATCGAGACGTTGGGCGCGGTGTGGTAACCGAGGATGCCCTTAAGCTGCTGCTCGGCGGCGCGCTTGATGGCGCCGTTGATCTCTTCCTTGTCGGTCGCCTTCTTGGCCACGAACTTGAAATCGACCACCGAGACGTTCGGCACCGGCACGCGGATCGCGACGCCGTCGAGCTTGCCCTTGAGCTCCGGCAGCACCAGGCCGACCGCCTTGGCGGCGCCAGTCGAGGTCGGGATCATCGACATCGCCGCCGCGCGGGCGCGATGCAGGTCCTTGTGCACCTGGTCAAGCAGATGCTGATCGTTGGTATAGGCGTGAATGGTGGTCATGAAGCCCTTGTCGATGCCGACCGCGTCGTTGAGCACCTTGGCGACCGGCGCCAGACAATTGGTGGTGCAAGAGGCGTTGGAAACCACCTTGTGGTCTTTGGTGAGCTTGTCGTGATTGACGCCGTAGACCACCGTGAGATCGGCGCCGTCGGCCGGCGCCGACACCAGCACGCGCTTGGCGCCGGCGGACAGATGCATCGAGGCCTTGTCCTTAGCGGTGAAGATGCCGGTGCATTCGAGCGCGATGTCGATGCCGAGATCCTTCCACGGCAGCGTGGTGGGGTCCTTGATGGCGGTGACCTTAATCGCGCCGTTGCCGACGCTGATGGTGTCGCCCTTTACCGTCACTTCGCCGGGGAAGCGGCCATGCACCGAATCGAAGCGCAGCAGGTGCGCATTGGTTTCCACCGGCGCGAGATCGTTGAGGGCGACGATCTCGATATCCTTGCGGTCGGCCTCGGCGATGGCGCGCAACACGTTGCGGCCGATGCGGCCGAAACCATTGATGGCAACACGAATTGTCATTGAGGTCGCTCCCGGTCTCTTCCTTGTCATGCCCGGGCCCAACCCGGGTTTCCATCCATCTGACAAATGGATAGCGGGGCCGGACCGGGCAATGATCTATCTCAATTTCGTTACCGCCGCATCGGCGATCGCTTGGGGCGTAACGCCGAAATGCTTGTAAAGGTCCTTGTACGGGGCACTAGCGCCGAACGATGACATGCCAATAAAAGCGCCATTGGAGCCGATGACGGCGTCCCAGCCCTGGCGCACCGCGGCTTCCACGCCGACGTTGACCTTGGCATCGCCGATCACCGCGCGGCGCGCCGTCTCCGGCAGTTCCCGCAACAACTCGAAGCAGGGCACCGAGACCACGCGCGCCGAAATGCCGCGCTCCGAAAGCAGCTTCTTGGCCTCGACCGCAATCGCGACTTCCGAGCCGGTGGCGAAGATCGACACGTCGGCTTTGCCGTCGGCGGACGCGATCTCGTAGGCGCCGGCGGCGCAACGGTTCTGCGGGCCGCGCCCTTGCCGCAGTTGCGGCAGGCTTTGCCGCGTCAGCGCCAGCACGCTCGGGCGCTGGTAGTTCTCAAGCGCGAGCTGCCAGCACTCGATGGTTTCGACTGTATCGCAAGGGCGGAACACCAAAAGATTGGGGATCGCACGCAGCGCCGCCAGGTGCTCGACCGGCTGATGGGTCGGACCGTCCTCGCCGAGGCCGATCGAATTCATGCGTCATCACATGAATGACGCGCAGACCCATCAGCGCCGCCAGCCGAATAGCCGGCCGGCAATAATCGGAGAACACGAGAAAGGTGCCGGAATAGGGAATGATGCCGCCGTGCAGCGCCATGCCGTTCATGGCGGACGCCATGCCGTGCTCGCGCACGCCATAATGGATGAAGCGGCCGGAGTAATCCGACGCGCTCATCGCTTTCATGGATTTCGTGCGCGTGTTGTTGGAGCCGGTCAGATCGGCCGAGCCGCCGACCATTTCCGGGACGGCGGGGATAAGGCTCTCGAGCGCGAACTCGGACGCCGCGCGCGTGGCGATATTTTGCGGCGTGGCGGCAAGCGATGCCTTCACTTTGGCGACCGCACCGTCCAGCGCTTGCTGCGGCAGCTCGCCAGTCATGCGGCGTTCGAACTCGGCGCGCTTGGCGGCACCGAGTGCGGCGACACGCTTTTTCCAATCGGCATGCGCTTTCTGCGAGCGCGCGCCGGCGTCACGCCAGGCGGCAAGAATGTCGGCGGGAATATCGAACGGCGCGTGCGACCAGCCGAGTGCCTCGCGCGCACCCTTGATCTCGTCGGCGCCCAAAGGCGAGCCGTGCGACGAGGCTTTGCCGGCCTTGTTGGGCGCGCCGAAGCCGATGGTGGTCTTGCAGGCGATCATTACCGGGCGATCGGAATTTTGCGCATTGGCGATGGCCGACGCAATCGCTTGCGGATCGTGACCGTCGATGCGCGAGGCGCTCCAGCCGGCGGCCTCGAAACGCTTCACCTGATCGACCGCTGTCGGCGAGCGACGAGCGCGCCGTCGATGGAAATGCCGTTGTCGTCGAACAGCACGATCAATTTGTTGAGCTTGAGATGCCCGGCGAGTGCGATCGCCTCCTGGCTGATGCCTTCCATCAGATCGCCGTCGGAGGCGAGCACGTAAGTGCGGTGATCGACCACGTTGCCGAACTCGGCGGCGAGATGGCGCTCGGCGATCGCCATGCCAACCGCGTTGGCGAGACCTTGCCCGAGCGGGCCGGTGGTGGTCTCGACGCCGGGCGTGTGGCCGTATTCCGGATGGCCGGCGGTGATCGAGCCGAGCTGGCGGAAGCGCTTGATCTGATCGAGCGTCATCTCCGGATAACCGGTCAGATAAAGCAGCGCGTAGAGCAGCATCGAGCCGTGGCCGGCCGAGAGCACGAAGCGGTCGCGGTCGGGCCAGGCCGGATCGGCCGGATCGAATTTCAGAAACTGCGTGAACAGGACGGTGGCGACATCGGCGGCGCCCATCGGCAGGCCGGGATGGCCGGATTTTGCCTGCTCGACCGCGTCCATCGCCAGCGCGCGGATGGCGTTGGCGAGCGCCGCATGGGCGACAGCGGGAGCGGCCGGTCCTTCATGACGCGGGTTGGGCGCCATGGCTGCCGTCGACGAGGCTTGTGCACTCATGGAAAAGGCCTGTTTGCGGGGGGTGGATAGCATGTGAGCCCTTCGAGTCAAAATGCGAGCGCCCGGCCACGGTTAAGCCATGCACAGGCTAGTGAAACAGGTGGGCAACTCTTGGCTGGGGCGTTGACGAGCGGATCGCGCGACACGTAAGGTTCTTCGGCTAAATCTTTGCCGTCGCAAGCGTTTTAGGTGTTGGTGTAAGGTGATGAGTGAGCAAAGCGCAATCGATGCCGCGGTCAAACGCTTGGCGCTCGCGCTCGATGCCCTTGATGCCGCGGTCGAGCGCCGGCACGAAGCCGACGTCAGCGAGGAGGGGCTCGCCGCGCAGGTGCAGGCGCTCGGGCTCGACCGCATGCGGCTCGCCGAAGCGCTCGACGGCGAAACCGCCCGCACGCGGTCGCTCGAATCGGCCAATCGCGAAATTGCCGAGCGGCTGGACGCGGCCATCGCCTCGATCCAGTCGGTACTCGGAACCGGCGAATAAACGCATGACGGCAAAACGGGGACAGCGGTCTTTGAAAGGCCTCATGCGCAAGCCAACTGTTTGCGAATCAGTCTAGATGAACGGGCTCGAGGCGAGCACACCATGTCCCAGGTCAATGCCACCATTGCCGGTCGTCAGTATCGCCTCGCATGCGAGGACGGACAGGAAGAACATCTTGAATCGCTGGCGCACGACCTCGACCAGCGCATCATCGAGTTGCGCTCCCGGTTCGGCGAGATCGGCGACACGCGCCTGACCGTCATGGCGGCGCTGACCATGGCCGACGAGCTGACAGAGCAGGTGCAAAAGGTCCGCCGCCTCGAGGCGGAGATCGCCGAGTTGCAGGACGCGAGCGTGGTGGCTTCCGACCGCGCCATGGATGCGGCGACCGCGGTGGTGACGGCCTTCAACTCGGCCTCCGACCGCATCGAACACATCACCAAGAAGCTCAACCAATCGCTCCGCCACGGCGTGGCGATGGGGTGATGTCTTCATGCCGGACGTGAAGGAGATCGACGCGCGCGTGCGCGGCAGCTTCGCACGTCAGTCGATGATGGCTACCTTGGGCGCCGAGATCGCCGCCGTGCGCGCCGGCGAAGTCGAGATCGTGCTGCCGTTCTCCGATCGCATCCTGCAGCAGCACAATTTCATCCACGCCGGGGCGATTGCCACCATCGCCGACAGCGCCTGCGGCTACGCCGCGCTCAGCGTCATGCCGGCCGACGCGGCGGTGTTGACCACCGAGTTCAAGCTCAATTTGCTGGCGCCGGCCAAAGGCGAGCGGCTGCGCGCGGTCGGCCGCGTCGTACGCAACGGTAAGAAGCTGGTGATCACGCTCGGCGAAGTGTTCGCGGAAACGGGCGGGGAGCGCAAACAGGTCGCACTGATCACCGCCACCATGATGGTGATTGAGACCGGTTCCGGCTTGCGCGACTGAGCCGAGCCGAGTCAAAGCAATTCTTCAGCTTGGCAACGAACGCGCTTTACCTCTCCCGTGGGGAGAGGTCGGCGAGCGTAGCGAGCCGGGTGAGGGGTGGCATTCTCACGATAGGCTTTTCCCCTCATCCGCTCGCCTTCGCTGCGCTCGGCGGTCGACCTCTCCCCATGGGAGAGGTGAAGAGAGGCGGTGGCAGACGCCTACGAGAACCACTACATTGCCGCGGCGGGGCTGCGAGGTGCGTCAGGAGACAAAACTCTCGGGGCCTTATCGATCCTTAAGGGAGCTGTCCCTGACCGGGCTCGTGGGCTCGGACATATGGCGCCCACCTACTTTCGTAGGGAACCCGGGATCGAGCTCTCCAACGGCCATCGCGGCTCCGCACTTTTCCGATGTCTGATTTCACCCAGCAAGAATTCCCCAAAACGGCGCTGCGCGCGGAAGCGCTGGCGCGGCGCGACGCCATGCCGGCGGCCGAGCGCATGGCGGCGGCGGAGACGATCGCGGCACGACCGTTCCCGGTCGCCTTCACGCCGGGCACCGTCATCTCCGGCTATTCGCCGATGCGCAGCGAAATCAATCCGGTGCCGCTGATGCGCAAGCTCGCCGAAGCCGGCGCGCAACTGGCGCTGCCGATCGTGCAGAAGCGCGGCAAGCCGCTGATCATCCGCGCCTGGAATTTCGGCGATCCGCTCGCCGCCGGCCAATGGGGCATCCGCGAGCCGATGCCGGAAGCGCCGGAAGTCGCCCCCGATATCCTGATCGTGCCGCTCGCCGCCTTCGACCGCGCCGGCCAGCGCATCGGCTACGGCGCCGGCTATTACGACATGACCATAAGCGGCTTGCGCGCGATCAAGCCGGTCATCGCCATCGGGATTGCCTTTGCGGCGCAGGAAATTCCGCTCGTTCCCGCCACGAAGCGCGACGCGCGCCTCGATCTCGTGCTAACGGAGCGCGAGGTGATCGATTTCCGCAGCGCATGATCCCGAAAATGCCTGTCCCGGCTCGATCGGGGATGGGAACCGGTTTTCGGATAAGATCATGCGCCAATAAAGAGCCGTTAGAAGCATGCGCATCCTGTTCATCGGCGATATCGTCGGACGCACCGGGCGCACTTGCGTCAACGAGCGCCTGCCCGGCCTGATCGCCGACTGGAAGCTCGATCTGGTCGTCATCAACGGCGAGAACGCCGCCGGCGGCTTCGGCATCACCGAGACGATCTACAACGAATTGCTCGACGCCGGCGCCGACGCCATCACGCTCGGCAATCACGCCTGGGACCAGCGCGAGGCGCTGGTGTTCATCGAGCGCGCGCCGCGGCTGATCCGTCCGGTGAATTATCCCAAAGGCACGCCCGGGCGCGGCGCCGCGCTGATCGGCACCAAGAATGGCAAGCGCGCGCTCATCGTCAACGCCATGGGCCGCATCTTCATGGATGCGCTCGACGACCCGTTCGCATCAATCGAGCGCGAGCTTGACGCCTGCGCGCTCAAGACCGGCGCCGACGCCGTCGTCATCGACTTCCATTGCGAGGCGACCAGCGAGAAGCAGGCCATGGGCTTTTTCGCCGACGGGCGCGCCAGCCTGGTGGTCGGCACCCATACCCATTCGCCGACCGCGGATCACCGCATTTTGCCCGGGCGCACCGCCTTCGTGTCGGACGTCGGCATGACCGGCGATTTCGACTCGGTCATCGGCATGAACAAGGACGAGCCGCTCACCCGCTTCCTGCGCAAGATCCCGGGATCGAAGTTCGAGCCGGCGAGCGGGCCGGCGACGCTGTGCGCCCTGGCGGTGGAAACCGACGATGCCAGCGGGCTTGCCGCCAAGGTCGGCGCGGTGCGGCTGGGCGGCGTCCTGGAACAGGCGCGCCCGGATTTCTGGGAATGACGGCGGAGTTTATTTTCCCCGCGCCCCGGCCTATATAGCCGCCGGCATCAACACGACATCATTGGTCATGGCCGGTCATTCCCAATTCAAGAACATCATGCACAAGAAGGGGCGCGCCGATAAGGCGCGCGCCAAGCTGTTTTCCAAGCTCGCTCGCGAGATCACGGTGGCGGCCAAGCTCGGCATGCCCGACCCGGCGTTCAATCCGCGCCTGCGCGCCGCCGTGCTCGCCGCCCGCGCCGAGAACGTGCCGAAGGACAATATCGAGCGCGCCATCAAGAAGAGCCAGGGCGGCGATACCGAAAGCTACGACGAGATCCGCTACGAGGGTTATGCGGCGGGCGGCGTCGCGGTGATCGTGGAAGCGCTCACCGACAACCGCAACCGCACCGCCGGCGAGGTGCGCGCGATCTTCACCAAGAACGGCGGCAACCTGGCGGAGACCGGCGCGGTGTCGTTCATGTTCGCGCGTGTCGGCGTGGTCGAATACGACGCCGCGGCTGCGAGCGCCGACGCCATGCTGGACGCCGCCATCGAGGCCGGCGCCGAGGACGTCGTCTCCAACGACGACGGCCATCAGATTTTCACCACGCCGGAGACTTTGAGCGACGTCGCCAAGGCGCTGGAGGCCAAGTTCGGCGAACCGCGCAGGACGGCGCTGCTGTGGAAACCGCAGAACTCGGTGTCGGTCGACGACGAAGCGGGCGAAAAAGTGATCAAGCTGATCGAGTTGCTCGACGACAATGACGACGTGCAGAACGTCTACGCCAATTTCGAAGTCTCCGACGCGCTGATGCAGAAGATGAGCGCGTAAAGCGCCGTCACCGCAAACTGTCGAACACCGGCAGGCTCACCAGCGCCGCCAAGGCGATGATGACATAGGCGATGCGGCGGTAGAGCGCATCGCTCGCGCCGTGAAACCAGTAGACGCCGGCCGCGAGCGTGACGACGAACGGCACGCCGAGCAAGAGCGACAGCACGAACGCCTGCGTGGTGAATATGCCGCTGAAGCCGTAGAGCAGGAATGACAGCGCGCCTTGCGCGATGAAATAAACCATGATGTTGGCGCGCACGGTGACGGCATTGTTGGCGCCGCCGAGCCAGAACACCAATAGCGGCGGCGCGCCGATCTGCACCGCGCCGGCGCCGAAGCCGGCGAGCGCCCCAACCCCGAACGACGCCATAAGCGTCGGCCGGCCACGGTAGCGCCAGCCGGAGACCAGCACGACGAGCGCGATCAGCACCAGCACCGCGATGAACCAGCGCAACTTGAGTGGATCGACCCAGATCAGCATCAACACGCCGAGCGGCAGCACCACCGCGCCGGCAATCGACACCGGCGCCACTTCGCGCCAGTTGCAATCAGGCATCGCTTTCAAGGCGAAGGGCAGGGCGCAGATGGTGTCGATCAGCAGCAACGTGGGCGCGGCGAGGCGCGGGCTATACACCGCCGAGATCAGCGGCATGTAGATCAGCGCCGAGCCGAAGCCGGTAAAGCCGCGCACCAAGCCGGCGAGCGCCGCAATGCCGATCGCGGCGATGAAGCGGGGCTCGGCGGCGGCATCCGCGAATAGCGACAAGAGGGATTGTGCGGTCATGATGGCTGATGGGGTGGGGCGGAATCTCTAGCAGGCCAAAGGCGCTAGCGCGACCCACCTGCCGATCATCAACATCGCCGCCAAGTTCCATTCTGGCCGGATGGCCGCCGCAGGGCTATCAACGGGCCATGGTCAGGCAGGCGATTCGCATCCTCGGCATCGACCCGGGCCTCCGCCGCACCGGCTGGGGGCTGATCGAGGCCGACGGCAACCGGCTGATCCCCATCGCCTGCGGCTCGGTGGAAACCAGCGAGCGCGCAGCGCTTGGCGTGCGGCTGGTGGCGATCCATGACGGGCTCGCCAAGGTAATCGCGCAATACCGGCCGCACGAAGCGGCGGTGGAGGCGACCTTCGTCAACGCCAGCGGGTCGGCCACGCTCAAGCTCGGGCAGGCGCGCGGCATCGCCATGCTGGTGCCGGCGCAAGCCGGGCTTATCGTCGCCGAGTACGCACCCAACGTGATCAAGAAAACCGTGGTCGGCGCCGGCCATGGCGAGAAGGCGCAAATCCGCATGATGATCGGCGTGCTGCTGCCGAAAGCGACGCCGCAATCGGAGGACGCCGCCGATGCGCTGGCGATCGCGGTGTGTCACGCGCATCATCGCACGAGCGTGCTGTTGAAGGTGGCGGCGCGATGATCGGCAAGCTCAAGGGCATCGTCGACTCTTACGGCGCCGACTACGTCATCCTCGACGTCGCCGGCGTCGGCTACCAGGTGCATTGCTCGGCGCGCACGCTTGCCGCGCTGCCGGGCCCGGGCGAAGCCGCCACGCTCTCGATCGAGACTTATGTGCGCGAGGACCAGATCAAGCTGTTCGGCTTTGCCAGCGACGTCGAGCGCGAATGGTTTCGCCTGCTGCAGACCGTGCAGGGCGTCGGCGCCAAGGTTGCGCTCGCCGTGCTCGGCACGTTGAAAGTCTCCGAGCTCGCCGATGCGGTCGCCATGCGCGACAAGGCGCTGGTCGCGCGCGCGCCGGGCGTCGGCGCGAAAGTGGCCGAGCGCATCGTCACCGAGTTGAAGGACAAGGCGCCGGAATTCGCCGCGCTCGATCCGGCGGTGATCAGGCTGTCGGGCGCGCTGGAGGACAAGCGCGCGCCCAAGCCGGTCGCCGATGCGGTGTCCGCGCTGACCAATCTCGGCTACGGCCAGCCGCAGGCGGCCGCGGCCATCGCCGCCGCCGTGCGCAATGCCGGCGAAGCCGCCGACACCGCGACGCTGATCCGGCAGGGGCTGAAGGAACTGGCGAAATAATCGGACGAACGCATGCCGTTGAGCAAGAAAGACAAAGAACTGATTGAAGCCGCCACCGCGGCGATCAAGAGCCGCTACCGCAATGAGTGGCAGGAGGTCGGCGCCGCCATGCGCACGCGCGACGGCCGCGTCGTGACCGGCGTCAATCTCGATGCCTACGTCGGACGCGGCGCGGTCTGCGCCGAGGCGGTCGCTATCGGCCGCGCGCTCACCGAATCGGGCGACAAGGGCATCGAGACGATCGTCGCCGTGCGCCATCCCAAGCCCGGCGAGAAGGGCAAGATCGCGGTGGTGAGCCCTTGCGGCACTTGCCGCGAGCTGATCCACGATTACGACGCCAAGGCGCGCGTGATCGTGCCAAAAGGCAAGGCGGAGCCGACGGTGGTCACCATCGGCGAATTGCTGCCGAACAAATATCGACGAGGGGGCGAGTGAGCACAAATCCGCGCCTTGTGAACGCCGAACGCCGCGACGACGACGTCGATGCCTCGTTGCGCCCGCAGCGCCTGTCCGAATTCATCGGCCAGGACAAGGCGCGCGCCAATCTCGCCGTGTTCATCGAGGCAGCAGCCGCCCGCAAGGAAGCGCTCGATCACGTGCTGTTCGTCGGTCCGCCGGGCTTGGGCAAGACCACGCTGGCGCAGATCGTGGCGCGCGAACTGGGCGTCAATTTCCGCGCCACCTCCGGGCCGGTGATCGCCAAGGCCGGCGATCTCGCGGCGTTGCTCACCAATCTCGAGGCGCGCGACGTCTTGTTCATCGACGAGATCCACCGGCTCAACCCGGCGGTGGAGGAAATCCTCTATCCGGCCATGGAGGACTTCCAGCTCGATCTCATCATCGGCGAGGGGCCGGCGGCGCGCTCGGTGAAGATCGATCTTGCGCCCTTCACGCTGGTCGGCGCCACCACGCGCGCCGGCCTGCTGACCAATCCGCTGCGCGACCGCTTCGGTATTCCGGTGCGACTGAATTTCTATACCGAGGCCGAGTTGGAAGAGATCGTCAATCGCGGCGCGCGCGTGCTGGGCCTAGGCATGACGCCGGATGGCGCCAACGAAATCGCACGGCGTGCGCGCGGCACCCCGCGTATCGCCGGCCGCCTGTTGCGGCGGGTGCGCGACTTCGCCCATGTCGACGGCGCCGAGCGAATCGACCGCCGCGTCGCCGACCGCGCCCTCGGCGAACTGGAGGTCGACGCCGCCGGCCTCGACGCCATGGACCGGCGCTATTTGTCGACCATCGCCGAAAGTTACGGCGGCGGTCCGGTCGGCGTCGACACTCTGGCGGCGGCGTTGTCGGAACCGCGCGACGCCATCGAGGACATCATCGAGCCGTTCCTGATCCAGAAGGGTTTCATCCAGCGCACGCCGCGCGGCCGGCTGCTCACCGGGCATGCCTTCAAGCATCTCGGGCTGGCCGAACCGCAACGCGATGCGAGCCAGTTCGGCCTGTTCAACGGCGACGATGAGACGGCGCCATGAAAACGATGCAAGGCGGCTGTCACTGCGGGCGCGTGCGTTTCAAGGTCACGGCCGATCTCGACCGCGTCACCTATTGCAATTGCTCGATCTGCGCCAAGAAGGGCTTTTTGCATTTGATCGTGCCGCCCGAGCAATTCGAACTGTTGAGCGGCAAGGACGATCTCGCCACCTACGAATTCAACACTGGCGTCGCCAAGCACACCTTCTGCAAGGTCTGCGGCGTCCACGCCTTCTATGTGCCGCGCTCCGATCCCGACAAGATCGACGTCAACGTCCGCTGCATCGACGATATCGATCTGTCATCGCTGTCGATCAAAACGTTCGACGGCCAGCACTGGGAACAGGCGATGGGCCAGCGGGTGCCGTGGCGATGAGCGCTTGTTGGCGCCGCGGCTTCAAGCATTGTAGCCTTGCCAGGTAGGCGCGCGATCCGATCCGGTTTGTTTGGTCAGGATGAGGATGACCGATGGCGTCCGATCTGCTGGAGCGGATGCGGCGCAACCCCGCAGGCGACTGGCGCATCCAAGATGTCGAAGCAGTGTGCCTTGAATACGGGCTCTTGTTCCGGCCCGGCAAAGGCACCTCGCATTGCCACGCGAAGCATCCGAGCGCGCGTGAAATATTAACGATCCCGGCGCGCCGGCCGATCAAACCGGTCTACATTCGCAAGCTCGTGCGCTATATAGAGGTCCACGGAGGCGCTTTATGAAACTCGAATATGCCGTGCGCATAGAGCGACTAGCGGACAGCGATGGCGGCGGCTATCTCGCCACCGTGCCCGATCTGCCGGGCTGCATGTCCGACGGGGAAACGCCGGAAGAAGCGCTGAAGAACGTGCAGGACGCTATCGTCTCTTGGATCGAAGCGGCCAAGGAGTGGAAGCAGGACATTCCCAAACCCTCGCCGCCGCTCGCTCGCGCGGGCTGATATCAACTGTGAATCCCCTCGACGGCGAAATCCGCAACGGCCGGCACCGCCAGCAGGTGCGGGTCTATTACGAGGACACGGATTTTTCCGGCGTCGTCTATCATGCGAGCTATCTGCGCTTCATGGAGCGCGGGCGCACCAATTATCTGCGGCTGATCGGCGCCGACCACCGCGCGCTGTTCGAGGCGGCCGAAAAGGAGGCGCCGGGTTTTGCCTTCGTCGTGCGGCACATGGGCATCGATTTTCGAAAGCCCGCGCATATGGACGACGTGCTCGACATCGTCACCACGCCGGAAGAGGTGAAGGGCGCCTCGGTGATGCTCAATCAGAAAGTGATGCGCGGCGAAGACCTGCTGGTCGAGGCGCATGTGCAGGTCGCCTTCGTCTCGCAAGGGCGCGCGCGGCCGATCCCCAGGCCCTTGCGCAGTGCCATGAAGGCCGATCAGGAATCGGGCGGCGGCGCCTGAGCGCGCGTGCTAGTCTCTGCGCATCATGCCGGACCTCAACTTCGCATTGTTCGATACCGCCATCGGCGCCTGCGGTATCGTCTGGAGCGCGCGCGGCATCGCCGGCGTGCAACTGCCCGAGGCCGACGCGGAAGCGACACGCGCGCGCGTGCTGCGCCGCTATGCGGACGCACAAGAGGCAACGCCGCCTGAGGACGTGCGCCGCGCGATCGACGGCATCGTCGCGCTGCTGCGCGGCGAGGCGCGCGATCTTACCGACATCGCGATCGACGACGAGGCGGTGTCGGCGTTCAACCGGCAAGTCTATTCAATCGCGCGCGGGATTCCGCCCGGCGCCACCATGACCTATGGCGAGATCGCCGAGCGGCTGGGCGACAAATCCTTGGCGCGCGCGGTCGGCCAGGCCATGGGCGAAAACCCGACACCAATCATCATGCCCTGCCACCGCGTGCTGGCGGCGGGCGGCAAGCCCGGCGGCTTCTCGGCCAGCGGCGGCGTGGTCACCAAGCTGCGCCTGTTGACCATCGAGGGCGCCGAGCCCAATGGGCCGACGCTGTTCGAACATTTGCCCTTGGCCGCCAAGAGCCGCCGCTAGGGTCCGGACTCAATTGAGCCACCAGATTACGGTTGCGGCGACGAGCGCGCCAGCCAGGAAGTTTCTGGCGAGCTTGTCGTAACGGGTGGCGATGCGACGGAAGTCCTTGAGCCGTGCGAACATCCGCTCGATCAGATTGCGCTGGCGATAGGCGGTTTTGCTGTAGGGGATCGTTCGGTTGCGGCTGGCGGTCGAGGGAATGACGGCCTTGACTCCTTGATCGGCCAAAAGCCGACGCAGGCTGTTGGCGTCGTAGGCCTTGTCGGCGATGAGGCGCTTGATCGGACCTGCCGCGACGAGCAAGGCGGGAGCCATTACGATATCGTTGATGTTGCCGGGCGACAGAAGCAGCACGCGGGGTCTGCCCTCGCCATCGGTCAGGGCGTGGATTTTCGTCGTGCGGCCACCGCGCGAACGGCCGATGGCTTGCTTGAAGACCCCCCTTTTCCGCCCGCTGCCGAGCGGTGCGCCTTGATGTGGGAACTGTCGATGGCCACGCTGGCGATGATGCCGGTCGAGCCCGTCAAAGCCTCGAACATCTCAAACCAAAGGCCCTGCCGGCTCCAGCGATTAAAGCGATTGTAGACCGTCGTGTAGGGGCCGTATTCCGGCGGGCAGTCACGCCAGCGCGCACCTGAGCGCAGCATATGGACGATCCCGCTGATCACGCGCCGGTCATCCACCCTATGCGCGCCCCGCCGACCGCGCGGCAGCAATGGCTCAAGCCACTTCCATTCGCTGTCGCTGAGCCAATAGAGTTGTTTCCTCATCAAGGTTTCCTCGATTCGGAAGCCTTGAATCACAACTCAGCCGGCGTTGGAATCCTTATTGAGTACGGACCCTAGCGCCATCGACGCGGCCCCCGGACTCATGCAAATGCCCTTCACATGAGGCAATTGACATGACCTGGGGAAAGCGTGGGCCCGGCCCGCGCGGCTACCACCACGGCAACCTCAAGGAAGCCCTGGTGCGGGCCGCGCTTGAACTGATCGCGGAGAAGGGGCCGGCCGGCTTCACCTTCGCGGACGCCGCGCGCTGGGCCGGCGTGAGCCCGGCCGCGCCCTACCGGCATTTCCGCGACCGCGACGCGCTGCTGGCCGACGTCGCACGCCGCGGCTTTGAAGAATTTGCCGCGGCACTGACGAAAGGTTGGGACGACGGCAAACCCGACGTGATGAGCGCCTTCGACCGACTCGGCCGCATCTATCTCGATTTCGCCAAGCGCGAGCCGGCTTATTACTCGGCGATGTTCGAAGCCGGCGTGCCGCTCGATACGGATCCGCAATTGCGCGAGACCAGCGAGCGCGCCTTCGCGGTGTTGCGCAGCGCGGCGGAAAAGCTGGTGGCATTGATCCCGCCGCCAGGGCGGCCGCCGGCTTTGATGGTGGCGCTGCACATCTGGGCGCTGACCCATGGCATCGCTTCATTGTTCGGACGCGGCGACGCCGCGCGCCGCACGCTGCCGATGCCGCCGGAGGAATTGTTGGAAGCCGCAATGCTGATCTATCTGCGCGGGCTTGGCCTGCCGGACGGCGCGGCTACGGGTCGCAACTGAATTGCTATCGCGGGCGCGCACCAGTGCGCGGCTTGCGGAATTGATAGGCCAGGCTTGGGGTTGTTGGCTTGCGCGCCCGGCCGCTTTGTGGCGTTCCGAAATCTTGGCGAAGGCCCTCGCAAGCGGCTGCGGCATTCCTATGTGAACTCCTAATGTGAAGGCTCTTGACATCCGCCCGTTCTGACCCTATCCATGTAAATGTTATTTACATTCACGTGCGAGGCCCAGCATGCCTATCACCGCCAAAATCGACGAATTCGGCAAAGCCGCCTGGATTGGTCTGATCGTCCTCGGGTTCTTCGTGTACTGGCCGCTGGGCTTGGCAATTCTGGTCTTCACCATATGGAGCGGACGAATGGCTTGTGGATTTCACGGCAGCTACGGCGGTTACGGCCGCTGGCAACACAAGATGGAGCGCATGCAGCGCAAGATGGACTGGATGAAGTCGCGCATGGCCGGCGGCAACCCATGGAACTACACGCCGTCGAGCGGCAATCACGCGTTCGACGAATACCGCACCGACACGTTGCGCCGGCTGGAGGAAGAGCAGCGCGAATTCCGCGAGTTCCTTGAACGGCTGCGCTTCGCCAAGGACAAGACCGAGTTCGATCAATTCATGGCTGAGCGGCGCGACCGCCCGCCGCAAGATCCCCCGCCGCAGAACTGACTTAACTGCCCCCTCACGTTCTCGCGCGCGAACCGGCCGTCCGCCTTCCCCGAAGCGGGCGGCCGTTGCTTTTGCTAACAACTCCTTAACCACAATCAGCGCTGTTTAGCCCCGTAAAACGCGGTCCGGTGCCCGGTTGCGCCGCACTTCGGCCAAGTTTCGCGGGGATTTCCTACGCCGCCGGCGTCGGGATGTTTTTGTGGAATTCGTGGGTTTTCGGCGCAGCGCTGCAAGCGCCAACGCCACGGCGTTCTTTTTGGTCCGAAGGCTCAATGCCCCGCCCCCGGTGCGGCCGATCTTGTCCGGGTCATGCGGAAAGGACGTGCTGATAAATCCTGCCGACGTCGCCCATTCGGTCCTGCCGCTGAGCTCAAGCGTCTCGCTGTTCACGTTGTTCTGGCACGCCAGCTGGATCGTGAAGGCGGTCATGATCGGGCTGTTGATCGCCTCGGTCTGGGTCTGGGCCATCGCCATCGACAAGACCGTGCTCTATGCGCGTACCCGCCGCGCCATGGATCGTTTCGAGCAAACGTTCTGGTCGGGCGAGTCGCTGGAGGAGCTCTATCGCTCGCTGACCTCCAAGCCGAACCATTCGATGGCCGCGTTGTTCGTGGCGGCGATGCGGGAGTGGAAGCGCAGCTTCGAGGGAAGCCCGCGTTCCTTCGCCGGGCTGCAGATGCGCATCGAAAAAGTGATGGAAGTGACCATCGCCCGCGAGGTGGAGCGGCTGGAAAAACGCCTGTTGGTGCTCGCCACCGTCGGCTCGGCCGGCCCCTTTATCGGCCTGTTCGGCACGGTCTGGGGCATTATGACCAGCTTTCAGTCGATCGCGGCCTCGAAAAACACCTCGTTGGCGGTGGTGGCGCCCGGCATTGCCGAGGCGCTGTTTGCCACCGCCATTGGCTTGGTAGCTGCCATACCGGCGACCATTTTCTATAACAAGTTCGCCTCCGAGGTGAACAAGCAGGCCCAGCGCCTGGAGGGCTTCGCCGACGAATTCGCCGCCATCCTGTCGCGGCAGATCGATGAGCGTGGGTAGCGCATGATCCCGAAAAGCATGTCCCCGACCCTGATCGGGGATGGGAACCGGTTTTCGGATCAGATCATGCGCAAGGAGTAGGGGACTATGGCAGCCAATGCCGGCACGCCGGTCATCGGACGCAGGAAGCATCACCGCCAAAAGGTGATGAGCGAGATCAACGTTACGCCGATGGTCGACGTGATGCTGGTGTTGCTGATCATCTTCATGGTGTCGGCGCCGCTGTTGACCGTGGGCGTGCCGATCGACCTACCACAGACCCAGGCCAAGAGCCTTGAGCAGGACAAGGAGCCGCTCACGCTGTCGGTCAACGAGAAGGGCAAGGTCTACCTGCAGAATTCGGAAATCGCCATCGACGAGCTGATCCTGAAGCTGCAGGCGGTGGCGCAGGCGCGCGGCGGCACCGACGCGCGCGTCTATGTACGCGGCGACAAGAGCGTGGACTACGGCACCATGATGAAAGTGATGGGCCGGCTGTCGTCGGCCGGCTTCCACCGGGTCGCCTTGGTCACCGAATTCGAGCAGGGCTCGCAGTAATGCAGTTCCGGTCGGCAACGGCGATTTCGTGCGGGCTCCACGCAACCGTGTTGCTATGGGCGTTGATCTCGTTTTCCGGCCACCGGCTGGAAGCCACGCCCGTCGAACTCGCTGCCGGTCGATATCATCAGCGACAAGCAATTCTCCGAAATCACCCGCGGCATCAAAGAGGCGCCGAAGCCGGTCGAGAAGCCCAAGCCCGTGGTCGAGAAGAAAGACAAGACGATCACGGCGGAGGAGATCGTCGCCAAGCTCACGCCGAAGAAAAAAGAGGTCAAGCCCACCGCCGACAAACCGCCGGAGCCGAAGGCCGATCCGATCGCGGAGAAGATCAAGAAACAAGAAAAGGTCGAGAAGCTGGCGGAGAAGCCCCAGCCGCTGCCGCCCAAGCGGCCCAAGCACAGGCCCGAACACAAGCAGCCCAAGTTCAACCCGGACAAGATCGCCGCTTTGCTCGACAAGCGCGACGCCCAGCGCAATGCGATCACCGGCGAGACGCTCAATTCGGTCCCCACGCTCGGCACCGCCAGAGGCTCGGCCGCCCACCTCTCGCAATCGGAAATCGATGCGCTCAAAGCGCGCCTCTATCAGCTTTGGAATCCGCCGGTCGGCATCCAACATCCTGAGGAATATGTCATCCGCATCCGCGTCCAGTTGCGCCGCGACGGACGGCTGGTCGGTACGCCGATGGTGATCACGCACGGCGCCGGGCACCTGTTCGATACCGCGCGCGACAGCGCGGTGCGCGCCCTGTTCCAGGGGCAGCCTTTCGACATGCTGAGACCCGAGCACTACGAGACCTGGAAGGATATCGAGATCACCTTCGATCCCAGAGACATGTTCCGGGGCGGCTGAACATATGGCATATGCGCAACGGCAATGAATAAACCTAGCGTCGCCTCGTCGTCGCCCCACCGTCCCGCTCTGCTGCTCAACCGGCGCAATCTTTTGGCCGGCGCCGGGGCGGGCGCGCTCGCCGCGTTTGCCACGCGTCCGGCCGGCGCGGTCGTGAGCATCGACATCACGCAAGGCAACATCCAGCCGATGCCGATCGCGCTGCCGGGCTTCCTCGCCGGCGGGCCGGAGGAAGGTCAGGTCGCGCATGACGTCACCGCGGTGATCACCAACAATCTGCAGCGCAGCGGTCTGTTCGCGCCGATCAATCCCGCCGCCTTCGTCGAAAAGATCTCCAACAGCGACGCGGTGCCGCGCTTTGCCGACTGGCGCGTGATCAACGCGCAGGCGCTGGTCACCGGCCGCATCGCGCGGCAGGCCGACGGGCGCCTGCGCGCGGAGTTCCGGCTGTGGGACGTGTTCGCCGGTCAGCAGCTCACCGGTCAGCAATATTTCACGACGCCCGACAACTGGCGGCGCATTGCGCACATTATCTCCGACGCCATCTACGAACGCTTGACCGGCGAAAAAGGTTATTTCGACAGCCGCATCGTCTTTGTCGACGAGACCGGCCCGAAGCAGCAGCGGGTGAAGCGGCTCGCCATCATGGATCAGGATGGCGCCGGCGTTCGTTATCTCACGCGCGGCGACGAATTGGTGCTCACGCCGCGCTTCAACCCGTCGACGCAAGAGATCACCTACATGGCCTACGGGCAGGGCAATCCGCGTGTCTTTCTGCTCAACATCGAAACCGGCCAGCGCGAAGTCGTCGGCAACTTTCCGGGCATGAGCTTTGCCCCGCGTTTTTCACCCGACGGCCAGCGCGTCATCATGAGCCTGCAACAGGGCGGCAATTCCAATCTGTTCGTGATGGACCTGCGCTCGAAGAGCACCACGCGCCTGACCGACACGCCGGCGATCGACACCTCGCCGTGCTATTCGCCGGACGGTAGCCGCATCTGCTTCGAAAGCGACCGCGGCGGCACGCAACAGATCTATGTGATGCCGGCGAGCGGCGGTCCGGCGCAGCGCATCAGCTTCGGCGAAGGCCAGCACTCGACGCCGGTATGGTCACCGCGCGGCGACTACATCGGCTTCACCGGGCAGGCGCGCGGGCAATTCTCCATCGGCCTGATCAAGCCGGACGGCTCGGGCGAGCGCATTCTGACCGAAGGGTTCCATAACGAAGGCCCGACCTTCGCGCCGAACGGACGCGTGATCATGTTCTTCCGCGATCCCGGCCAAGGCCCGTCGCTTTATACGATCGACATCACCGGCCGCAACGAGTTGCGGGAACCGACTCCGAGCTACGCCTCCGACCCGGCCTGGTCGCCACTTCTATCTTGACGCCATACTTTCACCGGTTTTTAACCATCAACAATGCTTTAATCGATTCCAACAAGTTTAGGCGCGTCCTGTAAGTCCTCATCAAGGTTGACGGAACGTTCGTTTAACGAACGTGCTGCTAGACCGGATTTTAAGGCGGTTGATCCGGAAAAGTGCGGGATCATTCGTCACGTCACGTGCATGAACTCGAAAAGATCGTGCGTCCGATCAAAACCCGATCCGTGCGCGAGAATGGAGGCATCGGAATGACCAACGTCAGGACCATCGTCCGTGCGGCCCGGCTCGCGGCCGTCCTTGCAGCGGCGCTGGCGATAGCCGCCTGCTCCCACCAGGCTGAGAATGCTCAAGCCAATGCCGGCGCCGCGGCGACGCCCGGCAGCCAGCAGGACTTCGTCGTTAATGTCGGCGACCGCGTCTGGTTCGATACCGATTCAACGGAGCTTTCGGCGCAGTCGCGGGCGACCCTCGACAAGCAGGCGCAGTGGCTCAACAACTACCAGCAGTACGGCCAGTTCACTATCGAAGGCCACGCTGACGAGCGCGGCACGCGCGAATATAACCTCGCGCTCGGCGCCCGCCGCGCCCAGACGGTACGGGACTATCTGGTCTCGCGCGGCGTGGCGGCCAACCGCATGCACACCATCTCCTACGGCAAGGAGCGGCCGGTCGCGGTGTGCGACGACATTTCCTGCTGGTCGCAGAACCGCCGCGCGGTCACGGTGCTCAACGCGAGTTCGTGAGGCCGCGCGCCAATATGGCTAACGGACCGGCGCCCTCGCGGCGCCGGTTTGCTTTTGGGGCGACTTCATCCGCGATCAGCGGCGGTTTGCCGCTTGCCAACTCTGCAAAATAGCGGAAGTCTTGCGCTGACCGGGGGGCCCGACTCACATCGTGTGACGGTCGCCGCCCAACCGAACGTGGAAGCGAGCGCCATGACCCGAGCACGAGCGTCGATCGCGCCCTTGCTGCTGACCGCCGCCGTCGTGCTGGCGGGGTGCGGTGAAAGCAACACCTATGTTCCGCCGCCGCCGCCGAAAGTCACGGTGGCGCCGCCGGTGCAGCGCCCCGTTACCACCTATCTCGATGCCACCGGCAACAGCGCCGCCGTCAATAGCGCCGATCTGGTTGCGCGGGTCGCGGGATTCGTCGATGCCATCAATTACAAGGATGGCGACATGGTGAAAAAGGGTACCGAGCTGTTCACCATCGAGCCCGAATCCTATGAGCTCAAGCTCAAACAATCGCAGGCCGCCGAAGACAGCGCCAAGGCGGTCCTCAAGCAGGCGCAAGCGGACTACCAGCGGCAGGTTGATCTCACCAAGAGTGGCACCGCCTCAAAAGCCACGCTCGATACGTCCACCGCAACCCGCGATAGTGCACGGGCCAGTGTTCAGCAGTCCGAGGTCAACACCAAGCTTGCCGCCATCAATTTAGGCTATGCCCATGTAACCGCGCCGTTCGACGGCATCGTCACGGCGCGCAAGGTCTCGGTTGGTGCTTATGTCGGCGGCGGCTCGCCGACGGTGCTGGCGACAATCGTGCAGCTCAATCCGATCTATGTGAATTTCAACGTCAGCGAAGAGGACGTGCTGCGCATCCGCGCCGAGATCAGGAAGCGCGGGGTGACGCAAGCCGACCTTAACAAAGTGCCCGTCGAGGTCGGGTTGCAAACTGAAGAAGGCTACCCGCACAAAGGAACGTTGGACTACCGTTCACCAACGGTCGATTCCTCGACTGGCACGTTGGCGGCGCGCGCGATCCTGCAAAACCCCAAATTCGTTCTGCTGCCGGGATATTTCGTGCGGGTGCGGGTGCCGCTGGGCAAGGCGGAAAATGCCCTGCTAGTGCCCGACGAAGCCCTCGGCAGCGACCAAGCGGGACGCTATCTGCTGGTGGTCAACAAGGACAACGTGGTCGAGCAGCGCAAGGTCGAGGTCGGCCAGCGCGAGGGCACCCTGCGGGTGATCGACAAGGGCATTACGGCGACCGACCGCGTCATCGTCAACGGCTTGTTGCGCGCAATCCCGGGGCAAAAAGTCGAGCCGCAGACGGCGGCGAACGCGGCGCCGGCCGCCAAGGCGAATTGACGAACCATGATCTCGAAATTCTTCATCGAGCGGCCAGTCCTCGCCAATGTGATTGCGATCCTGATGATCGTGATCGGCACTGTCGCACTATGGTCGCTGCCGGTGGCGCAATATCCCGACGTGGTGCCGCCGACCGTGCAGGTGACCACGCGTTATCCTGGCGCCAGCGCCCGCACCGTCATCGACACCGTGGCGCTGCCGATCGAGCAGCAGGTCAACGGCGTCGAGGGCATGCTCTACATGCAATCCTTTGCCTCCGCCGACGGCACCTACAATCTGACGGTGACCTTCAAGATCGGCACCGATCTCAATTTCGCGCAGGTGCTGGTGCAGAACCGCGTGTCGAGCGCGCTCGCCTCGCTGCCGCAGGCGGTGCAGTCGCAGGGCGTGGTGGTGCAGAAGAAATCGACCTCGATCCTGCAGATCGTCACGCTCACCTCGCCCGACAAGCGTTACAACAGCCTGTATCTGTCGAACTACGCGACCATCAATCTGAAGGACGAGGTTTCCCGG
This sequence comes from uncultured Alphaproteobacteria bacterium, assembly GCA_963727555.1. Taxonomy (GTDB): domain Bacteria; phylum Pseudomonadota; class Alphaproteobacteria; order Rhizobiales; family Xanthobacteraceae; genus Pseudolabrys. The sequence continues at coordinate 400,852 of CAVSGT010000004.1, read as the reverse complement.
CTGCCCGGTGTCGGCAATGTCAACGTGTTCGGTGCCGGCCAATACGCCATGCGGGTCTGGCTCGACCCCGACAAGCTGAAGGCGCGCGGCCTCAACGTGACGGACGTGATCAGCGCGCTGCAGCAGCAGAATTCGCAAGTGACCGCCGGCCAGATCGGCATGCCGCCGGCGCCCAACAACGTGGCCTTCCAATACACCCTCAACGTCACCGGCCGGCTCGACGATCCGGCGCAATTCGCCAATGTTATTGTCAAGACCGGCTCCAACGGTGAAATCACGCGCGTGCGCGACATCGGCAGCGTCGATTTGGGCGCGCAGACCTACGGCCAGATTTTCTCGGTCGACAATAAGGCAGCAGCCGGGCTCGCCGTGTTCCTGGCGCCCGGCGCCAACGCGCTCAATGTCGCGAATGAGGTCAAGTCGCGCATGGTCGAATTGGCGCGCGCCTTTCCGCAAGGACTTGCCTATGACGTGCCGTTCGACACCACCGTGTTCGTGAAGGCCTCGATCGACGAGGTCTACAAGACGCTGATTGAAGCCGGCATCCTGGTGCTGGTGGTGATCCTGGTGTTCCTGCAGGACTGGCGCGCCATGCTGGTGCCGGCCACCACAGTACCGGTCACCATCATCGGCGCCTTCGCCGCCATGTGGGCGCTCGGCTTCACCGTCAACTTCGCCACGCTGTTTGCCATCGTGCTGGCGATCGGCATCGTGGTCGACGACGCCATTATTGTGGTGGAGGGCGCCGCCCACAATGTCGACCAGGGCATGAGCGGCCATGACGCTTCGATCAAGGCGATGCAAATTCTGTTCGGCCCGATTGTCGGCATCACCCTTGTCTTGCTGTCGGTGTTCTTGCCGGCCGCCTTCCTGCCCGGGCTGACCGGCAAGATGTACGCCCAGTTCGCCTTGGTGATAGCGGCGACCGCGCTGATCAGCGCGGTCAACGCGGTGACGTTGAAGCCGACGCAATGCGCGCTATGGCTGCGGCCGTCGGTGCCGTTCGAAAAGCGCAATTTCTTCTTTCGCGGCGTCAACGCGGTCTACGGGCGGCTCGAAAATGCCTATGCCGGTCTGATGGGCCGCCTGGTCCGGCACGGCGCCGCTGTCGTGATTGTGGCGCTCGTCATCATCGCGGCGACGCTCTACGAATTTACACGCATCCCGACCGGATTTATTCCGATCGAGGACCAGGGCTACATGCTGGCGATGGTGCAATTGCCCGACGGCGCCTCGCTGGAGCGCACGGAGAAAGTGCTCGATAAGGTCAGCGATCTCGCGCGTAAAACGCCCGGCGTCGATAAGGTCGTCACCGTTGCCGGCGTATCGCCGCTCGACAACAATTCGTCGCTCTCCTCGAGCGGCGTCGCCTATATCATCTTCAAGGACTGGTCGGTGCGCGGCAAGGCGGAGGGGTTGTTGCCGATGCTGCGCAACCTCAATGGCACGATGGACAAAATCGAGGAGGCAACGGTCCGCGTGTTGCCGCCGCCGCCGATCCAGGGCATCGGCGCCGCAGCCGGCGTCACCATGCAGGTCGAGGAGCAGGACAACAGCTACGATTTCCCCAAGCTTCAAGGCATTGTCGATACCATCGTCGACAATACCAAATCGCAATCGAGCGTGCTGTTGGCGCTGTCATCGTTCCGCGCCAACACGCCGCAATACACAATCACCGTGGACCGCGTGAAAGCCGAGTCGCTGCAGGTGAGCACCGATCAGATCTTCAATGCGCTCGCCGGCTATCTCGGCTCGTCGTACGTCAATCAGTTCACCAAGTTCGGGCGCACCTTCCAGGTGTTTGTGCAGGCCGACGCGCGCTTTCGCCTGCGGCTTGAGGACATCCGCAATCTGTCGGTGCGCAATTCCGCCGGCAGCATGATCCCGCTCGGCACGCTGATCGAGATCAAGCCAGAAGTCGGGCCACCGCTGATCAGCCTCTACGATCTCTACCCGTCAGCCAGCATCGTCGCGATGCCCGCGCGCGGCTATTCCACCGGCCAGACGTCGGAACTGATGGCGCAGATCGCCAAGCGCACGTTCCCGCCGCATGTCGCTTACGAATGGACGGGGATGTCCTACCAAGAACAGTTGGTCGGCAATCAGATGTATTTCGTGTTCGCGATGGCGCTGCTCTTGGTCTACCTGATGCTTGCCGGCCAGTATGAGAGTTGGTACCGGCCTTTCGCCGTGATCCTGGCGGTGCCGATTTCGCTGATTGGTCCGGTCGTTGTGATCAGGGCGCTCAACATCGACAACAACCTGTACACCCAGATCGGACTGGTGCTGTTGATCGCGCTATCGGCCAAGAACGCTATCCTGATCGTCGAGTTCGCGCGTGAGCTGCGCGAGCAGGGCAAGCCGATCATGGAGGCTGCGGTCGAGGCGGCGCGCGCCCGCTTCCGGCCGATTTTGATGACCTCGTTCGCCTTCATACTCGGCGTGCTGCCGTTGGTGCTGGCGACCGGCGCCGGCGCCAATGCGCGCGCCTCGATCGGTATCACCGTGTTCTCCGGAATGCTGGCCTCGACCTGTCTGGCGGTGCTGTGCGTGCCGTCGTTCTTCGTCACCACGCAACGCTTCGAGGAATGGCTGGCCGCGCGCCGGCAAAAACGCGCACAGGCCGCGCCGGCGGCGGAATAAATCGGCGCGACTGAAATCGGGCCGTAACGCACGTATTTTCCGCAAACGGCGCGGATTGCGGCCACATTCTGGTCGCACTCAACCGGCTATGCTGCAGAACCGCTTGCGATAAACGGTTTGGCAACCGAAATTGCCGACGATGACATCCATGCAATTCCACACTCGCTGTCTTGGCAGCCTCTCGGCGGCCGTCTTTGTCGTCGCGCTGCTGTCGCCCGCCGCCGCCGCGGCGCAGGGGCGCGGCTTCCTCGACAATATTTTCAGCCGCGGTGAGCAGCCGCCGCAGGCGCAGCAGCCGCAGCCGCAAGCGCGCGCGCCGGCGCAGCAGCAGCAGCCGCAGGCGCAGCAGCAACCGGTCGAGCAGCGGCAATATGCGCAAGCCGACAACGCCAACGTCTCCATGCGCATCGACCGCATCGAGAACGCGCTGCGCCAACTCACCGGCACCATCGAGCAGCTGCAGCATCAGAACCAGCAACTGCAGATGCAGCTCAAGCGCATGCAGGACGATACCGAGTATCGGTTCCAGCAAATGGGATCGCGCGGCGCTCCGCCGGCGGCGGCTGCGGCGCCGGGCGCGCCGATGCCGACCGCGCCGGTCAATGCGCCGGCTGCGGCGCGGCCGCCCGGGCGCAACGATGCCTTCGATCCGCGGCAGCATCCGAACGCGCCCGGCGTCGGCAAGACGCTCAACGCCCAAGCCGGCATGCCGGCGCCTCCGCCCAATTACGATGCCAATGCGCCGGTGGGCGCGCCGGGCGGCCGTGCCCCGGGCGCGCCGCTCGATCTGTCGTCGCTGGCCGGCAACGGACCGCAGCCGGTTCCGGCCAATGCGCCGCCGATGACGGCGCCGCAAACGGGCGGGCAATTGCCGCCGCCGCCGCAACGCAATCCGAACGGCACGCGGCTCGCCACGCTGCCGCCGTCGGGCTCGCCGAAGGACGAATACGAACTGGCCTATGGCTACGTGCTGCATAAGGACTATCCGCTCGCCGAACAGGCGTTCCGCGATTTCCTGCGCAAATATCCCGACGAGAAGCTGGTGCCGGACGCGCAATACTGGCTGGGCGAAAGCCTGTTCCAGCGCCAGCGCTATCGCGACGCCGCCGAATCCTTCCTGGCGGTGTCGACCAAATACGAGCATTCCGGCAAGGCGCCGAACGCGCTGCTCCGCCTCGGCCAGTCGCTGGCCGCGATGCACCAGAAGGAAGCGGCTTGCGCCACCTTTGCCGAGGTCGCGCGCAAATATCCGCGCGCGCCGGCGAACGTGAAGCGCGGCGTCGCGCAGGAGCAGAAGCGCGTCCACTGCTGAGGCCCGATCCCGAAAAGCGCGGCCTGGGACTTGATCCTTGGCCGAAACCGGTTTTCGGTTGAGATCATGCCCACGCAAAAACCAGCGCCGATCTCGGCAGCGGAAGCGAAGGCGCTGTTCTCCGGTCTCGAGCGCTTGCCCGTGCTGGTGCTGGCGGTGTCCGGCGGCCCCGACTCGACCGCGCTGATGCTGCTGGCGGCGCGCTGGCGACAATCGCTGAAAAAGAAACCGGCGCTGATCGCGGTCACGGTCGATCACGGCTTGCGCAAGGAAGCAAAGCGCGAAGCTGCCGCCGTCGCGGCGCTGGCGCGCAAACTCGGCATCGCCCACCGCGTTCTGCGCTGGACCGGCAAGAAGCCAAAGACCGGTTTGCAGGAGGCGGCGCGCGCGGCGCGCTACCGGTTGCTCGCGCAAGCCGCGCGCGACGCCGACGCCTCGCACATCCTCACCGCCCACACGCTCGACGATCAGGCCGAGACGGTGCTCATTCGCCTGAGTCGCGGCAGCGGTCTCACCGGCTTGGGGGCGATGCAGCGGGTTTCACCTTTGCCTGGGGGCGGCGAGGGCCAACTCGTCCGTCCGCTGCTCGACATGCCGAAGTCCCGGCTGATCGCCACGCTCAAGGCCGCGAAAATTCCTTTTGCCGAGGATCCCTCCAACCGCGACCCGCGCTTCACCCGCGCCCGGCTGCGCGGCCTGATGCCCGCACTCGCGCATGAGGGACTCGATGCCCGCCGGCTGGCGTTGCTCGCCCGCCGGCTCAAGCGCGCCGATGCTGCGCTCGAGGCTGCCTGCGACCGCGCCATGGCCGAGCTGGCCGACGAGGCGCCGGGGCATATCGCCTTCCAGGCGCAAGGCTTTTCGCTGTTGTCCAATGAAATCGCACTGCGCCTGATCGGCCGCGCGGTGACGCGGCTCGGCGACGAAGGTCCGGTCGAGCTCGGCAAGCTGGAGGCGCTGAAGGATGCACTCGATACCGCCCAAGGAACGGGCACGCGCTTTCGGCGCAGTCTTGCCGGCGCGATTGTGACGCTCGGCCCCGGTCAAATCGCCGTCGAGCGGGCGCCGCCGCGGCATGGCAGAACCTTAACCACATGCAAAGCCGGTAGAGCAGGGCGAGCGAAAACGCGCTAGAATATTAAGATTCGAGGCCTTTCCTTGGGCCTAAGCGCTGCCTACATTGGTAAACGGGTCTGACGTGAAGTCGCCACGAATTTTGGGCATAGACAACGAAGGCTGCGGCGCCGAGCGCGGCTGTAGGAACGCCTGATGAACGCTAACTTACGCAATTTCGCCCTCTGGGTGATTATCGTTCTTTTGCTGCTGGCGCTATTCACGCTGTTCCAGAATCCCGGCCAACGTACCTCCTCGCAGGATATCTCGTTCTCGCAATTGCTCAGCGAGGTCGATCAAGGCCGCGTGCGCGACGTGGTGATCCAGGGGCCGGAAATTCACGGCACTTTCTCGGATGGGCGCAACTTCCAGACCTATGCGCCGAGCGATCCCGGCCTGGTGCAGAAGCTCTATTCCAAGGGCGTTTCCATCACTGCGCGGCCGCCGTCGGATAACGTGCCGTGGTTCGTGTCGTTGCTGGTTTCGTGGCTGCCCTTCATCGCGCTGATCGGCGTGTGGATTTTCCTGTCGCGCCAAATGCAAGGGGCGGGCGGCAAAGCGCTCGGCTTCGGCAAGTCGCGCGCCAAATTGCTGGCCGAAGCGCATGGCCGCGTCACGTTCGAGGACGTCGCCGGCGTCGATGAGGCCAAGCAGGATTTGCAGGAGATCGTCGAATTCCTGCGCGACCCGGGCAAATTCCAGCGTCTGGGCGGACGCATTCCGCGCGGCGTGCTGCTGGTCGGCCCGCCCGGCACCGGCAAGACGCTGATCGCGCGCGCGGTCGCCGGCGAAGCCAATGTGCCGTTCTTCACCATTTCGGGTTCCGACTTCGTCGAAATGTTCGTCGGCGTCGGCGCTTCGCGCGTGCGCGACATGTTCGAGCAGGCCAAGAAGAACGCGCCCTGCATCATCTTCATCGACGAAATCGACGCGGTCGGCCGTCATCGCGGCGCCGGTCTCGGCGGCGGCAATGACGAGCGCGAACAGACGCTCAACCAGTTGCTGGTCGAGATGGACGGCTTCGAGGCGAACGAAGGCATCATCCTGATCGCCGCGACCAACCGTCCCGACGTGCTCGATCCAGCGCTGCTGCGCCCCGGCCGTTTCGACCGCCAGGTGGTGGTGCCGAACCCGGACGTGGTCGGCCGCGAGAACATTTTGAAGGTCCATGTGCGCAAGGTGCCGCTGGCGCCCGACGTGAACCTGAAGACCATCGCGCGCGGCACGCCCGGCTTCTCCGGCGCCGATCTGATGAACCTCGTCAACGAAGCCGCGCTGATGGCCGCGCGCCGCAACAAGCGCATGGTCACGCAGGCCGAGTTCGAGGACGCCAAGGACAAGGTGATGATGGGCGCCGAGCGCAAATCGCTGGTGATGACCGATGAAGAAAAGATGCTCACCGCCTATCACGAAGGCGGCCACGCCATCGTCGCGCTCAACGTCAAGGCCACCGACCCGGTGCACAAGGCAACCATCATTCCGCGCGGCCGCGCGCTTGGCATGGTGATGCAGCTGCCGGAGCGCGACAAGCTGTCGATGAGCCGCGAGCAGATGACCTCGCGCCTTGCCATCATGATGGGCGGGCGCGTTGCCGAGGAGATGGTGTTCGGCAACGACAAGGTCACCTCGGGCGCCGCCTCCGACATCGAGCAGGCGACCAAGCTCGCGCGCTTGATGGTGACGCGCTGGGGCCTGTCCGACAAGCTCGGCACCGTGGCCTACGGCGAGAACCAGGACGAGGTGTTCCTCGGTTACCAGGTCTCGCGCCAACAGAACATCTCGGAGGCGACCGCGCAGACCATCGACGCCGAGGTCCGCAAGCTGGTCGAGGCCGGCTATGCCGAGGCGACGCAAATCCTCGGCGACAAGCGCGCCGATCTCGAAACGCTGGCGCGCGGCCTGCTCGAATTCGAGACGCTGTCGGGCGACGAGATCAAAGACCTGCTCGACGGCAAGCGGCCGGTGCGCGAGAGCGTGATCGAGCCGACCGGCCCGCGCTCCTCCGCCGTGCCGCCGGCCGGCAAGCCGCGCCCGCGGCCCGAGCCGCCCTCGGGCGAGATCGCTCCGCAGCCGCAGGGCTGAACCTGGCAACATTCTGCGTCATGCCCGGCCAACCGGGTCCGGCCTTTGGCCGGCTCGGCTGTAAACTTGTGCCGGGCATCCACGTCTTACGGCAATACAGCTAGACGTGGATGGCCGGGACAAGCCCGGCCATGACGGAAAAATCCATGCCGCTGCAAAACCGCGTCGATCCCTTCGGCAATCTCATCGCCACGCCCGCGCGCGGCTCGTTGATGGGCAATCGCGGCGGGCGGCTGCATGACGATGTGCGCAAGCTCGGTGCGCGCCGTTGGGCTTCGAAGCAGTGGATTTGTTGCAAGCTCGACTTCAACAATCGCCATCGCGCGGTCTGGGGCGATAGCTACAGCGAACTGTTCTTCCTCGACGAGGTGACCGCGCTCGCCGCCGGGCACCGGCCCTGCTTCGAGTGCCGGCGCAAGGATGCCGAGCATTTCGCCGTACTGTTTTCCGGCAAAGCCAAGCGTGCGACCGCGGCCGAAATGGACGAAGCGCTCCATGCCGAGCGCTTGGCGGGAAGATCCAAGCGCTCACACCAGCGTGGTGTCGACAATCTGCCGGACGGCGCCCTGGTCGCTTTTGGTGATGAGGCCTTCGCCGTGCGCGGCAATCGTCTGCTGCGCTGGACGCCGCAAGGCTATGCCGGTGCGCGTGCGCGCCCGCATGCCACGCACGTCGACGTGCTCACGCCGCCGTCGACTCTGCGTGTGCTCGGGCGCGGTTATCAGCCGCTCTGGCATCCAAGCGCGCGATAACTCACGCCGGCTCGATCGGCGTCGTGTCCGGCCCGGCCGGCACGCCGCGCTCCCAGCCGAAGAACACGATGCCGGCCATCACCAGGAGCATCGCCACCACCAGCGCGACACAGGCCGGCCAGCCGCCGATCGTCCACAACAGGCCGCCGAGCGCGGCGCCGAAGCTGCCGCCGGTATAAAAGCTGGTGACATAGAGCCCGACCGCCGAGGAGCGGCCGGCTTTGGCCGTGATCGTCACATAGCCGGTCGACACCGCCTGGCAGATCAGCCCGCAGCCGGCGCCGATGGCAAGCCCGAGAACGATCAGCGGCAGCGAGGGCGCCAGCGTCAAGACTATGCCGACACCCCACAGCGCGACGATCCGCACCATGAAGCGCCGGCGTCCGAACCGCCCGACCGCCCAGCCGGCCCACGGCGTCAGCACCGAGCCGGTGAGATAGACCAGGAAAAGCATGCCGAGCGCGCTGGCCGAGAGATTGTAGGGCGCGGCTGCAAGATAAAAGCTGATGAAGGTGAAGGTGCAGATGAAGTTGAACAGCACGCCGAAGCCGACCGCAAAGGTCGCGACCAATTGACCGTTGCGGAAATGCGCGAGCATTTGCCGCCCCGACGCCAGCAATCCTTCCGATCGCACGAATTTGCGCTCACGCGGCAACATGAAGGCGACCGCGATGCCGCCGATAACGGCGATCGAGGCGAGCACCATGAATCCGTAGCGCCAGCCGACCAGGTCGGCCATGAAGCCGGTCACCAACCGGCCGCTGAAGCCGCCGAGGCTCGAGCCCGAGGCATAGATGCCGGCCGCGGTGGTTGCTTCGCGCGGCGGCAATTCATCGCCGATATAGGCGACGACGACGGCGAAGATCGGCGGCAGTACCAGCCCTTGCACCGCGCGCCAAAAGATCAGCATCGACAGGCTGCTCGACAGTCCCACCATCAGCGTCGGCACCGCCAGCGCAAACATGGCGGCGACGATCACGCGCTTGCGCCCCAGCACGTCGGCGACCGTGCCGGTGAACGGCGCGGTGATCGCCACCGCCAGCGTGCTCACCGTGATGATGGTGGAGACCTCGGCGGCGCTGGCATGGAACTCGTGCGACAGCAGCGGTAGGATCGACTGCGGCGAATAGAGGTTGATGAAGGCGCAATAGCCGGCAAGCCCGACCGCCAATTGGCGCGCGGAAAGGGTCGGACGTTGCATAGCGTTCATTTGAAACCCGGCTTGGACCACGTAACGAAAGGCAACCTATCGGTTTTGCAACCGAGGCCAAGGGGGAAGGGTGGCGGGGCAGTGCGCCTTTGGACGCATAGCTCTGTTAGCGGCCGAGTGTTGTTTTGGCAGCGCGCAATGTTTCCTCCGGCGAACCGGAGGCGTCGACAAGCGGCCAATCCATGGCGCCGAGGTCATAGTGCTCTTGCGCGCGGGCTACGCCAGCGTCGGCGTCGGAGGCATCGCCGATACGCGTGCCGAGGCGGGCGAGGCGGGTGGCGAGATCGGCGGTGAGGAACAGGCCGTGGAATGTCGGGCGCGGCCTTGGCGACGGCGGCGCGCTCGTCGGCCTGCGCGAACACGGCATCGACAAGGACCGAATGGCCGGCGGCGACCGCGCGGCGCGCCTTGTCGATGAGCGCGGCGTAGACCTTGGCCGTAACCGCAGGGCTGTAGGCCGTCTCCGGCAGGCGGTCGGTTTCGGCGACGCCGAACAGCGCCTTGCGCTCGACGTCGCTGCGCAGCCAGACCGCGCCCGGCGCCGGAGCAAGCTCGGGCGCAAGATCGCGCGCCAGCAGCGACTTGCCGGTGCCCGACAATCCGCCAATCGCGATCGTCTTGGGCGCCGGCGGTGCGATGAGTTTTTGCGCGAGGGCGAAATAGGTGCGTGCGCTCCGTTCGACCGCGGCGTTATCGGCATCCGGCTTGCGCCGCGCCGCGGTGACCTTGGCGCGGATGGCCGCGCGCACCGACAGAAACAACGGCAGCGCCGCCAGCGCGTCGAGATCGTCGAGACGCCGGGACTGCGTCAGATAGCGGTTGAGCACGATATTGGCGGCCGCTTGCAGCCCGCGCTCGATCAGGTCCATCAGCAGGAAAGCGAGATCGTACAGCACGTCGCCAGTGGCGATCCTGGGATCGAACTCGATGGCGTCGAATAGCACCGGCGCGCCGTCGATCAGCACGATATTGCCGAGATGCAGGTCGCCGTGGCAGCGCCGCACGAGGCCGGCGCGCTCGCGCGCCGTCAGCAGCGGCCGCAGGCGCTTAAGCGCCGCCATGCTTGCCGCGGTCAGCGCGCGCACCGCGTCCACAGCAAACAATTCGGGCGAGCCACGTAATTCGGCGTCGTTCTGCGCGACGATCTCATCGAGCACATCGGCGAAGCCGGCGGCCGCGTCGACCGGCGCCGCCGCATGCGCGCGTTCGACCGCGCGCCCGAGCGCATCGGCGAGCGCGGCGTCGATGCGTCCTTGCGCGGCGAGATGATCGAGCGTCTGCGTCTCGTCGAAGCGGCGCATCTCGACCGCCCATTCGACCGGCTCGCCCTGGCCGCCGATGCTAAGCTTGCCGTCGTCCGCGCGTGTGATCGCCACCACGCCGCGATAGGTCGCCGGCGCGAATGGCCGGTTGACCGCGATCTCGGCCTCGCAAGCCGCTTTGCGCTTTGCCAGCGTCGAATAATCGAGGAACGGAAAGCGCACCGCGCGCTTGATCTTGAACGCGCGCTCGCCGGCAAGGAATACCGTCGCGGCATGGGTATCGATGCGCGTGACCGGCGCGCCGCCGTGGGTTTGCGGGCGCGCGAGAAAGTCGATCACTGCTTGCTGGGCGTCGGTGTTCATCGGTTTCTCTGCCGTCATGCCCGGCTTTAGGCCGGGCATCCACGTCTTTCTTCAAGAAGATCGTGGATGGCCGGGACAAGCCCGGCCATGACGGAACGCAAAGGCCAGCGTGAGGCGAGGCTTGAAGCAAGTCTTGAGGCAAGTCTTGAGGCAAGTCTTGAGGCAAGCTAGGCAAGCCTTGAGGCAAGCCTTGGCCTGATCCAGATCAATGTGCGGGTTTGCCGCACGGCCATGATATGGCAGATAACCGATCGAATTCGACCATGGAGGCGATTGCTGTGACGACCCTGCCGCACACGTTCAAGCGCATCAGGCTCAATCTTGCCCGCTCCAAGGAATTCCCGCAGGGCTCCGAGCGGCATGGTTACGAATTCGTCGCCCCGCTCGACGCCGCCGGCCATATCGATGTGGCGCTCTGGCGCGAGCATAAGGACAATTGCCGCGTGCGCCGCTTCTGGGAGGGCGAGGACGACGAGATCGGCTTTGTGGCGCACCGCCCCGGCGGTCCGGAGCATGCGCGTTGGGTGTTCGATTACGACCCCAAACGCGCCGATGACGACGAGAGCGGCTATCGCTTCGCCAGCCATGCCTTCCGGCCCGGCGAATACGTCTCGATCCGCGACGAGGACGGCGAGATGCACACCTATCAGGTGATTTCGGTCGAGCCGGCGACCTGAATACTTGCTTTACCGTTCGTTTAGCGGAAAGGTCGCGTTGCCTTGCATGCGCGTTATAAAGTACTAATTTGTCAATTGGGCGAGGTGGCAATCGCGAGAGTGGCCCTGCATGCGCGCACTGACCGTCAAGCCCGGCACTGCAAATTCCATCCAACTTGAGGATATGCCGCCGCCGCCCGCCACGGACGGCGCCGTGCTGGTGCGCGCATTGGCGCTCGGCATTTGCGGCACCGACCGCGAAATCATCTCAGGCGACTACGGCTGGGCACCGCCAGGCGCGCAGCGCCTCATTATCGGCCACGAATCGCTCGGTCGCGTCGAAACGGCGCCCGCCGACAGCGGTTTTTCGCCGGGTGAACTCGTGGTCGGCATCGTGCGCCGGCCCGACCCGGTGCCTTGTCCCGCCTGTGCCGTCGGCGAATGGGACATGTGCCGCAACGGCCAATATACCGAACGCGGCATCAAGCAACGCAACGGCTATGGCTCGGAGCAGTGGCGCATCGAGCCGGATTTCCTGATCAAGCTCGATCCGGCCCTGGACAAGCTCGGCGTGCTGCTGGAGCCGACCAGCGTTGTGGCGAAAGCCTGGGAACAGATCGAGCGCATCGGCGCGCGCGGCGCGGCCTGGCGCCCGCGCGTGGCTCTCATCACCGGCGCCGGCCCGGTCGGCTTGCTGGCGGCGATGATGGCCAAGCAGCGCGGCTTTGACGTGCATATTCTCGACCGCACCGACGAAGGCCCGAAGCCCAAGCTCGCGCGCGATCTCGGCGCCACTTTTCACGCCGGCGATCTCGGGTCGCTTGAGCCCGACATCGTAATCGAATGCACGGGCGCCTCCTCGGTGGTGCTCGATGTCATGAGCCGCAATGCGCCGGAAGGGATCGTATGTCTCGCCGGCGTCTCTTCGGGCGGCCACAAGCTCCAGTTCGATATCGGCGCTCTCAACCGCGGCATGGTGCTGGAAAACGACGTGGTGTTCGGCTCGGTCAACGCCAATCGCCGCCACTATCGCGCCGCCGCCGAGGCGCTGGCGAAAGCGGACAAGGATTGGCTCGCCCGTCTGATCACCCGCCGCGTGCCGCTCGCGCGCTGGCAGGAAGCGTTCGAAACGCGCGACAATGACGTCAAGACCGTGCTCGATTTCACGCAGTAGCGCTTGGTTCCGAAAAGCGGACACCGATTTTCTCAAAATATCCTGCGCCAACAAAAGAATTTTCCATGGCCTCGCGAATAGAAGACTATGCATTGATCGGCGATCTGAGCACGGCCGCTCTGGTCGGCCGCGACGGCTCGATCGATTGGCTATGCTGGCCGCGTTTCGATTCCGACGCCTGCTTTGCCGCGCTGCTGGGCACAAACGAGAATGGTCGCTGGCTGATCGCGCCGCAGGGCGAGGTCAAGCGCGCCACCCGCAGCTATCGCCCCAACACGCTGATTTTGGAGACGCGGTTCGAGACCGCCGATGGTGCGGTGACGCTGATCGATTTCATGCCGCCGCGCAGCGACGGCTCGCATCTCGTGCGTCTGGTGGTCGGCGAGCGCGGCAGCGTGAAGATGCACACCGAGTTGGTGCTGCGTTTCGGTTATGGCGCGACGGTGCCGTGGATGACACGGGTCGACGATCAGACCTTGCGGGGCATCGCCGGGCCGGACACGGTGCTGGTGCGCTCGGACACGCATCTACGCGGCGAGAATTTCAGGACGCTCGGCGAGTTCACCATATCGGCCGGTGAGACGGCGCCCTTTGTGCTTACATATGTGCCCTATGTTGCGCCCGCGTCGAAGCCGATCGATCCGCAGCACGCGCTCGCGTCGACCCAGCGCTATTGGGAACACTGGGCGGCCAAGAGCCAGATCGGCGGGCCCTGGAAAGAGGCGGTCACCCGCTCGCTGATCACGCTCAAGGCGCTGACGTATGCGCCGACCGGCGGCATGGTGGCGGCGGCCACGGCCTCGCTGCCGGAGCAGATCGGAAGCGAGCGCAACTGGGATTACCGCTTCTGCTGGCTGCGCGACGCGACGCTGACGCTGCTTGCGCTGATGAATGCCGGTTATTACGAGGAAGCCAACAAGTGGCGCGATTGGCTGTTGTGCGCGGTCGCCGGCAGCCCGGAGCAGATGCAGATCATGTATGGGATCGGTGGCGAGCGGCGGCTCACCGAATGGGAAGCCGACTGGCTACCCGGCTACGAGGGCTCCAAGCCGGTGCGGATCGGCAATGCGGCGCACAGCCAGATCCAGCTCGACGTTTTCGGCGAGATGATGGATGCGCTGCATCAGGCGCGGCTCGGCAAGCTCGCCGCCAGCGAGTTGCGTTGGGACTTGCAGACAAAATTCATCGAGCACCTCGAGCAGATCTGGTCTAGTCCCGACAACGGCATCTGGGAGGTGCGCGGCGAGCAGCTTCACTTCACTTATTCCAAGGCGATGGCGTGGGTTGCTTTCGACCGCACCGTCAAAAGTGCCGAACGCTTCGGCCTCGACGGGCCGGTCGACCACTGGCGGCAAGTCCGCGATGTGATCCATGCCGATATCTGCCGTCTTGGCTTCGACAAGGCGCTCGGAAGTTTCGTGCGCTCCTACGGTTCCAAGCAATTTGATGCCAGTCTGTTGCTGTTGCCGGTGATCGGTTTCCTACCGGCCGACGATCCGCGCATTATCGGCACCGTCGACGCGGTCGAGCGTGCGCTCGTCACCGACGGGCTGGTGCGCCGCTACAATACGGAGGCGGCCAAAGACGGTCTGCCGGCCGGGGAGGGCGTGTTCCTGGCCTGCAGTTTCTGGCTGGTCGACGCTTACATCATGCTGGGACGCCGCGACGACGCCTTGCGGCTGTTCGAGCGGCTATTGTCGCTGCGTAACGATGTCGGTCTGCTCAGCGAAGAATACGACCCTTACGCCAATCGCTTGATCGGAAATTTTCCGCAGGCCTTTTCACACCTGGCGCTGGTCAATAGCGCGAGCAATCTCGCCCATTCCAAGAAGCCGGCAGAGCAGCGCTCGGAAGTGCGCGTTGCCGAAAATCCCCTGAGCGCCGCGCCGCGTCCCTAATTCTATTGACCGCGCGCTTGCAGCCCGGAAAAGTCCGCGCCTTGCCGCGTTGGGCGGCCAAGCCAAGGGAGGCGCTTCGTGATTATCGACCATCGGACCTATCGGCTTTTGCCGGGCCGCACGCCCGCGCAACTTGAACTCTACGGCAAGCTCGCCTATCCGGTGCAGCTGCGTTACATGGGTGAGCCGCTCTGCTACCTGGCGTCCGAAAGCGGCGCCCTCAACACACTGGTGCATTGCTGGGTCTACGAAAGCGCCGGCGACCGCGAACAAAAGCGTGCCGCCATGGCGAACGATCCGGACTGGAAGCATTTCCTCGTCGAGAACGCCAAGGCCGGCAACATGATCGAGCAGTCGACCATGCTGATGACGCCGGCTCCCTTCGCGCCGCCGATCCCGATGCCCAAGATCCAACGCTGATCGACCGCGACTGCATGTCCTTGGGGGGCGCAGTGCTATGCTCCCCGGGACGTGCCGACAACGCATCTGCTATGCGGGCCATGCCGCTAGGCGGAGGCGGCCCCGATCGTTTATAGCTTTCCGCCCGTGACGACCTTGGAGTTCTCTCGTATGCGATCGAACAGCAATATGCGTACCGGCGGCGAGATCCTTATCGATCAACTGGCGATTCACGGGGTGCGCCAGGCCTTCTGCGTGCCGGGCGAAAGCTATCTGGCCGCGCTCGATGCTTTCAACGACAGCGACATCGCGCTCACCGTCTGCCGCCACGAAAGCGCCGCCTGCATGATCGCCGAGGCGGTCGGCAAGGCGACCGGCCGGCCGGGCATCTGCTTTGTGACGCGCGGGCCGGGCGCCACCAATGCCAGCGCCGGCATCCACATCGCGCGCCAGGATTCAACGCCGCTGATCATGTTCGTCGGCCAGGTTGCACGTAACATGCGCGAGCGTGAGGCGTTCCAGGAGCTCGACTATCGCGCGGTGTTCGGCTCGATCGCCAAATGGGTGACCGAGATCGACGATCCCGCGCGCATTCCGGAGATCGTCTCGCACGCCTTCTACACGGCCTGCAACGGCCGCCCCGGCCCGGTGGTGGTCGCGCTGCCGGAGGATATGCTGACCGAGCGTATGGCGGTGCCCGATGCCGCCGCCTTCGAGCCGGTGGAGACGTGGCCGGGCTTAACCGACATGAGCCGGCTGCAGAAGATGCTGTGGGCGGCGAAGAAGCCGGTGGTGCTGATCGGCGGCAGCCGCTGGTCGGAAGCCGCCACCGCCGCATTGATGCGCTTTGCCGAGCGCTTTGCGCTGCCGGTCGCCACCAGTTTCCGGCGCGGGCATTTGTTCGACGCGCTGCATCCCTGTTACGCCGGCGATTTCGGCATCGCGCCGAATCCGAAGCTGCTGGCGCGCGTCAAGGGCGCCGATCTGGTGCTGCTGATCGGCGGGCGCTTGAGCGAAATGCCATCGCAAAGCTATACGCTATTCGATATCCCCGAGCCGCAGGTGAAGCTGGTGCACGTGCATCCGGGCGCCGACGAGCTCGGCCGCGTCTATCGCCCGGCGCTGGCGATCAACGCTTCGCCGACCGCCTTCTGCTCGGCGCTCGAAGGGCTGCAGCCGCCCAACGAGATTCCGTGGAAAGGCGAGAGCGACAGCGCGCACGCCGATTTTCTTGCCTGGACCGACAAGGCGACGCCGCAGCCGGGCGGCGTCAATCTCGGCGAGGTCATGGTGTGGCTGCGCGAGAACTTGCCGGAGGACGCCATCGTCACCATCGGCGCCGGCAATTTCTCCGCCTGGGTGCATCGCTTCTACCGCGTGCGCAAATTCGGCGGCCTGGTGGGGCCGACCTCCGGTTCCATGGGCTACGGTTTTCCGGCGGCGCTGGCGAACAAGTCGCTCTATCCCGACCGCACGGTGGTGTGCGTCGCCGGCGACGGCGATTTCTTGATGACCGGGCAGGATTTCGCGACCGCCGTGCAATATGGCCTGTCGGTGATCGTGGTGATCGTCGACAACGGCATCTACGGCACCATCCGCATGCACCAGGAGCGCGAATATCCCGGCCGCATCATTGCCACCAAGCTGACCAATCCGGATTTCGTCGCCTATGCCATGGCCTTCGGCGGCCACGGCGCGGTGGTGGAGAAGACCGCCGATTTCCCCGCCGCCTTCGCGCAGGCGCTTGCCACCGGCAAGCCGTCGATCATTCATTTGAAGATCGATCCGGAAGCGGCGACGCCGGCGATGACGCTCTCCGCCATCCGCGACAAGGCGCTCGCCGGCGGCGGCGCAAGCGGAACGCATCGGAGCTAGTTCCTCTTTGTCGTCGCCCGCGATAGCGGACGATCCAGCATTCACGGAGCGGTCATTGGTTGCTGGATGTCCCGCTTGCGCGGGGTATGACAGGACGAGCTTGCCTCGTCGCCATGAATTATCGTTCACTCGTTGCCATGCCCTATCGCCGCACCGAGAACGTCGTGCGCCGGCTGGCCAAGCGCGAGCAGGCAATTCTCGCCGCCGCCCGTGCCATCGCCGCCGAGGGCGGCATGGGCGCGCTGCAGATCGCGGCGGTTGCTGAGCGCGCCGATATCGCCGCCGGCACCGTCTACCGTTATTTTCCGTCCAAGACCGATCTGGTGCGTGTGGTGGTGTCCGGCGTCGCCGGACAAGAGCTCGATGCCGTGCGCGCTGCCGCCGATGCCGCGCCGGGACCGCTGTCGGCGCTGGCGGCGGCGATGACCACTTTCGCCGCCCGCGCGCTCGGCGAGCGGCGCCTCGTCTGGGCGCTGATCGGCGAGGCGGTCGATCCCGACGTTGACGCGGCGCGACAGGACTTCCGCAAGGCGCTTTGCGCCGAGCTTGCCGCGCGTATCCAGGCGGCGATCGCCGGTCGCCATCTGCCCGAGCAGGATGCGGGCATCGCCGCGCCGGCCATTGTCGGCGCCTTGATGGAAGGGTTGATCGGCCCGCTGGCGCCGACCGACGGCGCCGATCCCGCCACGAAGCGCGCGGCGGTGCAGACCGCGACCTTGCTGGCGCTGCGCGCGCTCGGCGTTGTCGACGCGCGCGCCCGCGGGCTGGTGGCGCAATGCGTGCTGCCGCCGTTCGCGCCACAAGCCATGGCGCGCTAGAGTCTGATCCGTTCAGATTGAATCAGAATGCCGCCTAGCATTTTGCTGGCGCGTGATCTTTTCCGAAAACCGGTTCCCATCCCCGATCGGGGTCGAGGACATGCTTTTCGGGATCATGCGCTAGGTCGCCTCGCTGGGCACCTCGTCGATCGGCAGCGTCACCGCTTTCACGCCGTGCTCGTCGGGATCGTCGGCAAAATGAAAGCCGAGTTCCGCGCACATCACCAGCATGGTGGCGTTTTCGGTTAGCACCTGCCCGTGCACGATCTTCAGCCCCTTGTCCTTGGCGTAGGCGATCATGTGCTTCATCAACAGCCAGCCGAGCCCGCGGCCCTTGAGCTGCGAGCGCACCAGGATCGCAAACTCGGCTTTTTCGCCGTCGGGATCGTCGTGCAGGCGCACCACCCCGAACATGCGGCCGCTCGCCTCCTCGATGGCAATGAAGGCCATCGCGTGCTGGGGATCGTAGTGGATGAGTTTGTCGATCAGTTCGGGGCTGACCTCGCGCATCGGCGCAAAGAAGCGCAGCCGCAGATCGTCGGCGGTGACGTCTTTGAGAAAATCCGGATAGAGCGCGGCATCCTCGACCCGGAGCGGGCGGATCAGCACCGGCGTTCCGTCGAGCAATGCGACGCGGTGTTTGAGCAAGCCCTCTCTCCTGTGCTCGCGAAGCGGGGAATAGCGGCTTAACGATCGGCCGGTGACGAGAAGTCCCGGGCTGCGCTGAGGCTCGCCCGGGACGACAGCAAGATCAATGCGACATTACGGCAGGATCAGTGCGACATGAGCGTCGGCACCGTCATCGATTCCAGGATTCCGCGGGTGACGCCGCCGAGCACGAATTCGCGCAACCGCGAGTGGCCGTAGCCGCCCATCACGATCATGTCGGCGCTGCAATCCGCCGCGTAGGACAGGATGGTCGATGCAACGTCGATGTCCGGCGACGTGATGCGCTTGACGTCCACCTTCAATCCGTGGCGGGCAAGATGCTGGCCGATATCGGCGCCCGGAATTTCATCGCTCTTGGCGCGACCGCCGGCGACGATCACCAGGTCGACTTGCTTTGCCTTCTCCAGGAACGGCATGGAATCGGCGATGGCGCGCGTCGCGGCGCGGCTGCCGTCCCAGCACGCCAACACGCGCCCGAGCTTCAAGCCGTCTTTCTGGATGAACGGCACCATGATCACCGGCCGCGCGGAATCGAACAGCACGCCTTCATCGAGGATTTCCGCCGGCGCCGATTTTTCGCGCTCGGGCTGGCCGACGATTGCGACGTCGAAGCGGCGCGCCAGGCGGCCGAGCCGATCGGCAGCGCCGGAGACGCTGGAATTGACGCTGATCGCTTCATAGGAAATGCCGGCGCGCTTGGCGATTTCGCTGAAACGCTTGATCGCCGCATTCGCCTGGTTCTGCGACTCGGCGCGTTGCGATTCGAGGAACTCCGGGGGAATGCCGCCCATGACCGATCCCGGGATCACCGGGTCATAGACGAAGGCCACGCCCAAGAGATGTGCTTGGAAAGTTTCGGCCACCGAGATGGCAAAATTTCCTGCCGGGTCGCGATCGCCCAGGGCAAGATTGACGACAATATCCTTAATCATGACTTTCTCTCCTGACCGAGCCGGCGCAATCCCGCGCGAGCCGACTGTTTTGATACCGACATGATGACCGCTACTGTCGTCGCAGCTTTGACCGAGGTCAAATGCCGATGGCGCATTCCTCCTCCACCGCCGATTGAGCGCGGCGGCGAGATCGTCATTTCTTCTTTCCGTCCGGGCCGAACTGTTTGAGATAGGCCCACAGATTGGCGATGTCCTTCGCGTTCTTGACGCCGGGGAAGATCATCTTGGTGCCGGGTATGTCGGAACGCGGATCCTTGATGTATTTCGCAAACGTCGCTTCGCCCCAGACGATGCCCGATTTCTTGTTGGCAGCGGAATAGTGATAGCCGGCGGCGGTGCCGGAATGGCGGCCGTCGAGCCCATTGAGTTCGGGGCCGACCTTGTTCTTCGCGCCCGGGCCGACGGAATGGCAGGGGAAGCATTTCTTGAACACCTGCGCGCCGGCCGCCGCGTCTTGCGCATGCGCTGTTTGCACAAACGCGGCCAGCACGAGCGTTGCCGTGACCAATGTCGCCG
The DNA here is from genome assembly GCA_963727555.1 of uncultured Alphaproteobacteria bacterium. Lineage (GTDB taxonomy): Bacteria > Pseudomonadota > Alphaproteobacteria > Rhizobiales > Xanthobacteraceae > Pseudolabrys. Next base: position 381,157 of record CAVSGT010000004.1, on the reverse strand, counting down.
TCTTCTTCATTTCGCACCTCATCGTGACCTTTCGCCACCCCTTGGACCGCTCCGCCTGGCGCCCGGCCCGGCTTGGGACTTGTTTTGCCAGCCCTATATGTCAAGCGTCAAATGGCTGTATACCGTGAGAACGCGGAATCGGGACTGGAACAGGCTGCAATGACCGTGCGGATGCCGCTGGCGGACCCCGAGATCATAGCGCGTCGCAAGCGCATCGTTGCGGCGCTGCGCAGCATCGTGCCGGGCGAGGGCGTGATCGCGGCCGAGCGCGAAATGCGCGCATTTGAGACCGACGGTCTCACCGCCTATCGCCAGCTCCCCATGGTGGTGGTGCTGCCGGAGACCACCCAGCAGGTGTCGGAAGTGCTGCGCTATTGCCATGGCGAGGGCATCAAGGTGGTGCCGCGCGGGGCCGGCACCTCGCTGTCCGGCGGCGCGCTGCCGCTCGCCGACGGGGTGCTGCTCGGCATGGCCAAGTTCAACCGCATCCGCGAGATCGATTTCGGCAATCGCGTCGCGGTGGTCGAGCCCGGCGTCACCAATCTGGCGGTGAGCAACGCGGTGGCGCACGAGGATTTCTATTACGCGCCCGATCCGTCTTCGCAGATCGCCTGCACCATCGGCGGCAACGTGGCGGAGAATTCCGGCGGCGTGCATTGCCTGAAATACGGCATGACCACCAACAACGTGCTCGGCTGCGAGCTGGTGCTGATGAACGGCGAGGTGCTGCGCATCGGCGGCAAACATCTCGATGCCGCGGGCTACGACCTCATGGGTCTGATCACCGGCTCGGAAGGCCTGCTCGGCGTGGTCACCGAAGTGACCGTGCGCATTTTGAAGAAGGCCGAATGCGCGCGCGCGGTGCTGGTCGGCTTTCCGTCGTCGGAAGATGCCGGCGACTGCGTCTCACGCATCATCGCCGCCGGCATCATCCCCGGCGGCATGGAGATGATGGACGGGCCGGCGATCAAGGCGGTCGAAGAGTTCGTTCATGCCGGCTATCCGCTCGACGTCGAGGCGCTGCTGATCGTCGAAGTCGACGGACCGCAAGCCGAAGTCGATCACCTGATCGCGCGGGTGGAAAAAATCGCCAAGGACTGCCGCGCGGTCTCCTGCCGGGTTTCGGACCTCGGAGCAGGAGCGGCTGCTTTCTGGGCCGGCCGCAAGGCGGCGTTTCCGGCGGTCGGCCGCATCACGCCCGATTATTACTGCATGGATGGCACCATCCCGCGCGCCAAGCTGCCGCAAGTGCTGCAACGCATCAGGCTGTTGTCGGCGAAATATGGCCTGCGCTGCGCCAATGTGTTTCATGCCGGCGACGGCAACTGCATCCGCTGATTCTGCTACGACGCCAACAAGCCGGGCGAACTCAGACCGCGCCAAATCCTTCGGCTCCGATATTTTGCGGCTGTGCGTCGAGGTCGGCGGCGTCTTGACCGGCGAACATGGCGTCGGCGTCGAGAAGCGTGATCTGATGCCGACGATGTTTTCCGAGATCGATCTGGCCGCCGCAGCAGCGGGTCAAATGCGCTTTCGACGCCGAGGGCCTGCTCAATCCCGGCAAGGTGTTTCCGGTGCTGCACCGCTGCGCCGAACTGGGCCGGATGCATATTTCCGGCGGCAAGCTGCCGTTCCCGGATATTCCGAGGTTTTAGATATGCGTTTCGCTCTTTTCTGCTCGCCCAAAGCCGACGCTCCAGGCTTTGCCCCGGAAACCGGCCAGGGCTTTCGCGACTATATCGACTACAACATCGAAGCCGAGGCGCTCGGCTTTCATTCGACCTTTGTCGGTCGAGCATCATTTCACCGGCTGGACCAGGTCTCGGCGACGCTCGAACCTGCTGACCTGGCTCGCCGCGCGCACCACCATCTTGCGGCTCGGCACCGCGGTCATGGTGCTGCCCTGGCACAATCCGGTGCTGCTGGCCGAGCAGGCGGCGACCCTCGACCTTCTATCCGGCGGCCGGCTCGATTTCGGCATCGGCAAGGGTTACCGCTACAACGAGTTCGAGGGTTTTCGCATGCGCGCCGAAGGAGGCCGACGCCCGCTTCGAGGAATGCCATCGAAGTCCTGACGCGGCCTGGACCTCGGAAGAGCCCTTTTCGCATCGCGGGCGGTACTGGCATTTCGAGGACATCGTCGTCGAGCCGCCGCCGGCGCAGCAGCCGCACCCGCCGATCTGGATGGGCGCCGGCAGCGAGCGCTCGATCAAACGCAGTTGCCGCACGCGGCTTCAATCTCATCCTCGATCAATATGCTTCGCCCGCGTCGATCGGTGAACGCATCGCGCTTTTCAAAGACGAGCTTGTGGCACAAGGCCTCGTTTTCAATCCGTTGCAGGTCACCGTGGCGCGCCAGCTTTACATCGCCAAGGACGAAGCCGACAAGCAAGCGGCGCTGGTGCGCCAGGCCGCCTATACCAAGCGTACCGTCGATGTCGCGCGCACGCCCGACGGCAAGCCCGGCTCGCATGTGCTCGCTTATGCCGACAAGGCGGGCGCCACCGAGGAAAACGCGCTCTACGGCACGCCCGACGAGATCGCCGCCATGCTCGAGACGTTGCGGGATCGCCGGCGTTGTCTATGTCCTGCTCACCATCGCCGGCGACAAGGAGCAATTGCGCGGCTTTGCGCGCGACATCATGCCGGCGTTATCTGCATAAGCGCCGGCAGCAGAGGCAGACGCCGCCGAATGACCCGCACGGCCGATGATCGAATGTGGTAGGGTATGTCTATGACGATCAATCTCAGAAGCGTACTCGCCCGCGCCGAAAACTGGTCGGAACAAGACCAGGAGGAACTGGCACAGGTGGCGCTGGAAATCGAAGCGCGGCGGCACGGCCTCTATCAGGCGTGCCCAGAGGAGTTGAAAGCTATCGATGAGGCGCTGGCCGCGGTCGCGCGCGGCGAAATCGCTAGCGACCAGGAGGTTGAGGCGGTTTTCGCCAAATATCGCCGGACATGAGAGTTCGCTACTCCACGAATGCTTTGGCGGAGTTGGACGCTATTCTGGCCGATTTAGCCGCGAAAAATCCGCTAGCAGCAGAACGGTTCGAGCAACGAATTCGCCAGATCGCCGAACGGATTGGCCGCTTCCCGGAAGGTTTCCAGGAGGTCGCCCTAACGGCCCGGCGTTCGCGGCGTGCCATTGGTGCGTTATCCTTACCTGATATTCTAAAAAGGTATCGCTGACGAGGTCGTTATCCTTCGCGTTGTGCACGGCGCGCGGAAAGAACCCTGGGAGAACTTGTGACCGACATTCTCAAGCCACGCGATGCCAAAGAAGTCGAGGACGCCGTGCGTTGGGCGTTGTCGACGACAAGGCGCTTGAAATCATCGGCCAAGGCAGTAAGCGTGCGATCGGGCGGCCGAGCCAGACCGACATCACGCTCGACCTGTCGGCGCTAGATGGCGTGACGCTGTACGAGCCGGCTGAACTGGTGCTCTCGGCGAAAGCCGGCACGCCGCTCAGCGAGATCGAGGCGCTGCTCGACAAGCACCATCAGCAGCTTGATTTCGAGCCGATGGATTACGCGCCGCTGTTGGGCGGCAACCCGGGCACGGCACCATCGGCGGCATGATCGCGGCGAATTTTCGGGCCCGCGCCGCATCAAGGCGGGCGCGGCGCGCGATCATTTTCTCGGTTTGTCCGCGGTCACCGGGCGGGGCGAAACCATCAAATCGGGCGGCCGGGTGGTGAAGAACGTCACCGGCTACGACCTGTGTAAATTGATGGCCGGGTCCTGGGGCACGCTCGCCGTCATGACCGACGTCACCGTCAAGGTGCTGCCGAAGCCGGAGACGCAAGCCACGGTCGATGGTCAGAGGTCTCGACGACGCGCAGCCGGGCAGGCGATGTCGGCGGCGATGGGCTCGTCTTTCGACGTCTCCGGCGCCGCGCATTTGCCCGACCATGTCGCGTCGTGCTTCGACGGCCTCAGCGCGCCCGAAGCGGCGACCGTCTTGCGGCTGGAGGGATTCGCGCCTTCGGTCGAGCACCGCGCAGGCGCTCGCCGCGTTGATGAAGCCGTTCGGACCGGTCGCGATGCTGGACGAAAAAGATTCGCGCGATCTCTGGAGGAGCATACGCGATGTCACGCCCTTTGCCGTCGACCGCGCGCGCGCGCGGCCGCTGTGGCGGATTTCGACGCGCCCCGCCAGGGCCACGGGATGGTCGACGTGATCACGCCGGCGGCGCAGATGTTCTACGACTGGGCCGGCGGCCTGATCTGGGTGGCGATGCCATTCGAGGACGAACCCGATGCCGGCTCGATCCGGAACGCGGTCGCCGAATCGGCGGTCACGCCACGTTGGTGCGGGCGCCGGTCTCGTTGCGGGCCTCGTCGAGGTGTTCGAGCCGGAGGCGCGGCGCTTGCCGCGCTCAAAGCGGGTGAAGGAAAGTTTCGATCCCAAGGGCGTGCTCAATCCCGGCCGCATGTGGGCGGGCGTTTGACGGCGGCTTGCACCGGCGCCTCGCCGGTCTTACCGTTTCATCATCTCAATCGGGGTGCCTCGCAGAGGAGGCTGAGAGGCGGCCGCGCCGCCAACCCGTCGAACCTGATCCGGGTTGTACCGGCGGAGGGAAGTGAGGTGCGGTGGCAGAACGGCCTCGTTCTTCGTTCGTTTCCGCGGCGGCCGCAAAGGGGACGCCGCCATGAACGAGCCGCTTTCCATCGATGCCGTTTTGTCCGCGCTGGAGGATTTGCGCGCGCGCCGGCCGCTGGTCCACAACATCACCAATTATGTGGCGATGACGATTTCGGCCAATGTCCTGCTGGCGCTCGGGGCCTCGCCGGCGATGGTGCATGCCCTCGAGGAGGTCGAGGACTTCGTCGCCATCTCGGATGCGCTCGTCGTCAATATCGGCACGTTGTCGCCGCCTGGGTGACGGCGATGCGCGGCGCTGTCGCGGGCTCGCGCGCTCGGCAAGCCTTGGGTGCTCGATCCGGTCGGCTGCGGCGCGACGCGCTATCGCACCGAGGTCGCGGCCGATTTGGCGGCCATGGGCCCGACGATTATCCGTGGCAATGCCAGCGAGGTCATGAGCCTGGCGGGCCAGGCCGGCGCGGCGGTCAAGGGTGTCGATTCGACCGGTCGCGCCGACGACGCGACCACGGCCGGCAGCCGCGTTGGCCCACAGGACGCGGCGGTCGCCGTCACCGGCGCGGTCGATTACGTCTGCGGCGGCGGCCGCTCAGGTCGCGATCCATACCGGCCACGCCATGATGCCGCTATCGACCGCGCTCGGCTGTTCCTTGAGCGCCGTCGCCGCCGCCTTTGCCGCGGTGCGACCGCCGCGGCAGGCGGCGATCGCGGCGCTTGCCGTGTTTGGTGCCGCCGGGTCGGTCGCGGCGCAACGCTGCCGCGGGCCGGGCCATTTGCCGGCCGAGATCTGCGACGCGCTGCATCTCATGAACCGGGAGACGCTGATCCGCCACGCCCGGCTATCGGCCTGAGCGCATGCGAGAAAGCCAGAAAAGAGGGGCAGGATTGACCTTCGCGCGCAAAGCGCGCTTCGATCCGTTCGCGCCGATGGCGTCACCACCGAAGCGAGGTCCGGACCCATGCAAACGACCTTCACGCTGACCCAGCTCATGGACCCGCAGATCGCGGAATCGGAAAAGATTCTGCGCGCCTGCGTGCATTGCGGCTTTTGCACCGCGACCTGCCCGACCTATGCGCTGCTTGGCGATGAACTCGATAGCCCGCGCGGCCGGATCTATCTGATCAAGGAAATGCTGGAGAACGACCGAGCCGGCCGACAAGAGGAGGTCGTCAAACACATCGACCGCTGCCTGTCGTGCCTTGTCCTGCATGACCACCTGTCCGTCCGGCGTGCATTACATGCATCTGGTCGACCACGCCCGCGACCACATCGAGAAGACCTACAAGCGCCCGATCGCCGACCGCGCGATCCGCGGCCTGCTGGCGCATGTTCTGACCGACCCGGCGTTGTTCCGGCTGGCGGTGGTCGCCGGCAAGTTGGCGCGGCCTTTGGCACCGGTGCTGCGTGCGATGGTCTCACCCGAATGGCCGCGATGCTGCAACTGACACCGCGCAGTCAAGCCGGCGCCGCCGTCCGACCGCCGCGGCAAGGTCTATCCGGCGGAGGGGATAAAGCGCGGCCGGGTCGCGCTGCTGGCCGGCTGCATCGGCCGGTGCTGGGTCATCGACCAACGAGGCCACGATCCGGCTGTTGAATCGGCACGGCATCGAGGTCGTGGTCGCCGAGGGCGAGGCTTGCTGCGGCTCGCTGGTCCATCACATGGGGCGCGAGGAACAGGCGCTGGCCCAGGCCAAGAACACCATCGACGCCTGGACCCGTGAGATCGAAGGCGCCGGCGTTGACGCCATCCTGGTCACGGTTTCCGGCTGCGGCACGACGATCAAGGACTACGGCTTCATGCTGCGCGGCGATCCGGCCTATGCCGATAAGGCCGGCGGGTCTCAAGCCTGGCCAAGGACGTCACCGAGTATCTGGCGACGCTCGATTTGCAGGCCAGCGTACGCGCCCGGCCTGATGGTCGCCTACCATGCCGCCTGTTCGCTGCAACACGGACAGAAGGTAGTGCATGCGCCGAAAGATTTGCTTTGCAAGTTAGGGTTTGTCGTCAAAGATGTTGCCGAGGGTCATCTGTGTTGCGGCTCGGCGGGCACGTACAACATTCTTCAGCCGGCGATCGCGAACCGGCTGCGAGACCGCAAGGTCGCCAACATCGAACGGCTCACGCCGGATGTAATTGCTGCCGGCAATATCGGCTGCATGACACAGATTGCGTCCGGAACAGCTATCCCGGTGGTCCACACGGTCGAATTGATCGACTGGGCGACCGGTGGCCCGGCGCCGAGACCGCTGCGGAAGTTGTCGGCAAGGCGGGCGCCGGCAGCGCAATCCGAGGCGGCCATCTAGGGGCTGCGGCCGACAAAGCCGCGGGTTTGTGTGGCGAGGCTTGAACCGATCGGGAGGTCGATCATGGCGAAGAAGCGGAAGAAGGCGAAAGCGAAGAAGACGAAAAAGAAAATGAAACGCGCCGCCCCGGCGCGCAAAAAGAAAAAGACGATGAAGGCAAAGGCCAAGCGGGCGCCGGCCAAGAAGGCGAAAGCGAAGGCCAAGGCCGAAGAAACCTGCTGCCAAGAAGCCGGCGCCGCCGCCGATGGCGCCTGCTCCGGAAGTCCCGCCGCCGGCGGGCCCGGGTCCGATCATGCCGAGCTTCGGCAGTTTCTTCGGCAGCAAGCCGGAAGATACGCAGTAGAGACGAACGAGCGAGAGGCGAACAGGGCGGTCGCCAGCCGCGGCGGCCGCTTTTTGTATGCCTTAACGAGCCTTTAACGGAAAATCGCGCCGGCCCCGTAAAGTATTTGATTACCGCACGGCGTTAACAATCGCACCTTCTCGACTTGTGCGGAGGTCGCGCGTGGACGTCGTCTGGAACGGACTGGTCCGAAATTTCAACCATCTCTGCGATGTGTTGTTTTCGGCCGGCTCGTCGTTTTCCGTGACGTCGCTCGCCTGCGCGTTCGCGATCGCCGCCGGCGTTCTCTCGTTCCGCCATTGGAAGCGTCGCGGCCGCTTCAGCCCGCGCCTCATCCTGCACGCGCTGTTCCCGCGCCGCATCCTGCGCCATAGCTCCACCACCGCCGATTTCGGCTACACGCTATTCAACTGGTTCGTCTATGGCGGCATCTTCGGCATGGCCGCCCTCTCCTATCAGTTCCTGACCAACGGCATATTGCACGGGCTGGCCGACGTGTTCGGGCCGGTGACGCCGTCGACGCTGCCGATGATGGTGCAGCGCGCGGGTGCCACGCTCGGGCTGTTCCTCGCGTACGAGTTCGGCTACTGGCTCGACCACTATCTCAAGCACCACGTCCCGTTCCTGTGGGAATTCCACAAGGTGCATCACAGCGCGGAAGTGCTGACACCGATCACCACCTTCCGCATGCACCCGCTCGACACGCTGGTGTTCAGCCATATCCTGGCGGTGACTGCGGCGGTCGGCAACGGCGTTATTGCTTACGCCTTCGGCGACCGCACCTACCAATACGCGCTCTCGGGCACCAACATCATCCTGGTCGCCTTCGTTCATATCTACGTGCATCTCCAGCACACGCACATCTGGATCGCGTTCCGCGGTATGCTCGGCCGCGTCTTTCTCAGTCCGGCACACCACCAGATCCATCACTCGGCCGACCCGGTCCATTTCAACAAGAACCTGGGCAGTTGCCTGGCGATCTGGGACTGGCTGTTCGGCACGCTGTACATTCCCGCGAAGAACCGGGAAAAGCTCGTCTTCGGGGTCGAGCCCGCGCAGGCCGACGCGCACACCATTACCGGCGAGTTCTTGTCGCCGATCGGGCGCTCAGGCTCGGCGCTGCTGGCGCTGATCCCCAAGCGCGCGCCGGATTTGACGCCGGCGGTCGGATGGCGAGCAGGGCTAGTTTTCCGCCCCATCGCTATCGTCTGATTTACCAATAAAGCAACGTGCGCAGCGGGCTCACAGCCATTCCGAGCGGCCAAATTGCCCGCACGCGGCTCGCGCCTATCGCGCCCGCCACCCTCTCCCGCGAGCCGCAGGGAAAAGAGGCCGCATTGCATCGATGGAACGGGGCGAATAGCATGCCGGGCGAGAGAAGGGTGGCCGCGGGCCGGAACTTTCTCCTTCATTCACGTCTCTTCATTGACGCAATCAACTAGGGAGCAGGTCGGGTCATGGCTTACAACATCCTGATGATGGGCGCGTCCTACGGGTCGCTGCTGGCCTCCAAACTGCTGTTCGGCGGACATTGGATCCATCTGGTCTGCCTGCCCGCCGAGGCCGATCTGATCAACGCCGAAGGTTCCGCGTGCGCTTGCCGGTGAAGGGCCGCAAGGACCCGGTCGATGCTCGAATTCGCGCAAGCTGCCGGGCAAGGTGACCGCCGGCGGCGCCGCCGGCGTCGATCCGAACGACTACGATCTCATCGGCCTGGCGATGCAGGAGCCGCAATATCGGCTCGCCCGGCGTGCGCGAACTGCTCGATGCGGTCGCCAAGTCGCGCGTGCCCTGCATGTCGATCATGAACATGCCGCCGCTGCCGTACATGAAGCGCATCCCGGGGCTCGACTACGATGCGCTCAAGGCCGCCTACACCGACGCCGTCGGTGTGGGACAACTTCGATCCCGGCGCGATCACGCTGTGCAGCCCCGATCCGCAGGCGATCCGCCCGCCGGATGGCAAGGCCAACGTGCTGATGGTCACGCTGCCGACCAACTTCAAGGTGGCGAAGTTCGACAACGACAAGTACACCGCATCCTGCGCCAGCTCGAGAAGGACGATCGACGCGGCGCGCTTCGATCCGGGCGACGGCACGCAAGATCGAGCTGCCGGTGAAGCTGAGGGTGCACGACTCGATCTTCGTGCCGCTGGCCAAGTGGGCGATGCTGCTCGCCGGCAACTATCGCTGCATCACCAAGGACGGCATGCGCACCGCGCAGGAAGCGGTGCACACCGACATCGAGACCTCGCGCTCGGTCTACAACTTCGTCAATCGACCTCTGCGTCAAGCTCGGCGCGGCGAACCGGACGACCTGGTGCCGTTCGAGAAATATGCCGCGGCGGCGCAGAGCCTGGTGCGGCCCGCCTCGGCCGCGCGCGCGCTGCAAAACGGCGCGCCGAATATCGAACGCGCCGACAAGCTGGTGCAGCTGATCGCCAAGCAGAAGGGCCTGAGCCACCCGGTGATCGACGCCGACGGTGGCGCTGGTCGATTCGCGGCTGGAGGCCAACCGCAAGAAGACGGCGGCCTATTCGGTCGCCGCCGCAAGGGCTACCTAGCCGGCCAAGACGGAATTTCGACCGTAGCGGCGTCGCGCGAACCAATCGGGCGGCGTCGATGGCCTTATTACGTGTTGCCTCAGTGAGTTAGAATTCCAACCCGAGTTGTCAACCGCGCGCACGTTTTGATTGTATACATGGCCGCCCTCGGGCAAAAAGGCAAGCAATTACCGCGTGCTACGTGGCAAATGTGACATCCGCGCAACAATACGGCGCATTCTATCTTTAGGCCGCCAAAGAACCCAAAACGCCTAAAAAGGCAGCAACTGCCGATGTTTTCGCCTTGCCGGCAGGGGGGGGACAGATGTAAATCCTACATGAATCGTTCCTTTTGTCGCGTACAGGACGAGCGAAGTCGGGGTCTGGGTGGAGTCGTACGCAAGGCGACGGTGAGTTGTATCGGCTGATAAGTCGATCGAACCAAAAGGGGCAGGGTCTATGAAGAAAGTTGTGTTGTCGGCTGTTGCGGCGCTTGCGGTTACCGCCGTCGCGCCCGCGTTTGCTGCGGATATGGCGGTGAAGGCGAATCCGATGGCGGCGCCTGCGCCACTCCGCCGTTTTCGATATCGCCTTCGGTAGCCTCTCGACACCGACTACATGTTCCGCGGCATCTCGCATCGAACAAAGTCCGTCGGGCGGCGCCTATTTTGAGCCGACTTCACCACGCCGTGGACGCTCTATATGGCGTTGGCGGCTTGGGCGTTCGATTGGCCGAGTGGCCGCTTTCGGCTTCCGATCGCAGCCGAATTTGATATCAGCGGCGGCGGGCGCTTCAGCTACGACCGGTTCGGCCTCGATCTCGGCTACGTCTACTATGACTACCCGAGCGACAGTTCAACGGCCTACCAGCGAGCGACTTCGGGAAGTCTACGCCAAGCCGTCGGTCGAGCTCACCGACGGGCTGACCATCGGCGGTCAGGTCTACTACACGCCTGATCTGCGGCACTACAGCCAGACCTTCTCGGCGTGGCGGCTGCTTCGGCGAAACGACGCCGGACGAAGTCTATGCGTCGGTCACCGCCAGTGGATGCTGCCGTGGAGGCAGGTGACTTCGGCACCATCATCTCCGGTGAACTCGGCCATTGGTGGATGGACTATATCGGCTTCGTCGCGCACCGGCTTTATCGATCCGACTACACCACTGGAACGCCGGCGTCGCCTTACCTACAAGGCCATGACCCTCGATCTGCGCTACCACGGCAACGAACATCGAGCAGACGCAGTGCGGCATCTTCCTTGCGGCGTGCCGACCGTCGACCTACTGGTGCGACGACACCTTCTTCGCGACCCTCAAGTTCGACACCACGTTCTCGTCGCTCAAGTAGTCGAACGTCTAAGCCGATTTCTGCCTCTTCGGCGAGGGCGGCGGTTCCCAAAAGGGACCGCCGCCCGCTTTTTGCGGCGCCGTTGTGCCGATTGGCGACGCTGTTTCGCCGCCGGCGCCGGGCTGCTCGCGCAGCCAAGCTCGGTCGCCGTCTCGCTTGAACGTCAGGCGGCGACGGTGGAATGCCGCCAGTGTCGAGCGGTGGCCGATCGATACGATGGTGGTGTGCGCCAACCGTTGTTCCAGTAGCCGGTAGACATTGGCTTCCGCCGCTTCGTCGAGCGAAGCGGTGGCTTCGTCGAGAAACAAATAGTCGGGCGCCAGCAGGATCGCACGGGCAATGCCAAGCCGTTGTTGCTCGCCGAGCGATAGCATCCGGTTCCAGTGCGCCTCATCCTCGATTCGGGCGGCCAAGGCCGGCAGTCCGACCGCGGTGATCAGTTCCGCGATTTTCGCATCGTCAAAGGTGCCCGGTTCGGCCGGATAGGCGACGGCGGCGCCTAAAGGCGCGATCGGAAAATATGGCCGCTGCGGCAGCATCATCACCTTGGCGCCTTTTGGAACCGTGATGGTACCGGCGCCGAACGGCCAGATGCCGGCGAGCGCGCGGAACAAAGTCGACTTACCGGCTCCGGATGGACCGTTGACCAGCACCTTGTCGCCGGCGGCGATCGAGATGTCGGCGGCGTTGACCAGCGGTGCACCGTTGGGCAGCCGCACCGCGAGATCCTTGAAGGTGACGGCCGCGGCGTTGCCCGGCGCGACCGCGATCGAGGTTTGCGCCGCGGCGACGGCGCGGCCGGCCGCGACCGATTGATCGAAGCCGTTCAGACGTTCGATCACCGCGCGCCATTCTGCCAAGCTGCTGTATATGTTGATAAAGACCGATAACGCGCCCTGAACCTGGCCAAAGGCATTGGCGGTTTGCATCAGGCCGCCGAGTTGAATGGCGCCGGCGAAATAGGCCGGGCTGACCATGATGAACGGAAACACCGACGACGCCTGGCCTTAGCCGGCGGTGAAGAAGGTCAGCTTTTTTTGCCGGGACATGATCGCCATCCAGTTGGCGACGACGTGGCCGAACCGGGACAGCAGGCGGTCCTTTTCTGCCGGCTCGCCCGAGCAGAGCAATCTGCTCGGCGTTTTCGCGCACCCGCATCAAGCCGAAGCGGAAATCGGCTTCGTAGCGTTGCTGCTGGAAGTTCAGCGCGATCAGCCGCGTCCGATCAGATGGGTCAGCACCGTCCCGATCAAGGCATAGATCAAAGCCGCCCATAACAGGTAACCCGGTATCGTGAAGTTCATGCCGAACAGGTGCAGCGGCGCCGTTGCCGACAGCCCCCACAGAATCACCATGAAGGACAACAGCGTGACGGTGGAGTTGAGCAGTTGCAGGCCGATATTGAGCGTCAGAGAGATGAATGAGCGGATGTCCTCGGAAATGCGCTGGTCCGGGTTGTCGGCGGCGTCGCCTAGCAATTGCATCCGGTAGTGATTGGAGCCGGCCAGCCAGTGGTCAAGGTAGCTGGCGGTCAGCCAGCGCCGCCAGCGGATCTGGAGCCATTGGTTGAGATAGAGCTGATAGACCGCCAGTAGAATAAATGCGGTCGCCAGTACGCAGAAATAGCCGAGTTGATAGACGAAGGCGTCCCAGTTTTTATCTTGCAGTGCATTATAAAATTTGGCGTTCCAGCTATTGAGCAGAACCGTGATGCCGACGATCGACAGCTCGATGGCGACCACGGCTGTTAATAACAGGCCGCCCCGCCAGCGGTCCTCTGAGCGAAAATAAGGGCTGGCAATTCGCCAGACGGTGGCGAGGGTCGAAATCATGCCTCTCACGGGCGGCTCCTGTCGGAAAAATGGTAGGATATAGAACTGATTACCGACTAAGGGCCAACGGCGCGGCATTTCCACGGCAATTAGCCGTATTCGCGATAATAAGCATTATTCGTAACAAAGCGCCCCAACTGTTTCCCATTGTTGCGTCCGCGCCGACTACGCTTACGATTGAAAAAAAGGGTTACCGAATTCCGGTCGCAAGAGCTGGGAGCGGATAAAAGGCCTGCAAAAAAATTGTTTCGAAGAAAACAAACAAGGGAGGGAAGTCAAATGGCGAAAAACAAACAGGCTACGGTTGCGACGCGTCGTAAATTCCTTGGCGGCGCCGCGATTGCCGGCGCCGCGACGATTGCCATGCCACAAGTTTCGCGGGCGCAGACCGCGACCCTGAAGATGCAGGGCTCTTGGGGCGCGGGCGACATCTTCAACGACTATGCCAAGCAATACGTCGACATCGTCAACGAGATGGGCGGCGGCCGGCTGAAGATCGACTACCTGAAAGCCGGCGCGGTGGTGAAGGCCTTCGAGGTCCAGGACGCGGTCAGCAAGGGCGTGCTCGACGCCGGCCATCTGGTTCCGGCCTATTGGTACGGCAAGAACCGCGCGGCCTCGCTGTTCGGCACCGGCCCGTGCTACGGCTGGGACGCCCACCAGCTCCTCGCCTGGTTCTACGGCCGCGGCAAGGAGCTCTACAACGAGCTGACCCAGAAGTGCTCGGCCTCAACATCGTCGGCTGCTTCCTGATGCCGATGCCGCCGCAGCCGCTCGGCTGGTTCAAGTTACGAGCCGAAGTCGCCGGCCGACATGAAGAACCTGAAATACCGCACGGTCGGTCTGGCCACCAACGTCATGCAGGCGATGGGCTGAAGGTGACCCAGCTTCCGGGCGGCGAAATCATGCCGGCCATGGAGAAGGGCGTCATCGAGGCGTTCGAGTACAACAACCCGACCTCCGACAGCCGCTTCGGCGCCGCCGACGTGGCCAAGTTCTACATGCTGAGCTCCTATCACCAGCCGCCGAATGCCTGGAGATCGAGTTCAACAAGACCAAGTCGAGTCGCTGGCCAAGGAGCAGCAGGCGATCCTGCGCTACGCGGTCGCAGGCGGCCCTCGACAACCTGTGGCTGGCCTACGCGCACTATCGCCGAGGATCTGCAGACGCTGATCCACAAGGACAACGTCAAGGTGTACCGCACGCCGAGTCGATCCTCAAGGCGCAGCTCGCGGCCTGGGACAAGGTCGTCGCGCAGTACGGCAAGGAGGAATGGTTCAAGAAGATCTCCGACAACCAGAAGGCCTGGGCGAAGAACGTCGCCTACTACGAGCTCCTCAACGCGCACGACACAAGCTCGCCTACGACCACTACTACGGCAAGGAACAGCCGCTCGGCTTCTAAGCCGGCGTGGCATCTCCGGGACTGAATCCGGGACGACGTGGGGACGGCGCATCGTCCGCCGTCCCCGCCTGTTGTTTGTGTGACGCGCGGACACGGGTAATTCGTCATGCTCGCCTATATCGGCGTCGTCGATCGCATCAGCACTGCGATCGGCAAGGCCTTCGGCTGGTTCATCCTGATCATGACGTTCGGCACCAGCTACGAGGTCTTCGTCCGCTATGTGCTGAGATAATCCCGACCACCTGGGCCTACGACCTTTCCTACAACATGTACGGCGCGCTGTTCATCATGGCGGGCGCCTACACGCTGTCGCGCAACGCGCATGTGCGCGGCGACGTGATCTACCGGCTGTGGCCGGCGCGCGCGCAGGCCGCCATCGATCTCGTGCTGTACATCCTCTTCTTCTTTCCCGGCGTGTTGCGCTGACCTTTGCCGGCTATCGCTACGCCGGCGAGTCCTGGCGCTACCACGAGGTCAGCGTCTACAGCCCGACCGACATCCCGATCTTTCCGCTCAAGACGCTGATCCCGGTCGCCGGCGCGACCCTGCTGCTGCAGGGCCTGGCCGAGGTGTTCCGCTGCATCATCTGCCTGCGCACCGGCGCAGTGGCCGCAGCGCGCGCCAGGACGTCGAGGAACTCGAAACCGCGATCCTGCACGAGCGCGAATTCGCCGCGCAGCATGAAGCCGAGACCGCACCGGAGGTGCCGCGCAGGAGAAGCAGTCATGAGCGGCGGTGAAGTCGGCCTGTTGATGATCTGCTCTGTTCATCCTCACGATCCTGCTCGGCTTTCCGATCGTCTTCACGCTCATGGGCATGGGCGTGTTCTTCGGCTACTACGCCTATGCCACGCCCGATCAGATCCATCACATCTTCGACAACCGCATCTTCGACCTGCTGGTCCAGAACACCTTCAGCATTCTCAGCAACGACACGCTGACGGCGGTGCCGTTGTTCCTGTTCATGGGCTATGTGGTCGAACGGGCCAATATCCTCGACCGGCTGTTCTATCAGCATCCAGATCGCGGCGCGGCGCGTCCCCGGCTCGCTGGCGGTGGCGACGCTGATCACCTGCGCGCTGTTCGCCACCGCCACCGGCATCGTCGGCGCGGTGGTGACGCTGATGGGCCTGCTGGCGTTCCCGGCCATGCTCAAGGCCGGCTACGACACCAAGCTGGCGGCCGGCGTGGTCTGCGCCGGCGGCTGTCTCGGCATCATGATCCCGCCCAGCATTCTGCTGATCCTGTACGCCGCCACCGCCGGCGAATCCGTGGTCAAGCTCTATGCCGGCGCCTTCATTCCCGGCTTCGTGCTGGCCGGCTTCTACATCGCTCTATGTCGTCGTCCGCGCGATCATCAATCCGAAGCTGGCGCCGCCGCTGCCCGAGGACGAGGGCAAGGTTCCGTTCGCTGCGAAGTGTTCATGGCGCTGCTGACCTCGTTCTTCCCGCTGGCGGTGCTGATCATGTCGGTGCTCGGCGCCATCCTGATGGGCCTGGCGACGCCGACCGAAGCCGCGGCGGTCGGCTCCTTCGGCGCGCTGGTGCTGGCCGCCGCCTATCGCGAGCTCGATTTCACAGCGCCTGAAGGAGGCCGTCTATCTGACCGCGCGCACCTCGGCGATGGTCGACCTATCTGTTCGTCGGCTCCTGGACCTTCGCCTCGGTGTTCGCCTATCTCGGCGGCCAGAGCCTGGTCGAGGAACTGATCAAGGGCCTGCAACATGAACCGGGTCGAGTTCCTGCTGCTCACCCAGTTCATCATCTTCCTGCTCGGCTGGCCGCTGGAATGGACCGAGATCATCATCATCTTCGTGCCGATCTTCCTGCCGCTGCTGAAGTACTTCCACGTCGATCCGATCGTGTTCGGCATCCTGGTGGCGCTGAACATCCAGACCTCGTTCAACACCCCGCCGATGGCGATGGCCGCCTATTACCTCAAGGGCGTGGCGCCGCCACAGGTGCGCCTGACGCAGATCTTCGGCGGCTCGCTGCCGTTCGTGTTCATGGTGTTCATCACCATGGCGCTGCTCTACATCTTTCCCGGACATTGCGCTCTGGCTGCCGCATCAGCTCTATTCCAGATGACGACGGTCGACCGGCCGCGGCCGAACGGCAGGATGCGGCCGGCGCGCGGGGCCTCGCCGCCGCGAAGGAAGGGATCTGGCATGGCTGAAGGACCGACGCTGGCGGACACGATCGCGGCGCTGCGCGACGGCGTCGATCAGCGCGCTGGACGTGACGGAATCCTGCCTCGCGCGCATCGCGGAGGTCGACCCCGAGATCGAGGCCTGGGCCTTCCTCGATCCCGAACACGCGCGGGCGCAGGCGCGCGCGCTCGACGAGGCGCGCGCCAACGGCCGCCGCTCGGGCCGCTGCACGGCATTCCGGTCGGCGTGAAGGACATTTTCGACACCGACGACATGCCGACCGAGGACGGCACCGTGCTGCATGCCGGCCGCCAGCCGATGCACGATTGCACGGCGGTCTCGCTGCTGCGCCAGGCCGGCGCGGTGATCATGGGCAAGACGGTGACCACCGAGCTGGCGCTGTTCACGCCCGGCAAGACCCGCAATCCGCACGATCCCGAGCGCACGCCCGGCGGCTCGTCGAGCGGATCGGCGGCGGCGGTCGCCGTCCGGCATGGTGCCGCTGGCGATCGGCTCGCAGACCAACGGCTCGGTCATCCGCCCGGCGTCGTTTTGCGGCGTGGTCGGCTACAAGCCGACGCACGGCCTGATCTCGCGCCGCGGCGTGCTGCCGTTGTCGCGCACGCTCGACCATGTCGGCGTTTTCGCCGGCAGCGTCGCCGACGCCGCGCTGCTGGCCGAGGTCCTGATGGCCTACGATGCCGGCGACGCCGACATGCGGCCGCAGGCGCGCGCCGCAGCTCGAGCCGCATGGCGGCGGAGGAGCCGCCGCTGCCGCCGAAACTGGCCTTCGCCAAGACGCCGGTCTGGGACCAGGCCGACGCCGACACCCAGGAAGCCTTCGCCGAGCTGGTGGACATGCTCGGCGACAGCGCCGTCGAGGTCGAGCTGCCTTCGGTGTTCGACAACGCCGTGGAGCTGCACCGCACCATCCAGGATGCCGAGGTGGCGGTGAATTTCGCGCCGGAATACGAGCAGGGCCGCGACCGGCTCAGCGCGCGGCTGCGCGAGATCATCGAGCACGGACAGCAGGTGCCGGCGGGCGACTACATCCGGGCGCTCGCCCGCATTCCGCTGCTCAACCTCAGCCTCGACGAAATCTTCGACCGCTATGACGCGATCCTGACGCCGGCGGCGCCCGGCGAAGCGCCGCGTCGGCCTCGCCAGCACCGGCAATCCGGTCTTCTGCACGGCCTGGACGCTGCTGGGCACGCCGGCGATCTCGCTGCCGCTGCTGCAAGGCGCAAACGGCATGCCGATCGGCGTGCAGCTCGTCGGCCTGCGCGGCAATGACGGCCGGCTGCTGCGCACCGCGCACTGGTTGTCGAAGCTGGTCGAGGCGGAGGCGTGAAGCGCTGGCAGCGATACGACAGCAGCCGCGCTACTGCGCTCGCGGTTGTCTCTGTGGAACTGCGCGCTCGTGCGTCGTTGCGCATGTCGTCGTAGAACGAATAGACCATCAGCGCGAGGCAAACCACGACGATGACGGTCAACGGCAGCTCGTCCACCTTGTAGGCGAAATAGCCGACGAAGACGATGCGCGCCGAGCGCACCGAAGATATTGGCAATGATATTGACCACCGCTTTGCACTCCGCTGCGCGCCGCCGGCGCGGCGCATTGACTAAATTAAAGCACGGCGCCGCGCGCCGGCGGCAATGCAGCGGCTAGCCCGAGGTTCGCGCTTGAGGAAGGCGATGGTGCGGCTCCAGGCGAGCTCGGCGGCCGGCTTGTCGTAGCGGCTGGCGGTGTCGTTGTTGAAGGCGTGATTGACGTTCGGGTAGACGTAGATCGTGTAGCGCTTGTGGTCGGCCTTCAGCGCCGCCTCGTAGGCCGCGATGCCGGCATTCGACGCGCTGGTCGAGCCCGGCATAGTGCAGCAGCAGCGCCGCCTGGATCGACGGCACCTGCGCGGCCGGCGGCTGCACGCCGTAATAGGCGACCGCCGCCTTCAGATCGGGCGACAGCACCGCCAGCGCGGTTGACCATGCCGCCGCCCCAGCAGAAGCCGACCGCGCCGACCTTGCCGGTCGATTCCGCATGGTGCTCGAGGAACGGCACCGCGGCGGCGATGCGGTGCGCGGTCTCGTCCGCGTTGAGCGTGCCGATCATGTCGCGCGCCTTGTCCTCGTCGGCCGGCGTGCCGCCGAGCGGCGAGAGCATGTCGACGGCAAGGCCAGGAAGCCTTCGAGCGCGAGCCGGCGCGCCACGTCCTTGATGTGCGGATTGAGCCCGCGGTTCTCGTGGATGACGATGACCGCCGGGCGTTTGCCCTTCGCCTTCAGCCGCGCCAGATAGCCGCTGATGCGGGTGCCGCCGCGCGTCGTAGGCGACCTTGTCGATGGCCAGCCGCGCATCGTCGGGCGCAACGATCGCCGCGCGCGCGTAATCGTTCTGCAACAGCGGCAGCAGCGCCAGCGCCGCGGCGCTGGAGCCGGCGATGCTCGGCCAGCCGGTCGAGGAATTGCGCGGCGGTTGATCCCGCCATGGGTGAAACTGTCGTAGAGATCGATGATGCGTTGATCCATGGACGCGGCTCCGGCGTCTGTCGGCATCGGCATAACACGCCGGCGCCGCGATCTTATTCCACAACGGGCTTGACGGCGCCGGCCAGCGGCCTTGCATGCAATGGCTTCCTTGGCGCCGCGGCCGCGGCGGCCGCGATCGGAGCCACAACATGAATTTTTCCGCCTGACCGCGGGCCGCGGCAAGATTCTTTGCGCGCGTGATTGCCGCCGCTCGTGCTCGCCGCCCTGGCCGGCGCCGGCCGCGCCGCCGGCCGTTTCCCTTCGACCAGGACCTGATGCTCGATGCTGCGCCGATGCGGCCGGTCAAGCGCGTGCCGGTGCTCACCGTCGCGCGCCGACGGCGAGGCCACCATCGACCTGTGGTGCAAGACCGTGCGCGGGCGGGTGCAAGCTCACGCGCCAGCGCGATCCGCATCGAGCCCGGCCCGCTGCCGGAGGCCTGCCGCACTACATGATCGACGGCCAGTGCACGGCCGACGCATGCAGGCCGATCTCGCACGCTTGCCGCGCTCGCGCAGGTGACCGGCTGGCGCGCGGCAGCGGGCGAGGCGCTGGTGCTGACCGGAGCCGACGACGCTTGACGCTTCCGCGCCGATCGACCAACTTGAACCGCGCGGACGCCATTCGTGGCCGACGCCCAACAAAAAGGGCGCGGCCGAAGCCGCGCCCTTCGATTGGTTTGCCGTTGTGCGGCCGGCTTACATCATGCCGCCCATGCCACCCATGCCGCCGCCCGGCATGGCCGGTGCGGCCTCCGCCGGCTTCGGCATTTCGGCGACCATGGCTTCGGTGGTGATCAAAAGGCCGGCGACCGAGCCCGCATCCTGCAGCGCGGTGCGCACCACCTTGGCCGGATCGATGATGCCGGCCTTGATCATGTCGACATATTTCTCGGTCTGGGCGTCGAAGCCGTAAGTCTCCGAGTTCTCGTCCATGATCTTGCCGACCACGATCGAGCCTTCCACGCCGGCGTTCTCCGCGATCTGACGGATCGGGGCTTCCAGCGCCTTGAGCACGATGTTGATGCCGGCCTGCACGTCCGGATTGTCGTCATGGATGCGGCCGACCGCCTTCTTGGCGCGCAACAGCGCGACGCCGCCGCCCGGCACGATGCCTTCCTCGACCGCGGCGCGGGTGGCGTTGAGCGCATCCTCGACGCGGTCCTTCTTCTCCTTGACCTCGATCTCGGTGGCGCCGCCGACGCGGATCACCGCGACACCGCCGGCGAGCTTGGCCAGCCGTTCCTGCAGCTTTTCCTTGTCGTAGTCGGAAGTGGTTTCCTCGATCTGCGCCTTGATCTGGTTGACGCGCGCCTCGATCTCGGCCTTCTTGCCGGCGCCGTTGACGATGGTGGTCTTCTCTTTCTCGATGATGACCTTCTTGGCGCGGCCGAGCATGGCCGTGGTCACGTTCTCGAGCTTGATGCCGAGATCGTCCGAGATCAACTGGCCGCCGGTGAGGATGGCGATATCCTCGAGCATGGCCTTGCGGCGGTCGCCGAAGCCGGGCGCCTTGACGGCGGCAACCTTGAGCCCGCCGCGCAGCTTGTTGACCACCAGCGTGGCGATCGCTTCGCCTTCGACGTCCTCGGCGATGATGACCAGCGGCTTGCCCGACTGCACCACCGCTTCCAGAACGGGGAGCATCGCCTGCAGGCCGGAGAGCTTCTTCTCGTGCAGAAGGATGTAGGCGTCCTCGAGCTCGGCCAGCATCTTCTCGGCATTGGTGACGAAGTAGGGCGAGATGTAGCCGCGATCGAACTGCATGCCCTCGACGATCTCGACCTCGGTCTCCATCGCCTTGGCTTCCTCGACCGTAATCACGCCCTCGTTGCCGACCTTCTGCATCGCCTTGGCGATCATATTGCCGATGGTCTCGTCGCCGTTCGACGAGATGGTGCCGACTTGGGCGACCTCGCCGGTAGAGCTGACGGTCTTGGCGCGCTTCTCAAGGTCCTTGACCACGGCCTGCACCGCGATGTCGACGCCGCGCTTGAGGTCCATCGGGTTCATGCCGGCGGCCACCGACTTGGCGCCTTCCTTGACGATGGCCTGCGCCAGCACCGTGGCGGTGGTGGTGCCGTCGCCGGCGATGTCGTTGGTCTTCTGAGCTACCTCACGCACCATCTGCGCGCCCATGTTCTCGAACTTGTCGTCGAGCTCGATCTCCTTGGCGACGGTGACGCCGTCCTTGGTGATGCGCGGGGCGCCGAACGACTTGTCGAGCACCACGTTGCGGCCCTTGGGGCCGAGCGTCACCTTCACGGCGTTGGCGAGAATATCGACGCCGCGCAGCATGCGGTCACGCGCGTCGCCGGCAAATTTGACATCCTTGGCAGACATTTCAAGTTACTCCGTTGGGGTTGTTTGCGATTGCCTGTTCCCCCGCTTGTCATTGCCGGGCTTGACCCGGCAATCCATGACGAACATCGGCAAAGATGGCCTTACGTAAAGCTGTTGCACGCGGTTCCGCATCATGGATGCCCGGGTCAAGCCCGGGCATGACGAATGAGAAGGCGTCGGCTCGTTAATTCGCGTCACGCAATCACGCCCATGATGTCGGACTCCTTCATGATCAGGAGCTCCTCACCATCGAGCTTGACCTCGGTGCCCGACCATTTGCCGAACAGCACGCGATCGCCGTTCTTCAGGTCGATCGGAGTCAGCTTGCCGCTCTCGTCGCGGCCGCCGGGGCCGACGGCGACGATCTCGCCTTCCTGCGGCTTCTCTTGAGCGGTGTCGGGGATGATGATGCCGCCTTTGGTCTTCTCTTCGGCTTCGATGCGGCGCACGACCACACGGTCGTGCAGGGGACGAAACTTGGTTTTAGCCATGGCTTCCTCGTCGGCGCTTCCCGCGCGGTTTTTTGACCGAAATCGTCGATCTGAGAGGCCGTTAGCACTCATTAATCGAGAGTGCCAACCGCTGCCCCGGGGAGATATTGCCTTCGGCACGGAGTGTCAAGCGTGCGCCTTGCGTCCGGTAAACGAAGGACGACGCCAACTCATGGTGGGGCGGCAAGGAGCCGGCCGGCAAAATTTCTGCCGTTACGCTTGCACTGCCCGGCAATGCCCAGCAAAGTCCCCTGCCTTGCCGTGGGAGCTCCGATGCGCCATCCAAGCCGCCTTCGCCTCACCGTCCCTGGGCTCGTCTTGCTGGCGCTTGGACTCGCCGCTTGCACGACCGGCGGATCGCAGTTTCCGGACCTGTTTGGCCCCTCGCAAGGCCCACAGCCGCCGCCGCCGGCAGCAGCGCCGGTGCCGTCACTGCCGCCGGCCTTCCCGCCGCAGGACATCGTCGGGCGTTGGGGCCTTGCCGCCTATCACCGTGAGGAAGACCGGGCGCGCACCGAAGCGGCCGCCGCCGCGCAATGCAAGCAGCCCTATGTCATCACCATGGGTCCGACCGGCGGCGTGATGATGCATCTCGCCGATCAGTCGACGCCGTCCGAGTTACGTCTGAAGGGCGCGCCCGGCAACAAGACCTATATCGGGCCGGAAGGGGAGCCGGGCGGCATTCAGGATCGCGACGTTCAGTTCTTCGACGGGCGCGTGATGATCCTGCGTTGGATGGATCCGGAAGTGCAGGGCCGCTACGGCACCATGGTCTATGTGCGCTGCGGGTCGCATGGCGCCA
This sequence comes from uncultured Alphaproteobacteria bacterium, assembly GCA_963727555.1. GTDB lineage: Bacteria > Pseudomonadota > Alphaproteobacteria > Rhizobiales > Xanthobacteraceae > Pseudolabrys. The sequence goes on along the minus strand of CAVSGT010000004.1, from coordinate 358,470 downwards.
AGCGGCCGGCGCGTGCGCGCACCAAGCCGAAGCCGAAACGCACGCCGCCGCCGGCCGCCGTAGCGCCGCCGCCCAGGCGGTAAAGCCCGTGACCGGGCTCACGCGCTCACGCGTCGGCGCGCGGACCTGTTAGGCTTGCGCATCGTCCCATGCGCACTAAACGTTCATGACCGCTCCGCGCGACTTCGTCTTCGGCCCCTGGCGCGCTGTGCCGGTGCTCGGCGTTACCCAGATTCTGTCCTGGGGCACGATCTACTATACGCCGGTGCTGATCGTGCCGCTGATCGTGGCCGACCGCGGCTGGTCGATCGCTTTCGGTATGGGCGGATTTTCGATCGGTCTTTTGGTTGCGGAACTTGTCGCGCCCTATGTCGGGCGCTCGATCGATCGCTTCGGCGGCCATGTGACCATGACCGTCGGCTCGCTGATCGGCGCGCTCGGGCTCGTCCTCATCACCTATGCGTCGAACCAAATCGCCTATCTCGCGGTCTGGATGGTGCTCGGCGTCGCCATGGCGGCGAACCTCTACGATTCGGCCTTTGGCACGCTGGGACGCATCTTCGGCGCCGGCGCGCGCCGGCCGATTACCGCGCTGACATTGGCCGGCGGCTTTGCCTCGACCGTGAGCTGGCCGGCGACCCATTTTCTGCTCGAGGGCTTCGGCTGGCGCGGCACCTATCTGATTTATGCGGCCTTGCTCGCCGTCGTCGCGGCGCCGCTGCATGCCCTGGCGCTGCCGCGCCATCGCGCGGAAACCGAACGCCCGACGCCCGCCGGCGATGCCAAGAGCGCGCCGGCGGTGCTGCCGCCGCACGGATTGCCGTTCATTCTGGTTGCCTCGGCCTTCGCCGCCTACGCGTTCGTACCGTCCGGGCTGTCGGCGCATCTGCTGGCGATCTTCGGGCGTTCGGGAATCGATGCCGGCACCGTGGTGTGGATCGGCGCCTTGTTCGGTCCGGCGCAGGTCGGCGCGCGGCTCATCGAATTTGCTTTCGGTCGCAATCTGCATCCGCTCTGGGTGGTGCGTTTTGCGCTCGCCGTTCTGCTCTGCGCCTTCGCCATGCTGTTGCTGCTCGGCATTTCCACGCCGCTGGCGGCAGCCTTTGCGCTGATGTTCGGCGGCGCCAACGGCCTCATCACCATTACGCGTGGCGCCGTGCCGTTGGCGCTGTTCGGAGCATCCGGTTACGGACGGCTGATGGGGCGGCTGGCCGGCCCCTGGCTGCTGATGCAGGCGGCGGCGCCGATGGTCATGGCCTTTGTGATCGAGCGCACGTCCGATGCCTCGGCGCTCGCGTTGGCCGGCGCGTTTGCCGCGACCGCGCTCGGCTGCTTCATCGCCATCCGGCGGCCGGCCGCGAAGGCCGCCGTCTAAAGTCCGATCCGTTCAGATTGAATCAGAATGCCGCCTAACATTTTGCTGGCGCATGATCTTTTCCGAAAACCGGTTCCCACTTTTCGGGATCATGCGCTAGTTGAACATCGCGTCGATGTCGTGCTGGTTGACGTGGCCGGCGTCGTAGGCGAGCCTGGGACCGTTGACCAACTGGCGCTCGGGCGAGGGCGCCGCGCTCGCGCTCTCGGATTTGCCGGCTTGATCGACGCCGCCCCAGCGCATGATCATGCCGGAGACGTGCTCCTCGATGAATCGCAGCGTCGCCATGACTTTGCCGATGCGCTGGCCGGCGAGATCCTGGAAATTGCAGGCTTCGTAGACGCGCACGACGCTGTCCTGGATATCCTGCGCCAGGCCGAGCTCGTATTCCTTCTTCAACGAGGACGAGAGCGCCCTCGCGCTTTCGTCGATGATCTCGGTTTCCATCAGGATGCGCTGGGTGGCGTTTTCCATGCCGCCGATGGTGGCGCCGAGCTCCTCGGCCGCGCGCATCATGCGCCGATCTCCGCCGGGGGCGCTTAACAGCGCGGCGAGATCGCGCTTGTCGCGGATGATGGCGTCGCGGATCAGCGTCAGCTCGTGCATCAGCTCGTGCGGATCGGGAGCGCCGTAACCCGCGCGGCGGCCGCTCTCGGCGTGCAGCGCTTTGAGTTCCTCGAGCGGCTTGTTCGCGCTCGCGTCAAAGGGCATCGCCGGTGCGCGGCGATCAAGGAGCATTTGCTCGAACTCGGAAGACTTTGCGCTGCACGCGACGCCTCTTTATGTCTGTTGGCGAAGTGGTTCTAACATTGCGCACATTAACGCTCAGTTTCGGCGACCGCGTGAACGGCGCGTTTACCATGACGCGTCGCATTTTACGCAAAATAAAGGTTAAGCCGACGAAGCGCGCGCGCATTGCCGGCAACTCTGCGCCCCGCGCGCTTCGTTTACCAAACGGTGTGGTTTTCAAATTGTAGTCAAAGCTGCACGCGCACCGCCGCCGCGTACGACTGTTGTGGCCCTGTCAGTGAGTACCCCCCATGCACCGTTCGATTGCCATCGCCGTCTTCGTCAGCCTGCTCGGCACCGCCACCGCTTGGGCGCAGCCGGTGTCGACTTTGGCGCCCGACTATTCGGGGCCGGTGCGGATGGCCTCGGCGCAGGACAATCTCGGCGGCGGCTTCATCGAATTTCTGTTCGGCGATCATGGGGCAGGCCGCCCGATGCCGCAGCGGCGCGACGATCGCTATTACGGGCCGCCCGAGCGGGACAGCTACGGGCCGGCCGGGCAGCCGGTCTATGCCCGCAGCGCGCCGGCCCACGATCCCATGATGGAAGAGCCGGCGCAGCAGAGCCGCGCCATCGATCCGCGCTACGAGCGCCGGGAAGTCAGTTATGACGGCGCGGAAACGCCCGGCACCATCGTGATCGATACGCCGAACAAGTTCCTCTATCTGGTCGAGCCGGACGGCAAGGCGATGCGCTACGGCGTCGGCGTCGGCCGGCCCGGCTTCACCTGGAGCGGGGTGCATCACATCACGGCCAAGAAGGAATGGCCGGACTGGGTGCCGCCGCCGGAGATGCTCAAGCGCCAGCCTTACCTGCCGCATTTCATGGCCGGTGGCCCGAACAATCCGCTCGGCGCGCGCGCGCTTTATATCGGCGGCACGATGTACCGTATCCACGGCTCGAATGAGCCATGGACCATCGGGCACAACGTCTCGTCCGGCTGCATCCGGCTGCGCAATGCCGATGTGATCGATCTCTATGGCCGCGTGCCGGTTGGCGCCAAGGTCGTCGTGATGTAGCGCCGCGCGCCTGCCTCAGGCGGCTTCGCCGGGGCGGGCGAGGGCGGCGCCCTGCGATTCGAGCAGTTTCGGAAAATCGTCCGAAATAAAAAAATCGTACTCGTGCTCGCGCAAGGTGGTGAGCGGATCGAGCCGCGTCAGCTCGGCATCGACAAAGCCCGGATGGCACATGATCAGCCCGTGGTCGGGTAGCCCGGCAAGAAAGCGCGGAAAGATACGCGCGTAATCGGCCTTGCGATTGAAATCGTAAGTTCCGGCGAAGGCCGGGTTGGTGGCGACGCCGAGCCGGTGCGCCTTGTTGCGAAAGCGCACGTTGAGGATATCGAGGGTCAGGCCCTTGCGGTCGCGCAGGCGGCGCGCATTGCGGGCGCGCCCGCATTGCCGGACCCAGGCATGCGGCGCCGCCTTTTGCACGACCTCGAGAAAGGCATCGCGCACTTGCGGCAGCAGGTGCACGTGCTGATGGCCGTCGATGAAATCCGGCGGGCGGCCGAAAGCCGCGACAAAGGCGGCCAATTGCACCGCGATTTCGGCGGCCAGCGCGTCCCGATGCAGGCGGCGCGCCATGGCTGTGCGCATCATGCTCTTGAGCGGCAGGAAGCAGCCGTCATGGAGCGGCGCAAAGCCGACGCTCAACGGCCGGAACGGCGCGGTCAGCGTCAGATGGAGGCCGAGCGCGGCGCGTTTTTGCCCGACGTTGAGCGCCTGCAGCGATTCGACGTCGGCGCGGTCGAAATGCGGCGCCACCACCATCACCGAAGTGGCGTTGATGCGCGCGCGTACGATCAATTCGCGGATCGCGGCATTGACCCCGTGCGACATGCCGTAGTCGTCGGCGCATAGCCAAATTCGCCGCAGCGGCTTATGCACCGCGCTCACTCCGCGGCGCGCGAGGCGAGCGGCGGCGCCTTGGCGGAATCCTCCGCGCTTTTGATGCTGTGCTCGGCGATGAAGTAGACCGGGCGCGCCTTGATCTCGGACAGCAGCTTGCCGACATATTCGCCGAGCACGCCGATCATGACCAGTTGCACGCCGCCGAGCACCATCAAGCCGACCACCAGCGAGGGATAGCCGGGCACGTCCTGCCCGAACAGCAGCGTTTGCAGCAGGATCCAGGCGCCGAACAGCAGAGCGCTGACCGCCATCAGGATTCCCAGCATGCTGGCGAAGCGCAGCGGCGCCACGCTGAACGAAGTCAGTCCTTCGATCGACAGGCCGATCAGCGTCCAGACGTTCCAGCTGGTCTTGCCGTGGGCGCGCAAGGCCGGCCGGTAATCGACGCGCACCTGGCGGAAGCCGATCCAACTCGACAGACCTTTGAAGAAGCGGTTGCGCTCCGGCATCTGCCGCAGCGCCGCCGCCGCACGCGGCGACAGCAGGCGGAAGTCGCCGGCGTCTTCGGGAATTTTCTGCCGGGCGCCCCAATTGACCAGAGAATAGAAGGTGTGGACACCGAGGCGCCGCAGCCACGGCTCGTTCTCGCGATGCGCCTTGGCGGTGTAGACCACGTCGTAGCCTTGATCGAGCCAGCGCGAGACCAGGTCGTCGATCAAGTCGGGCGGATGCTGGCCGTCGCCATCCATGAACAGCACGGCGCCCAGCCGCGCGTGATCGAGCCCGGCGAGCAGCGCGGCCTCCTTGCCGAAATTGCGCGACAGCGTCAGCACCTGAATGTCGAGCGGCTCGGCCGGCAGGGCGCTCGCGACCTGGCTGGTGGTGTCGAAGCTGCCGTCGTCGACATAGATGATTTCGGTGCGCAGGTTCCGCTTGGTCTTCAACAGACGCCCGACTTTGGCGATGCGCTCATGCAGCGCGGGCAGGCCCAAGGCTTCGTTATAAAGCGGCACGACAATCGACAGGCCGGGCGCCGAAGACGCCCGCGCGCCACGGGACGTGGCCTTGCTCGATTTCGCCATCGCTGACCCGTCAGTTCCCCTGTGCGGCGATCTATAGCGCAACCGGCCGATCCTGTCGCGTCCCGCGCCTGCGGTCGAACGCCGGAACCGGCACAAATCATGCGGAAACACTTAGGTTTTGGGGCTCGGCGCGCCGCGCGCGGCATGCTAAGCGGAGCCCATGATTCCAGGGCCGTTCAAGACCATCGCCGACCGTCTCACCGTCGCCTGGCACGAGCGCGCGGTGGCGCTCAAGGCGATCAGCTTTGCCTGCATCGGGGTCGTCAATTCGCTCGTCGATTTCGGCGTCTTTTCGTTTTCCTATTACTACCTGGCGCTGCCGATCATCGTGGCCAATACGCTCGCCTGGATCGTCGCCGTGACCGGCTCTTATGTGATGAATTCGACCATCACCTTCGCGGCCGAGTTGGGCCGCCGTCTCGGGCTCAAACACTATTTCGGTTTCGCGCTGTCGCAGGTGGCTGGATTTTTCGCCAATACCGCGACGGTCTGGTGTCTGGTCACGTTGCTGCACGTGCCGGCCTGGGCCGCCAAGGTGGCGGCGATCGCCGTCAGCTTCGCGGTCAATTTCACGCTCTCGCATTTCGTGGTGTTCCGCGCCAAGCCGCGCAGCGAAGCCGGGTAGGGCTGGCGCTGGACGCGAAGGGCTAAAGCCCCGCCTCGAGCTTGGCGTAGAGCGGGTTGTCGCGCGCGAATACGTAGCCGAGCTCGGCCACCGCCACCGCTTCCGCGCCGTTCTCGCGCAGGTAACTGGTGAGCGCATAGACCCGCTCGGGCGGACAATGCAGCGTCAGCATGCCGGACGAGGTCGGCCCGCCGAACGGCGTCTGCACGCCGAATTTCTCGCGCGCGGCGTCGACCAGTTGCGCATCGCAGGCGGCAAAGCGCGCGCGCACTTCGCGATAGGCGCGGGCGCGCGCCTGCGCGGCGATGCGGTCGAGGATGACGCGCGCCAGTTCGCGCTCGGTCTCACCCCAAGGCGCGGCGCGCGCGGCCACCAGATTGGCCTGCGAGCGCAGGATGATGCCGTCCTCCAGCACTTTCAGCCCATTTGCGGCGAGCGTGCTGCCGGTAGTGGTGATGTCGACGATCAGCTCGGCGGTGCCGGCAGCCGGCGCGCCCTCGGTGGCGCCCGAACTCTCGACGATGCGGTAGTCGATGATGCCGTGCTCGGCAAAGAAGGTGCGCGTCAGGTTCACGTATTTGGTCGCCACCCGCATCTTGCGGTCGTGGCGGTGACGGAAGGCGGTGGCGACGTCGTCGACGTCGGCCATGGTGCGCACGTCGATCCAGGCCTGCGGCACCGCCACCACGACATTGGCGAAGCCGAAACCGAGCCCTTCGATCAGCACCACTTTGTCGTCGGCCTGCGGGATCATCTCGCGCACCAGATCCTCGCCGGTAACGCCGAGATGCACGGCTCCGGCGCCGAGCTGGGCGGTGATCTCCGCCGCCGACAAATAAGCGACCTCGACGCCGTCCAATTCGGCGATGGCGCCGCGATAATCGCGCGCGCCGCGCGGCTTGATGAGCGAGAGCCCGGAGCGCGCAAAGAAGGCTTCGGCGTTTTCCTGCAAGCGGCCTTTCGACGGCACGGCCAGCACCAGCGGGGCACTCATGCGGCGCCTCCATAGACCGCGAGCCGCTCGATCCAGGCCGAGAGGCCAACGGCCGGGATCGGCTCGGGGCTGCCGAGCCGGCTGAGCAGGCCGTCATAGCGGCCGCCGGCGACCAGCGGATCGCCGGTGCGCGCCGGATCGGTCAATTCGAACACCAGCCCGGTGTAGTAGTCGAAGCCGCGGCTGAAGGCGGTGGCGAAGCGCACGCGAGCCAAGTCGATGCCGCGCGCGGCGAGGAAGCCGGTGCGGCTCTCGAACAAATCGAGCGTCGGATTGAGCGCGTCGCCGAGCTTGGCGTCGGCCGCCAGCGCGCGCAATTCCGCCGCCGCTTCGTCGGGCTCGCCTTCGATGGCGAGGAAACGCTCGATCAGCGCGCGCACGTCGCGCGGCAGCTTGGCGCTGGCACCGAGCGCGGCCTGCTCCAGGAAGCGGTCGGCGATTTCGCCGACCGAGCGCCCGCCAACCGCGCTGATGCCGGCGATCGACAGCAAGTCGGTGACCAACGCATGCGCGCCTTTCGGATCGGAGCCGGCGAGTGCCGCCAGCACGCCCTGATATTCCGGACGGCCATTGGTGCCGCCGAGCACCAGACGGTCGAGGTCCTGCGCGAGATTGGCCTTGCGATTGAAATCCTTGATCAGCCGCCGCTTCCACACCGGCGACAGCTCAAGCCCGGCGATCAGACAGGCGAACAGCGCGACGTCGCCGATGCGGATATCGGGCGAGGGGAGGCCATAATGCGCGGTCGCCTCGAGCGCGAGCGAGAGCATCTCGGCATCGGCCGCCGCCGTGTCGGTGCGCCCGAAAGATTCGATGCCGGTCTGCAGGAATTCGGCGGGCTCACCGCTGCGATGACGAAACACGGGACCCAGATAGCAGTAGCCGGCGGCCTTGCCGGCTGTGGGCGAGGCGAGGTAGTCGCGCGACACCGGGATGGTCAGATCGGGGCGCAGGCAATATTCGCCGCCGTCGGGCGCGGTGGTGAGATACATGCGCTTGCGGATGTCCTCGCCCGAGAGGTCGAGGAACGGCTCCGCCGGCTGCAACATGGCGGGCGCGGCGCGGCTGTAGCCCGCGCGCTCGTAGGAGGCGACCAGCGCCTCCGCCCGCGCGTCGGGTGTTTTCGCCTGGCTGGTGACGCTTGCGTCCATCGCGATTCCGCCGTGCCCCAGAGAGTTCCGAGGTCGGCGGCCCTTTAGCACGAAGGGCTTAAACTTTCGACGCCGATTGCCCCTTGGGCTTAACGGAACTTGCCGGCAAATGCTTGGTGTCGTTAACGAATTTTGCCGCCGCCCGGTGGCCCCGATAACGTCTTCGCGGGTAAGACAATTTCAATACAACCCCGCTTGAGTAGGCCGGGGTGGAGGACAGCCGATGACCAAGCGCGTGCCGCGCCGCATGGCGGAAGCGTTCTACCGGGCATATGCCGCGCGCGACGCCGCCAAGGTGGTCGAATTCCTCGACGACGACGTGGCATGGACCATCAGCGGCCCGGTCGATCTGCTGCGCTTCTGCGGCACGCATCGCGGCAAGGCGGCGGTGCGCGATCTGATCGAGCGGCAGGTGCCGGACGTTTTCCGCGTTTTCAGCTTCGTGCCGGACGCCATGCTGGTCGACGGCGACCGGGTGGCGACGCTCAACCGCCTGTCGGCCAAGCGCAGTTGCGACGGCCGCGTCATCAGCTACCGGCTCGCGCATTTCACGCGTTTCCGGAACGGTAAAATTGTCGAACATCTTTCATTGATCGACAGCTTCGACGCGGTCGAGCAGGTGCTCGGCCATTCGCTCGCCGTTCATGCCGACGCAACCGGCGGACGGCGATCTGATCGCTGTGTAAGCGTCGCCCTGTGATGCCGTCGCGCCGGCGGCGTGCTATCGTTTCGCAGCCGCACCGCCATGGAGGCCCCGCATGCGTCGCCAGCTTGTCACAATCGCCGTCGCTTTGCTGATCGCCGTCCCCGCCTTCGCGCTCGACATGCCGCAGCGCAAGACCGGTCTGTGGGAGCTGCACATGACGTTCGAGGGCCGCAAGCTGCCGGCCCAGAAGATCCAACAGTGCGTGGATCCTGCGACCGACAAACTGATGAACAGCAATTTCAGCCCGGCAAAGGACACCTGCTCCAAGCGCGACATCACCAAGAGCGGCGACACCATGGTGATCGATTCGGTGTGCAAGTTCGGCGGCGCCACCACCACCTCGCATGCGGTGGTCACCGGCAGTTTCGATGCCGCCTACACGGTCGACGTCACCTCAAAGCGCTCCGGCGGCCGTTCGATTCCGGGCATGCCGGCGGGTGGCTCGACGCACATGAAGATCGCGGCGAAATGGCTCGGCCCTTGCGCCGCCGGCCAGAAGCCGGGCGACATCATGATGGGCAACGGCATGAAGATGAACATCCTCGACATGCAGAAGCACGGCATGCTGCCGCGGCGGTAGGGTGTTTTTCCCTCTCCCCGCAAGCGGGGAGAGGTGAAATTCACGCCGCCGCGCTGTCGGGCTTGTCGGAAAACGGCTGCGTCTGCGCGTTGACGGTCACATCGACCGACAGCCCGAGGAAATCCGCCGGCTTGGCGGTGAAGGTGCCGGAAACGGGAATCGCCTGCGAGGGATCGCGCGTCACCGCGATGCGGATCAGGTTCTCGCCGGCGATCAAGCCGTTGGTCGGGTCGTATTCGACCCAGCCGGCGCCCGGCAGATAGACGTCCGCCCAGGCATGGGTCTGTCCGGCGCCCTGCATGGCCGTGCCGCTGTCGAGCGCGGGATCGTAGAGATAGCCGGTGATGAAGCGGGCGCCGAAACCGAGGCTGCGCACGGCTTCCATGAACAGAAGCGCGAAGTCGCGGCAGGTGCCGCTTTTCTTCTCCAGCGTCTCGATCGGTGATTGCGTGCCCTCCGCATAGCGCTGGGCGTAGGCAAATTCGGCCTTGATGGCGGCGTTGATATTCGCCAGCAGATCGTGAGTCGGCATCGGCTTGCCGGTGACGAAGCGCTTGACCCAGGCGTCGACCTGTCCGGTCGGGTCGGGATAGTGACGCTCCACCAGCCGCCCGAGGTCGCTGCGGTCGTCGGCCGAATAGACGAACGGATACATCTGTGCCTCGGGCGCGATCGAAACCGCCGGACGCGGCAGTCCGTAGTGTTCCAGACGCAGCGTGTTGACGATCAAAAGTTCGGCGGCGTTTTGCGTGAACTCCACCAGCGCGACCGAATTGCCGAACACGTCATGCATCCAGCGCGTGGCGCCGGGCGGCGACAGCGTCAGTTCGGCATCGACCAGGCGCAGGTCGTGGCTGTCGCGCGGCCGCAGCATCAGGCGATGCGGCCCGAGCGCGACCGGCTGGGCGTAGCGGTAGCGGGTGGTGTGGCGAACGGTCAGGTATTTCATGGCTCGGTATATGGTGTTCGGCATGCCGCAGGAGAATGCTGCGGGAGAGCGAAAGTTCCGCCCGCGGACCCGCTACGCCAGCTTGTGCCGCGCCAGCAGTTTGCGCACGGCATCGACCAGATCGGCTTCCTTGACCGCGAATTGCGCCTCGGCCTGCTTCTTCAGGTATTCGTCGCGATCCTTGATGTCGCTCGGCGCCGAGCCGGCGATCAGGTCGCGGATTGCACCTCGCCTTTGGCTTTCTCGTCCGGCCCCTGGATCACCGCGCAAGGGCTACCGCGCTTGTCGGCATATTTGAGCTGCTGGCCGATGCCGTGTTTAGGGTTGCCGAGATAAGAGCTCCGCGCGAATGCCCGCGTTGCGCAGTGTGGCGGCAAGCTTTTGGCACGGTTGGCACGCTTTCAGCGCCAAATACCGTGACCAGCACAGGGCCAGCCGGCGGCTTCTAGCTGACTTTGCCGAGCATCGTGAGCGCGGCCTGCAAGCGCGAGACGCCGATGGAGAAGCCGGTCGCCGGCACCGGCTCGCCGCAGAAGCGCGAGACGAGCCCGTCGTAGCGCCCACCGCCGCCGACCGAGCCGAAACGGATGGGTCGGCCTTTGTCGTCTTTGGTTTCGAACGTGAGTTCCACTTCGAAAACAGGGCCGGTGTAATATTCGAGGCCGCGGACGACGGAGGGGTCAATGCGAATACGGCCTGACCCGTAGCCTGACGCTCGTACGAGACGAAACCAGTTGATTTAGCTCCGACGTTGCCTCTAGTCCGACGCGGGAGCTTTCCAGCAACTCCGACCAGCGACTAATAAGACTCGACATTGTCATAGAAAGCTTTTTGACCGCCCTGAAAAATCATCCCTAGCGTTGGGATATCCCGAGCATCAACCCATTTGTCATCGTTAAGAAATTGTCCAACGTCCGCCACTGGTACAGAGTAATAATAGTTTTCGTCAGGATTGAGAAAAGAAAGCAGCACATCAATTGCCTGATCGCTCAATCCGGCTCCTTTGGTGAAGTCGCCGCTTTCGTCTTTACGACCAGGACCGAGTAGGAGGCGCACACCTTGCAAGCCAAGTCGATCGAGCTTGTCGATCGCGCGCAAAACCGTTAGACGTTGCGCATTCTCCTCGCAAATCTTCGCTGCCTCCATCACGCCATCGAGGACCTTGCGGTTGTTCACCTTCACCACATAGTCGCCGCGCGGGATGCCCAACGCCTCCATCGTGTCCGCCGCCAGCATGCACATCTCGGCGTCGGCGGCCATGGTGGCCGCGCCGACCGTATCGGCGTCGAACTGCATGAATTGGCGGAAGCGCCCCGGCCCCGGCTTCTCGTTGCGGAACACCCAGCCGTAGCGATAGCTGCGATAGGGCTTGGCCAGCGTGTCGAAATTCTCCGCCACGTAGCGCGCGAGCGGCGCGGTCAGATCGTAGCGCAGGCTCAACCACTGCTCGTCGTCGTCCTGGAACGAGAACACGCCTTCGTTCGGCCGGTCCTGGTCGGGCAGGAACTTGCCGAGCGCGTCGGTGTACTCGATCGCCGGCGTCTCCACCGGCTCGAAGCCGTAGCGCTCGAACACCAGGCGGATTTGCTCGACCATGTGGCGCGTGGCGGCGATCTCGGCCGGGCCGCGGTCGGCGAGGCCGCGCGGCAGACGGGCTTTGAGCTTGTTGGGCTTTTTGCCGGATTTGGGATCGGCCATGGGGCTTCGGCGCGTCGCTTGTCGACAATCGCCGGGTGGTAGCAGCCGCTCCGGGAGGCGGCAAGCGCGGCTGCGGCGTTACGTTCGATCTGGCAGCGAAGTTTTCCAACGGCGTGGCTGGCGGAGCCGCTTGCGACGCGCTCGCGGCTCTCGGCCATAGCGTCGTCGCCATTGTGTCCATCGCCTGCACCGCCACCAAGGTGGCGGCCGTGAGCGCCGCTGTCAGCAGCACCGCCTGAACGGCTTCGCGCAGCGGGGCGGCCAATTGCCGCCATCAGGCCATGAAGGCGCGTATCGATGCGGTTCCGTAGAGTATTCGTGCGGAACACCGGCACATAAGTTCCGCGCGGCACCTCGATGATGATGGGATCGTCGCGTCCGTCGCCGGCGTAATATTGCGCCAGCACGCGCCGCAGCCGGCCGGCTTCCACCCGCACGATCGCATCGTTTTGCGGATCGAAAGCAACGTCGCGCCCGAGCGCGTCGATGGCGATGGTGTAGGCTTTGATGCGGGAGGCGTTGCCGGCCAGCACCGCCTCGACGACACAGCGGATGAAGTTGACGAGGTGGGGCGATTGCGTGAACGCACGGCTGGCAACGACGCGCTCCAGCTCCGCGCGGATTCTCGCGTTGCCCGGTTGTTCGACGATGTTGCGTTCGAATTTCGTCACACTTGCACCCCTCGTGACAAAGCGCGAGTGGTCAAGCCGCCGCTACCCCTCCCAGAGGCCTAGGGTTCGTCCACCGCGCGAACAATTACGCGCGTCGCGTATATAAATATGACACAAAACCCCGCCGCCTCGCTGTGCAGAATTGCTCAGCTGCGAAAAAATCTGTCGCGAGCGCGTGTGCAAAATTGCACAGTGGTAAAAATCAGCGCGACGGATGGTTTTCTCCGTTGCCGTTGAGAACGACGCTCAGCAATGAATTGTGAACCCGCAAATTGCCGTTGTACTCGATGAAACCAAGGCGGCGAAATTTGTTCATGAAAAAGCTGACGCGCGCTCGCGTGGTGCCGATCATGTCGGCGAGTGTTTCCTGACTGATTTTTGCAACGACTGGCTCCGGCTTTTCGTCCTTGCCGAAATTTGCCAGCAACAGCAGCGTTCGCGCCAGGCGCTTTTCGCTGGAATTGAAAAGTTGATCGACCAGATCCTCTTCGACCCGGATATTGCGGCACAACAGATACTGATGAACATCTCGGCGAATTTCGGCTCATCATGCAGCACGCGGACCATCGCCTGCTTTTCCACCCGCATGATCGAGCATTCCGTCATCGCCTTGACGGTCGCCATGCGCCGCGGCTGGCCGCTCAGGCATCCCTCGCCGAAAAAATTACCGGGTTCGAGGATCGCCAGCACCGCCTCCTTGCCTCTCTTGGAGACGACGACGACCTTGGCCTTGCCTTTCTGCAGATCGAAAACCGAGTCGGCCGGGTCGCCTCGCGCGAAAACAATCGCATTGGGCCGGTAGCCTGTTTGGTTCTCCCGCTGCCCACGTGCGATCGAAAAGTCTTGGGATCGAACACGATCCGTTTCTTCTTGGCTGCCATCGATTGGGCCTCTTTTTCCTTAGTCTCCGCCACCAGCCTAACGCATCCGCGCGCCGCCTCAAGTGGAACGACGATCGTCAGGTGTCAATTCATGGCGTCGCCTGCGATGGCCGCCAAGTCGTTGGCAAAACGGTCGACAATGCCTTTGGCTTCAAACACTTTTGCCAGTTCGCGCCGGGGATCGGTCCGCCAACCCGGCTGCAAAGCATAGAGCCGATTGAGAGCCTGCACCGCGCCGACGTGGTCGCCGGATTTTTCCGCCATCAGCGCCTGGGCGGTCAGCCCCAAGGGAAAGCTGTCGGTGGCAATGGCGTCGGCGTAGCGCTTTGCCTCGTTCATATCGCCGGCAAGATATGCGCCGGCGAACAGCCCGTAAAAGATGATCGGCGACGGCACATAGCCGGCTATGATCGCTTCGCGCAGCCGCGGGATGGCCGTGTCGATCTCGCCCAAGCGAAGCCGCATAAAGGCGTATTCCGCCTGCACGGCCAGGTCATTGGGATTAAGCGCGACCGCGGTCTCGCCGGCGCTGCGCGCCGCCGTGAAATCGCGACGTGCGGATTGAACGCCCATGAGAATTATGTGTGCTTCCGCGGAGGTGGGGGCGAGCTCGATTGCCTTCTGCGCCAGCCGCAAGGCGCGGTCGAGCGGCCTCGGTTCGTCTTTTTCAAAGCCGAAATGAGTGTAGAACTGCCGCGCATAAATGCGAGAGAGGGCTGCATACCCTAGGGCGAAGGTCGGATCTGCGGCAATCGCTTGCTTGAGGCACGCCTTGACGCGTTGATGCGCGGCAGGGTCGAAACTTTGCCGATAGGCGTTAAAGTCGAGCAGGCAAGCGTATCGGAAATCGATTTTTGCCCCGGCCGCGCGGCGGCTGCGCTCGTGCGCCTGGATCACGCCGGTCGGCTGCGCGATCGTCTGCACCGCTTGCCGCACGATCGCATCTTGCGCTCGGTCGGCATCCTCGGCGGATCGGCGGAAACGTGCGCGACCAGACGATCATACTCTCCGCAGTATCGACAAGGCGCAATGTCACGACGACCGATTTCCCATCGCCGTAGTCGAGCAGGCCCGAGACGACATAGTCGATGTGTTTGGATTGATAGGGTGTCTGCGCCGTCCGATCCCCCACAGCGCTCTCGCACGCGCGAGGGGTGGAGACATTGATTTCGTCAAAACGCGAGAGGGCATCGCACAGATCGGATTGCAGATGCGCCGGCGTGACGATCGACCCGCTCGGCGCCCCGATCACATCGATCGGCTTGACATAAACGACTGGCAGCGGGTCGTCGGAAAATTGTAACGGATCCGGATCGAAATGAGAGCTTGCCGTCGTCATTTCCTCAATTTGCTTTGCCTGCCACCACCAGGCGCCGCCGGCGCCGGCGATGGCCGCCAGCAACGCCGCGATAATCAGAACGCCAAGCTGAATCCGGACGGTCGCCGCGCGTGCGACCAATTGTTTGGCAATCGTCGCAATGCCGCGGAAACGCTCGACACGCCGGCGGAAAGTCGGAACATAGTGGCCGCGCGGCAACTCGATTATGACAGAATCGTTGCAGCCGTCGGTGGCGTAATAATTGTCCAGCGCTAGCCGCAATCGCCCGGCTTCAACCCGCACGATTGGATCGTTTTGCGGGTCGAAGGTCGCTTCACGCCCCAAGGCATCGGTGGCGATGGTGTAGGCTTTGATGCGCTGGCCGCGCCCGGCCAGCGTTTCCTCGATGACAAAGGTGAGGAAGCGCGCGAGTTGCGGTGACTGGCTGAAAGCACGGCTCCCAACCAAGCGTGCAAGCGCGGCGCGGATGCATGCTTCCTTGGGTGTCTCGACCGGCATTGGTTCCGGCTTTGTCACGCGGCATTCCCCTGCCACGGTAGTCATGGCGTGCCCGGCTCGCATAGGGCGAGGCTATGATACGGGTTCCAATGTCTTCACAAAGGTATCATCGTAGCCGTGTCACGAATTCCGCTAGAATTTACCCAGATTTTATCTGTGGTTTAGGCTGCTATAGTCATATTTGTATTATAGAAATTTACAACGCCTGAGAGAAGCCTCGCGGTAAATTTCTCGTTATGGTTGTGTTTCCCGCGCGGCTCGCCCGACCGCAAATGGCGCCACGATCGCCGCAAACACATGCGATATCGCGCGCCGAAAATATTTGCTGACAATCCGGTCGTCCAATTTCGGACTGACTCGGATCGCTGTTAGTGTCGATTCGACCGCAAATACGCCGCCGATGTTTCGGCGGAGCTTGGAGCAGAGCCATGCCGTCGACCCGACCGAGTGCCGCCGCCAGCGTTCCCAACGATCTCGAGCCTTATTGGGTGCCTTTCACGCCAAACCGCGCCTTCAAGCAACGGCCGCGGCTGATCGCCGGCGCCAAGGACATGCATTACGTGACGCCGGAGGGCCGCAAGCTGCTCGACAGCTCCGCCGGCATGTGGTGCACCAACGCCGGCCACAACCGCGATCCGATCGTGCAGGCGATCCAGCGCCAAGCCGCCGAGCTCGATTACGCCCCGGCATTTCAGTTCTCGCATCCCAAGGCGTTCGAGCTAGCGAGCCGCATCGCGGCGCTGGCGCCCGGCGATCTCGATCACGTGTTCTTCTGCAATTCCGGCTCGGAGGCGGTCGACACCGCGCTCAAGATCGCGCTCGCCTTTCACAACGTGCGCGGCAACGCCTCGCGCGTGCGGCTGATCGGGCGCGAGCGCGGCTATCACGGCGTCGGTTTCGGCGGCGTGGCGGTCGGCGGCATCGTCAGTAACCGCAAGCAATTCGGCACGCTCATGGTCGGCGTCGATCATCTGCCGTCGACCTATAACCGCGCCGAACAGGCCTACAGCATCGGCGAGCCGGAATGGGGCGCGCACCTTGCCGACGAACTCGACCGGCTGGTGGCGTTGCATGACGCTTCCACTATCGCCGCGGTGATCGTGGAGCCGATGTCGGGTTCGACCGGCGTGCTGCCGCCGCCCAAGGGCTATCTGCAGCGGCTGCGCGCGATCTGCGACAAGCACGGCATATTGCTGATCTTCGACGAGGTGATCACCGCCTATGGCCGCCTCGGCTACGCCTTCGCCGCCGAACGCTATGGCGTCGTCCCCGACATGATCACGTTCGCCAAGGGCATCACGTCAGGCGCGGTGCCGATGGGCGGCGTGGTGGTGCGCAAGGACGTCTACGACGCCTTCATGAAAGGCCCCGAGCACGTCATCGAACTGTTTCACGGCTACACTTATTCGGCGCATCCGCTCGCCTGCGCCGCCGGCCTTGCCACCCTCGATGTCTATCGCGAGGAGGCTCTGTTCGAGCGCGCGCGCAAAATGGAAGCCGCCTGGGCGCAGGCCGCCATGGCGCTCAAAGGTCTGCCCAATGTGCTCGACATCCGTACGGTCGGCCTCACCGCCGGTATCGATCTGGCGAGCAAGCCCGATGCGGTCGGCAAGCGCGGCGCAGAGGCGCTGGATAAAGGCTTCTTCGAGCACGATCTGATGTTCCGCGCGGTCGGCGATACGCTGGCGCTGTCGCCGCCGCTGATCGTCAGCGAGGCGCAGATCGGCGAGATGTTCGATAAGCTCCGAAAGATCATCAAGGCAGTGGCCTAACCACGGCCGTCGTCCCCGTACTCGGGTCCAGCCTCCGGCTGGCCCGAGCACAGGCTCCAGCGGGGATCCGCTACTCATTGCCCACCGATTAGACTGCGGAGGACTGGGTCCCGACCCTCGCTATCACTCGGCCGGGACGGCTGGTCGACGTTGCGCTACATCATTTTCCTGCCCCCTTGCCCCGCTAGGTTCGCCGCCGTGAAAACCCGAAGATTTCTCATTCTCGTATTGATCGTGTTGATCGCCGCCGCCGCGGGCTGGTGGCTCTATGGCCGCGGCCCGCGGGTCACCGCCGTCGCCGCCACGCGCGGCACCGCAGTCGAGATCGTCTACGCCACCGGCGGCGTCGAGCCGGTGCGCTGGGCCAAGGTCGCCAGCCTGGTGCGCGATCGCATCATCGACATCTGCCACTGCGAGGGCAAAACCGTGAAAAAAGGCGACGAGCTGGCACAGCTCGACGATCGCGAGGTCACGGCGCAGCTCAAGGAGCTCAAGGCGCGCGAGGCTTTCCTCAAGCGCGAAATGGAGCGCGTGAGCCAACTGATCACGCGCGGCGCCGCCACCACGCAAGCCTATGAACGCGCCTCCATGGATCTCGGCCAAGTGCAGGCGCTGATGGCGGTGCAGAACGAGAAGATCAGCGAATACACCATCGTCTCGCCGATGGATGGCGTGGTGTTGCGCCGCGACGGCGAAATCGGCGAGATCGCCGAAGTCGGGCAGGTGCTGTTTCGCGTCGGCGTGCCGAACCCGCTGCAGGTGGTGGCGGAGGTCAACGAGGAGGACATCCCGCGCGTCAAGGTCGGACAGACCGTGTTGTTCCGCACCGACGCCTTTCCCGAGCTTCGGCTGGAGGGCAAAGTGCGCGAGATCACGCCCATGGGCGACGTCGCCGCCAAGACCTTCCGCATCAAGATCGCTCTGCCCGACGACACGCCGCTCAAGCCCGGCATGAGCGTGGAGGCAAACGTCATCGTGCGCGAAAAGCCGAATGCTCTGTTGATCCCGTCCGATGCCGTGCAGGACAACGCGGTGTTCGTGATCGACGGCGACCGCGCGCGCAAGCGCGCGATCAAGATCGGCATCCGCGGCACCCGCATGCTCGAAGTGCTGTCCGGCTTGAAAGACGGCGAGCGGGTCGCGTCGCCGGCGCCGACCGAGTTGCAGGACGGCATCCGCGTGCGGGTCGCCGGCGCCGGCGCATGAGCCTCATCCTCGACATCGCCTGGACCCATGTGCGCGCCCGCGTGCGGCAGACCGGCTTTGCGGTCGCCGGCGTCGCCACCGGCGTCGGCTTCTCGATCATGATGGCGGCGCTGATGCAGGGCTCGCAGGACGACTTCACCAAGCGTCTGGTCAATACGTTGCCGCACATCTCCGTCACCGACGAGCGCCGCCACCCGCCGCCGCAGCCGGCCGAGAAACTGTTCGCCAGCGCGCAATTCCATGGGCTGACGCCGGAGGCGCGCCGGCCCGGCATCAAGAACCCACTCGCCATTATCGCGACACTGGAGCCCTGGATTCCGGGCACGGTCGCGCCCTCGGTCAAGGTGCAGGCGATCATCCGCTATGCCAACCACGACGCCGCCACCAGCGTGGTCGGCATCGACCCGCGGCGCGAAGGCAAGGTTTCCGACCTGCCGTCGCAGATGCGCGGCGCCACCATCAACGCGCTCTACCGCGCCACCAACGCCATCGTGCTTGGCGACAAGCTGGCGGAAAAGATCGGCGCCCGCATCGACGCCAATCTTACGCTGCAGACCAGCCAAGGCGCGCGCATCAACGCGCAGGTGGTGGGCTTCTTTCATTCCGGCGTGCGGCAAGTGGACGAAAGCACGGCTTACGCGCTGACCAAGACCGGCCAGATTCTGGCGCGGCAGACCGGGCTGATCAACGAATTGCGGCTGCGCATGCGTGACCCGATGCAGTCGCGTGAGGTCGCCGCCCGCATCGAGAGGGACACCGGCTATAAGGCGGTGTCCTGGCAGGAAGCCTACGAAGACCTGCTGTCGACCTTCATCATCCGCAACATCATCATGTATGCGGTGGTCGGCGCCATCCTGCTGGTCGCGAGCTTCGGCACCTACAACATCATTTCCACCATCACGCACGAGAAGGCGCGCGACATCGCCATTATGAAGTCGCTCGGCTTGAGCGAGCACACGGTGCGCTCGATCTTCGTGATCGAGGCGCTGATCATCGGGCTCGCCGGCGCGCTGGTCGGCTTCGTGCTCGGTTACCTGCTCTGCATCGGGCTCGGCTCGATCCGGATTTCCAATCCGTTTCTCGATTCGAACTACCTGCCGCTTGCCTATACGCCGGTGCACTATCTGCTCGCCGGCATGGTGGCGTTGGTGTCCTCGGTCGCCGCCGGCTATGCGCCGGCGCGCAAGGCCGCGCGCGAGCATCCGGTCGAGATCATCCGGGGCGCCACATGAGCATGGCACCACAGGCGCAAACGGCGGCAGACGCCGCCACCCTGATCGAAACGCACGACGTCACCCGCATCCTGCCCGGCATCGTGCCGACCACGCTGGTGCATGACATCAACCTGCGCATTGCCGAAAACGATTTTGTGGCGATCACCGGGCCGTCCGGCTCGGGCAAATCCTCGCTGTTGTATTTGCTCGGCCTGCTCGATCTGCCGACCGCGGGCGAGGTGCTGATCAACGGCAAATCGACCGCGCATATGGACGAGCAGGAGCGCGCGCTCACCAGGCTCACGCAGCTCGGTTTCGTATTTCAGTTCCACTTCCTGCTGCCGGAATTTACCGTACTCGACAATGTGATGCTGCCGATGCGCGCGCTCGGGCGTCTGAGCGCCAGCGCGATGCGGACGCGCGCGCGCGATCTGCTCGGCTCGCTCGGGCTTGCCGATCATGTGCACAAGCGCCCGGATCAGCTGTCCGGCGGCCAGCGTCAACGCGTGGCGGTGGCACGGGCGCTCGCCAACGAGCCGCCGATCATCCTCGCCGACGAACCGACCGGCTCGCTCGATTCGCACGCCAGCGAGCAGGTGTTCGAGGTGCTGAGCGACCTGGTGCATAAGCACGGCAAGACGGTGGTCGCGGTCACCCACGATCTCGGGCTTGCCAAGCGCATGCATCGCCAGATCGAATTGATGGACGGCGGGATCGTCAGCGACAAAGCGGCAGCGGGCACGTGAGCGGCCGGCGCGGCTATTCGGCGGCTCTGGCCTTGCTGCTCTCCGCCGCTTCGGTTTCGGCGACAATGTAGTTCGGCCGTTTGCGCGTTTCGCGCATGATGCGGCCGAGATATTCCCCGAATATCCCCAGCACCAGTAACTGGGCGGCGCCGAGGATGGCGATCGCCGCCATGATCGAGGTCCAACCCACGACAGTCCCCGGCACGAAGAAATAGCTCAGGATCGAGTACACGATCAGCAGCAGGCCAATGCCGGCGAAGGCGAGCGCCAAATAGATCGCGAAGCGCAACGGCCGCAGGCTGTGGCCGGCAATTCCGCTCACCGCCAGTTCGACCATCCGGCGCAGCGTGTATTTGCTTTCGCCTCGCCGGCGGGTGCCGCGCTTATACGGCACGCGCGCCAGCGGATAGCCGAACCAACGCACGATGCCGCGCAGGAACAGGTCGTGATCCTCGAGCGCATTGATCGAATTGACCGCCACCCGGTCGAGCAACATGTAGTCGGCGCTGCCGGGCTCGATGCGCACATCGCCGATGGAGTTGAGCAGTCGATAATAAAGGGTCGAACTCACACGCTTGAACCACGACACTTTCTCGGCATCATCGATGCGCTGAGCGCCGACGATCTTGAAGCCGTTACGCCACTTTTGGATCAGATCGGGGATCAATTGCGGTGGATGCTCGAAATCGGCGTCCATCACGATAACCGCAGCGCCGCGCGCGTAGCTTAAGCCCGCGCGCAGCGCGGCCTGGTGTCCGAAGTTGCGCGTGAACGAGACATAACGCACGCTCGCCTCGCGCGCCGCCGCGGTACGCAGTGCTTTGAGCGTGCCGTCGGTGCTGCCGTCATCCACGAAGATGATTTCGTGGCTGCCGAGCGGCGCCAACTCGGCCTTGAGAGCCAGGCACATCGGCACGATATTGCCCGCCTCGTTGTGCGCAGGCAGGACGATCGAGATGTCGGGATTGGCGGCTGCCATTGCCATCGGTCCGGCGGATGTACGCCCCTGTTACGCGGCGGCGACCGACCGCCCGGCGGCTGTTCACCGCAGCTTGCGGCCGTAAAGCTTGACCGATCGCTGGCGGCTGTTCAACAAGGAATTCAATGCCGACGATGGACACACGTGCCGGTGGTGAGCCAAGCGCCGGTCTGCTTGGCCGGGCGGTGGCAATGGCGCGCCGCCAGCCCGGGACGGTGCTGGCATGGGTGCTCGGACTGCATTTGGTCGTGTGGACCGCGCTGCCGATCCTGGTCTGTCCCAATCTGCAGCTTGACCTCGTCGAGGATCTCGCGCTCGGCAAGGAATGGCAGCTTGGTTATTGGAAGCACCCGCCGCTGCCGTGGTGGCTTGCCGACCTCGTGCACCGGCTCACCGGCCAGATCGATTCCGTCTATCTGCTCGGTCCGCTGGTGGCGGTGCTCTGTCTTTATTTCGTCTGGCGTTTCGGCTGCGAGGTAGCCGATCCGTTCATCGCCTTGCTGGCGGTGCTGGCGCTGGAAGGCCTGCACTTCTTCAATTTCTCCGTGGTGAAGTTCGCGCACGACCAGATGCAGCTGCCGTTCTGGGCGCTGACCGGATGGTTCGGCTATCGCGCCATCGATGGGAAGCGCACGCGCGATTGGGCGGCGGCCGGCGCCTTTCTCGCCTTGGCGTTCTGGTCGAAATACGCCGCCTTTGCGTTGGCCGCGACCGGCGGCATGGTCCTGTTGCTCGATCCGACCGCGCGACGTGCGTGGCGCACGCGCGGACCATACGTGATGATTGCCGTCTTCTTCATTGTGCTGGCGCCCAATCTTTACTGGGTGGTCACTCACGGCTTTCAACCGCTTCTTTATGTCGACGAACGCGCCAAGGAAGTGTCGCACTGGTATCAGGTGATCAGCTATCCGCTGCGCTGGTCGGTGAGCCAGCTGTTCTATCTGCTGCCGACTATCCTCCTTGTCGGGCTCACCTATGGCATTCTTCGATCGCCGCAATGGCGACCGATGGGAACGCCGTTTGCCCGCCGCTATGTGACCGCGCTTGCGCTCGGGCCCTTCCTGTTCACCACCCTAGTCGCCATGTTGACCGGCCGGTTGCCGGTCGCCATGTGGGGTTATCCGCTGTGGTGCTTTGCGCCGCTCGCCTTTCTGATGTGGTTCAAGCCCGACCTGGACCAGCGCGCCTTGCGTCAGTTCGCCGCTGGCTTTGTCATCGTCTTCCTGGTGCTGCCGGTGGCCTATGCCGCCGACGAATTGCTCGAGCCGCTGGTGAAAGACCGCCAGAAGGCGACGCATTTTCCGGGGCGGCAGATGGCTGCGGTCCTCACCAAGCGTTGGCACGACGCCACCGGGACGCCGCTGCGCTATGTCGGCGGCGCGCCGCTGTCGGGCGGGGCGGGCGAGTTCGCCGCCAACAATCTGGCGGTCTATTCGCCCGACCACCCCCATGTGATCGTGCACGGCGATCCCGCGCTGAGCCCCTGGATCGACATGGCCGACGTCGCGCGCGATGGCGCAATGCTGATCTGGCAGGGCCCGGCGAGCATGCCGCCGGCCTTGCGGGCCAGGTTCCCGCGCGCGCAGCCGCCGGCGGCGCTGACGTTGCCGCAGATCACGCTGGCGCCCAACAGCCCGGCTGTGGTGCACTACGCCATCTTGCCGCCGCAGCGCTGATGCCGCCGCCGCGCAGCCGAATTAAATCTGGGTTGCGCGGAGGGGTGGCGTCATGGACAGTGGTGGCGGGCCGCGCGAATCACGCGCCAAGGGCCAATAAAGGGCGGCCCGGGACTTGAGCTTATGCGCCGTATCAATGCCATTTTCGTTGCGGTCTGTATGGTGCTGATCGCCGGCTCGCTCGGCGCCGTGCTTTACCTCTGGTTCAAGATGGATGCCGGGGCGTCCGCCGTCATCGCGCTGGCGGCGCTCACGGCCATGGCGCTCTACAATACCGTCAGCAGCCGCCTACGCGACCGCAGCGATCTCGGCGACCAGATTGCCGATCTCTCGCGCGGCAGCGCCGATCTTGCCAAACAGGTGGCGGATCTGGCGCGGCGGTTCAACAGCGTTGAAGGCCGCGTCGAATTTGCCGTGACGCGCGCGCGCGCCGCGGCCGAACCGCTGGCCACCGAGATCGGCGAGCTTGGCGGCCTGGTCAAGCAACTCGCCGACACCGTCGCCTTGCACGACGCCGAATTGCGCAAGCTCGGCGGCGACCTGCCGCCGCCCGTCATCGAACCGGCGGACGCCGGCACGCTTGGCGTCAGCGAGAGCGAGACGGCGGAGGGCGTGCGCCGCTTCCGCGGCCTCTCGCGCGAGGGCATCGGCGCGCTGGTCGCGAGCGCCATTGAGGAAAACCGCATCGATCTGTTCTTGCAGCCGATCGTCACGCTGCCGCAGCGCAAAGTGCGCTATTACGAGGCGCTGTCGCGCCTGCGCACCGAGGACGGCGACGTGGTGCCGGCCGCAGAGTTCATCGAACATGCCGATGCCGGCGGCTTGATGCCGAAGCTCGACACGCTGATGGTGTTCCGCTGCGTGCAGGTGCTGCGCCGCCTACAGATGAAGAACCGCGATATCGGGCTGTTCTGCAATCTCAGCGCCGCCATGCTGTCGAACGCCGCCGCCTTCAAGCAGTTCTTCGACTTCATGGACGCCAACCGCGCGCTCGCCTCCACTTTGATGTTCGAATTCGGCCAGAGCACCTATCGTCAATTCGGCGCGATCGAGCAGGAAAGTCTGGCGGTGTTGGCCGAGCGCGGCTTCCACTTCTCCATGGACCATGTCGCCGACCTGCACATGGAGCCGAAGGAACTCGCCGCGCACGGCTTCCGATTCCTGAAAGTGCCGGCCGGGCTTCTGCTCAACCGCGCCACCGAAGCGCATAGCGACATCCACCGAGCCGATCTTGCCGACCTGCTGGCGCGCTCCGGTATCGACCTCATCGCCGAGCGCATCGAAAACGAGAGCAGCGTGGTCGATCTGCTCGACTATGACGTGCGCTACGGGCAAGGTTTCCTGTTCTCGGCCCCGCGCCCGGTTCGGGCGGACGCCCTGCAGACCGCGGCGGGCGGCGGCGAGCCGGCCGCTCCCGCGGACGGTGCGCCGGGCGAAATGATCGGCGCCCGCGTCGTCAACGGCTGAGCGAAAGCGCTTCCCGCTTGCGCCGCCTGCGGCTATGTAAGCCGGCATGGACGCCGCCTTGCCCCCCGTCATCGCGCATTTCGCCGAAATCGCCGCCGACTACGACGTGCTGCTGTGCGACGTCTGGGGCGTGGTGCACAACGGGCTTGCCGCCCATGCGCATGCCTGCGACGCGCTGATGCGCATGCGCGCCGGCGGCGCCGCCGTGATCCTGATCACCAATGCGCCGCGTCCGGGCGAGGCGGTCGCCCGTCAGCTCGACCGGCTGCACGTGCCGCGCGAGGCCTATGACGGCATCGCGTCCTCCGGCGACGTCACCCGCAGCGTGGTCGAGCATCGCCGCGGGCAGAGCCTTTATCACCTCGGTCCCGAGCGCGACATTTCCATCTTCAAGGGCCTCGATCTGCATTTCGTGGCGCCGGACAAAGCCGACTACGTGGTCTGCACCGGATTGGACAACGACGAGGTAGAGACGCCGGACGACTACCGCGCCCGGCTCGAGACCATGCTGGCGCGCAAGCTTTTGATGGTGTGCGGCAACCCGGACGTGGTGGTGGAGCGCGGGTCGGCGCTGGTCTATTGCGCGGGCGCCATCGCCGATCTCTACGCCACCATGGGCGGCGAGGTGCTCTATGCCGGCAAGCCCTACCGGCCGATCTACGACCTTGCGCTCGCGAAAGCCGAGGCGAGCCTGGGTCGCAAGCCTGCAGTGGCGCGCATGCTGGCGATCGGCGATTCGGTGCGCACCGATCTTAAGGGTGCCCACGCCGTCGGCGTCGATTTCCTGTTCATCACCACAGGGATTCACGCCGAGGAACTGGGCGGCCGCGAGCGTCCGGACGCGCAGGCTTTGCGCGGCGTATTCGCCGCCGCCGGCGAAATGCCGAAAGCGGTGATGCGGCAGTTAGTGTGGTGAGGAATCCGCGGCCGTGCCGGCGGATCAGGCGACAGTCATCGCCGACTGTTCGGCGAATACGGTCTCGATCTTGTTCTTGAGCGTCTGTGCGTTGAACGGCTTGACGATATAGTTCGACACGCCGGCGCGCTTGGCGGCAATCACGTTATCGGTCTTCGATTCGGCCGTAACCATGATGAACGGCGTTGAGGCGAGGTTGGGGTCGGAGCGCACCTCTTGCAACAGGTCGTAGCCGGTCATCGGCTCCATGTTCCAATCGGAGATCACCAGCCCGTATTTGCGCGTGCGCATCTTGGCGAGCGCAATCGAGCCGTCATTGGCGTCGTCGACATTTTCAAAGCCGAGTTGCCTGAGCAGGTTGCGAATGATGCGCACCATCGTGTTGTAATCGTCCACGATCAACACCGGCATCTGCAGATCGACAGCCATGATATATCGCCCCCGCAGGGACTCCCTCCCAGCAACTCGTTATGCACCGTAGCAACGGTGCTTGAATAAGCAGTTAATTTGAAACTTTATTAACGGACCGTTAACGGTAGCCGCGGTCCACAGGCCGAGTGGCCAAGAGGCCGAGCGCAACGTATTGATCTGAGCCGTGTTTCAGCAATTGTCCCGCCAATGAACCAGGAGAATCCGCCGCCCAAAGGCTTCCCCGTCGTGCGCAACGGCGATCCCGGGGCGCTGCGCGGCGCCGTGCTGGCGATCGGCAATTTCGACGGCGTGCATCGAGGGCACCGGGCGGTGATCGGCGCGGCGCTCAAGCGCGCCCGCGCGCTCGGCCGCCAAGCGGTGGCGCTGACCTTCTCGCCACATCCGCGCCGGTTCTTCCGGCCGCAACAGGCGCTGTTCCAGCTCTCCAGCGAGCGCGACAAGCTGCGGCTGCTTGCCGCCACCGGGCTCGACGGCGCCATCGTCATGACCTTCGACGCCGCACTCGCCATGACCACGGCGGAGGATTTCGTCGCCGGCAATCTGGTCGGCCGCTTCGCCATCGGCGGGGCGGCGATCGGCTTCGATTTCCATTTCGGCAAGAATCGCGCGGGCTCCCCGCAGTTTCTGCGCGAGCAGGGCGCCAAGCTCGGCTTTGCCGTCGATATCGTGCCGCCGCTGGAGGACGAGGGCCGCCCGGTGTCCTCCGGCGCGGTGCGCAGCGCGCTCAGCCAGGGCAAGGTGGTGGAGGCGGCCGAGCTTCTGGGCGCACCCTGGTTCGTCTCCGGCGAGGTGATCCACGGCGATAAGCGCGGGCGCGAACTCGGCTTTCCCACCGCCAATATCCGGCTCGATCCGTCCTGCGGCCTCAAGCACGGCGTCTACGCGGTGCGCATGGGCGTGGACGGGCGGCGCCATGACGGCGTCGCCAATTTCGGGGTGCGGCCGATGTTCGACAACGGCGCGCCGCTGCTGGAGGTTTTCCTGTTCGACTTTAGCGGCGAACTTTACGGCAAGAGCGTCGACGTCGCCTTCATCGGCTGGATCCGCCCGGAACAGAAATTCGACTCGGTGGCCACGCTCAAGCAGCAGATGGCGGCCGACAGCGCGCAGGCGCGCGACGCGCTTCTGCGCGCGGGCGACGCCTTTCCGGCGCTGGGGGAGATTTAGCCCGCTTGTCGTGCCAGCAAAGGCCGGAACGGCAGCCAAATCGCAGGCTTTCCGTTGCCTGACTCGCCTGCTAGTAACCCCGCCATGAACAAGCCCGCCCGCGACTATTCCGAGACGCTGTTCCTGCCGCAGACCGATTTCCCGATGCGCGCCGGGCTGCCGCAGCGCGAACCGGAAATCCTTAAAGCTTGGGAGGAGGGCGACCTCTACGGCCAGTTGCGCACCGCGGCACGCGGCCGCGACAAATTCATCCTGCACGACGGCCCGCCTTACGCCAACGGGCCGATCCATATCGGCACCGCGCTCAACAAGATCCTGAAGGATATGGTGACGCGCAGCCAGCAAATGCTCGGCTTCGATTCCAATTACGTGCCGGGTTGGGACTGCCACGGCCTGCCGATCGAATGGAAGATCGAGGAGGAGAACTATCGCTCGAAAAACAAGAAGAAGCCGGACCTGTCCGATCCGGCGGCGATGATCGCGTTCCGGCAGGAATGCCGCGCCTATGCCGAGCATTGGCTGGGCGTGCAGCGCGACGAATTCAAGCGGCTCGGCGTCACCGGCGACTGGGAGCATCCCTACACGACCATGGCGCCTTTCGCCGAGGCGCAGATCGCGCGCGAACTGATGAAGTTCGCCGCCAACGGCACGCTGTATCGCGGCTCGAAGCCGGTGATGTGGAGCGTGGTGGAGAAAACCGCGCTGGCGGAAGCCGAGGTCGAGTACGAGGATTACACGTCAGATACGGTGTGGGTGAAGTTTCCGGTTATTGGTACGAAGAGCAAATTCCCGGTCATGGGTATTGGCGATAGCCCGGACGAAGCAACAAGGTTACGTGACGCATGGCGCAACACGTCAGTTGTTATCTGGACCACCACGCCTTGGACTCTGCCGGGAAACCGCGCGATCGCATATTCAGAGAAGATGAAATACGTCCTGTTAGTGCCCGGGCGTCAGCTCGAAAAGCCACAAAATTTAGAAACAGCAGCAAGAGATGCTGGCGTGACGGTGGAACAATATGAAGCTGGTCGCAGTGAGATAAACGCGGCAAGAAAAGCATATATCGAGAAATACGGTTCTGGTTCGCTGTTGGTAGCAGCAAGTCTTAGTCTGTCGTTTCAAGCGAGCGTCAAATTTCCTCCCAGGGTGTTTGACTCGTATCTGATAGATGGCGCGTTGCTCGGGCAGTTGGTCTGTGCGCACCCGCTGCGCGGAAAAGGCTATGACTTTGATGTGCCGCTGCTTCCTGGCGATCACGTCACCGACGATACCGGCACCGGCTTCGTCCACACCGCGCCGGGCCATGGCCGTGAGGACTTCGATATCTGGATGGAGCACAAAGCCGAGCTCGAAGCGCGCGGCATCAACACCACGATCCCCTACACCGTGGACGAAAACGGTGCCTTCACCGACGCCGCGCCCGGCTTCACCGGCAAACGCGTCATCAACGACAAAGGCGAAAAGGGCGACGCCAACGAGGCGGTGATCAAAGCGCTGATCGACGCGCACATGCTGATCGCGCGCGGCCGCCTCAAGCACCAATATCCGCATTCCTGGCGCTCCAAGAAGCCGGTGATCTTCCGCAACACGCCGCAATGGTTCATCGCCATGGACAAGGATATCGACCGCCATGGCGATACCTTGCGCGCTCGCTCGCTTGCCGCGATCGGAGTTACCCGCTGGGTGCCGCCGCAAGGGCAGAACCGCATCACCGGCATGATCGAAGCCAAGCCCGATTGGGTGATCTCGCGCCAGCGCGCCTGGGGCGTGCCGATCGCCGTGTTCATCAGGGAAAAGCCGGACGGCTCGGTCGATATCCTGCAAGACCCCGAGGTCGAAGTTCGCATCGTCGAGGCCTTCGAGGCCGAAGGCGCCGACGCCTGGTACAAAGACGGCGCGCGCGAGCGCTTTCTCGGGCCAAAGCTCGCGAACGACGGCTGGCAGAAGGTCGACGATATTCTCGACGTCTGGTTCGATTCCGGCTCGACCCACGCCTTCGTGCTGGAAGATCCCAAACATTTCCCGCAGCTCGCCGGCATCAAGCGCAAGGTCGACGGCGGCAGCGACACGGTGATGTATCTGGAAGGCTCCGACCAGCATCGCGGCTGGTTCCATTCCTCGCTGATCGAGAGTTGCGGCACGCGCGGGCGCGCGCCCTATGACGTGGTCGTCACCCACGGCTTCACGCTCGCCGAAGACGGCCGCAAGATGTCGAAGTCGCTCGGCAACACCATCGCGCCGCAGGACGTCATCAAGCAGTCCGGCGCCGACATATTGCGGCTGTGGGTGGGCTCGTGCGATTACTGGGACGACCAGCGCATCGGCCCGGAAATCCTCAAGCAGACGGTCGAGACCTATCGCAAGCTGCGCAACACCGTGCGCTGGATGCTCGGCAATCTCGCGCATTTCCAGGAGGACGAGCGCGTCAAGCCGGAGAAGATGCCGGAGCTGGAGCGGCTGATGCTGCACCGGCTCGCCGAGCTCGATCAACTGGTGCGCAAGGCTTACGCCGAGTTCGACTACAAGCGCATCTACACGGCGCTCAACAATTTCATGATCTCGGACCTGTCGGCGTTCTACTTCGACATCCGCAAGGACGCGCTCTATTGCGATCCTTATTCGTCACCGACTCGTAGAGCGTGCCTGACGGTGCTCGATCATCTGTTCCGCTGCAGCGCGATCTGGCTCGCGCCCATCCTCTGCTTCACCGCGGAGGAGTCGTGGGCGTCGCGCTATGGCGCCAAGGCGCGCTCGGTGCATCTGGAAACCTTCCCCGAGGTGCCGGCGTCCTGGCGCGACGACAAGCTCGCCGAGAAATGGCGGAAAGTCCGCACCGTGCGCCGCGTCGTTACCGGCGCGCTTGAGATCGAGCGCGCGCAAAAGCGCATCGGCTCCTCATTGGAGGCGCATCCGATCGTGCATGTGTCGAACGAAGAACTGTTCGAAGCCGTCGCCGATGTCGATCTCGCCGAGGTTTGCATCACGTCGGCGGCAACGCTTGCGCGGGACGATGCGCCGGCCGATGCCTTCCGCCTGCCGGATGTGACCGGCGTCGCCGTGGTACCCAATCTCGCCGAGGGCACCAAATGCGCGCGCTCGTGGAAAATCGTCACCACGATCGGCACCGATCCGGAATACCCCGACGTCTCGCCGCGCGACGCCAAGGCGCTGCGCGAATGGGACGCCATGCGCAAGGCGGCGGAGTAGTTGGTTTCTGTCGTCCCGGCCGAGCGCCATACAATGATCGTCATGCCCGGGCTTGACCCGGGCATCCATGATGCCTCGCCACCTGTAGGAGTCTTATGCGAGTCACGCATTGCCGAACGTCAGTATGGATTGCCGGGTCAAGCCCGGCAATGACGACCGAGAGTCGTGGGTCGGTAGCTAGAGCTTTTCGATGACGCAGCGCTTCTCCTACCTGCACGGCCCGCTCACACGCTTCGGCTTCGGCGTAGCGGTGCTGACCTGCCTGATCGATCAGGCCAGCAAGCTCTATCTGCTGTTCGTGTTCGACCTTCCGACCCGCGCGCCGGTGCACCTCGGTCCCTATTTTGACCTGGTGCTCGCCCGCAACACCGGCATCAGCTACGGCCTGTTTCAGACGCAAGGCCCGCTCGGGCAATGGCTGTTGCTCGGTTTCAAGGCAATCGCGGTCGTCCTGCTCTGGGTCTGGCTGGCCCGCGCCGAGAGCCGGCTGACCGCGCTTTCGCTTGGCCTGATCATCGGCGGGGCGGTGGGCAACGCCATCGACCGGCTGGCCCACGGCTGGGTGGCGGATTTCGTGTTTTTCCATATTTCAACGGCAAATTGGCACTTTAGCTGGTACGTCTTTAACCTTGCCGACGTCGCCATCGTTGCCGGGGTATGCGGTCTGCTGTATGAATCCCTGGTCGGGGAGCGCGCCCAAAAAGCGCCCTGATCGGCCGCGATGATCGCAGGATCGAGACGCGGAACTCCTCGAATTTCAATGGGTAGCGGCCAGAGGCGATGAATTTAATGCGGCCGACATGTCGAAGCAAAGGTTTGAGCGCGGCCGTCGGCCTGGCGCTCGGCGCAGCGTTGCTGGCGAGCACGGCGCTGCCGGCGCGCGCGGGCGATGACGAAGATGTCCCGCTCGACTCCAAGATTATCGGCGAATTTCTCCAGCAACTCGGCCTGCAGCGGGGCGGCCCCTCGATCGATTATCACGAGCGCTCGCCGCTGGTGATTCCGCCGACCCACGATTTGCCGCCGCCGGAACGCGGTAGCACGGTCGCCAACAATCCGAATTGGCCGAAAGATCCCGACATCGCCCGCGCGCGTGCGGAGGCTAAGGCCGCGAAACGCAACACCACCGAAGAATACGAACGCGAAAAGAACCCGCTGCGGCCGGATCAACTCGCCCACGGCTCTTACCGCGGTAGCAAGGCGAAGACCTTGGAGCCTGGCGACAGTCCGTCGTCCCAGCAGCCCGGCTCGATCCTGAGCGCGGCCGAGCTCGGCGCCAAGCGCGGCTTGTTCAGCAAACTCTTTGGCGGCAACGAAGCCGAGGCCGCCCGCTTTACCGGCGAGCCGCCGCGTACCTCGCTGACCGAGCCGCCGCCCGGGTATCAGACGCCGTCACCGGAGCAGCCATACGGCGTCGGTAAGGACCGTACGCGACCCAAGGCGGTCGATTATTTCCATTCGCAGCCCGCGAGTGAATGAGTAGCGGTCCTGAGCGGGGCGAGCGCGTGGCCGATCATGTGTTTCGTCGACATGCGTGTGAAAGCCTGACGATAGGCTAGAACAACCAGAAACCTTTCGAGGCCCCGCAAGTGCCCATTACAATCGGTTCCGCTTTTCGCGCGCTCTGCTTCGCCGCTGCCGCGCTGGCGTCAACTGCTGCTTCGGCGGCTCCAAACAACGGACCCGATGTCGCGCAGTTCACGCTGCCGAATGGGCTTGAGCTGGTCGTCATCCCCGATCACCGCGCGCCGGTGGTCACGCACATGATCTGGTACAAAGTCGGCTCCGCCGACGAGACGCCGGGCACGTCGGGGCTGGCGCATTTCCTCGAACATCTAATGTTCAAGGGCACCGCCAAGCATCCGGCCGGCTTGTTCTCGCAAGTCGTCGCCCGCATGGGCGGGCAGGAGAACGCCTTCACCTCCTATGACTACACCGGCTTTTACCAGCGGGTGCCGAGCAACAAGCTCGAAACCGTGATGGATTTCGAAGCCGACCGCATGACCGGGCTGCAGCTCACCGACAAGGTGGTGCTGCCGGAGCGCGACGTCATCCTCGAGGAGCAGAACCAGCGCGTCGGCAACAATCCGCGCGCGCGCCTCGGCGAGCAGATCGATGCCGCGCTGTTCCTCAATCATCCCTACGGCAGGCCGGTGATCGGTTGGCGTCACGAGATGGAGCAGCTCAGCCGAGACGACGCCATCGGCTTCTACCGACGCTTCTATGCGCCCAACAACGCGGTGGTGGTGGTCGCTGGCGATGTCATGCCGGCCGAGGCGCTCAAATTCGCCGAAGAAACCTATGGCAAGCTCAAGCCCAACAGGGCGATTGTGCCGCGCCATCGTCCGCAGGAGCCGCCGCCGGTGGCGGTGCGCTCGCTCACGCTTGCCGATCCGCGCGTCGAGCAGCCGCTCCTGCAACGCAGCTACCTGGTGCCCTCGTTCCGTATCGCCAAGCGGGGCGAATCGGAGGCGCTGGAAGTGCTGGCGCATATCCTCGGCAGCGGCTCGAACAGCCGGCTCTATCGCGCGCTGGTGGTGGACAAGAAGGCCGCCGTGGATGCGCGCGCCTGGTACGATTTGTCGGCGTTCGACATGTCCAGATTTGGCGTCTTTGGCGCGCCGCGTCCGGGCGTCACGCTGCCGCAGTTGGAAACCGACATCGACGCGGTGATCGCCCAGGTGATCGCCAAGGGCGTTACGCCCGAGGAATTGGAGCGCAGCAAGACCCGGCTCTTGGCCGACGCGATTTATGCCCATGACAGCCAAAGGAGCATGGCGCAGTGGTACGGCGAGTTGCTTACCACCGGTTCGACCGTGCAGGACGTGCGCCGCTGGCCGGACCGTATTCGCGCGGTGACGGCCGAGCAGGTGCAGGATGCCGCTCGCCATTGGCTCGATAAGCGGCGTTCGGTCACCGGCTATCTGGTCAAGGATAAGAGCCCGAAGGCGGAGAAACGTTCATGAAGCGGCTATTGAGTTTGCTCGCGCTGGCGACGCTGGCGCTGACGCTGGCCGCGCCCGCCTCGGCGGCGATGAAGATCGAGCGCATCGTCAGTCCGTCCGGCATCGTGGCCTGGCTGGTGCGCGAGCAGACCGTGCCGCTGGTGGCGCTGAGTTACGCCTTCCATGGCGGATCCAGCCAGGACGAACCCGACAAGGCCGGCACCGCCAATCTGACCGCCGACATGCTCGACGAGGGCGCCGGCGATCTCGACAGCAAGACCTATCACGAGCGGCTGGAGCAGCACGCCATTGAGCTGCGCTTCCGCGTCGGCCGCGATTATTTCCATGGCTCGCTGCGCACCCTTAACGAGCATCGCGACGAGGCCTTCGATCTGTTGCGGCTGGCGCTGACCAAGCCGCGCTTCGACGCCGATGCGCTGGAGCGCGTGCGCGGCCAGGAAATGGCGGCGTTGCGGCGCGAGATTACCAATCCCGGCAGTCTCTCCAGCCGCCGCTGGTGGCAGATCGCCTTCCCCGACCATCCTTACGGGCGCGAGACGCTCGGCTCGCTCGATACCGTGCAGCGCATCGCCGCCGCCGATCTGCACGGTTACGTCCATCGCGTGTTCGCGCGCAGTCAGCTCACGGTTTCGATCGTCGGCGACATCGACGCCAAGACGGCCGGCGAATTGATCGACCGCGCCTTCGCCACGCTGCCCGAAAAGGACAATCTCACGCCGGTGCCGGAAGCGAGCCCGCTCGGCCTCGGCCGCCGTGTCGTCATTCCGCTCGACGTGCCGCAGGCGGTGGTGACCTTCGGCGGGCCCGGCATCGCGCGCAACGATCCCGATTTCATGTCGGCCTATATCGTCAACCATATCCTGGGCGGCGGCAGTTTCTCGTCGCGGCTGTATCAGGAGGTGCGCGAGAAGCGCGGCCTTGCCTACGGCGTGTCGGACAGCCTGGTCTGGTTCCGGCGCGCCGCCGTGGTGTACGGCGGCACCGCCACCCGCGCCGACCGCACCAAGGATGCGCTCGCCATCATCGAAGAGGAAACGAAGCGCATGGCCGACGGCGGCCCGACGGCGGACGAGCTCGCCGCCGCCAAGTCGTTCCTCAAGGGCACCTATGCCTTGACGCTCGACACCTCGGGCAAGATCGCCGCGCAATTGACCCAGATCCAGCTCGACGATCTCGGCATCGACTATATTCAGCGCCGTGGCGCGCTGATCGACGCCGTCACCGTTGCCGACGCCAAACGGGTCGCCAAACGGCTCTATGGCGGCGGCATGCTGGTGACGGTCGCCGGCCGGCCGAAGGGCCTGACCTCGAGCGACGCGCGCGAGTGAACGCTTGCGCCGCGTCTGTGTTGTAGGAACGGGCGCGTGAATTGAGACCTGTCATGGCCGGCCTTGTGCCGGCCATCTCGTTTCGGTAGGCACGCCTTTAGCGTCTCTCATCGGGCTGGCCGGGCCAAGCCGGCCATGACAGCGAAGAGCGAGCCCTTAATGCCGATCACCCAATCAATCGACAGCGCGCTGGAGAAGAACATCGGGGCGCACGGCGTTGCCGACAGCGCCTTGAAAGCCGCGCTCGACCGCGCCGAGGCCGCGCTCGAAACCCTCCGCAAGCGTCATGCCGATGGCAGCCTGCCACTGCTCACGTTGCCGGGCACCCATGGCGACCTGGCGCAAATCCGCGATACCGGCCAGCGGCTGGCGCAGAACGCCACCGACGTCGTCTTTCTCGGCACTGGCGGCTCCAGCCTGGGCGGGCAAACGCTGGCGCAGCTCGCGGGTCACGCGGTGCCCGGCGTCGACGCGCTGCGCTCGCCGCCGCGCCTGCATTTCATGGACAATCTCGATCCCGAAACCTACGGCACGCTGCTGGCGCGGCTGCCGCATCAGACCACGCGCTTTGTCGCCATCTCCAAATCCGGCGGTACCGCCGAGACGCTGATGCAGACCATTGCCGCGCTCGCGGCGGTCAAGGCCGAGGGGCTCACCACCCGCATCCCCGATATTTTCCTCGGTCTCACCGAGCCGGCGAAGTCCGGCAAGCGCAATGGTTTGCGCGACCTGCTGACGCAGCATCACGTGCCGATCCTCGATCACCATACCGGTGTCGGCGGTCGCTTCTCGGTGTTGACCAATGTCGGGTTGCTGCCGGCGGCGACGCTCGATCTCGACATCGTGGCGGTGCGCGAAGGCGCCGGTCTCGCGCTCGCCCCGCTGCTGGCGAAAAAGCCGGCCGCACAAGTGCCGGCCGCGCTGGGCGCTGCGCTTTCCGTTGCGCTCGCGGAGAGCAAGGGCAAGAGCATCAGCGTGCTGATGGCCTATGCCGACCGGCTGGAGCGCTTTGCCCGCTGGTACGTGCAGCTTTGGGCCGAGAGCTTGGGCAAGGACGGCAAGGGCACCACGCCGATCGGCGCGCTCGGGCCCGTCGATCAACACAGCCAGTTGCAACTATTCATCGCCGGACCGCGCGACAAGTTGTTCACCGTGGTCACCACCGATGCGGCAGGAAGGGGACCGCGCATGGATCGCGAGCTTGCCGCGCTTGCCGGCGAGCCTGGGCTCGGCGGCAAGACCATCGGCGATCTGGCGGCGGCACAGGGGCGCGCCACCGCCGAGACGCTCGCCAAGAACGGCTGCCCGGTGCGCACCATTCACCTAGGCGAACTCGACGAGGAAAGTCTCGGCGAATTGCTGATGCATTTCATGCTGGAGACCATCATCGCCGCCCACCTTCTTGGGGTGGACGCCTTCGACCAGCCGGCGGTGGAAGAAGGCAAGGTGCTGGCGAAGCGGTATCTCACCCAGTGAGTGTCATCGCCCGCGAAAGCGGGCGATCCAGTAATCACTGATCGGTGTTCGTGTATACTGGATGCCCCGCTGGAACCTGCCCTCGCGCAGGCGGGGGCGGGGCATGACAGGCCGCAGATGCTCCGCATCACCGACACCATTGCCATCGACGAATCCGAATTGTCGGAGAGCTTCGTGCGCGCTTCTGGGCCGGGCGGGCAGAACGTCAACAAGGTGTCGAGCGCGGTGCAGTTGCGCTTTGATGCACGAGGTTCGCCCTCGTTGCCGAATGACGTGGCGGTTCGGCTGATGCGGCTCGCGGGAAAAAGGCTGACCAAAGAAGGCATCATCGTGATTGTCGCGCAACAGTATCGCGACCAGACCCGTAACCGCGCCGACGCGCGCGAACGCCTGTTCGACCTGATCCGGCAGGCGGCGGTGAAACCGACGCCGCGGCGGCCCACCAAGGTGCCGAGAGCTGAGAAAAAACGCCGGATCGAGGGCAAAAAGCACCGCGGTCACATCAAAAGCCTGCGGAGCCGCAAAGCCTCGTTTGAATAGCGGGGGTTACGCCTGCCTTCGCCTCGCGGGCGCCCGCTTTGCGGGACTAAACTCCTCAAAGCCGAATCGCCGCTTTTTCCCTCTCCCCGCGTGCGGGAAGAGGTGAAGGAAGAAAGATGCCCGTCCGCCAACTGTCCGAATCGATGATCAACCGCATCGCCGCCGGCGAGGTGGTCGAGCGGCCGGCGAGCGTCGTCAAGGAGCTGGTCGAGAACGCGCTCGACGCCGGCGCGCGCCGCATCGATGTCTTGACCGACGGCGGCGGCCGTCGGCTGATCCGCGTGACCGACGACGGCGAAGGCATGACCCGCGCCGATCTGGAGCTGAGCGTCGAGCGGCACGCGACCTCCAAGCTTGCCGGCGAGGATTTGCTCGCCATCGATACGCTCGGCTTTCGCGGCGAGGCGTTGCCCTCGATCGGCGCGGCGGGGCGGCTGACCATCGCCACGCGCCACAACAGCGAGCCGCATGCCTGGTCGATCACCGTCGATGCCGGCGTGAAGTCGCCGGTGAAACCGGCGGCGCTCAAGCAGGGCACCAGCGTCGAGGTGCGCGATCTTTTCTACGCTACGCCGGCGCGGCTGAAATTCTTGAAGACCGACCGCAGCGAAGCCGAAGCCGTGCGCGAGGTGGTGCGGCGGCTGGCGATGAGCCGGCCGGATGTCGCCTTTACGCTCGCCGGCGAGGAGCGGGCGCCGGTGACCTGGGGTGCGGCGGCGGATCGGCTGACGCGGCTAGGCGACGTGCTCGGCGCCGGCTTCCGCGCCAATGCGGTCGCCATTGAGATCGAGCGCGACGGGGTGCAAGTCGCCGGCTTCGCCGGGCTGCCGACGCTGTCGCGCGCCAACACGCTCGGCCAATATCTGTTCGTCAACGGCCGCCCGGTGCGCGACAAGCTCCTGGTCGGCGCGGTGCGCGCGGCCTACGCCGACTATCTGCCGCGCGACCGCCATCCGCTGCTGGCGCTGTTCGTCACGCTCGATGGGCGCGAGGTCGACGTCAACGTGCACCCGGCCAAAACCGAAGTGCGCTTCCGCGACGGCGGTCTGGTGCGCGGCCTGATCGTGCGCGCGCTCAAGGAGGCGCTGGCGCGCGACGGCCAGCGCGCGGCGACGACCGGCGGCAGCGCCACCATCGCCGCGTTCCGGCCGCTGTCGACGCCGCGCCGAGGGTCCTACGACTGGCGGCGCTCGCCGGCGCGGCCCGCCGGGTTTGCGCCCTCGCGCGGCGGTGCCGCCGCCGGCTTTGCCGAAGCCGCGCAGGCCGCCTTCGATGTCGGTGCGCCGGCCGCCGATGCGGCAGTGGCGAGCTTCGAGCCCGAACCCGATCTGCTCGACCGCCCGCTCGGCGCCGCCCGCGCGCAGGTGCACGAGACCTATATCGTGGCGCAGACCCGCGACGGGCTGATCATCGTCGACCAGCACGCCGCGCATGAGCGCATCGTCTACGAGCGCATGAAGGCGGCGATCGACAAGACCGGCGTCGCGCGCCAGATTTTGCTCATTCCGGAGATCGTCGAGTTGGACGAGGCCGACGCCGCGCGGCTTGCCGCCCGCGCCGAGGAACTCGCGCGCTACGGGCTTGCGATCGAGGCCTTCGGGCCGGGCGCGGTGGCG
Source organism: uncultured Alphaproteobacteria bacterium (assembly GCA_963727555.1). Lineage (GTDB taxonomy): Bacteria > Pseudomonadota > Alphaproteobacteria > Rhizobiales > Xanthobacteraceae > Pseudolabrys. Next base: position 320,571 of record CAVSGT010000004.1, on the reverse strand, counting down.
GTGCGCGAGACGCCGGCATTGCTTGGCGAGATCAATGTGCAGGGGTTGGTTTGCGATCTAGCGGAGCACATGGCGGAGTGGGACGATTCCCTGCCGCTCGAGCGGCGCCTGCTGCACGTCTCCGCCACCATGGCCTGCCACGGCTCGGTGCGCGCCGGACGCCGGCTCAAGCCCGCCGAGATGAACGCGCTGCTGCGCGAGATGGAGGCGACGCCCAATTCCGGCCAGTGCAACCACGGCCGGCCGACTTATGTTGAGCTGAAGCTGACGGATATCGAGCGGTTGTTCGGGCGGCGGTAGTTTCCTGCTGTCATGCCCGCGAAAGCGGGCATCCAGTAACCCCTGTCTTTCCGTAGCATAACCACCGGGGTTACTGGGTCCCGGCTCTCGCTTTGCTCGGCCGGGACGACGGTCAAAGATTTCGCAAAAACACAAACTCCGTGTCGTCGTATTTGCGCCGCTCCAATTCCTCAAATCCATCCGGCGCGACAAAGCCGGCGCCGGCGGCTTCCTCGACCACGATCAGAGCATTCGGCAAAAGCCAGCCGCCCGCGCGTGCCGACACCAGCGCCTTCTCGGCCAAGCCCTTACCATAGGGCGGATCGAGGAAAGCGAGCGAGAACGGCTGCACCGGATGCGCCGGGCCAAGCTTGGTCGCGTCGCGGCGGAAGATGCGGGTGACGCCGCCGAGGCCGAGCGATTCCACGTTGTCGCGCAACAGCGCGCGCGCCTCGACGCCCTCGTCGACGAACAGGGCGTAAGATCGCGCCGCGCGAGACCGCCTCGATGCCGAGCGCGCCGGTGCCGGCGAACAGGTCGAGCACGCGCGCGCCGGCGACCGGATCGCCATAAGCATGCGTCAGGATATTGAACAGCGCCTCGCGCAGACGGTCAGACGTCGGCCGCACACTTTGCGACTTCGGCCCGGCGATCGGGCGCGAGCGCAATCTGCCGCCGACGATGCGCATTAAAGTATATTCCTTTTGCGCATGATCTTATCCGAAAACCGGTTCCCACTTTTCGGGATCATGCGCGTGGCCTTGGATATTTCGGTCGCGGCCCGCCCGTGCGGTCGCGGCGGTGACGTTTCTTTTTGTCATTCCGGGACGGCGCTTTAGCGGCGGATCCGGAATCCGGACGTGAGCGCCGCGCCTGCTGCTGGATTCCGGGTTCCGGCATTCGGCCGGCTCCGAAATGACGGGGCGGGGCAGGACGCGCGTCATGCTCCAACACTGGCGCGTCAAAATCGGCGCCGGCTTCCGCCGTCAGCGCCGGGCCAAGCTGCTCGCGCAGCACCGCGGTCTTGACCTCTTCCACCGCGCCATCGTCCAACTCGCCGAGTTGGAACGGTCCGTACGAGACCCGGATCAGCCGGTTCACTTTGAGCCCAAGCTGCTCCAGCACCTTGCGGACTTCGCGGTTCTTGCCCTCGCGGATCGCAAAAGTGAGCCAGACATTGCTGCCTTGCTCGCGGTCGAGCGTGGCCTCGATCGATCCATACCGCACGCCGTCGATGGTGACGCCGTTGCGCAGCCGGTCGAGCGCGCTTTGCGTGACGCGGCCGAGCGCGCGCACGCGGTAGCGCCGCAGCCAGCCGGTCGCCGGCAATTCCAGCACGCGCGCCAAGCCGCCGTCATTGGTGAGCAGCAGCAGGCCTTCGGTGTTGAGGTCGAGCCGGCCGACGCTGATCAGCCGCGGCAGATTTTTCGGCAGCGCCCGAAAGATCGTCGGCCGCCCCTGCGGATCGGAATGCGTGGTCACCAGCCCGCGCGGCTTGTGGTAGAGGAACAGCCGCGTGCGCTCGCGGCTGCGCAACGGCTCGCCGTCGACGAGGATGCGGTCGGCGGCGCCGACGTTGAGCGCCGGCGAGGAAATTACCGCGCCGTTGACCGCCACCCGGCCGGCGGCGATCCAGGCCTCCGCCTCGCGCCGCGAGGCCAATCCCGCCCGCGCGATCACCTTGGCGATGCGCTCGCCGTGGCTTGAGTTTGTCTGCCATGACTTCTCGTCGTCATGGCCGGGCTTGTCCCGGCCATCCACGTCTATTATGCCGCGGCACGTGTATAAAGGCGTGGATGCCCGGCACAAGGTTTATGCTCGGGCCGGCGAAGCCGGACCCGAGTGCCGGGCATGACGGAGTAACAATGCCTGGCCCATCGTTCATGTCCCTCGCGCTCGACGAAGCCCGCGCGGCGCAAGCGCGCGGCGAGGTGCCGGTCGGCTGCGTCATCGTGTGCGATGGCAAGGTGGTCGCGCACACCGGCAACCGCACCGTCGTCGACAAGGACCCGACCGCGCATGCCGAATTGCTGGCGATCCGCCAGGCGGCGGCGACGCTCGGCTCGGAGCGGCTCACCGATTGCGATCTCTATGTGACGCTGGAGCCCTGCGCCATGTGCGCGGCGGCGATGGCCTTTGCCCGCATCCGCCGGCTCTATTTCGGCGCCGCCGATCTGAAAGGCGGGGCGGTGGAGCACGGCGTGCGATTCTTTTCATCGCCCACCTGCCATCACCGGCCGGAGGTCTATGGCGGCATCAATGAAAGCGAGAGTGCGGGATTGTTGCGCGACTTCTTTGCCGCGCGGCGCTAGGCCGACTTGTCGACCAGCTTGCCCATGCCGGGCGGCGCCGGCGGCGGCGAGCGCTTGACGGCTTCTTCAAGCGTGACCGTGGCGACCGCTTCCTCGCGGTCTCCCGACGGCGGCGGCGGCGACTTGGGCGACGTTCCGGTTTTCGGCGTGATCATCTGGATGCCGATGGTGCTGACGCTCATGAACGGACACTTCCAAATTGTCGGCGCAGCCTAGCGGCGAGACGTCAATATTGGGCGTCGTAAACCTGTGAAATTTATCGGCCCGCCGTCAGCATTTGTTGACCATAGCGGTCAGCGTGCACCCGCCTCGCGCGCGAAATCCCAGGCTTTTTCCGCCAGCGGACGGATCATCTCGGCCTTGGCCGGCGCGAACTCGTTGGTCGCGGTGCCGTCGCGCACGCGCCCGATGATGCCCTGCAAAATGGCGGCGATGCGGAAGAAATTATAAGCGAGGTAGACCGGCAACGCGGGGCGCGGATCAAGCCCGGTGCGCGCAACGTAGGCGTCGACGTGGTCCGCCATCGACGGGACGCCGAGCGCTTTCAAATCGTGGCCGATGAGCGAGGCGGTGCCGGCGGCGCTTTCGGAATGCGGCATGTGCCAGGCCATCAGATGGTAGGTGAAATCGGCGAGCGGATCGCCGAGCGTGGACAATTCCCAGTCGAGCACGGCGACGATCGTCGGGCCATCGCGCGCGACGATCAGATTGTCGAGCCGGTAGTCGCCGTGCACCACCCGCGCCGGTCCTGCCGGCGGAATATGCGACGGCAGCCACTCGATCAGCCGCTCCATGGCGTCGAGCTTTTCCGTCTCCGAGGCGCGGTACTGCTTGGACCAGCGGTCGACCTGACGCGCCACGTAGTTCTCGCCGCGGCCGAAATCGCTCAAGCCGATCGCCGCCGGATCGAACGTGTGCAGGCGCGCGATGGTCTCGTTCATGGCGTCGTAGACCGCGGCGCGCTCGACCGGATTCGAGCCGGGCATTTGCGGCTCCCAGAACACGCGGCCGTCGACGAAACTCATCACATAGAACGGCGTGCCGGCGATGCTCTCATCGGCGCAATAGCGGACCGGCGCGGCGACCGGGAAGTTCTGCGCATGGAGCGCGCTGATCACGCGGTATTCGCGGTCGACCGCGTGCGCCGACGGCAAAAGCTTGCCGGGCGGCTTGCGGCGCAGCACGTAAGAGCGCGCCGGCGTCTCCAACAGATAGGTCGGGTTCGACTGCCCGCCTTTGAATTGCTTGACGGTGAGCGGGCCGGCAAAACTTTTCACATTTGTTGCCAGGTAGCGCTCGAGGCGCGCGCTATCGATCTTCAGCGCGGGCGCTGCCTCCTTGGTGCCGGAAAAGGCTTGCTGGCGGTCGATGGTCATTTGTTGCGCATGATTTTTGAATGCTTCTGTTGCGAACTCGCTTCACCTCTCCCCACAGGGGAGAGGGAGCCCAGCCGAGTTCGCGGCGCCGCTGAAATCACTTCTTTGCCTCAAATGAGATCGGCGCGTCGACATAGACCTTGTAGGTTTGCGTCTTCGGCTTGTCCTTGTCCTCGTCCTTCAGATAGCGGATCGAGCTTTTGCCGAGCAATGCGCGCGGCAAGATCATCACGCGGATGAAACGGCTCGGCCTGTCGTCGGCGGCCTGCGCGAACACGGCGTCTGGCCCTGTCTCATACCAGGCGCCACCCGGCCCGTAAGAGGTCGAGCGGTGATGGGTGTCGATGCGGATGCCGCCCTCGATCATGCATCGGATGCCCGGGCCCTGATGACAGTGCGTATAGGCGCAACCGCCGGGCGGGAAGGCGACGCTGTCGCCGCGCATCAGCAATTCGCCCTTCGGGATGGTTTCGAGAAACGCGGTGAGCTTCTCATGCGTGGTCATGCCGGGCGCGCTCGCCGTGGTCGAGCCGGCATCGCCGCGCGCCAGCTCCCAGCGCCAGCAGGTCACACCATGCGGCGACGGCTTGACCACCGCCGTGCCTTCGCCGTGCCAGGCTTCGCCCGCATTGACCGGCTTGTCGGCGATGGTGGCCGAACCATGCACGACGAAAATAAAGCGCGGTGCCGGCGGCAGCCGGAATTCGAGAACTTCGGCGTTTGACAGCACGTCTTCGTAAAGCCGCAGCACGGGATGCATTCGCTCACCTGTCGGTCAATTGGCGCTGAAGAAGTCTAGCAAGGCAGCCTGCGTGTCGGCGGGATTTTCCTCGGTGAGGAAATGCCCGGAATCGATCGGCGCGCCGACGACGTGCGGCGCCCATTGCCGCCAGATGGCAAGCGGGCCGCCGGTCTCGTTCGGGATGCCGGCGGCGCCCCACAGTGCCAGCAGCGGGCAGGCAATGGTCTTGCCGGCCTTGCGGTCGTCCTCGTCATTGATGAAGTCGGCGGCCTGGCCGGCGCGGTAGTCCTCGCACTGGGCATGGATGTGCGCGGGATCGGAGAAGCTGACGCGATAATGCTCAAGCGCGCCCGGATCGAAGGCGGAGAGGTTCTTCGCCTTGGTCCAGCTCGCCAGCTTCCACTCGAGGTAGTCGACCGGCGCTTTGGAGATCAGCATCTCCGGCAGCGGCGCCGGCTGCGCCAGGAACGGCCAGTGCCAGACCTTCATCGCCATGTTGCGATCCATCGCCTGCCACATGTCGTAGGTCGGAACGATGTCGAGCGTCGCCATGCGTTCGACGCGGTCGGGATGATCGAGCGCCAGCCGGTAGGCGACGCGGCCGCCACGGTCGTGCCCGGCGAGACGGAAGCGCCCGTCGGCAAGCTGGTCCATCGCTTCGACCATGACCTTGGCCATCGAGCGCTTGTCGTAGGGCGCGTGATTGCTGTCGGCCTCCGGCGTCGCCGACGATCCGTAACCGGGCAGGTCCGGGATCACCAGCGAGAAACGCTCGGCCAGCGCCGGCGCCACCTTGTGCCACATCACATGCGTCTCGGTGTAGCCGTGCAGCAGCAACAGCGGCGGTCCGCTGCCGCCGCTGCGCGCGAAGATCTTGCCGATCGAGGTATCGATCCAGCGCACGGCGAAATCGGGAAAGAGGTCGGCGAGTTCCGGCATGGCTCACTCGGCTTGGGAAGGGCGACAGTGCCGAATTATGCCCGCTGATGCCGTGCGAGGACAGCCGCAAAAAACAAAGCCCGGCAGCGGGCCGGGCTTTGCAGCAAAGGTGCGGCAGGGGTCAGTCGGATAGGGAAATCATGTCACCGTCCAGGAGGATGCGTTGACGCACTTGGGGATCGGGATCGCGGCCGATGACGCGGCCGTCCTGAACCACGGTCTGGCTGTCGATCCAGGGCTGGATCTGATCGCCCGGCGCGTAGGCTTGCGCGGCCACGGCTTGTCGCGTCGCCGCTTGCGAAGGTGTCACCAGGTGGCGTGGGTTGGCGAAGGCCGGCGCGCCCAACACGGTTACCAATACAAATGCAGTCACGAGTTTCTTCATGGCATATCTCCGAGGACCCCGTCCGCGCGTGAGAGCATCGGCCATGTCTGAGTAAAATGAATGTCGTAGAACTACGGATACGTCGCGAAAATGCATCAATACAACGTGACGGACGCCTTCGGAATTTCGCCACAGTCACGGCGATCGAGATCTTGTCAATTTAGCTAGATTTTGTTTCACGCGCGATCGCCCGCCAGCCGATGTCGCGGCGGCAGAAGCCGTCCGGCCATTTGATGCGGTCGACCGCGGCATAGGCGCAGCGCTGCGCCTCCGCGACGGTCTTGCCGCGCGCGCAGACATTGAGCACGCGCCCGCCATTGGCGAGGATGCGTCCGCCCTCGGCCTTGGTGCCGGCGTGAAATATCTCCACGCCGTCGACTTGGGCAGCGTCGTCGAGTCCCTCGATCACCGAGCCTTTGCCGTAAGCGCCGGGATAGCCTTTGGTCGCCATCACCACGGTAAGCGCCGTGTCCGGGTACCAGCGCAAATCGAAATTCTTCAGTTGCCGGTCGTGCGCGGCGAGCAGCGCCGCCACCAGGTCGGACATCAGCCGCAGCATCAGCACCTGGCACTCGGGATCGCCGAAGCGGACATTGTATTCGATCAACTGCGGACCATCTTTGGTGATCATCAGGCCGGCGAACAGCGCGCCGATATAGGGCGCGCCGATCGCCTTCATGGCGCGCACGGTCGGCAGCACGATTTCGTCCATCACGCGCTTTTCCATCGCCGGCGTCATGATCGGCGCCGGCGAGTAGGCGCCCATGCCGCCGGTGTTGGGGCCCTTGTCGCCGTCGAAGACGCGCTTGTGGTCCTGCGCGGAGGCGAGCGCGATGGCGGTCTCGCCGTCGCACAGCGCGAAGAACGAGGCTTCCTCGCCCACGAGGCAATCCTCGATCACGATCTCCCAAGCCGGCGCGCCAAGCCCGCCGCCGAACATCATGTCGATGGCGGCTTCGGCGTCCGCGACCGTGTCGGCCACCACCACGCCCTTGCCGGCGGCCAGTCCGTCGGCCTTCACCACAATCGGCGCGCCTTTTTTGCGCACGTAATCTTTCGCCGCCGCCGCCTGCTTGAAGCGCTCGTAGCCAGCGGTTGGAATCTGGTTGGCCTTGCACAGATCCTTGGTGAAGCCTTTCGAGCCTTCCAGCCGTGCCGCCCATTTGCTCGGCCCGAACGCCTTGACGCCGGCGGCTTCCAGATCGTCGACGATGCCGGCACAGAGCGGCGCCTCCGGCCCGACCACCACCAGATCGATCTTGTTCTCCTTGGCGAAAGCGATCACCGCGGCATGGTCGGCGATATCGAGCACCACGCAGTCGGCCTCCTGCGCGATGCCGGCATTGCCGGGCGCGCAATAGAGCTTCTCCGTCAGCGGGCTCGCCGCCATTTTCCAGGCCAGCGCGTGCTCGCGGCCGCCGGAGCCGAGGATCAAGATATTCATAAGCCAAGCACCTTCGTCTTACTTGCTTCACCTCTCCCATAGGGAGAGGTCGCCCGCCGAAGCGGTAGCGAAGGCGGGCGGGTGAGGGGTTACAGCCTGACGATAGATTGTAACCCCTCACCCCAACCCTCTCCCAATGGGAGAGGGAGCCGGCCGCATTCTTGGCACAGTCGAAAAATACAGGCGGGCTGTATCGGCGGCTTTTGTGTAGCATGCCGCCTCGACCTGCAAGAGATTCGGACCGATGGCAGAGCCCGCCCTCAACAACCTTGTGGAATGGACCGTCTCCGAGCTGTCGGCGGCGCTCAAGCGCACGGTCGAGGACGCCTACGGCTATGTGCGGGTGCGCGGCGAGGTGTCCGGCTTCAAGGGGCCATCGCCCTCCGGCCATGTCTATTTCCGCCTCAAGGACGACCGCGCGGTGCTGGAAGGCGTGATCTGGAAGGGCGTCTACGGTCGCATGCGGGTGAAGCCGGAAGAAGGCCTCGACGTCATCGTCTCCGGCAAGCTCACCACCTTCGCCGGCTCCTCCAAATATCAGATCGTCGTCGACACGCTGGAGCCCGCCGGCATCGGCGCGCTGATGAAGCTCCTGGAGGAGCGTAAGAAGAAGCTCGCCGCCGAAGGCCTGTTCGACGAGGCGCGCAAGCAATTGCTGCCGTTCCTGCCGGCGGTGATCGGCGTGGTGACGTCTCCCACCGGCGCGGTGATCCGCGACATTCTGCATCGCCTCGCCGACCGCTTTCCGCGCCGCGTGCTGGTCTGGCCGGTGCGGGTGCAGGGCGAGAGCTCGGCTGGCGAGGTGGCCAACGCCATCCGCGGCTTCAATGCGCTGCCCGAGCATGGCGCGCTGCCGCGTCCCGATCTGATCATCGTCGCGCGCGGCGGCGGCTCGCTCGAGGACCTGTGGTCGTTCAACGAGGAGATCGTGGTGCGGGCGGCGGCCGACAGCTTGATCCCGCTGATCTCCGCGGTCGGTCACGAGACCGACGTGACGCTGATCGATTTTGCCACCGACAGACGCGCGCCGACGCCAACCGCGGCCGCCGAGCTGGCGGTGCCGGTGCGCGCGGAGTTGTTGGCGACGCTATCGTCGCTCGGCTCGCGCAAGCTCGCCTGCTGGCAGCGCAACATGCAGCAGCATCGCAAGGAGCTCGCATTGCTTGCGCGCGCGCTGCCCAAGGACATTCTGGCCGCGCCGCGCCAGCAACTCGGCACCTTGTCGGAACGGCTGCCGCGAGCGCTGCGCGCCAACGCGCAACTCCACCAAACGCAGTTTTCCCGTATCGCCGGCCGCTTCTCCCCGCAGCTTTTGCGCAACCAGATCGAGCGGCGGCGCGAGCGCTACGACAATTTGAACCGGCGTCTGCGCACCAGCCTGCTCGCCAATGCGCAGGCGCATCGGGTGCGGCTCGCGCGCCATCGCGACCACGTTACGGCTCGCGCCAACAGCGCCCGCCGCGCCATGGCGACGCTGCTGGCGCAGCGCAAGGCGCGCGTGGAGCGGGCGGAGCGGCTGCTGGCGGCCTTCTCCTATCGCGACGTGCTCAAACGCGGCTTCGCGCTGGTGCGCGACGGCGAGGGGCGGCCGCTGCGCTCGGCCGCCGCGGTTGCGCCGGCCATGCGGCTCGACATCGAATTCTCCGACGGGCGCGTCGGCGCGGTGGCGGACGGCGAGGGCGTGGCAGCGCCCCCGCGCGTCAAGCCGCGCCGCACCGGCGGCGGGGGCGCGGGCGGGCAGGGCAGCCTGTTCGGGTCCTAGAGCCTGATCCGTTCAGATTGAATCAGAATGCCGCCTAACATTTTGCTGGCGCATGATCTTTTCCGAAGGCGATATTATACTTGACAAACCCACTGACTAGGGCTAGATTGGCGCCATCAAATAACGGGTGCGGTCATGGCCAGCGTATTGAACGAAGCATACTTCCACGACGAAGCGGCGGCGTTTGAGGCGCTAGAAGCAATCCTCTGGCCGAACGGCCCCGCGTGCCCTCATTGTGGCTCTGCTGAACGTCTTAACCGCCTACGGGGCGTCCATTCCAAGCCGAGCAAGAAGCACCCTAAGGGCATTCTTCGGCATGGCCTCTGGAAGTGTTACGAGTGCCGCAATCAATTCACGGTCCGCAAAGGAACAGTTTTCGAAGCGAGTTCATCTAAAGCTGCACCAATGGTTTCAGGCGGCCTTTTTGCTTTGCTCCAGCAAAAAGGGTGTTAGCAGCAATCAGCTAGCTCGTACGCTAGGCTGCACCGTCAAGACTGCATGGTTCGCGTCCCACCGGCTCCGTGAAGCGATGCGCGCGGGCGATTTGGCCGTTCCTTTTGGCAGCGGCGGCGGCGCTGTTGAAAGCGATGAGACATATATCGGCCGCAAAAAGGGCTATGTGAAACGCCGCGCATTTCACCACAAGATGGGTGTGCTCACGCTTATAGATCGCGACACAAAGCAAGCTCGCAGTCAGGTCATCACGGACGTGAAGCACCGCACGTTGGCACCTATCCTTCGCGAGAATATCGCGCGTGAAGCTCGGCTAATGACTGATGAGGCTGGTGGATATCGTGTGGTGGGTCAGCACTTTGCGCAGCATGGCGTTGTGCGCCACGGTAAGGACGAATACGTGCATCCCGACGATGCGACGATCCACACGAACACCGCAGAAGGCTTTTTCAGCGTATTCAAACGCGGAATGAAGGGCGTCTACCAGCATTGCGAAGAGAAGCACTTGCACCGCTATCTTGCGGAATTTGATTTCCGCTATAATCATCGTGCGAAGCTTGGCGTGAATGATGCTGGTAGAACTGACGCGGCGCTTCGTGGTATTGTCGGAAAGAGGCTCAAATACCGGGACTTGTCAGCCCCGCAAGCGTAGAGTTAGTTGCGATGGCCACCAAAGCGGACATAGATGCGGACCTGACGCTAGAACTCGAAGGTCGCAATGTGACGCCCGAAAAATTCATGAAGGGCGTGCGCGCGTTCTTTGGTTTGGTCACCGAAATTACTCGTGGGCTTGCAGGTCCAAAAGATTTCATAAATTGGACGGTGCAGGTTAAGCACGGCAGCAATCTTGTCGGGTTGGTGCCGACGCACTCTAACGTGCCGCCGATGGTCCTCGACAATATCTACGCTCTTGTCCATGACGGGATAGCGTCTCTGGAGAAGTCCTCTCAGGAGCCTGAGGGGCTTCCTGAACCGGCGCTAAAATACATTCGCGACCTTGGGACTATTGCCGGGATCGATGATGACGATGACACAATGGTCCGCGTTTGGGCCAAACGATTACCCGCGCCGGTGACCCACAAGGCAACGGCTCATGTGACCACATTGCTTGCCGAGTCCTATGAGGATTTCGGCACGATAGAAGGGCGCGTGCAGGTGGTGTCTGATGAGGGTGCGTTACACGTGTTCATCGGAGAACACTTGACCGGCCGACGTGTGCGTTGCCACTTTGAAGAAGAGATGCTTCCCCAATTTCTTGCGTGTTTCAGAAAACGCGTGGAGGTCAAGGGCCGCATCAAATATCGACGCGATCACAAGCCAATCAGTATTAGTGCAACCAAGATCACCGAGTTTCCAGAGAGTAAAGATCTTCCATCTTTCCGGGAAATGAGGGGGATATTTCGGGGCGATTAGTTGGGCGTCGAACTCCGATATTGGGACGCAAATGCCTTCCTCGCTTATTTTCAAGAGGAAGGGGGTCGAGTTGATTCCTGTGAGGCGGTTTTAGAAGAAGCGGAAAAGGGCAAGCTGCTCATAGTCACAAGCGCACTTACACTGGCGGAAGTTTTGGCTTTGCGGGGTGCGAAGAAGCTCTCGCCAAAGCCCTCTCTGAAACGAAAGGTCATAGATTTCTTCAAGAACGAATATATTTCAGTCCAGAACGTGACTCGCGAAGTTGCCGAATTGGCACGCGATCTCGTTTGGGATAAGGGCATAAAGCCAAAGGATGCGGTACACGTCGCATCCGCAATTGTAGCTGAGGTAGCCGCATTCGAAACGTATGACGGCCCGCTAATTAGGAAGGGAAAGAAGCTTGATGGTGACATTGTCTTCCGAGAGCCTCCCCCGCGTTTCCAACCAGGACTGCCACTGAAGGGAGGAGGTCCGAGTGCCAGCAAAGTCGAAGCAAAGCAGGAAAATACCGCGCCGCAAGAAGGCGGCGACTCCTAAGGCGCTGTCGGACGATTTCAAATCGGTTGCCCGTCGCCTCGAATGTGATGAGGACAAGGGGCGGTTTGAGGCGAAGCTTAGCAAAATTGCTATGAGCCGAAAACTAGGCAACGCCAAATGAAATTGCTGGTTGCTTTAACTTTGTTATTGGCCGTCAGCGGCTGCGGGCAAGGCAAGCGACAAGATTTGGCCGAATGTCGGACGCAGGCGATCAAGGTCTACCCAAACTGGAAAGTTGATAATTCAATGGCTACAAATATGGGGGACTTCGCGTTTCTCTGTATGGAAGCCAAGGGCTATTCGAGTTCTGGTACTTGTCGTTTGGGCGCAGGGTGGCCGAATGAGATCAATGAAGATTGTTACCGGAAGCCTTGGCCCTGGGAATAGGCCCCGCCTATTGCGGTAGAGGGCTCCTTTTCCACTGGTGGTTTGCGATGCAATACAAGGATTATGAAATTGAAGTTCTCGAAGAGTCGCCCGGACAATGGATGGCTCATATCCGCCGTGTCGATGGCAGGCCAATATCAACCGCGCCATATGGATCAGACAATTTGCCAGTTTTGAGTACGATACTGTTTGCCGAAGCCGACGATGCTTTGAACGAAGCCAAAGCAATGATCAACCGCGGACATATGAAATAAGGCCGCGCTACTATCTCTTGTGCTGGGTTTGCAAAGTACAATATCGCCTTTCCGAAAACCGGTTCCCATCCCCGATCGGGGTCGAGGACATGCTTTTCGGGATCATGCGCTAGACGATTGGACATGCCGGCGGGGTTTCGCTGCGGGCGCCGAGGCATTATCTTTGACCGACCTTGCAATGGAGGCCGCCGTGCTCAACCGCTTCGATCGCTCCCCGCCGATGAATGGCGAGGCTGAGGTGAAATACCTCGACGGCGATTTCCGTGTGGTGCGGCCCGGCGCCTTCGTGCGCTGCGCGGTGACCGGCGTGCCGATCCCGCTCGAGGAGCTCAAATATTGGAGCGTCGACCGGCAGGAGGCCTATGCCACGCCGGAGGCGGTGATACAGCGCGTTCGCGAGCAGGCCTGACTATCGCCGCAGCGGCGCCAACACCAAGCCACGCAACTCCTCCGCTTCCTCCACCACCAGCGTCACCGGCAGTACGTGCGCGCGCGCCCATAGCGCCGCGCAGGCGGCATCGCCGGTCATGCGCATGTGATCCTTTTCGGTGGTGAGCAGTTCCAGCCCCTCGTGCTCGGCTTGCATCACCAGCCCGGCGGCTTCCTCGGCCGTGAAGCGATGATGGTCGGGAAAAGGCAGGAGCCGCGGCGCATCGATGCCGGCATCCGCAACGGTGGCAAAGAATTTGTCCGGATCGCCGATGCCGGCGAAGGCGAGCACCCGCTTGTCGGCAAGCGCGGTGATGGCGGCGGCATCGGGCGCCAGGCGCGCATGCAGCACCGGCAAGCCGCGCGCCTCGGCGGCGCCGACCGCCTCGGCCGCGCCGGACACATCCCCGACCACCAGCAGCGCGTCGGTGCGCGCCCATTGCGCCTCGATCGGCGCGCGCAACGGTCCTGCCGGAAACACCCTGCCGTTGCCGATGCCGCGGCGGCCGTCGACCACGGCGAGCGTGATGTCCTTGACCAGCGAGGCATTCTGCAACCCGTCGTCCATCACGATGACGCTGGCGCCGGCTGCGCGCGCGGCTACGGCGCCGGCGACGCGGTCGCGCGCGACGATGGCCGGCGCCGCATGCGCCAGCAGCAGCGCCTCGTCGCCCACCGCGCTTGCAACATCGGACTGCGCATCGACGATCTTGGGACCGGCAAGACTGCCGCCATAGCCGCGGCTCAAGCAGAACGGCCGCTCGCCTTCGTGCTGCAATATTTTCGCGATGGCGATGGCGGTCGGCGTCTTGCCGGCGCCGCCCAGTGTGAAATTACCAATGCACAGGACCGGCACACCGGCGCGCGCGCCTTGCCGCGCCATTCGTCCGGCGGCGATCGCGCCATAGCCGGCGGCCACGGGCGCCAGCAGGGCCGACAGCAGGCCCGGCTTGCGCCACCAGAAGGCCGGCTCACGCATCTTTTGCCGCGATCAATTGTAGCTGCATCAGATAAGGCTCGAGCGATTGCAGCGTGCGCTCGAGCGCGCCCGATTGTGCCTCGACCGTTGCCCGCGCCGCCGCGGCGATGCGGACGCGCGTGTCCGGCTGCGACAACAGCGCGCCGAGGCTGGCGATCAGCCGACCGGGGTCGGCCACCGCTTCGGCGCCGTGCGCCTCATCGAGCGCGGCATAGAGTTCGGCGAAATTTTGTACATGCGGTCCGTGTACGATGGCGGCGCCGAGCTTGGCGGCCTCGATCGGATTCTGCCCGCCATGCGGTACCAGCGAGCCGCCGATAAATACGATCGGCGCCAGCCGATAGATCAGTCCCAGCTCGCCGACGGTGTCGGCCACATAGATGTCGGTCGAGGCATCGGGCAGTTCGCCGCGCGAGCGTAGCGCGACATTCAGACCGGCGGTCGCGGCAAGCTCGGCGACGCCGGGACCGCGCGCGGGATGGCGCGGCACGATCAGCGTCAGCAGGCGGCGAAAATTCACCTTCAGCCGACGATGCGCCGCGATCATGGCCTCTTCCTCGCCGGCATGGGTGGACGCCGCCGCAATCACCGCGCGGCCGGCCATGGCGGCGCGCAGCGCGGACAGCGCCTGCGCTTCGGCCGGCGGCGGCGGTACGTCGAGCTTGAGATTGCCGGTGGTGATGACGCGCGGCGCGCCGAGCTCGGCAAAACGCGCGCCATCGGCTGGCGTGCGCGCCAGGCACAGGTCGAGCCGGCGCAGCAGATTGGAAATGCTGTCCGGCAGTCGGCGCCAGCGCTGGAACGAGGATTCCGACAGCCGGCCGTTGACCAGGATCAGCGGTACGCCGCGCTCGGCCGCCTCGATCATCAGGTTAGGCCACAAATCCTGCTCGACGAACAGCGCGAGCTGCGGCTGCCAATGCGCGATGAAGCGGCGCACGTAACGCGGCGCGTCCAGCGGCACGAATTGATGGATGACGCCGCGCGGCAGCCGCTGCTCGGCGACGTCGCCGGAGGTGACGGTGCCGGAGGTCACCAGCACGCCCACACCGCGCGCGCGCAGCCGCTCGATCAACGGCAGCACGCTCACGAGTTCGCCGACGCTTGCCCCATGCACCCAGACGAGCGCGCCCGCCGGCCGCTTGTAGCGCGGTTCGCCGCGCCGCTCGGCCAGCCGCGCGCGGTCTTCCTTGCCGAGCGCGAGCCGGCGCGCCAGCAGCAGCGGGATCAAGGGCGTGACCGCCGCCGACATGAGCCGATAGAGCCGCAACGCGGCCGGCAGCGACTTGCTCATGGCTGCTCGGGCTCCTTGCCATCGGCCAGTTCGTAGGCGCGCTTGGTCACGCGGTCGAGTTCGGTTTGCACCAATTGCCGAGCGGTTTCCAGCGCCGCTTCGTCGGCATCGCGCGGCACGCGGATGGGGCCGCCGGCTGCGGCGCCCAGACGGCTGAAGGGCAAATTGATAGCGGTGCGGTCCCAGTTGTCGAGGATGATGCGGCGGCTTGTGGCGATCGCCACCGGATAGATCGGCCGCCCGGAATGCT
The DNA here is from genome assembly GCA_963727555.1 of uncultured Alphaproteobacteria bacterium. Classification (GTDB taxonomy): domain Bacteria; phylum Pseudomonadota; class Alphaproteobacteria; order Rhizobiales; family Xanthobacteraceae; genus Pseudolabrys. The sequence goes on along the minus strand of CAVSGT010000004.1, from coordinate 305,336 downwards.
GCGCCAGCTTGACGATGCCGAGACCGGCGACGCGCGCGACCTTCGGTACGTCGGCGGTCAGCGCTACGTTGAAGCCTTCCGCGAGCGCCCTGAGCATCTGGGTGAAGGCGGTGACGCCGAATTTGCGGTTGAATTCGCTGTTGTGCGCGCCCGAGCCGCGGATGGTCTCGATCCCCAGCCGCTCGGCCACGCGCGCGTTGATCTCGCCGTCGCGATGGCGCGAGATCAGCACCTTGCCGCGATAGCGCTCGCCTTCCTTCTTGATGAAAGGCATCAGGAAATGTTGGCCGTGCCAAGCCGCCAGGATCGCCGGCGTCTCGGCCGTGTCATAGATCTCCGTGGTTTTCGGGTCGACGATCAGCCGGCTGGTATGCCAAGCCAGGCGCAGATACCAGGCGCCCAGCGCTCCAACCGCTTCCTGGAACGCCGACGACCGCACAATGCGTTTGATTACCGGCATCGGCCCCGGAGCGCTCAGCGCACCGACCGACCCGGCGCTTCGGGGTCGAGCAGGCGGTGCAGATGGACGATGAAATAGCGCATATGGGCGTTGTCGACGGTGTGCTGCGCCTTCGCCTTCCAGGCGGCATAGGCGCTGGCATAGTTGGGATAGACGCCGACGATGTCCACGTGGTTGAGATCCTTGAATTCGGTGCCGTGGAGATCGGTCAGTTCGCCGCCCAGCACCAGGTGCAACAGTTGTTTCCCGTGCCCCTTTTCGGTCATGGCTTGGTCCCTTGCAAGAAACCCCGGCGGTGGAGTTCGAGCGAAGTCAGGGACATGGATTTAGCGGCAGCGCGCGAATTTATGCAAATTCGCCCTGGCGCTTGCGCACCAGATCGATCAGCGTTCCGTGGCGGGCGGGACCGGCGGCGAGCAGCGCGCCATGCGCGAGATGCGGCCGGTTGTAGCGCAACGGCTGACCGGCAAAATCGGTCATCACGCCGCCGGCTTCGTGCACCAAGAGGTCGGCCGCCGCCAGGTCCCAGTCATGGCCGCCGCGACCGGCGAAAGCGGCGTCAAGCTCGCCTTGCGCCACGCGCGCCAGCCGCAGCGCCAGCGAATGCACCCGCGGCTCGGCGCGGATGGCGGGATTGATGTCGTGCAGCCGGTCGAGATAGCGCTTGGGCCCGGCGAGCCGCGCGTTGTCGAGCCCCGGCCCGCCGCTCGCTTTGATCGGCGCGCCGTTTAGGCTGGCGCCTTGGCTGCCGACGGCGAGAAACATTTCGTCGGTGACCGGCGCGTAAAGCGCGGCAAGCGACGGACGGCCCTGCTCGACCAATGCCACCGAGACTGTCCAGTCGGCGCGGCCGGCCAGAAACGCGCGGGTGCCGTCGATCGGATCGACGATCCAGGTGGTGGGCGTATCGCGCTCGGCCGGATCGTCTTCGGTCTCTTCCGACAACCAGCCGGCCTCGGGCGCCAGCGCGCCAAGCCGCGCGCGCAGCAGATCGTTGACGGCGATGTCGGCTTCGCACACCGGCGAGTTGTCGTCGCCTTTGGTCCAGCGCTTGTAAGCGCGGCGCGAGGTTGCGCGCGCCAGTTCACCCGCCTCGCGCATGATGGATTCGAGATCGTCGCGCAACGATTCAGGCCGATGCGTTTTGATTGAATCAGTGCTGCGCATAACATTCTGCTTGCGCATGATCTTGCCCGAAAACCGGTCCCCACTTTTCGGGATCATGCGCTTGGTCATTGGCCGGCAACGGTGAGACCCTCCAGGCGCAGCGTCGGCGCATTGGTGCCGTAGCGGAACTCGAGATCGTTGGCGGGCGTGAGCGTGCGGAAAATGTCGAGCAAGTGGCCGGCGATGGTGACCTCGCTCACCGGATAGCTGCGCTTGCCGTTCTCGATCCAGAAGCCGGAGGCGCCGCGGCTGTAGTCGCCGGTCACCATGTTGACGCCCATGCCGATCAGGTCGGTGACGTAAAAGCCGTCCTTGATGTCGGCGATCAGCGCCTCGGGGCTGAGCGCGCCGGGTTCCAGATGCAGATTGCTCGGGCCGGGTGAGGGCACCGAGGAGGTGCCGCGCTGCGCATGCCCGGTGGTGGTGAGACCGAGTTCGCGCGCGGTCGCGCAATCGAGCAGCCAGGAGCACAAGACGCCGTCGTCGATCAGCGCCAGTTTCTTGCCGGCGACGCCCTCGCCGTCGAAGGGATGCGAGCGTAAGCCCCGTTTGCGCAAGGGATCGTCGATGATGCGGATGCCGTCGCCGAACAGCTTGGCGCCCATCTTGTCGCGCAGGAAGCTGGTCTTGCGCGCAACCGAGGAGCCATTGGCGGCGCTGGCGAGATGCGAGACCAGCGAGCCGGCGATGCGCGGATCGAACACCACCGGTACCTTGCGGGTCGTGACCTTGCGTGGATTGAGCCGCTCGACCGCGCGCTCGCCGGCAACGCGGCCGACTTTTTCGGGGTTCTCGAGATCGGACGCATGCAGCGCCGAGGAATAGTCGTAGTCGCGCTCCATGCCGGTGCCTTCGCCGGCAATCGCCACCATCGACACGCCGTGGCGCGAGCCGAGATAGGCGCCGCGGAAGCCGTGGCTGGTCACCAGCACCATGCCGCCGATGCCGGCCGAGGCGGAGGCGCCGCTGGATTTGGCGACACCCTTCACGGCGAGCGCGGCTTGCTCGGCCGCGCGCGCGGTTTGCTCGAGTTCGTTCACTGTCGGCAGGTCGGGATCGATCAGATCGAGATCGGGAAACTTGCGCGCCAGCAATGCTTCATCGGCGAGTCCGGCGTATTTGTCGATCGGCGCCGCGCGCGCCATCGCCACCGCCCGCTCGGCCAGCGCCGCGGTGCCGTCGGCCGACAGATCGTTGGTCGACACCACCGCCTGGCGGCCGCCGACCAGCACGCGCAGGCCGAGATCGTCGCCCTCGGCGCGTTCGGATTCCTCCACCGCGCCGTCGCGCACCTCAACCGATAGCGACATCGAGCGCAGCGCCACCGCATCGGCGGCATCGGCGCCGGCGGCGCGGGCGGCTTTGACCAGGCGCTCGGCGCGTTCGGTGAGGGCGGTCTGGTCGAGCAGGGAAGCGGCGGGAGCGAGCATGATTTGGCTTTCATAGCTTATTTGTCGGTCCGGTGCGCTACGCACCGACCGGAATGACGGTGAGATGGCGCTCGCAGCAGCCTTGTTCAACCGCTAATCCGCACAATTGGCCGAACCGCGGCAACACCTCGTCAATCATGGTTGGCAACGCAGCGTCAATCATGGCGCGCGAAGGAGGCGACTCCTAACGCCGATTAACCGCGAACGTTAAGCAGATTTCGGACGCTTTTTCGCCATGATCCCCGCAACGACCGGGCAACAAAAGCTCGGCGTGGGAGAGTTTCGAGGCGTCAAATGCGAAGTGGCGGATTGCCCGCCGGGTCGGGCCGCGCACCGCGGCTCGACCCGTTTTCCCTGCCTGTGCGTTTTGCGGCGAGCGATGCCGCTGCCGACGAGCGGGTGCGGCACGTGGAGCTTTATCGCAAGCGCGTGGTGGTGCGGCGCTCGCTCGCCGGCATGCGCATGGCGCTCAACATGCCGGTTTCGGCCTTTGCCGGCGTTGCCATCCGGGTGCTGAGCGGCGAGCGCGGGGCTGCCGTCTCGGTGGCGCTCGAGCACAAGGACCCCGGACTCACGCTGCCGCTCTTGCTGTCCACCGAAACCGACGAAGCCTTCGCCGATTGGCGCGCCTGGGCCAATGTGCTGGGCCTGCCGCTGCTGGTTGCCGAGGACGACGGCGTTCTGCGCGAGCCGTTTGCGCGCATGGGCGGCGTCCGCGTCGAAGGGGTGCGCCCGCGCCGGCGCCGCCGCAGTGCGCTCAAGCGCCGCCGCCCGACGATCCTCATGCGCCGTAAACCCGGCCGCCTCAGCGAGGCGACGCCGGTGCATCGCGGCGAGCGCGAGATCATCGCCAGGAATTGAGTCTTCCGCTCTGGCGTCGCCGGCTTAGTGCAGGGCTGCTTGCGTCCAGCGATGGCCGGGCTTGCCGTGATAGAAGCCGTTGGAGAACGGCGCACCGAGCTTGAGCTCATCGAGACGCGCCGTGGCCTCCACCGCATCCAACCGTCGATCGAGCACGGCGCGGAACGTCTCCGCCACCGCCACCATGTCGCAGGCGTGCGGCGACAGCCGGAAGCGCGCGACCCCCATCGCCTGCATGTCCGCCAGTTCGCCGATCAGGTTGAGGTAATCGTACGACAGCGTCTGGATGCCGTTCACCGCCAGGAACGGCGTGCCCTCGAGCGTGCGCAGCGCCATGCCGTCGGCATCCTCCTCGCAGACGAAGCGGCAGCTGTCCTTGGTGCGGCCGTGCGCGCGCGCGTGATAACAGCGCGCCGATAAGGCCAGCGGCAAACGGCCGAACACCTGAACCTCGGTCATGACTCCGAGTTTGCCGGCCTCCGCGCAGAACGTTTGAATCGCCCGCGCCGGCATTTCCGCCGGCAGGCAGACATGGCAGGCGCCGCCGCCCGCCAGCACGGCGACCGTGCGCTCGTTGTAGACGTTCATGAACGGACCGATGTGATGCGGCCGTCCGCGCAGGCGCTGCAACGCGGAGGCATCGTTCACCTCCACCATGCCGTCTTTGGCGCAGACATCGGCCACCAGATCGCGGTCGAGCTGCGACATCACCTCGGCCAGCGTCGAAAAGACAACCGCCTTGCCGGCGGCCGCGAGCCGCGCCGCCACCGCATCGAGATAGGGCTCAAACAGCGGCGCGCGCTTGGAGCAAATCGTCTCGCCAAGATAGACCGCCGACACCGGCGCCTCGTCGGCGATGCGAAAATAGAAATCGCGCCAGGCTTCCGGCGCCCAGTTGAACAGCACCGGGCCGAGCGTCAATTCGCCGGTAGGTTCCTGCACCGTTACCTCCATCGTTTGCCGGCGAAGGCGCCTTGCGTCTCGCGGCTACCTTCGGTGAGCGCCAGCAGGCTGGCGATGGCCGCTTGGCGTCCCGCCATCAAGTCGTCGACCGCCTTGCGGAACGCGGACACAACGCTTTTCACATAGGCGCGGCTGCGCTGACGGCCCTCGATCTTGAGCGCGGTGACGCCGGCGCGCATCAGATCGGGCAGCAGCGCCGACAGATTGAGGCTGACCGGCTCCTCGAAGGCGTAATAGGGATCGTTCCTGGCGCCGCACAGATAGCGGCCCTTGCAGATGGTCGGGTAGCCGGCGCTCTCGCCGCAGGCGAAGCGGTCGATGACGAACTCGCCGAGCCGCGTGGTCAGATTGCGCGCGGCGTCCTCCTCGTAATGCACGTCGGCGGCCGGCGAGCAGACGCCGTCCATATTGGTGGAGGCGCCGGTCACGTAATTGCTCAGGCTGCAGCGGCCCTCCGCCATCATGCCGATATTGCCGAAGATGAAGGCCTCGATCTCGCACGGGATTTGGCTGTGCAGACCGGCGATCTCGGAAACGGTGAGCATGCGCGGCAGCACCACGCGCTTGACGTCGAATTGTTCGCAATAAAAGCGGATCGCCTCGGGCGAGGAGGCGCCGGCCTGCACCGACAGATGCAGCCGCAAATTCGGATGCGTTGCGCGCGGCATATTCGGCAACGCCCATGTCGCAGACGATGGCCGCGTCGACGCCGAGCTTGGCCGCCAGATCGATCGCTTCCTGCCATAGGGCGAAGCGACCGGCCGGCGGGAAGGTGTTGACCGCCAGCAGCACCTTGGCGCCGCGCCCATGCGCATAGTCGACCGATTGCGCGACCTCTGCGGGCGTGAAATTCAGTCCGGGAAAATTGCGCGCATTGGTTTCGTTCTGCAGCCCGCAATAGACCGCGTCGGCGCCGGCATCGACCGCGGTGCGCAGCGCGGCCGGGGTGCCGGCCGGGCAGACCAGTTCGGGACGCGTGTAGTCTTGGACTTGGCTCATGATTTCCCCCGTACCGCGCGCAATCCCGACAGAGCGAGCGTCGCCGGCCCCGACAGCGGCCCGAAGCTCGCGGCCACGCTGTCGAGCGCCGAGCCCTCGAAATCGTCGAGCGCATTGCGCAGCGCTACCACCGCTTCGGTGTCGCCGCTCACGCGCAGATCGCGCGAGAAGAACAGCGCGTCGCCGTCGAGCGAGCCGTCGATCATGTCGAGCAGATTGAAGAAGGTGCCGGCGATCGCCGCATCGTGCGCCGGCCGCTCGTAGCGGCGGTGCGCGGTCATGTGCGGACGCTCGAGCTCGGGCGTGAGCACCATGACGAAGGGCAGGTCGATCGGATCGATCAGGAAGCGTTTGCCGGCATGGGCCCCGAGCCGGTTGAACAGTTCGGGGCGCGACTGCGCCACGTGCGTCGCAATCCGCGTCAGGATCGGCTGCACAAACGCCAGCGGCACCGGCGCCAGCAGCAGGCCGGGGACGTTCTGCAATAAAGTTGTGAGCGGCGCGGGCGCGCGGCCGGCCGGGGAGGTGGCTCGCATAGCGGCAAATTAGCGCTGCCGCCATGGCGATACTTGATCAAGGTCAAGGCGTGGGCGGGTTTGGTAGTGGGTGGCGCCAGCCTCACTCAGCCGCGGCTAGAGCGTGGACTGATAAAAGGCTAGCAAGAGCCGACCTGCGCTAGCCGTCGAAGAATCTCCGCTTTCGGGGGTAGAGCGGACTTTTTCCGGACCTCGCGGAATGTCCGCTTCCCCCAAAGCGGACATTTTTGCTTCGATAGACACGCCTCATCCTCAAACATAGACTCAGGCCGATGCCACTCTGGGTTGGGGTAATCTTTATGGCCAAAGCGCATGTTCAAAGGCGGCTGGCGGCTATACTTGCGGCCGATATCGCCGGATACAGCCGGCTGATGAGTGTTGACGAGGAGGGCACTCTAGCTGCGCTCAAAACGTGCCGGCGCGATATCATCGACCCAAAGATCGCAGATCATCATGGCCGGATCGTAAAAACGACGGGCGATGGCGCGCTCGTCGAATTTGCAAGCGCGGTCGATGCCGTTCGCTGTGCAATGGAAATCCAGAACGTCATGGCCGAGCGTAATGCTTCGATTTCTGAAGATCATCGAATCGAGTTTCGCATCGGCATCAATGTCGGTGACATCATCATTGACGAGGATGATATCTACGGCGACGGAGTTAACATTGCCGCCCGTGTGGAGACTTTAGCATGCCCCGGCGCGATATGCGTTTCCGAAAATGCCTATCAGCAGGTCAAGGGCAAGCTCGAGCTCGACGTCAACGATATGGGCGAGCAGCAGCTCAAAAATATCGCGCAGCCGGTGCGCGTCTATGGCGTGCGGCTTCAGGATGCCCCAGCAGCCGTAGTGCTGACACTTCCCGACAAGCCTTCGATCGCCGTCCTGCCTTTCCAAAACATGAGCGGCGACCCGGAACAGGATTACTTTGCCGATGGCGTGGTCGAGGACATCATCACCGGTCTTTCACGCATTAAGTGGCTCTTCGTTATCGCGCGCAATTCAACATTCACTTACAAGGGTAGCGGCATTGACGTGAAGAAGGTTGGCCGCGAACTTGGCGTGCGCTATGTGCTGGAGGGTAGCGTGCGCAAGGTGGCAAATCGCGTGCGCATCACCGGCCAACTCATCGATGCCGCGACCGGAGCGCACGTATGGGCCGAACGCTATGACCGCAATTCCGATGATATTTTCGCTCTTCAAGACGAGCTCACGCTGTCGGTAGTCGGTGCGATCGAGCCGACCCTGCGTTCAGCAGAAGTCGAACGTGCAAAACGCAAAAGGCCAGACAGTCTGGACGCTTACGATCTCGTACTAAGGGCCTTGCCTGACGTCTATTCGCGAATGCCAGCACAAGAGGTGAAGGCGTTGGTTCTTCTAGAGCACGCGCTCGCGCTCGATCCGAATTATGCGCTCGCCCACGCCTGCGCCGCGCACTGTCATCATACGCTCTTCCTCCGCGGCGGCCTTAACGAAGAGCACCGGGCGGCCTCAATCCGCCACGCCCAGTCTGCCATATCGCATGGGCAAGACGACGCGCTTGCTCTGACCTTCGCTGGTTTTTCCCTCGCCATGGATGCGCACGATCGCGCCGCTGCCTTTGCCGCCTTTGACGCGGCGATTGCCATCAGTCCCTCGGCAGCATTTACCTATATGCTTGGTGGCGCGGCCATTGCGTGGGCTGGCGACGCTGAACGAGCAATCGAATGGGCCGAGCGTGGCTTGCGGCTTAGCCCTCTCGATCCTTGGCGTTCGACGGCCTTCCTCGCGTTGGCGATCGGGAATTTCCAGCGCGAGCAATATGAAGTGGCCGTGACCGCCGGGCGCAAGGCTGTACAATGCAGTCCGGGCTTCAGTATTTGCTATGTGGTGCTGGCGGCGGCACTTGCAAAGTTCGGTCAGATCGATGAAGCCAAGGCTGCCGGTGCCCGCGTGTTGGAATTGCAGCCGGTATTTCGCTACGACCGCTTTCTTTCCGGAGTAAATTGTGTACCGGAGCTTGCTGCATCATTGAGTGAGGCGCTTCGCGATGCCGCGCTGCCAGAATAGTATTAGCTCCCGCGATGTCGCTTATTGGCACTTCGCGTCATTCGCTTTGCTGCAATAGTTCGGTCGCTATCGGAGGCATAGCTGACATCGCTCGGTACCGGCGCAGCGGCGGGCTTTTATCAAAGACCGGATGGTATTGCGCAGTCGTGGCACGCGTGAGCGCTGTTAAAGTGTTTTACGTTGTTATTTGCGAGATCGGCCACGTTGAACTAGGGCGTGGACTTATAAACGGGCGGCAATAACCCCGGCTTCGCCTACCAATACCCGCTTTTGCGGTCGCTATTGGGGGTAAAGCCGACATGACTTCTTGCAGCGCGAATGTCAGCTAATGAAAAGCGAACTCATGCGGTGCAGCAAACAGCGCCCGCATTCATGGCACTCACGTGCCGGGGGTGGAGCCGTCCACAGCATCAATAGCCGACATGGCTATATTAATTCATAGGCAAAGGTATTGCTTCGACAATTGACATTGCCGTCCGCCAACGATTGCCCACCATGGCGACACGAATGGTATCAGGTCGGCTTAGCCTCCAATACGCATATCAATGAGTTGCTTGGAACGACCCGTTCCAGTTTAAATCCAGTCATAGCGAGCAAATCCCGGAATTCGGATTCTTTGCGCTCTCTGCCAGAAAGTAAACTCAGCATGACCATGTCCTGGCCTTTTACGGCGGAGCGTTCATTACCCGGTGGAACAATATACTCGAGGATCAATAAGCTACCGGGGTTGCCGATAACGCGCCGAATATTGGTCAGGATTATTTTACATGCCGCATCGTCCCAGTCGTGCAGCACATGTTTGAGAAGATAGGTGTCATAGCCGCCGGGAACAGCTTCAAAAAACGAACCAGTCTCAATCGTGCAACGCTTAGACAGCCCCTCAGCGGAGAAATTGTCACGCGCCCGTTCGGCCACAGCGGGCAGGTCGAAAAGTCCGCATCGAAGCTCGGGGAAGCGCGCCAATAGAGCGCGGATGACGGTACCGCGGCCACCGCCGACATCAAGAATTCGCCCAGAACTGGCAAAGTCGAAGGCCTCTAATGTCGCTTCGACTTCGCGCTGGTAAAGTGACGTCATAAGGGAATCAAATATTTGACCCAATTCCTGATGAGCAGAGAGGTAATCAAAAAAAGGGCGGCCAAACCTTTTTTCAAAGGCGGGCTCGCCAGTCTGTACTGCGTATTTCATTTCTCCGAATGCTTGAAAGTTCCAGTTGCCGATAGCTAGAGCCAAATTTCGCGCCGCTCCGGGAGGATCACTGCGCAAACATTCCGACATCGGCGTGTTTGCGAATCGACCGACATCATCCTCGACGAAGATGCCGTAACTCGCGCAAAAGCGAAGCACCTGATAAAGCGGTGCTGCTTTTGCCGAAACCAGTACTGCTAGTTCATCCGGAGCCTTCGAGCCATTGGCGAGATGATCTGCAATTCTGAGCTGCGCTGCGACAGATAGCGCCTGCGAAATTCGATAGCCATTGAGCAACTGAATGATATTTTCGAGTGGTGGTTCCATTCAACGCCCCCCGTTTCGGGACTACATAGCTGTCGGACGACGAGCTGCGTAGCGTTGCTGCCACGCTTGCCCCCTCCAAAAGCAAGGAGAGTGAAGTTGACTCTGGTGACACTCCAGGTCAATAGAATGTCCGCTATGGCCAAAGCGGACATTCCAACGGCCCCAGCGAATGTCCGTTATTGGGGGCAAAGCGGACTTCGCGCTCGGTGTTTCTTAGGAGCGCGCGCCCTAGTCCGCCTTGCCATATCCCCCCGCCGTCGGCGTCTGGATGATGACGGCCTCGCCTGCGTCGATCACCGTCTCATCGCAGCCTTGCAGGCGCTCCATGCGGCCGTCTTTTCGTCGCACCCAGTTCTCGCCGACCTGTCCGTTCTCGCCACCGTCCAAGCCGAACGGCGGCACGCGGCGGTGGCCGGATAAAATGGTGCAGTCCATCTTTTCCAGGAAGCGGATGGTGCGGCGGATGCCATCGCCGGCGTGCCATTGGCCTTTGCCGCCGGAGCCTTTTCGGATGTGGAAATCTTCCAGCACCGCCGGATAGCGGAACTCGAGCACTTCCGGGTCGGTCAGCCGGGTGTTGGTCATGTGCGTGTGCACGGCGTCGGTGCCGTTGAAGCCGGGGCCGGCGGGCGAGCCCGAGCAGATGGTCTCGTAGTACTGATATTTGGCGTTGCCGAAATTGAGATTGTTCATGGTGCCTTGCGCGGCGGCGAGCGCGCCCAGTGCGCCGAACAATGTGTCGGTGACGGCTTGCGAGGTCTCCACATTGCCGGCCACCACGGCCGCGGGATATTCCGGCGACAACAGGGAATGTTTCGGCACCACGATCTTGATCGGCCTGAGACACCCGGCATTCATCGGGATGTCGTCGTCGACCATCACGCGGAACACATAGAGCACCGCCGCGCGCGTCACCGGCTCGGGCGCGTTGAAATTGGTCGGCTGCTGCGGTGAGGTGCCGGTGAAATCGACGGTTGCCTCGCGCTTCTCCTTGTCGACCGTGATCTTCACCTTGATGACGGTGCCCTGGTCCATCTCGTAGGCGAATTCGGCGTCATGCACGCGGTCGATCACGCGCCGCACGCTTTCGGCGGCGTTGTCCTGCACGTGCTGCATATAGGCTTTGACCACCGGAAGCGTGAACTGCGCCACCATCTTGCGCAACTCGGCGACACCCTTCTCGTTGGCGGCGATCTGCGCCTTGATGTCGTTGATGTTCTGCACCGGGTTGCGCGCCGGATATTTGGCGCCGGTCAGCGCCGCCATCAGTGCCGCCTCGCGGAAGCGGCCGCGCTCGACCAGCTTGAAATTGTCGAACAGCACGCCTTCCTGCTCGATATTGGTGGCATTGGGCGACATCGAGCCGGGCGAGACGCCGCCGACATCGGCGTGGTGCCCGCGCGAGGCGACCCAGAACAGAATGTTCTTCTTCTTGCCGTCAAACACCGGCGTGCAAATGGTGATGTCGGGCAAATGCGTGCCGCCGTTGTAGGGCGCATTGATGCAATAGACGTCGCCGGGCGCGATGCGGCCGGCGTTCTCGCGGATCACTGTCTTCACCGTATTGTCCATCGAGCCGAGATGCACCGGGATGTGCGGCGCGTTGGCCACCAGCGTGCCGTCGGCGGCGAACACCGCGCAAGAGAAGTCGAGCCGCTCCTTGATGTTGACCGAATAGGCGGTGTTCTGCAGCGAAACGCCCATCTGCTCGGCGATCGACATGAACAGGTTGTTGAACACTTCCAGCATCACCGGATCGGCATGGGTGCCGATGGCGAAGATGCGCTTGAGCTTCTTGGCGCGGCTGAGCAGCAGATGGTTCTTGCGCGTCAGTTCGGCCTGCCACCCCGGCTCGATCACCACGGTCTGGTGCGGCTCGATGACGATGGCGGCGCCTTTGATCTTGACGCCCGCCTTGAGCTGGTCGCGGGTATAGACATTGGCCTGGTGCCATTTGCCGCCGGAGAAGAAGCGCGTACGCCGCGCCGGTTTGGGCGGCTGGCCGCGCGTGAGCTTGCCGGCGCGCTCGCGAAACTTGGCGCCGCCGCCGACCGCTTCCACCGACACCGCTTCCACCACCATGTTCTTGCTGCGGTCGACGAAGCCGAAGCGCGCTTTGTGGGCGCGTTCGAAGGCGCGTGTCATGGCCGCCAGCGAGCCGGCGGGCACCACCAGCGCCGTATCGGTGCCCGCGTAACGGATGTGCGCGCGCACGATGACCTTGATCTTTCCCGCCGGCACGCCCTGGCCGGCGACTTCCTTGTGCGCGATGCGGCCGAGCCGCTTGGCGGTGCGCGCGATCGCCTGGTTAGCCTTGGCGCCTAAGTGCAATTCGATCGCCTGCTCGCGCGTGGCGCGGATATCGGCGAGCCCCATGCCGTAGGCCGACAGCAGCGAGGAGAACGGGTGGATCAGCACGCGCGTCATGCCGAGCGCGTCGGCGACCAGGCAGGCGTGCTGGCCGCCGGCGCCGCCGAAGCAATTGAGCGCGTAGCGGGTCACGTCATAGCCGCGCTGGATGGAAATCTTCTTGATCGCGTTCGCCATGTTCTCGACCGCGATCTTGATGAAGCCGTCGGCGATTTCTTCCGCCGACATCTCGCGGCCGGCCGGCGCAATACTGATCTTCTGCGCGAGGTTGTTGAAGTCGTGCCGCACGGCGGCGGCGTCGAGCGGCTGGTCCTGAGCGGGTCCGAAAATCTTCGGGAAGAAATCGGGCAGCAATTTCCCGACCATGACATTGGCGTCGGTCACCGCCAGCGGCCCGCCGCGCCGGTAGCAGGCCGGTCCCGGATTGGCGCCGGCGCTGTCGGGACCGACGCGGAAACGCGCGCCGTCGAAATGCAGGATCGAGCCGCCGCCGGCCGCCACCGTGTGGATCAGCATCATCGGCGCGCGCATGCGCACGCCGGCGACCTCGGTCTCGAAGGCGCGCTCGTAGTCGCCGTCGTAGTGCGAGACGTCGGTCGAGGTGCCGCCCATGTCGAAGCCGATCAGCCCGTCGAAGCCCGCCTCTTTGCCGGTTTGCGCCATGCCGACCACGCCGCCGGCGGGGCCCGACAGAATGGCATCCTTGCCTTGGAACAGCTCGGCCGCCGTCAGTCCGCCCGACGACATCATGAACATCAGGCGGATTGCTTCTTCACCTGCCCCTCGCGGGGAGGGTGAAGCGAGAGCGATCGAGCCCTTGTGCAAATCGTCGGATACAGCCGCCACGTAGCGCCGCAGGATCGGCGAGAGATAGGCGTCCACCACCGTGGTGTCGCCGCGCCCCACCAGCTTGATCAGCGGCGAGACCTCATGGCTGACTGAAACCTGCGCGAAGCCGAGCGCACGCGCCAGCACCGCCACCTGCCGCTCATGCTCCGGAAAGCGGTAGGCGTGCATGAACACGATCGCCACCGCATCGATGCCGTCGGCCTTGGCCGCTTCCAGGTCGCGGCGCGCTTGCGCCAAATCGGGCGCGCGTTCGACGGTGCCGTCGGCGCGCACGCGCTCGTCGACCTCGGCGACGCGCTCGTAGAGCATGTCGGGCTTGACGATCTCGCGCGCGAAAATCTTCGGCCGCGCTTGGTAGCCGATCTTGAGCGCGTCGCGGAAACCCTTGGTGATCAGCAGCAGCGTGCGGTCGCCCTTGCGCTCGAGCAGCGCATTGGTGGCGACGGTGGTGCCCATCTTGACCGCGCCGACCTTGCCGGCCGGGATCGGCTCGCCGGCCGTCAGCCCGAGCAGATCGCGGATGCCCTGCACGGCGGCGTCGCTATAGGCTTCCGGGTTCTCCGACAGCAGCTTATGCGCGACCAGGCTGCCGTCCGGCTGCCGCCCCACCACATCGGTGAAGGTGCCGCCACGGTCGATCCAGAAGTCCCAAGCGTTCGACGCCATCGCCTTACTACAGCCCTTCAGCCTTCCGCCGTCGAGGTTGTGCGAGACGCCGGTGACATAGCTTGCGCGTTCCGAGCACAGAAATGCAAATGGCGCGCCAGGATGTGACCGGTCTTGCCATTTCCGGCAAGTCACGACCGTGACGCGTCAAGAACGAGCGGTCGACGCAGGCCCCTTGCGTATACCCGATGCCGCGCGGCGTGGGCTTGCGCCCAAGAACTATTGAGGGTTGTGCCGGTGGGCCGATTGGGGCATCGTGCAAAAAAACAATAAATTACTCTGGGAGGGGACAATGGGAAAACTGCGCTCGTTTTACGCCACCTTTGCGTCCGCAGCCGCACTCGTCATTGCGACCGCGATCGCAACCTCTACGCCCACATACGCGCAGAAGATTATCTGGCAGCACAATATCTTCGGTCCGCCGCGCGCTGTCACCGCGGGCATGGAGGCCGTGCGCGACTTTTACAAGAAGGCTTCGAACGGCAACTTCGAGATCAAGATCAGCTATGGCGCCGCCCTCGGGCCGACCAAGCAGATCCCGGAGGGGGTCAAGTCCGGTGGTTACGAAGGCGGACAGATGTGCGCCGGCTACTATCCCAACAAGTTCCCGCTGCTCTCCGTGATGGAACTGCCGTTCCTGACTCCGGCCAAGACCGTGGACCACGCCAAGGTCTACAACGCGGTCATCCGTCATCCGCTGATCGTCAAGGAGATGGCCGAGCGCTGGGGCATCAAATACATCGGGCCGGTCTTCCTGCCGCCCTACGAGTTCATGGGCAACAAGCGCATCAGATCGGTCGCCGACATGAAGGGCGTGAAGATGCGCATCTCCGGTCTCAACGCCAAGGCGTTGCAGGTGTTCGGCGCGGTTCCCACCAACGTGACGGCGCCCGAGGGCTATACCGCACTTGAACGCGGCACCATCGACAGCTTCGGGTTTCCGTATTCCTACACCTTCGGCGCCTACAAGCTCTACGAGGTTTCCAAATACGTGACCGAAGGCATGGCCATGAGCGGCTTCATGTGCTTCCAGGGCGTGAGCCTGAAGGCCTGGGACAAGCTGCCGGCCGACCTCAAGGCCAAGCTGCCGGAAGCCCTCAAAGCCGCGGATGCGGCCCTGATCGCGGCCTACAAGAAGGCCGATGAAAAATGGATCCCAATCTTCAAGCAAAAGCTCACGGTCGATCAGTTCCCGGCCGCGGAGCGCGCCAAGCTCGCCGCCGGCGCCAATAAGATCTGGGAAGAATGGGCCAAGGCGCACGGCAAGGACGGGCGCACAATGCTCGACTTCGTCAAGGCCGAAAGCGCCAAGTACAAGTGATCTGACCTCGCGCATATTTTCGGAAAAGATCATGCGCAAATAACATTAGAGGCAGACCTTGTACGAGCTCGCGATCCTCACGGTCGTTGTCGCCGTCGTCATGGCGGCGACAGCGGCCGCTATTCGCGTGGTCGGCCCGGCGTTGCGGATCATCGAGTACGTGCTGTTGTGCGGCTCGATTCTGACGATCCTGTTCATCGCCTTCTTTGTCGGCGCCGAAGTCTTCATGCGTTATGTTTTCAATGCGCCCATTCAAGGCCACCTCGAACTTTCGGAATTGATGCTGCCGATCATCGTATTCCTGGCGCTGTCCTATACGCAGGCAACCCACGGCAATATCGGCATGGATCTGGTGCTGGATGCGCTGCCGCCGAAGCCGCGGCATTACGCCACCATGGCGGCGCTCCTGATCAGCATCTTCATCTGCTCGGTGCTGGCTTATTTCAGCGCCAAGAACGCATTGCAGCTCTGGCGCTACGACGACGTCACCATGACGCCGCCCTATGTGAAGACCTGGCCGTCGGCGGCTTCGATTCCGCTCGGCTACTATCCTGATCTCGGTGCGCATCTTCATGCAGTTCCTGCACATGGTGGATCACGAGCGCTTCCCGCCGCACGAGCCGGTAAATGCTGAACTGCATCGCTACGACCTACATGAGTACGAGTAACAGACCGGCGGCGCCGTCCCGCCTTCCCCACAAATGAGCGGAAGTCGCCATGGACCCCGTCACTCTCGGTCTTCTCTCGCTGCTCGCGCTGACGGTGTTTCTGATCTCGGGCGTGCGCATCGCGTTCGCCACCGCCTTGTGCGGCTTCTTCGGTCTGTGGATGCTGCGCGGCTACGATCCGGCGGCGACGCTGGCCTCGACATCCATCTTCGGCCATCTCGTCAATTACAATCTGCTGGTGCTGCCGCTGTTCATCATGATGGGCTTACTTCGCCTATCACGCCGGCATCACGCGCGATCTTTATTGGACGGCGCGGCAATGGTTCGGCCATCTGCCCGGCGGGCTGGCCATTGCCACCATCATCGGCTCGGCCGGCTTTGCCGCCGCCTGCGGCGCCTCGACCGCCGTCGGCCGCGGTGATGGGGCGCGTGGCGCTGCCGGAATTGAAGAAATACGGCTACGACGACAAGGTATCCACCGGCTGCGTGGCGGCCGGCGGCACCATGGCGACCATGATCCCGCCGTCGGTGCTGATGGTGGTCTACGGCTTCATTTCCGAGCAATCGATCGGCGCGCTGCTGCTGGCCGGCATTCTGCCAGGACTGCTGCAGGCGACCACCTATAGCGTCATGCTGTACGTGCGCTTCAAGCTCAATCCCAAGCTCGGTCCGCCGATCGCGCGCGCCGCCTGGGGCGAACGCGTGCGTTCGCTCAAGGGCGTGTGGGGCATGATCATCCTGATCATCCTGGTCATGGGCACCATCTACACCGGCATCGCCACGCCGACCGAGGCGGCCGGCATCGGCGCGCTCGGCGCCCTCGGTCTGGCGCTGCCTACGCGTCGACCGCAGGACATTCTGGAACGCCATGATCGAGACGGCGCGCACCTCATCGCTGATCTTCGTGATCATCGCCGGCGTCCTGATCTTCGTGCATTTCCTCGGCTTCACCGGCATGCCGGGCGCGGTCGCCTCGGCCATCACCGATCTGCCGGTGCCGCCGATGATGATCCTGATCGGCATCCTGGCGCTCTATCTGGTGCTCGGCATGTTCCTCGACGGCATCGGCATGGTGCTGCTGACGGTGCCGATCATCCTGCCGACCATCGAGCATCTCGGCATCGATCCGATCGTGTTCGGCGTCCTGGTGGTGCGCATGGTCGAGATCGGCCTGATCACGCCGCCGGTCGGCCTCAACGTCTATGTGCTCAAGGGCGTGGCACCAAACGTTTCCATGAGCGACATGTTCCGCGGCTGCGGCTGGTTCGTCTGCACCGACATCGTCAACCTCGCCATTCTGCTGATGTTCCCGCAGATCATCCTGCTGATCCCGCAGACGATGATTAGGTAGCGGGGCGCGTCAGCGCGGCGGCCGACGCTCAGGCCGCCCCTGCAAGCGGCTGCGCGAAAATCCGGTCCGCCATCACCTGGCAGCGTTGCATCAACCGCGGCTGGTGCGGCCCGTAATCGGCGATCGCTGCATGCAGGGTGCCGATATTGTCCCACATCATCAGGTCGCCTTCGTTCCAGCGGTGCTCGTATTGGAATTCCGGCTTTAACTGGTGGGCGAACAGGAACGACAGGATCTCGTCGTTTTCCGCTTCCGGCATGCCCTCGATGCGCATGGTGTAGCCGGGATCGGCGTAGAGCACCTTGCGGCCGGTGATCGGGTGGGTGAGGAATACCGGATGCGAGACCGGCGGCTTCTTGCGCCGCTGCTCTTCGGTCAGGGCAGGGCGCTTGCTGCCCTTTTCACGCCGCATCATCTCCCAGAACTTGTTGAAGTCGTGCACGGCGGTGGCGTCGGCCAGCCGAGCTTTGAGGTCTTGCGGCAGGCCGTCGTAGGCCGCGTGCATGCTGGCAAAATGCGTGGCACCGAGCGCGCGGCCGCTGTCGTCGCGCGGCACCTTGATGGCATAGAGCACATTGGCGAGCGCGATCACCGCGCTGTAGGACATGTCGGTGTGCCAATCCTGTCCGGCATCGGCCAGGCCGATCGCTTTGCCGTTCTCCACGATGTTGGACAGGAACATGATCTCGGGATGCTCGGCATCTTGGAACATGCCGGCGACATTGACCTCCAGCGACCCGAAGCGCGAAGCGAAAGCTTTTTGCGCGGTCGGGGTCAGCGACTGCTCGGGAAAACGCAGGACGCCGTAGCGCCCGAGCGCGCGCAGGAGGGAATCAAAATCGGCATCGGACAAGAGCTGCGACAGGTCCACGCCCTTAACCGTGGCGCCTAGAATTTCGCCGTTCGGTTCGATTTCGAGCACCGCTGCGATCCGTGGTGAGAGTGCTTTCCGACGCCGGATACAGTCGGAATGATATACCAAATTGGACTGCATGCGCGGATCGGCCACGCGATCGGCCAAATCCGAATATGAATCAAAAATTTTTCAGCATCGTCAGCGGGCTCGGGTCGGCCCAGAGCGGCCAAGTTCGTGCTTTTTCAGGTGCTTACGGAGACTCGCGCGATCGGCCAAAAGATCGGCCAGAAAGACTGACAGATGTCTGTTTATAATTTATACTCAATAGCTTAATCAATGCATCAGATCGGCCAAGAATGCCCGCGCCAGAGACCCCCCAGCGAATCGAGCCCACGCGCCTTGAAGAGGTGCCGGAAGCGGTTTCCGACGTCGTCGCCGAGCTTTCGGCGGCGGCGGCCACGCTAGGCGCTGCCCTTAACCCACGCACCGCCGCCAATCTCGCCGATCTCGTCCGCATCATGAATTCCTATTACAGCAACCTGATCGAAGGACATGTCACGCGCCCCCGCGACATCAAGCGCGCGTTGGAAGGCAAGCTCGACAAGGACAAGGAGCGCCGCAATCTTCAGATCGAAGGCGCGGCGCATGTCCGGCTGCAGGCTGAGATCGATCGTATGAGCCGCGAGGGCCGGCTGACGGAGCCCGCCTCGATGGAGTTCATCCGCTGGCTGCACCGGCAATTTTATCACGAAGCGCCCGAGGAGATGCTGCTTATCAAGGGGGGAGGGCATGAGTTCGCGATGACCCCCGGCGAATGGCGGTCGCTGCTGCAACATGACGTCGAGGTCGGTCGCCACATTCCGCCTTCCGGCTCACGGGTCGGCGACTTCATGAAGTATTTCGAAGAGCGGTACCGCTTCCAGGGTCTTGGCAAAGCGGGACGAGTGTTGGCCATTCCGGCTGCGCATCACAGGCTCAATTACATTCATCCTTTCGCCGACGGTAATGGCCGCGTCAGCCGGCTAATGAGCCACGCCATGGCGCATGTCGCAGGGATCGGCGCGCATGGGCTTTGGTCGATCTCGCGCGGGCTTGCACGCGGACTCAAAAGCCGCGGCGAGTACAAGCAGATGATGGACCTCGCCGACAGCCCGCGCCAAGGCGATCTTGATGGGCGGGGCAATCTCTCGCAGCGTGCGCTCGTCGAATTCACGCTGTGGTTCCTGCGCGTGTGTCTTGATCAGGTCTGCTTCATGTCCGAGCTGTTCGAGCTGGAGACCTTGGCGCGGCGCCTTCGCAACTATGTCGAGCGCAGTGACGAGCTCAAACCAGATGCGGTGCGTCTCTTGGAGGAAGCGCTGATCCGAGGCGAGTTCGAGCGCGGCGAGGCCTCACGCATCACGGGACTTCCCGAGCGGAGCGCCAGGCGCATCGTGAGCGAGGTGATGAGCGCGGGCTTGCTTGATTCCGACACGCCCAAGGGGCCTCTGTCGCTTCGCTTCCCCGAGGAGGCGCTTGAACTCTTGTTCCCACGCCTGTTTCCGGAGACCTGATCTTCAATTGGCTCCCGAATTAGAGCCGGCTACGTTCGCTTGTCAGGGCGGGCCGGACACGGGCGGGGCGGGAGTCCCTTGAGCGAAGCGCGAACTGATCGCCGGCCGATCGAGCGCTTACCACAAGCCCTTCAGCCGTCCACCGTCCATGTTGAGCGAAACGCCGGTGATGTAGCTCGCGCGCTCCGAGCACAGGAACACGGTGGCGTTGGCGAGCTCTTGCGGCTCGCCCATGCGGCCGAGCGCGTTCTTCTTGGCGGCCAGCTTGCGGGCTTCGTTCTCGCTCTTGACGTTGAGCTCCTTCTGCAGCCCTTGCGCGTTCATGCGCCAGAGATTGGTGTTGACCCAGCCCGGGCAGATGGCGTTGACCAGCACGTTGTCGTCGCCGAATTCGGTCGATAGCGATTTGGTGAGGTTGAGCAACGCCGAGTTGGTCATGCCGCTGCCGAACATATAAGGGTCGGGCTCCTTGCCGGCGCCGCCGATGGTGTTGACGATGCGGCCCCATTTCTGCGCCTGCATCATCGGGTAGACGGCGCGGATCGCGCGCAGGAAGCCGAACAGCTTGGTGTCGAGCTGCTTCTTCATCTCATCGTCGTTGAGCACGGCGAAGCGGCCAGAATACATGGTGCCGGCGTTGTTCACCAAAATGTCGACGCCGCCGAGTTTTTCTTTCGCGGCGGCCACCATCTTGGCGACGTCGGCTTCCTGGCTCATGTCGGCGACCACGGCATGGATCTCGCCGCCGGTGCTTTTGGCCAGTTCCGCGCGCGCTTTGTCGAGCTTGGCCGCGTCGCGCCCGGTGATCAGCACGCGCACGCCTTCCTCCAAGAACAGGCGCGCGGTCTCAAAACCGATGCCGCTCGATCCGCCGGTGACGATGGCGCGGCGCCCCTTGATTCCCAGATCCATTCCGCTCCCTCCCCTTACGCTTGACGCTTATTGTTGCAGCATAGAGTATCTTCGCCTGCGGCAAAGCAAAGAACAAAGCGGGGAAAACGCCATGGGCTTCATCGAGCGCGAAAAGCTGCAACGCTTCACCGTCGGCGAAGCGAGCATTACGCGCATCGAGGAAACCTATGGCGGCTGCTACCCCTTGCAGCAGATTTTTCCGGACTGCAGCGATGCTCATATGGCGCAGCATAAGTCTTGGCTGGCGCCCAATCACTACGACCCGGACACCGGGCTGATCAAGCTGTCGGTGCACAGTTGGCTGTTGAAGGTCGGCGGCAAGACCATCCTGATCGACTCATGCTGCGGCAACAACAAGGTCAAGCCGGGCCGGCCGTGGTGGAACATGCTCAAGGTCAATTATCTCGAACGCCTGGCCGCCGCCGGCGCGCGGCCCGACGAGATCGATCTGGTGATGTGCACGCATCTGCATCACGATCACGTCGGCTGGAACACGCTTGAGAAAGACGGCAAATGGGTGCCGACCTTCCCGAACGCGCGCTACGTGTTCTCCAAGCCGGACGTCGAGTATTTCTCCAAGGTCGACGCCGATCCGAAGGAAGGCCCGGCCGAGCTCGGCACCTTCCGCGAATGCGTGGTGCCGATCCTGGAACACGGCAAGGCCGATCTGGTGGAGTGCGGCCCGCATCGGCTCAACGACTTCATCGAGATCGACGCAGCACCCGGCCATGCGCCGGGGCATGTGTTCTTCAAGCTCGAAAGCAAAGGCGAGCGCGCCGCCTTCATCGGCGACGTCTGGCATCATCTGTTGCAGGTCTATGAGCCGGACTGGAATTTCCCCAAGAACTCGGACGCCGCCCAGGCGCGCGTTTCCCGCCGCAAGGTGCTCGACTATTGCGCGGCGAGCGGGGCGCTGGTGATGCCCGGCCATGTCGGCGCACCGTTCGTGCATCGCGTCGAAGCGGCCGCCAACGGATACCGCGCGGCGCTCTGACGCGCCGGCGCCGGGCGCTCGGAAATTTCAGCGGCGGCGGCGCGCTTCGCGGAAGCTGACCAGACGGCGCTGAGTTTCGTCCCATAGTGCGAGGCGTACGCAGCGGAAGCTTTGCATCAGCGTCAGCCGGCCGATATCGCGCAACTCCGGATGCTCGCGCATCACGCTCGGCAGCCGGTAATAGGGAATACGGCTGCACAAATGATGCACGTGATGCACGCCGATGTTGGCGGAAAACCAGCGTAGCAGCAGCGGCAGGTCGTAGTGCGACGAGCCGTGCAAGGCGGCCTCATGCAGATTCCAGCCGCGGTTCTCGTCCCAGAACGTCTCCTCGAACTGGTGCTGCACGTAGAACAGCCAGACGCCGAAGGTGGCGGCCAGCAGCATGATCGGCAGGTGGATGAGGAAGAAAGCTTTGACGCCGATCAGCCAGATCAGGCCCAGCGCAATCAGAGCGATCGCCGCGTTGGTCGCTTGCGTTGAGAGCCAAGGCTGCCAGCCGGCCCGCATCAATCCAATCGGCAAGCGATGCTGCAGCAGGAACATATAGGCGGGGCCCAAGCCGAACATCACGATCGGGCTGCGATAGAGCCGGTATTGCAGCCGGCCCCAGCGCGAGCGCGATAGATATTCCTCCACCGTCAGCGTCGTGACGTCGCCGATGCCGCGGCGGTCGAGATTGCCGGAGGTGGCGTGGTGAATGGCGTGGGTGCGGCGCCAGAAATCGTAAGGCGTCATGGTGAGGACGCCGATGGCGCGGCCGACCCAGTCATTGGCCATACGGTTGCGAAAGAAGGAGCCGTGGCCGCAATCGTGCTGGATCATAAACAGCCGCACCAGAAATCCGGCGGCCGGGATCGCGATCAGCAGAGAGACCCACCAGAAGCCGAACGAATAGGCGAGCCAGGCGGCGCCCCACAGCGAAGCGAGCGGCAGGGCGGTGATCGCGAGCTCGACCACGCTGCGGATGCGGTTCGGTTCGCGGTAGCGGGCAAGGATTTGGGTCAGCAGGCGGGCGTCGGGAGCGGCAACGTCGGTGTTATGTCCGATGCTCAAGGCGTTGTGATCCAGGTTGGCGGCGGCCGCGCGACGGGTTCGTACGCGCGCAACTCACGGCAAGCAGTGACGCGGGAGAAAGTACATGTAGGCCGCCAATCCAGGCTTTTCGATGGTGCAAGCACCGCGCGGCGGCGACCAAACCATATCAAGCCGCGCTGCGGCCGTCTGTATCATATTGGACAGATTCGCCGCCAGAGCAACGGCAACCGGAAAGACGTCCAACCGCATGCGGCTTTCACGCTTGTCTTGCCATGGCGCGCCATCGCTCGCGCGCGCCAGCTCGCATGGCGACACATTTGTGCAGGTGACATGCGGCGCCCGGCATTCTGAATCTCCGCCTTACGTCGCGAAGTGGTTAACCTCCGCATCCTGTATCACGGCGTGAGATTCTGCCCGCTTGCACGCGATTGCTTGCGCCCTGGAACCAAAAACGCCATAGGATGGCGGCTCAAAGCGAGGGAGAAGAAACGGCATGAGTGCGCAACCGGTAAAACTCGGCATTGTCGGGCTCGGCCGCTGGGCCAAGGTGCTCGCGCGGGCGGTCGCGAAGTCGGACAAGCTCAGAATCGTCGCCGGCTACAGCCGTACCGAGGACAAGCGCCGCGCCTTCGAGCAGGAATTCGGCGCCAAGGCCATGCCGGACATGAAGTCATTGCTCGCGGACCCCGAGATCCGCGGCGTCGTCATCACCGTTCCCAACGAGCAGCATTTGCCGGTCGCCGCCGAAATCGCCAAGGCCGGCAAGCACGTCTACACCGAGAAGCCGATCGCCGCGACGCTGGAAGACGGTATCGAAATCGCGGCGCTGGAAAAGCAATACGGCGTCACCATCACGGTCGGCCATAGCGCGCGCCTGCAAGGCAGCATCCGCCGCATCCGCCAGGCGATCGACGCCGACGAGCTCGGCCGCGTCGCTTTCATGGAGGCGAATTTCTCCAATGAGCGCGCGCTCGAGCTCACCCCCAACACCTGGCGCTGGTACAAGGCCAAGGCGCCGGGCGGGCCGCTGTCGCAGCTTGCCATCCACCAGTTCGACATTCTGCATTATCTCGGCGGCGAGATCGCCGAAGCCGCCTCAATGGCGTCGAAACTGTCACCGGTCGGCGCCGAGGTCGACGACCAGTCGATGACGACGCTGCGTTTTGCCGACGGCAAGCTCGGTTATGTCGGCTCGTCGTGGACCTCGCCCGGCGTATTCTCGGTGCGCGTGTTCGGCTCCAAGGGTCTGATGCACAGCGAAACCGATTTCTCCACCTGGGACGTGCCGAGCAAGCTGCATCTGTCCTCCGCGCTTTATATCCAGCGCGGCAAGGATGGCTATGGCAAGCGCGAAGACCTCAAAGTACCGGAAAGCGATATGTTCGCCGCCGAATTGGAGATGTTCGCCGAGAGTTGCCGCACCGGCAAGGCCAATGAATTGACCGCGCATAACGGCAACGTCGCGGTCGCGGTGGTCAACGCGGCGCTGCGCTCGATCGACAATAGCGGGCAATACGTGCGCATCGGCGACATTCTCGACGAAGCGCGGGCGCGCGCTGAGAAGCGCAAGGTCAACGTGGCCTAGCCGCAATTTCGCCGGAGGCGATTGGCATCGACGTGACAATGCGCGTTAAAAGCGCAAGGCTAGTCGTCCGGGTGGACCAGGGTAGGGAACTGCATGTCCGTGAAGCGGTCGAGTGAGGCATTGCATGCGTCGCGTGCGGCGGCGCCGGCCTTCGGCGAGCCGGTCATCGTCTCGCAGGACCTGACCATCGGCTACACGCTGCACCGCGAGCGCAAGAAGCTGACCGCGCTGCGCGACATCACCTTGACGGTCAATCGCGGGGAGTTCGTCGTGCTGGTCGGGCCCTCGGGCTGTGGCAAGACGACCTTCATCAACGCCATCTCGGGACTGGTGGAACCCTGGGAAGGCACCATAAAGGTCAACGGTAAGCCGGTGACCGGCCCGGGCCCGGACCGCGCCATGGTGTTTCAGGATTACGCTCTGATGCCATGGCGGACGGTGGAATCGAATGTGCGCATGCCGTTCGAATTCCAGAACCTAGGCCTGTCGAAGGCGGAAATGGACGAACGCGTCAACCGCTTCCTCGAACTGGTCGGCCTTTCCGGCTTCAAGAAATCCTATCCCTACGAGCTTTCAGGCGGCATGAAGCAGCGCGTCGGCATCGCCCGCGCGCTGGTCACCGAGCCCGATATCCTGCTCGCCGACGAGCCGTTCGCGGCCATCGACGCCATGACCCGTGAGGCGATGCAGAGCGAACTCGAGCGTATCGTCTCCAAGACCGGCCAGACGGTGGTGTTCATCACGCACTCGATCGACGAAGCGATCACGCTCGCTGACCGGGTGGCGGTGATCTCGTTCCGGCCGGGCCGCATCAAGGAGATCGTCAAGGTCGATCTGCCGAGGCCCCGCTTCGACCGCGATCTCAAGACGTTGCCGCGATATGGCGAGCTGTACGACCATATCTGG
Organism: uncultured Alphaproteobacteria bacterium; assembly: GCA_963727555.1. Taxonomy (GTDB): domain Bacteria; phylum Pseudomonadota; class Alphaproteobacteria; order Rhizobiales; family Xanthobacteraceae; genus Pseudolabrys. Next base: position 280,291 of record CAVSGT010000004.1, on the reverse strand, counting down.
CGATTGGTTAAGGATGAAGCGTTCCAGGCTGCGCGCGGAGAAAATCGATGACGACAATGGAGCGGATCGGAAAGACCGTTGCGACGGAAGACCCCGATCGCATTCAAGATACCGGATGGACGCTGGCCGAAGTCTGGCGGCGCGTGAGCCCCTTCCTGGTGACGGTCGTCAACATTAGCTGCTTCTTCGTCATCTGGCAGCTGTTTGCCAGCTCCGGCGCCGTCAGCCCGCTGTTCTTTCCAAAGGCCACGAGCATGTTCGAGGCGCTCTGGCAGGGCCTGACGACGACGGCACCGCCCGGAGCGGTCATTTCGGGCAGTATCCGCGATCATTTGTTCTACAGCCTGACCAACCTCGGTCTCGGGCTTGTTATCGCGTGCGCGATCGGCATCCCGGCCGGGCTGCTGATGGGCGGCAACAAATACGTCGAGAAGATCCTGAGCCCTTACGTCTGGGCGCTCGCGTCGGTGCCGCGCATCGCGCTGGTGCCGCTGTTCATTTTGTTCCTCGGCTTCTCGATCAAGATGCAGGTGACGATCATCACGCTGTCGGCCGTGTTCCCGATCATCATCAATTCCTGGGCGGGCGTGAAGACGACTGACAAGTCGCTGCTCGCTGCCGCCAAGGTGTTCGGGGCCAAGCGGCGCGAGCTCTATTTAAAGGTCGTGCTGCCCTACACGCTGCCGTTCATCATTTCGGGCATTCAACAGGGCGTCGGGCGTGGTCTGGTCGCCGTGATCATCGCCGAGATTTTCGGCGGTTCGCGCGGCCTCGGCTATCTGGTGAACCGCTCGGCCGATACGTTCGATTCCGCATTGATGTATGCGGTTCTGCTCTTGCTGGTGGTGGTATCGCTGACGCTGGTGCAGCTCACTCGCTGGCTGGAAGCCTACGTCGCCCCGTGGCGGCGGTTGGAAGGTCTGTGAACGACGCGCACATCGTCCGCAGTAAGTCGTAATAAAACAAGTGATGGGAGGAACAAAGATGACGAAACATATCATTCTACCGCGCCGCGACGTTTTGATGATGGGGGGTGCCGGCTTGCTCGGCACCTTTATCGCGGCGGCGACGCGCAACGTCGCCGGCGCGCAAACACCCAACATGAAAAACATCAAGGCTAACCTGCACAACCTGCGGATCGGCGAGTTCAATCCGAACTACGCCTCCGCCCTCGGTTACCGGATGGCGCAGGCGCTCGGCTATTTCAAGGAAGTCGGCATCGACGACATCGAGGTCACACTTTCGGACCAGTACATTGCCGGCCTGATCGGCGGCAGCCTGGATGTCACCCGTACGGATACCGACGCGATCATGAACGCGGCCGCGCGCAGCGGTAAGCCGTTCAAGATGATCTCCTGCTACCGCGACAAGGAATGGTGGATCATGGGTGTCCGCAAGGGCATCAACACTGCGGCGGACCTCAAGGGCAAGAAGATCACCGGTGGGCCGATTGATGGCCACAATACTTGGGTTCAGCGCCAAATCGTCAAGAAGCTGGGGCTCGACCCGAATAAGGACGTGCAGTTCGTTCCGACCTCGGGCGGTTCGGACAAGCGTCTTCTGGCGTTGATCAACGGCACGGTCGATGCGGCGAGCTTGTTCCCGCGCCATGAGGCCGGGATCAAGGCGGCCGGCGGCAAGTTCATCTACCACAGTCCTCAAGCCGCCCCGCAGGAAGGCTATGGCGCGTTGGGCGACTGGTTGAGCAAGAACGAGGATACCGCCTACGCCTTCATTCTGGCAGACATCAAGGCCCGTCAGTGGGTAGAAAAGCCGGAGAACAAGGAAAAGACGTTCGAGACCATGGAGAAGCTCGGCTACAAGATTACGCCGGCCTTCAAGGCGGGATACGCGGAGTCGCTCGCGCAGATGAGCCCCGACGGCGGTTTCGAGGACGCCGCCTCGATGGACGCGTTCCTGGCGCCGGAAAAGGAAACCGGCAAGGTTCCGAAGAACTTCGACTGGCGCAAGGTCGTCGACATGAAATACGTCTGGGCGGCGCAGAAGACGCTCGGGCTTCCGCAGCGTCCGGCCAAGCTTTGACCCGCAAAGACGGTCGGATACGACTGATGTCATTGTTTCCCGGCGGCGACAGCCGCCGGGATTCTCTCTGAAGGTGTCGCGGCGTGCTTACGCTCTATCACTACGACCGCTCGACCGCCGCCCAGCGCGTTCGCCTGCTGCTGGAGGAAAAGGCGATTGCCTGGAAAAGCGTGATCGTCGACACCGCGCGCGGCGATGTCGAGCAATTGCCCGAGGATTATCACCGGCTCAATCCCAAGGGGCTTGTGCCGGTGATCATCAACAACGGCGTGGCTATCCCCGAATCGCTGGTGATCCTGGAATATCTCGAGGACGCATACCCTGAGCCGGGTTTCCGTCCGCAATCGCCGGCGGCGCGCGCCAAGATGCGGCTGTGGATGCGCCGCATCGACGACGGCGTGCATGTCGCCAGCCGCACCATCGGCGTCTGCCTGGTCAACCGGCACATCTACCAGGCCAAGGGCGCCGACAAGATCGACAAATATTACGCGCAGATGCGCGACCAAGTGCGCAAGACCAACGATCAGGTCAACATCGCGGGCGGGCTCGATTCGCCGCTGTTGCCGGGCGCGGTCGCGACGTTCCGCCGGCTGTTCGAGGAGATGGACGCAACGCTCTCGGCAAACGCTTGGCTCGCCGGCGAGAGCTATTCGCTCGCCGATATCGCGCTCGTGGTTTATGTACGGCGGCTTGAATCCTTCATGATGGCGCCGCTCTGGCGCAATCTTAGCGCGCTCAACGCCTGGTACGCGCGCATCGCCGACCGCCCGGCCTACGAGAAATCCATCGTCGCCTGGGGCGACGTGACGAACCGCGAGCGCACGCAGCATGGCGAGGCGGCGTTTGCGAGGCTCGCCGCATTCTGGGAACATGAGGAAGGAGGACGCCGACCATGACCGACATCACGCTCGAGCAGATCGACCGGCCGTTGACCTACAAGGTCGCCAATGCGGAAGCAGCCGGCTTCGCGCCGCCCGCCAACCGGCATGGTCAGACCGTGCGCACCTGGGTGCGCTCGCTTGCCGGCATCCAGAAGGAGGCGCTGGTCACCTCGGCGGCAACCGGCCTGTCCTGGCGCTTTGCCTCCGACGAAGGACCGCATCTGAAGGGCCGCGATCATGCGCCCAATCCGCTCAGCTTCCTGAGTGTGGGCATGGTCGCCTCGTTCATGAACGAGATCATGGCGCTGGCCGCGCAGCGCCGCGTCACGCTCAGCGACATCGAGCTCAACCTCGAAAATCTGTACTACCGGGACGGCTCATTCCGCAGCGGCAACATGGTGTCGGTCGCGCTGCCGCCGGAACTGACGCTCACCTGCGAGGCCGATTGCGACGATCGCACCATGTCGCAATTGCTCTATGAGGCGGTGTCGGCTTCGCCGCTCAACGGGCTGATGCTGGGCACCCATCCGAGTCGCTTTACCTTGACCCATAACGGCAGCGTGCTGACGCCGACGCATGTGGCGGCGCTAGCGCGCGCGCCCGATCCCGACCCGGGCGACCACTTTGGCGCGCTGGAGGTCGACAACGAGCCGCGCGTGCGTCAGCCGCTGCTCGAAAAGCTCGCCGAGGTCGACGAGGTGATGGCGCCGTTCAAGAACGCACCGCCACCGCTGCCGCAACTCGGCGAAGGCAAATACGTTCTGCAGCTCAAGAGCCGCTGCCGCATTTTGCCGAACGGCGTGAAGGAAATCATCCGCGAGCAAGTTGCCAGCCCCAGCCCGACCTGGCGTTTCCTGTCGGACGAAACGCCCGGCTGCGGCGGCGAGGGCAGGGCGCCGGACGCCATGAGCTACGTCGCGGTCGGCATCGCCTTCTGCTTCATGACCCAGTTCGGCCGCTACAGCGACATGGCCAAGATTCCGCTCAGCGCCTATCGCGTCATCCAGGACATGCACTTCTCGCCCGGCGGCGCTTCGGCCAAAACCGGCAAAGCCGGCTTCACCGATCCGGTCGAGACCCATGTCTATTTCGACAGCGAGGCCGACGCCGCCGCCGCGCAAGACTTGCTGCGGGTGGGCGAGCGCACCTGCTTCCTGCACGCGCTCTGCCGCGATCCCATCAAGCCGCGCGCCGCCTTCCGCCGCCGGCGCCTGGCCGCGGCGGAGTAAGGTCGCATCAAGCGGGAGCAGCCACGACCTGCGCGAGCAAATGCCGGTGCGAGCCGCGCCCGAGCTTGAGTTCGGGATGCTGCTCCGACACCCGGCTGCCGTGGTAATAGGTCTTGCCGTAAGCCGGCCGCGCCTGCATGCGCTTGAGCCACGCGTCGACGCGCGGATGCTGCGCGAGCCAGAGCTCTTCCAACCCGAGGTCTTCCGCCCGGTCGATCAACGGCGCCACCGCGATGTCGGCCAGGCTGTATTGCCCGCCGAGCAACCACGGTCCGCCGTTTTCGTCGAATAGGCGATCCATGCGCGCCGCCGTGTTGCGCAACGCGCTGTAGGCCTCCTGCATCGCGTCGTCGCTGAAGCCGGTCATGCGGTTCATCTTCTTGTAAAACGCCGACTTCACCGGCCGCTTGACCACCTGTTCATTGAACGCGTCATCGCTCATGGCCTGAAACTTTTTGAGCAGGCCGCCGAACTGAAAGGACGGAAAGCGCACCGCCGGCGTCGGCACCGCATCGACGAAGGCGAGCCAGGACCGCAGTCTGGCCTGGCCGTAAGCGTCGGCCGGCATCAGCGCGACCTCGGGAAACACCTGATCGAGATATTGCAGGATGACGGAGGATTCAAACACCGGCCGCCCGTCGTGGATGAGCGTCGGCACCACGCCATTGGGATTGAGCTTGAGATACCAGTCGGAGAGATGGTCGTGGTTTTTGGAGACGAGTCGGCGGTCGACCCATTGCAGCGCCTTCTCATGCAGGCAGATGCGCACCTTCAGGCTGCAGGTCGATTGCGAGAAATTGTAAAGCTCGAGCATGCGACAAACTCAAGTTTCTCAAGGCGTGGGACTGCGCGCGGGTCTTGCCTTGCGCAGGCCTTGCCGATGTGCGTTAGGATAACCGCACCATAACAGGAAGACGCGCGAGAGTAGGGCCCATGTTGCCGAGCCGCTATTTCATCGAGCTGACGCAGCCGGAGATCGCCGCGCAGTTCAAAGCCAATCCGCTGGTGATCCTGCCGGCCGGCAGCGTCGAGCAGCACGGGCCGCATCTGCCGACCGGCACCGACACCTTTGCCGCCAATGTCATCTGCCACGCCGTCGCCGAGCGCATGGACGGTCTGGTGCTGCCGGCGACGCCGTTCGGCGTCACGCCCATGCACATGCCGTTCGAGGGCACCATCTCCTTCACGCCGGAGACCTACATCCGCGTGGTGACCGAGACCTGCGTCTCCACCGCCAAGCATGGCGCCCGCAAATTGATGCTGGTCAACTGGCACGAGGGCAACATCCCCTCGCTCGCGCTCGCCGCCGAGGCGCTGCACCGCGAGCACGGCATGAGCGTGCTCACCGTGCAGGCCTGCTACGTCGCCGAGGAGCTCTACGGCAAGACCTGTAACGGCTTGACGCATGGCGGCGAGATCGAGGCGCTGGCGGTGCTCGCCACGCGGCCGGAGCTGGTGCATCTCGATCGCATCGATTATTCCTCCGACTTGGAGCAGGGCCTGCAGATCGACAAGCTGCGCCGCACGCGCAGCTATCAGCCGGTGTTGACCGACATCCGCTCGATCGCGCCGACCGGCTGGTACGGCACGCCGCAAGCCGCCACCGCCGAGAAAGGCGCCGCCATGCTGGCGACCATCGCCGACGCCATCGCGCGCGAGGCCGCCGATATCTTCCGCCAACTCGAGGCGGTGCAGGGCGGCACCGCCGAGATCAAGCAATTGCGGCAGGCGGTGTGACATGGCGCGGCTGCTCAAGAGCGGCGAGGGCAAGCGCATGGGGCTGCCCGGGCGCACGGCGCTGGAAATGGTGTCGGGCGAGATCGGTTCGCGCTGCACGTTCCGCGTCATCGAGATCCCGGTGCAAAAGCCGGGCGACAAATTGCGCGGGCCGCATCTGCACCACGGCTACGAGGAATGCATCTACGTGCTCAAGGGCGCGGGCAAGACCATCAGCGACAGCGGCGAACTCGTCATCAAGCCCGGCGACGTGGTGCTGGTGCCGCCGGAGGAAAAGCATTTGACCCGCAATACCGGCAGCGAGCCGCTGGTGTTGCTGTGCTTCTTCCCGACGCCGGACATTGTAAGCACCACCGACAACTTCCAAGATTTTTGATCCATGAGCACCGACGTCCTCTGCCTGCGGCCGGAAGCCGATTTCACGCGCGTGGACGCACCGGCGCCGGCAAGCCTTAATGTCAGCTACCGCAAGCCCGACGATGCCGCGCTGCCCGAGTTAATGCGCGCAGCCGACGCGCTGATCATTCCGGCGGTCGGGCCCAAGCTTGCGGCATCGCTGTTCGGCGGCGGCCGGCTCAAGCTGGTGCAGGTCACCGGCGCCGGCGTCGACCGGCTCGAGCGCGACGCGCTCATCAAGCTCGGCATTCCGGTCGCCAATGTCGCCGGCGGCAGCAATGGCGCGGTCGCCGAATACGCGGTGACCGCCGCGTCCGCGCTGCTGCGCCGCTTTGCCTGGGCCGATGCCGAGATCAAGAGCGGCAATTACGCTGCGTTCCGCGCCCGCATGGTGGCGGACAATCTTGCCGGGCTCGACGGCCTGCTGGTCGGCGTGATCGGCTTCGGCGCCATCGGGCTTGCGGTCGCGCAAGCCTTTCACCGCATGGGCTGCCGCATCAGCTTCTACGATCCGGCGCCGCGTGATGCGGAAGCGGCCAAAGCGATCGGCGCCGAGCCGATGACGCTCGATGCGTTGCTCGCGGCCGCCGACGTGGTGAGCCTGCACGTGCCGCTGTTGCCGGCAACGCAAGGGTTGATTGGCGCGCGCGAGCTCGGGCTGATGAAGCCGGGCGCGGTGCTGATTCAAGCTTCGCGCGGCGGGGTGGTGGACGAGGCGGCGCTCGCCGCCGCGCTGAGCGCCGGCAAACTCGGCGGCGCCGCGGTCGACGTCTACGCGACCGAGCCGCCCACCGCCGACAACCCGCTGCTCAAGCTCGACGGCGAGGGCGCCAAGCGCGTGCTGTTCACCCCGCACATCGCCGGCGTCACCCGTCAATCCTGGGCTTATCTGTTCCGCTCGGCCTGGGACAATATCGAGCGCGTGCTGTTGCGCGGGCAAGCGCCGCTCAACCGCGTCTACTGAGAGCGGCGCGCAAGCGCCGGCGCTCAAGGCAAATTGCGCAGATTATTTTCGGCGTCTTTATTGCCGTTCTCGCGCGCTTTCTCGAGCCAGGCACGCGCGGTTGCGTAATTCTTGCCGACGCCGCGGCCGTTGGCATAGGCGAGACCGAGCGCATTCTGCGCGGCGGCGTTGCCGTTCTCGGCGCCCTTCTTGAACCATTGGAATGCAAGCTCCACGTCGACCGGCGTCGCCAGCCCTTCGTTGTACATGGCGCCGAGATAATACTGGGCCGCGGTATTACCGGCGCGCGCCGCCTTATGGAAAAGGTCGAAGGCCTGCTCGAGATTCTTCTGCGTGCCTTTGCCGTGGAGATAGGCCTCGCCGATCCGCATCTCGGAATAGATGTCGCCTTGCTTGGCGGCCCGGCGATACCAGTTCAGCGCTTCCGCGTCGTTTTGGATATAGCCGCCCTTGCCGAAGTGGTAGGCGTCGCCGATCCTCGTTTCCGCGAAGCGATCGCCGCGGTCGGCGGCGCGCTTGAACCATTGCAGAGCGACCGTTTTGTCGGCGGGCACGCCGCGCCCGCTTTCATAGGCCAGGCCCAGCGCACGTTCCGCCGTGCGGTTGTTCTGGGCAGCGGCTTTCTTCAACCAGTACGTCGCCTTGGCATAATCGTTGGTCACCCAACGGCCGCTGAAATATTTGAGGCCGAGATTGGCTTGCGCGACCGAATGACCGTGCTGGGCGGAGCGTTGGTACCAGGAAATGGCGGTGTTGATGTCCGGCGTGGTCAGCTTGCCGAGCTTGAATTCGGGATCGTACAGCGTGGCGATCTCGAACTCGGCGGTCGCGTCGCCCGAATTCGCCAATTCTTGCAACTCCTGCAGCGCCTTCGGATCTGTCTTGGCCTTGTTGCGCAACTGGTCCATCTGCCGGCCAGTTGCCGTGACCTTCTCCGGTTTCGCCCAGGGCGCGGTGGGAGAGTGCGTCCCCGGCGTGGACGGGCCGACCATCAGCCAGCCGGCCACGAGCATTGCCGTCGCCTGCGGCCAAACCAGCCAGGCCAGCCGATACCAACGGTCCTGATACCAAAGCCCGGCGTGGCGGCCGGCCAAACCTAGCGCCAGCGTTTTCACCGGATGGCACCCATGGCTTTCTCGAGGTCGCTCTGCTCAAGCATGGTCAAATCGCCGGCCGGATCCTCGGAGATGCGCATCGCCTGCACTTCGCGCGCCTTTTCCAGCAGCGTGCGCATCTCGCGCGCATTGCCCCAATCTTCCCGCCGCACGCTGTCGCCGATCCACGGCTTTAGTGCGCTCTCAAAGCCGTCCGGCAGGTGGAAGCTTTGGCGCTCGGCCATGTATTTGAAAATCTCGCACAGCTCTTCCGGTTCGTAGGGCGGGAACTCGATGGTCTTGGTGAAGCGGCTGGCGAGGCCCGGATTGGACGAGACGAAGCGGCGCATCTCGTTGGGATAACCGGCGACGATCACTACGATGCGGTCGCGGTTGTCCTCCATGAATTTCAATAGCGTGTCGATCGCCTCGCGCCCGAAGTCGCCGCTGCCGCCGCCGGTCGCCGGCGCCAGCGCATAGGCCTCGTCGATGAACAGGATGCCGTCGAGCGCCTCCTTGCACTTGTCGAGCGTCTTGGTCGCGGTCTGGCCGATGTAACCGGCGACCAGATCGGAGCGGTCGGTCTCGACCAGGTGTCCTTTGCGGAGGACCTTGAGCGAGCGGTAGACATCGCCGAGCGCGCGTGCCACCTGCGTCTTGCCGACGCCGGGCGGACCGGTGAACACCATGTGCAGGCTCATCGGCGTCACCTGCAGGTTCTGCGCGCGCCGCTTGGTCTCGACCTGCAAGCGCGCCATCAGCTTGTTGACTTCGTCCTTCACCGGCGCGAGCCCGACCATGGCATCGAGCTCCTTCAGCGCGTCCTCGGCCGAACGCGCGGGCTTTGCCTCCGGCACTTTCAGCAGATGCAATTTGGCGATCGGCGGGCCGGCGTCGCCGTTTTCGGCATCGTGAGCTGCGATCTCGCCGGGCGAAGGGCCCAGAATGCCCATCGCTTTCTCAAGATCGGCCATGGCGAGCTTGGTGAGATCGCCGGACGGATCGGTGGAAATGCGGATTGCTTGTGCTTCGCGCGCTTTTTCGAGCAGCGTGCGCACCTCGCGCGCGTTGCCCCAGTCTTCCCGCCGCGCGCTTTCCCCGATCCACGGCTGCAGCTTGGTGTCGAAGCGCTCGGGCAACTGGAAGCCCTGACGCTCGGCCATGCCCTTGAAGATTTCGCACAGCTCCTGCGGCTCGTAGGGCGGGAATTCGATGGTCTTGGTGAAGCGACTGGCGAGGCCGGGATTGGACGAGATGAAGCGGCGCATTTCATTGGGATAACCGGCGACGATCACGACGATGCGGTCGCGGTTGTCCTCCATGAACTTGAGCAGCGTGTCGATCGCTTCCTTGCCGAAGTCGCTGCCGCCCGAGCCGGCAAGTGCATAGGCCTCATCGATGAACAGGATGCCGTCGAGCGCCTGCTTGCATTTCTCCAGCGTCTTGGTGGCGGTCTGCCCGATATAGCCGGCGACCAGATCGGAACGGTCGGTCTCGACCAGATGGCCTTTGCGCAGGACGCGCAGCGAGCGATAGATGTCGCCGAGCGCACGCGCGATTTGCGTCTTGCCGACGCCGGGCGGGCCGGTGAACACCATGTGCAGGCTCATCGGCGTGACCGGCATGTTCTGCGCCCGCCGCTTGGCCTCGACCTGCAGCCGAGCGATCAGCTTGTTGACCTCGTCCTTGACCGGCGCCAGCCCGACCATGGCGTCGAGCTCGTTGAGCGCGTCTTCGGCCGTGCGTCCCGGCTTTTGCTCCGGCACTTTCAGCAGCCGCAACCCGGCGATGTCGAACGAGCTTGCGCCGCTGCCGCCACCGGCATAGGCCGGCGCGCCGCCGCCGACCGCCAGGCGCATGGCGATGTAGGTCACGCCGGCGCCGACGGCGAGGATCAGCAAAGCTGCAAGAATCTTCAGCACCGACGATCCGATCGAGCCGCCGCCGTGCATCAGCCAGCCGATCGGCCCGGATGACGGGTTGAGCACCCAGGTGGCGACGACCAAAGCGGCCACCGAAACAAAGAACATCGCGAAGGTTTGGCTGGCGAACAGTTTTTTCATCGACGTACGCGGCCCCTCATCGACAAGGATTACCCGGCTTCCACACCACGTTGCGGGACGCCGAGCCGTTGAGCGATTGCACGTTCCATACCGGGCGGAGCGAGACCGAAGTGCCACCGGCTTTGCCTTCGATGCTGATCACGCCTTTGCCGACCGGATAGGCCGCCGGAAACGGGACGGCGACGCGCTGCGGGGTATCGGTCACCTGGAAGGGTGGCGACAGATAATTGCCGGAGCGAACGCGAATGGTGCCGCCCGCCGTGCCGGGCAGCTTGGAGATGGTGAGATGCGCCAGCGGAACCTTGCAGTCCTTGGCCGCGGCGGCGAGTTGCGAGGAAACCGCAGGGTTGATGGTCGTCGCTGCGCCCGCGATGTCGGAGGTCGCCACGATGGCGAGATCGGAAGCGTTTGCCGCCGGCGTCGGATTGGAAGAGGGGCCGGAGGCGAGCATCAGGACGCCGACGGTCAGCGCGCCGCCGATCAGCGCGATGGCACCGCCGATCAATGGAGCGCGCGACGATTTTTCTTTGTCTGGGTCTGGTCCGGCGGCAGCGGGGCCAGGTCCGGCGGCGGCTGACTGCTCGGTCATCGGCCATGTCTCGCGCTACGGGCACAGGCGCCGCCCCGGGCCTTCGTCCTGGCCCGCCGGCCGCCCGCGAAAATCCTAGACCGGGGCTCCCCGAATGTCCCCGAACGGCAGAATGTTAGCGGTATTTTAGGCGGGTCGGAAGCCCAAGCTCACTTCGCCTTGGCCTTGTCGGCAATGCATTTGGTGACGAAGGCGGTGCGGTCTTCCATTTTGACGTGTTGGTCCATGGCGAGCTTGTCGCAGGCGCGCATCAGTTCGGCCTTGCCGCTTGGCATCATCTTCTCGGGCGCGGTCGCCTTCATGTCGGTTGGCGTCTGCGCCGCGGCGGCGAGGACGAGGACAAGCGCGCTCCCGGCCAGCGCCGGAACAAATATCCGTGAGCGGCGCATCGCAAGCATCCTTCAAGCGAGGGCCTCGGGGCCGAATGATCGCGCCGTTTCGCGCGCCGGCGCAAGGGCCATTCGGTCGCGGCCGCCTTGTGGCGTCACGCGAAATTGGCCACTCTTTAAAAAGGGGAAAGCCAAGCCTTGAGTGCGATGAGCGCGATCCAACGGTGGTCTTTGAGCTTGTTGGCGACCGCGGTGGCGGTCGCCATTGCATATCTATGGATCGATCGTCCGATCGCCCTCATCGCCCACCACCAGTTGGCGCATCACGAAACCTTCGCGCAACTCACCCATATTCCCGATCCGTTTATGCCGCTGGCGGTCATTGTCTTTGTCGTCCTCGGGCTGTGGCGCTTGTCCGGCCGCGCGCTCACGACGCTGCAGGCAACCGCGGCCATCGCCAGCATCAGCCTGGTGATGACCGAGGCGACCAAAAACCTGCTCAAATATGTGTTCGGGCGAACCTGGCCGGAAACCTGGGTGCTCAATAATCCATCCTTCATCCACGACGGCGCCTATGGCTTTAATCCGTTCCATGGCGGACGCGGCTTCGCGTCGTTTCCCTCCGGCCATATGGCCGTCACCTGCGCGGTGATATCGGTTTTATGGATCGCCTATCCGAAATGGCGTGCGCTATACGCGCTGGCGGTGGCGGCGGTCGCCGTCGGCCTCATCGGCGCCAATTACCATTTCTTGAGCGACGTCATCGCCGGCGGCTTTGTCGGCGTCTCGACCGGTTGGATGGCGACGGCGCTTTGGCGCGGGGGGACCTCGGCAACGCCGCCATGAAATGCTATTGAAGCAAGGCTCGATCTTGTGTGACAGCCGCCCGCCGGCAAACAACCGATGCCAAGGAAAATTCCCAATCCAACGGACAAATATGTCGGCTCGCGCGTGCGCATGCGCCGCATGATGCTGAGCATGAGCCAGGAACGGTTGGGCGACGCGCTCGGGCTGACCTTCCAGCAGGTGCAGAAATACGAAAAGGGCACCAACCGCATCAGCGCCAGCCGCTTGCAGCAGATGTGCAACATCCTGCAGGTGCCGGTTTCGTTTTTCTTCGAGGGCGCGCCGCCGCCGAGCGGGCATCGCGGCGGCATGGGCGAGGCCGTCTCGCCGACCTATGTCTCCGAGTTTCTCGCCACCATCGACGGGCTTGCGCTGATCAAGGCCTTCATGCGCATCAAGAACGGCAAGCTGCGCCGCTACATCGTCGAATTGGTCGAGCATATCGCCGACAGCGAAAGCTGACACCGGCCGCGCTAGACCGGCAGCTTGATCGTCGCGCGCAAGCCGCCGCCCGGGCGATTGGCGAGCGTGAGTTCGCCGCCATGCGCCTGCACGATCGCCTGCGCGATCGCGAGGCCTAAGCCGGTGCCGCCGGTGTCGCGGCTGCGCGATTCCTCGACCCGGTAGAACGGCTGGAACACTTTCGGCGAGCTCCGCCTCGGGAATTCCCGGGCCCTCGTCGTCGATGGTGATCTCGATCGCCTCCGCCGTGCTGGTGAGCGCGGCCTGCGCGCGCTTGCCGTATTTCACCGCGTTGTCGAGCAGGTTGGTGAGCGCGCGCTTGAGGGCGCCCGGCTGGCATTCATGGATCGCGGGCTGCGCCGGCGTCATGCTCACCGGCAGCCCGGCGTCGGCCATGTCGTCGACCACGCTTTCGAGCAGCGCGGCGATGTCGACCCGCCGGCGCGGCTCGGCGCGCACCTCGTCGCGCGCGAACGCGAGCGTCGAGCCGATCATCTCGTCCATCTCGGCGATGGTGGCCAGCATCTTGTCGCGCTCCTCGCCGTCGGCGACTTCCTCGGTGCGCAGCCGTAGGAGTGTCAGCGGCGTGCGCAGGTCGTGCGACAGCGCCGCCAGCATCTGCGTGCGGCTCTCGATCAGCCGGCGCAGGCGCTCCTGCATGCGGTTGAAGGCGCGCGCGGCGCGCTGCATCTCGACGGTGCCGGCCTCGGCCAGCGGCTCGGCGGCCACGTCGCGGCCGAGCCGGTCGGCGGCGCCCGACAGCATGCCGAGCGGCGCGGTGACGCGGCGCACCGCCCAGATCGAGACGACGAGCACGATCACGCCCATCAGCACCATCGAGATGATGAATTGCCACGACACCGAGGGCGCGCCTTTCGGCAGCGTGGTGGCGAACGACAGCCATTGGCCGTCGTTCAGCTTGACCGCCACCTGCAGGCCGCGCCAGACGCCGAAATTCGGCCCCATCATCTGATGCATCATCGAGCCCATGCCGCGCATCCCGCCCATGCCGCCCATCGGTCCTGCGTAAGGGCCCTGATTGAAGGGCGGACCGAACGGCGCATCGGGCGGTCCGACCGGCGCGAACACGGCGGCGCGCACGTCGCGGCCGGGCTGCGCCGGCATTTGCTGACGCACATAGTCCTCGATCGCGGCGGCGGCGCCTTCGGCATCGACCGGCAATTGCCGCGGCGGCTCGCGCGAGAGCCAGACATGGAAGGTCGAATCGCTCAGCGCCGCCACGATGCGCGGGCGCCAGTCGGCCGGCGCGTCCTCGACCAGGTGCGAGAGATTGGCGACGCGCTGCGCCGCTGCGAAGCCGCCGACCGCGCGCACCGCCTGCTCGCGCGCGCCGGCATAGATCCAGGCGCCGATCGCGTGCGAGACGACGAGCCCGACCAGCAGGATCAGCAGCGTTTGCCCGAACAGGCTCTTGGGAAAATGCGGGTCATTCGCGGCTCACATCGGGGGTGAAGATGTAGCCGCCGCCCCACACGGTCTTGATCAGTTTCGGGTCGCTCGGGTCGCGCTCGATCTTCTTGCGCAGGCGGCTCACCTGCGTGTCGATGCTGCGGTCGAAGGTGGTGGCCGCGCGGTGGCGCGCGAGATCGAGCAACTGGTCGCGGCTCAGCGTGCGCTGCGGATGCTCGACCAGCGCCAGCAGCAGATCGAACTCGCCGGTGCTCAGCGGCACCGCGACGCCGTCTTCGCCGACCAATTCGCGCTTGTCGATGTCGAAGGCCCAGCGCTCGAAGCGGTAGCGCTTGGCCTTGTCTTTCTCGGTCGCCGGCGCGCGCGCGCGCTGGCGCCGCAGCACGGCGCGGATGCGGGCGATCAGTTCGCGGCTGCCGAACGGCTTGGGCAGATAATCGTCGGCGCCCATTTCCAGCCCGATGACGCGGTCGACCTCGTCGCCTTTGGCGGTGAGCATGATGATCGGAACGTCGCTGTCGGCGCGCAGCGCGCGGCAGAGCGACAGCCCGTCCTCGCCCGGCAGCATCAGGTCGAGCAGAATGAGATCGATGCGCGCATCGGCCAGCACCTTGCGCATGGCCTTGCCGTCGGCGGCGGTACTGATGCGGAAGCCTTCCTTGCCGAGCGCGCGCGACACCAGATCGCGGATTTCGCGATGGTCGTCGACGATCAAAATGTGCGGGCCATCGTTCATGGGCGAAATTTAGTTCGGGACAGCCTCTTTGGGGCAAAAAACTTGTCACGATTCCTGGCAGATAGCCGCTTTGACACAATTGGTTACAAAATACCGCCGCCGTCATCTTGGCCGCAGGTTCGTGACTTAAATCAAGTGCCGGCGCGCCGGATTGGCTAAGGTGTTACCGGTCACGGCCCTCCGTGACGGGATGCCAGGTTTTATGCTCGCCACGCCGCTCAAATGGCTGTTGATCGGCCTCATGGTCGTGTCCTTTGTGGGCCGGCCGTGGGCGCAGGCCTTTGCCTCGGCGCCGTCGCATGGCTGTGGCGGCGCCGCCGCCGTCGCGACGCACGCCGCCGATGTCGCCGCAGCCCACCAGCAGCTTGGCGCGCTTGCGGGCGCGGCGGTCGACGACTCAGCCAAGGCCATGGGTGCCGGCTGCATCAAAAACTGCGCCGCGGCGCCGATGATGATGCATTTGGCGGTGGCGTGGTCACCCGATATCTGGCCGCAAGTCCATTCGGCGGCCGTCGCGGACACATTGCGCGGTCATCCACCCAAGCCCGAGCTCGCCCCTCCCATCGCGCGCGTCTAGGCGCGGCCTTCGCCGCGCCCGCCGGCCTGTTGCGGCCGGCTGTACCGTCGTGCGCCGCGTCAAGCGCGGCCGCGCCGGTCGAAACCGCATCTCCCGTTTCATTCAATCCGCGCCACGCTTTGCGCCGCATGCGGCCGAGCAGCGCGCGATGCAGAGGATCAACAATGGCAAATCACGACAATCGTCCGAACAAGGACAAGCGCAAACCGGCCGATAAAAAGGCCGCGCTCAAATCGGGCCTGTCGCGCCGCGCGCTGCTCATCGGCCTATCGGTCGTCGGCGGTGGCGGAGCGCTGGCTTGGGGGCTGCTCGGCACGACGCAGCCGGCCAAGGCCGGCGAGATCACGGTGTGGAAATCGGCCACTTGCGGCTGCTGCGGCGGCTGGGTCGCTTACATGCGCAGCAAAGGCTACGCGGTCAGCGTCAACAACGTAGCCGATCCCGACATCATCAAAGCGAGCCTCGGCGTGCCGGAGCCGCTTTATTCGTGTCACACGGCCAAGGTCGACAATTACTTGATCGAAGGGCACGTGCCGGAAAAGGCCGTCGCCAAGCTCTTGGCCGAGCGCCCCAATATCAAGGGCATCGCCTTGCCCGGCATGCCGCAAGGCTCGCCGGGGATGGACGGGGCTCCCGGCATCTATCGCATCGTCGGCTTCGAAGCGAACGGGCGCATCCGCCGCTTTGCGGAAGTCGGCGTCTGACAATCCATGCAACCAAACGCGGCCGGCGCGATGAGTGCGGCGCGTTCACGCGAGCAATCCTGAAGGAGTAAAAGGCAATGCAACGGCGCAATTTTTTCAAATCGGTGCTGGCCATGACCGGCTTCGCAGCCGGTTTGGCCGCGAGCGGCGCGGCGCAGGCCGCGCCCATCGCCAAGACCAAGCAGAAAGTCGTCTATCACCTGTCCGACGCCGAAAAGGTTCCGTTCGTGCTTTCGAACATCCAGAACCACATCGCCGGCGTCGGCGGGCCGGAATACGTCGAGATCGTGCTGGTCGTGCACGGGCCAGCGCTCAAGGCCTTCCACAAAGCCTTGGCCGATCCCAAAGTCCAGCAGACCATCAGCAACCTGAAGGAAGAGGGCGTTTCGCTCGACGCCTGCGCCAACACCATGAAGGCGCAGAAAGTCGACGAACACGGCCTGCTGCCGGGCTTTGTCAAGGTCGACCAAGGCGGCGTGGTGCGCATCGCGCAATTGCAGGGCGACGGCTACGTCTATCTGCGGCCTTGAACCGGTCTTCGACGGTGCAAGCGCCGGCCGTCCCAGCCGGCGCTTGCCGCCTTTCCGCGCAATATCAGGGCAGCTTTTTTGTAACCAAATCTCGCCGACGCCCGCCCTGACACATTTGGTCACAAATTCGGGCTCCGCCGACAAACTTGAGTGACAGGTCGCGCTCCTAATCCCCCTCAAGCGACGGCGATCGCTGTTGCAGGCAAGAGGAGCAGTCCAATGAAAACGCGAAACATCTTGATCGGCCTCGGGATCGCAGCGGCGCTGACGGCTGGGGCGTTCACGCTGACCGCTTCCGCGCACGATACTGGCTCCGGCTGGGGCATGATGGGCGGTTACGGCCAAGGCTATGGCCCGGGCTACGGGCACATGGATGGCTACGGCCCCGGTTACCGGCACGGTTACACGCAGCGGCGCGGCTCCGCGCGCGGCCAAGGTTTCGGGCCTGGCTACCACATGCGCGGTTGGGGCGGCGACTATGGCCGCGGCGACCACATGGGTTGGGGTGGCGGTTACGGCCCCGGCATGATGGGCGGCTACGGCTACGGAATGATGGGCGGCTACGGCCCCCGGCCACATGATGAGCTGGTAGCGCGCAACGCGCCGCCACTCGTAACGCAAATTCCTGTCCACGCTTTCGATCAACACAATCTCGATCAACACAACGGAGAACTACAATGCGTGCACGTTATCTGATCGGTGCCGGAGTTGCGGTGGCGCTCGCGGCCGGCGCCTTCTGGGTCACCCATTCGCCAGTCATGGCGCAAGGCTGGGGTATGATGGGCGGCGGATACGGCCCCGGCTATCACATGCGCGGCTGGGGCGGCGGGCCGGGCGGACCCGGCGGATGGGATTGCCCCGCCTTCGCGCAAGGCGATGAGCGCGGTCCCGGTGCCGGCCCGGGTTATGGTCCTCGTCAAGGCTATGGCCCCGGTCAAGGTTACGGTCCCGGCTATCACATGCGCGGTTGGGGCGGCGGCTACGGCCCCGGCATGATGGGTAACGGACGCGGCTATGGCCCCGGGATGATGGGTTACGGACGCGGCTACGGCCCCGGCAATGGTCCGCGCGCCGAAGCGACGCAAGGCAAACTCAATCTCACCGTCGACGACGTGAAGGCGCGCATGGAGCGTTGGCTCGAACGTCGCGACAATCCGCGGCTCAAGCTCGGCGAGGTGAAGGAGAAGGACGCCGACTCGATCACCGCCGACATCGTCACCAAGGACAATACGCTGGTCGATCGCATCATCGTCGATCGCCACACCGGCTTCACCCGCCGCGACAACAGCTGAGCGGCGTTTGATGGTCGCGGCGACTCGCCGCCCTCAACGGTCCCCCAACGGTTGAGTCGTCGTATCGGCCCGCGCGGTTAGCCCCGCGCGGGCCTTCTACGTCGCGCGCACAAAAGTCTCAGACGGCTTTGATCGCCGACCACAAAATCTGCTTGCGGTCCGCCGCCATCCACCAGCCGCAGACGCCGAGCGCCAGCGCGGCCAGCAACGGACCCGGCAACCAATCCCACATTGTCAGAGATACCGGCAGCGCAATGCTGGATGCGCCGGCCTGAAAGCCGCCATCGGCAAATGTCGCCGGGTTCTCGCCCGGCAAATTGGCCGGCAAGGCGATATGGATCTGGGCAAAAAATTCGCTGCCGATGGCGACCAGGCCGATCGCCAGCAGGCCGCCGAGCAACCCTTGCAGCGCCATTTCGGCCGCGATTTCACGTCGCACCTGCTGCTGCTTCCAGCCGATCACGCGCAAAATGGCGAGTTCGCGCCGGCGCTCGACCAGATTGCCGAACACCAGCGTGGCGCTCAGCGCCAGCGCGGCGAGCGCGCCGGCTGCCACCGCCACCGAGCGGAAACGGCCGATGGTCTGCGACACGCCGCCGAACAACTGCAACATGGTGCCGGGCGAGGTCACCGAGGCATGCGGCAGCCAGGCGGCGATGCGGCTCTTCACCGTCTCGGTTTCGGCCATGTCTGCCAGCTTGAGAAACACCTGGTTGACCAGATCGGGCGGCAGCCCGGCCAGCCGGCGCGCCTCGTCGATATCCAGGTAGAAATTGCTGGCGGCGATCTGGCTGCCTTCCAGAACGTCGACGACGCCGACCACCGCGTAGCTCTGCCCGCCGATGTCGACGGTGCTGCCGGGTTTGAGCCGATAGAAGGCGCCGTAATGCCGCTCGACCAGCACCTCGCGCGCGTGCGGGTTCGGCAGCCGGCCGCCCGGCATCAGCCATTTGCGCACCTTGCCGGGGCCGAGCGGCGGCGCGTCGGCGTCAAGCGGGATGCCGCTGATCGAGACGAAACGGCCCTTGCCGAGATTCCACAGCAGCACGAAGCCGGCGGCCTGCGTCACGCCCGGTTCGGCGGCCAGCCGTTGTAATTCGGCATTGGTGATCGGCTCGGCCGAGTAGGGCAGCATGATGCCCATCTCCTTGGGCACCGCCGACTGGGTGGCGCTGCGCTGCACGATCAGATCGGCGCCGAGATTGCGGAACGGCACGGTCGCGAGATCGGCAAAGGCGCGGCCGAGAATGTCGAGCGTGATGACCAACGTGACGGCCAGCGCGATACCGCCGATCAACAGCGCGCTGCGCTTCCAGCGATAGGCCGTCTCGCTCCACACATAGCGCCAATGGATCGCCACGTTATTTCCCTCCCAGCACCGCCTTCACCGCCGCCTCGAAATCCTTGACGCTCCAGCTGCCATTGAGGCCGAGCGGATTGTTGGATTTGGCGGGAAAATCCTTGAACGTTACCGCGGTGCCGTCGGCGCGCTTGTAACGGTAGCTGCCGTTGACCAAGAGCAGGATCGGTACGTGACCCTTGAGGCCGACCGCCTTGATCCGCTTCTCGCCCGGGGCGCTCTCGGAATCGAGTTCGATCACCTTCACGCCGGAAACGGTGGCGAGGAAATCGCGCACCGGCTTCAGCGCGCTCTGCACCGGCGAGTGCGGCAGCGCGATGATCTCGACCGTCGGCGGCGCGGCAAAGGCGAACGATGCCGTTAGCGCCGCGGCGGCGCCGGCGGCAAGCGTTAGAATGACGTGTCTACGCGTGGGCATCGCTCACCCTCCCGTCTTTCATGTCGACGACATTGTCGGCGCGCGCCGCCACGTCGGGATCGTGCGTCACCATCAGCAGCGAGGTGCCGTGGGCGCGGCCGAGCGCAATCAGCAGCTCGAGCACGGCGGTTCCGGTCGTCTGGTCGAGATTGCCGGTCGGCTCGTCGGCCAACAGCACCGACGGTCTGTTGATGAGCGCGCGCGCGATCGCCACGCGCTGCTGCTCGCCGCCGCTCAGCGCCGACGGCCGGTTGCCGAGCCGCCCGCCCAACTCGACCTGGTTCAACAGTTCGGTGGCGCGCTGGCGGGATTCGTCCACCGTCATGCGAGCGTCGTAAAACGTCGGCAGCAGCACGTTGTCGAGCGCGGTCAGCGATGGAATCAGGCTGAAGCCCTGGAACACGATACCGATCGAGCGGCGGCGCACGTCCGCCATGGCCTGATCGCTCATGCCGGCGAGTTCTTGCCCCATCACCAGCACGTGCCCCGCATCGGGTCGTTCGAGGCCGGCGACGATGCCGAGCAGCGTGCTCTTGCCGGAGCCGGACTTGCCCATGATGGCGGTGAATTGCCCGGTGCCGACCGTCAGATCGACGCCCTTCAAGACGTCGATATCGCCGTAGCGCTTGTGGATGCCTTGCGCCTGAATGGCCGGCTGCTTAACAGCCGGCGCCAGCGTCGGGCCGCCGGAAAGCGGCTTTGACGTTTCAATGGCCGGTGCATTCATCATGGTCTGCTCTTTCATTCGCTATGCAGGAGCGCCCAAGGTCGCGGCCGCGGCAAAGCCAGCACCGCCAGTGCCGCCAAGACGCTGATCGCGACGCCGCCGGCGGCGGCGAGCGCCGCCATCGTCCACGAGATCGCAATCGGTGCGGTGATGGTTTGGGTGCGGTTGATCGCGGCTTGCGGAATGAAATGCGGGGTCGAGCTCAAGTCCCACGGCAAGTCGACGGTGACCGAGATGTGTCCGAGCGCAATCGCGGCCACCAACGCCAAAATGACACCGGCCGCGGTGCCGGCGACCGCCAGCAACAGGTTCTCGATCAGGACCTGCCGCCGGATATGCGGCCAGGACCAGCCGATCGCCTGCAGGATCGCCATTTCCCGGCGCCGCTCGGCCACCGCCGAGGCGGTCGCCCGCCACACGAAGGCCGCCGCGAAGACGCCGATCGCCGCGGCGATGATCAGGCCCATGCTCTGCGACAGAAACAACACGCCGCTGAGCGCCTGCCGCATCGAGAGCTCGCTCGACACCACGCCCTTCTTGCCGAGCAGCTTGGTGATCGTCTCGACCACGCCGGCGAGCTGCTCGCGATTGACCTTGACCAGCACGAGATTGGCGTCGTCGGGGCCGAACGCATAGAGCGCCCGCACCTGCGGCGCCGCGGTGGCGAGCGCCTGCGCGACGGCGAGCGGGCTGTAGACGTCGGCGCGCACCACCTTGCCGCCGCGCGCGGCGTCGACGATACCGGCGACCGGAAACGGCGCCGTGCCGAGCTTGACCGTGTCGCCGACCTTGAGCTTGTTCTTGCGGGCATAGTCGCTGTCGAGCAGAACGGCGCGGCTTGAGGCGTCGATCGGCTTGCCGTCGATCAGCCGCGCGTTAAGCCCGCCCAGGCCGGCCTCGCCGGTGTCAATGCCGAGGATCGAGGCGTAGCGGTCGGGTTCGAGGTCCCACATATAGACCGCGCGCGTCAGGCCGATGACGCCGGGCATCGCTTTGATCTCGCCGACAACGGCCGGCGGGATCAAGGCGTTGGGATGCGGAAAGACCAGCCCTTCCAACTTGGGCGGGATGTCGCCTTGCGTCTGCACCACCACGTCGGCGCCGACCGTCTCGATCGGCACCCGGATGGCGCGTGCATAGGACGCCGCCAGCGCGGTCAGGATCATCGCCGCCAGCACCGCTAACGCGACGCTCACCGCGGTGACCAAAGAGCGGCCGCGGCGGAAGCCGAGTTCGCTGAGCGCGTAGCGCAGCATGGCCATTCTCTTTCGCTCAGACCTGACGCGTCTAGTCGATGAAATGCCGAATTGCCTTGACCTGAATCAGCCAATGACCGGTTGCGGGCTGCCGGTCGAGCGGGCGCGATGCTGCCTTGAAACGCGGCGGCCGCATATGATCTCGGTCATATCGCGTTATGTCGAAGCGCCGAGCCGGCCGGCGGCAACGGCGCCGGAAACCGCGAGCAGCACCAACAGCAGCAGGAACACACTCAAATTGGTCAGGAAGCCGGTGGCCGCCTCCCAATCGCCGCCGATGCCGTAGCCGAGGCCGAAATAGCCGGCGGTCCACACCAGGCGACCGAGCAGGGCCACGCCCAAGAATTTCGGCAGCCGATAGTGGCTTATGCCCGCCAGCACGCTGGCGATCGAGCTCAAGTACGACATGAAGGTGCGGGTGATGAACACCGTGAGCAATCCCCAGCGGTCGAACAGCGATTGCGCGCGCGCTTGGCGCGCTGCCGTGAAGCCGAGCCAATGCCCGTGGCGATCGAGGAATTTCCGGCTGAGCAGGCGGCCGAGTCCGTAGGCGATGGCGTCGCCAAGCAGAGACGCCACCACCACGATGGTCGCGGCCCAGAACCAGTCGATGCGTCCTTGCGACGCCAGCGAGCCGGCGACCGTGGTCGCCACCCCGTCGGGCAAGGGCAAGCCGATGGCGCCGAGCAGCAGCGTCAAGCCGAGCGCCGGGTAGCCGTAGACCAGCAGGGCGGTGAGAACCTGGTCGCCGATGGCGCCGAGCCAGCCGGAGTTTTCGTTGTTGCGATCCGACAGCACGTTGGGCGACAGCACCGCGAGCACGCGCTGCACCCGCTGCATATATTCCGCAGGAGAAACGCCGGCGCGGTCGCCTAGCGTCTTCAGACTGGTGTCGGGATCTGTTTGCGGCGGCAATGCGAGCTGCGCGATGAGTGCCGCCTTCGGCGTGCGATAAGTCGCGGCGACGTATTCAAGCGTCATCCACGCGCGCACGCTGCTGGTCATCGGCGCGCCGACTTCATAGGCCGAGCGCAGCAAGCGCAACGAGCCGTAGCTGCGCAGGGCGAAGAATATCGTGGGCGCGAGCGCGATCAGAAAGACGATCGCGGCCAGCCGGCGCACCCGCGTGGATTTTTGAGTCATCGGCTTTGCCGCCATCACCACGTCGTGCCCGGCACGCCCCCGTCTGGCAATAGGCGATGCTAACAGACGCAGCGGACGGGAGGATGCGCGCGCGAGAAGTTCGGCGCCCGCGCGCAGAACGACAAACGGGAAGAACACAATGTCGCGCAAAGAACTTGGGGCAGAGAGCGGCGCGGACATGCCTACGCAGTCCCGCAAAATTGGCGGGGGCCCGGCGGTGTTGCCGCCGAGCCCCCTTACAACGTATCAGCCGACCTGTAAGCCGGGTTCTGTATGGCCCGCCGGTCGAAACCTGCGAACGTGACGGCCATTCCTCTGGCACGCCGGTTGCCCGGCGCGTCAAGCAACCTACCCGAATGACTGGCCCGGACCGGCCTGAGGCTTTCGCCCCGCGTCATTCCTATTCGGTCTTGCTCCCGGTGGGGTTTGCCGTGCCGCTGCCGTTGCCGGCAAGCGCGGTGCGCTCTTACCGCACCGTTTCACCCTTACCGCGATTGAACGCTACGCTAGCCGCGGCGGTTTGTTTTCTGTGGCACTGTCCCTGAAGCCTCGCCCCGCGAAGGGCTCAACTCCGCCGGACGTTATCCGGCACCGTTTGTCCGTGGAGCCCGGACTTTCCTCCCCGGCCGCCTTTCGGCATTGGCACGGAGCGGCCGTCCGGCCGACTGACAAGGGATAGCCTTGGCGGCGCGCGGCCTGCACGTCAAGCGCGCGATAGCGTGATGGTTTGCAAGAAAAAAGCGCCCGAGCCAGTTGGGAGGGGGGACGGCCCGGGCGCTGGGAGGTCGCTACGAGAGCGACCGTCAAACGAGAAGTCGGACGGCGGCGCGCGAATTCAACGCCGCCGGCGACGCGCCATCAGGCGCAGGATCAGGCTCAAGACCATGGCCGGAGCGCCGGGGTTAGGCCCAGGCGCCGGTGTGCGGCAGGCGGTGCCGGCTCGGCCGCAGCTTAGCCGACAGGCGCTTCAGCAAGCCCGGCACCTGGGCGAGGGCGATGCGGATGTGTTCGGCCCGGTCGGCATGCGCGCGTGCGAGCGCGGCATGGACGTCGACGGTGGGAACACGGAGGCGATTACGGGTCTTCATGGCAGTTCTCCAAGCGGGGATCATCATCTTCCCCTATGCGTTAAGCGCATAATATTATCTTGTTCTTAAAAGATAATACGCTATTATGCTGCTGTCTTTGTTGCCTATTTGGAATAAATAGCCGGTTGCTACTAAAATTCGGATGCAAAATCAGCAATCTAGGTGGGTTCCATGGATGCCACTTCCGACCTGCGCGCCTTCGTCCGCGTCATGGACCGCGGCAGTTTCTCCGCTGCCGCCAAGGACTTAGGGCTGACCCCCTCGGCCGTCTCCAAGCTGGTGTCGCGGCTGGAGGACCGCCTGGGCGTCCGCCTGCTCGCCCGCACCACCCGGCGGCTGGCCTTAACCCCTGAAGGGGAAGCGTTTTTGGCCCGCGCCCGGCGCATTGTCGGCGACATCGACGAGGCCGAGGCCGAAGTCATGCACATGCGCGGCGCCCCGCGCGGCCGGCTGCGAATCAATTCCGGCACCGCCTTCGGCTTGCATCAATTGGCCCCGGCATTGGCCGATTTCCTGGCGCGCTATCCGGAAATCGACCTCGATCTGTCGATTACCGACCGGCTGGTCGATCTGCTTGAGGAGCAGTCCGATATCGCCGTGCGCTCCGGCCATATTCCCGAAGGCCGTTTTGTCCGCCGCAAAATTGCAGACCTGCAGCGCGTGATCTGTGCGGCGCCGTCATACCTCAAGCGCCGCGGCACCCCCCATGTCCCCGCCGATCTCAAACAGCACGATTGCATCACCGTCGCCGGCCCCGGCCTCAATCGCTGGCCGTTCAAGACCCGCGGCGGCATCGATGTGGTGGAGGTGCGGCCGCGCGTGGCCACCGATGATGCCGAGGCGGCGCTGCGCCTGGCGATCGAAGGCGCCGGCATCATCCGCCTGTCCGACGTCATCGTCGGCTCGCCGCTGCGCGACGGCGAACTCGTCGCTTTGCTGACCGACCTCCACCACGTCGAGCCGTTTCCGCTCGCCGCGGTTTATCCGGCCGGGCGCCAGCGTCTGCCGCGCGTCGCGGTGTTTCTTGAATTCCTGCACGAGCGCTTCGCGCATGCGCCGTGGCGCCTGCCGGGTGTTCCGGTGCCGCCCGCCGAAAAAGCCGGGTGACAAGTCGGGCGCGGCGCGTCGTTGTTGCGGCGAGAAATTCTCAGCCCGTGGCGCGGTGCGATTCCGCGACGTCTTTTGCCAGCCGCGCCGAGCGCGTTTCACCGAGCGCGCGCAGGGTCAGCAATGTCGAAGGATCGGCGATGCCGTCCACCCGCGCCGGGCGGAAGTGGCGCTGGAAGGCGGTGACCACGTCGCGCGTGGGGTCGTCATAGCTGCCGGTCTCTTCGATGCCGTAGCCGTAGTCCTTGAGCGCGCGCTGCATGCGCGTCACCGCGTCGCTTTGCTCGCCGGGCTTAAGCGTTGTGCCGCCGATGTCGAGCGCCGCCGGCCGTACCCAATGGCCGATGCCGGACGCGCTCAACAGATCCCAGGGAAATTTCTCGCCCGGGTCCTGCTTGCGCGACGGCGCCACGTCGGAATGCGCGAGCACGCGGTCCGCTCGCAACGGCCCGCGGCGCGTGACGATCGAGCGGCAAAGCGAGATCACCGCCGCAATCTGCCGGCGCGGAAAATCGATGTAGCCGAGATCGTGGCCTGGATTGACGATCTCGATTCCGATCGAGGCCGAATTGATGTCGGTTTCGCCGGCCCAGGATGAGATGCCCGCGTGCCAGGCGCGCCGCTCTTCCGGCACGCATTGCACGACGCGGCCGTCTTCGAACACCACGTAATGCGCCGAGACTTTGCTCTTGGCCGAACACAGGCGTTTCAGGGCGGCATCGCCGGTCGCCATGCCGGTGTAGTGCAGCAGGATCATATTGGGCGTTCCATCGCCCTTGCGTTCGTCGCTATTGGGCGAAGGTACGACGTCCGAGACGATGAAGGAATTCGGCTCAAAGGACGCCATGCGCCGGTGCCATTTCGAATCGAATGTTTGCGGCAGAGGGTCACCTTGCACCGCGCCGCGGCGGAAAATCAAGCAACCATAGATCAATACACAGGAATCCGCGGCAGGCGGGAGCCGCGTCATTGAATAGCCGAAATTCCGGAGCGCGGGCTTGCAGCCCGCGTCCCGGAAGCGCGTCGACTGATTCGGATCAGTGCTTGGTCGACGGCATGCCGCCCAGCGACCTCACGCCGCCCGGCGTCAGCGCCGCAAGCGCAACGCCGATCATGCGTTTCTTCATCGTCATCGCCTCCTTGGATGGACGTGAAGCCGCAGCATCAAACGCGCTGGTTCCCTGCGCGGGCTCGCAGCCCGCGCCGGTCAACCCTCGGCGCGGGTCGGCGTTCCTTGAGTTTCCCGGTGACGCGGGTGGTGCGATCGGCATCGCTGGTTCCGCGGTCGGAACTTCGCGCTCCCTGCGGCGTCGTTTGACCGCGGCGGTTTCAACAAATCCTTAAGCTTAAAGACCATTAATGAGGTTTGAACGCGCCGGATGCCCGGGCCAGGCACTGGCGGGGCATTCCATTTGACGCCCATAATATCCCATGATATCCCACGAATTCTCACCGAGATCAGCCTCCCAACCCGGTGAATACCGGGGCAAAGCGGCGGTCCCGGGGTCTCGAGCCCGTTCGGCTCGCGCGTGTGGCGTCCGGTCGGTGTGGGGTAGAGGTGATGGACCGCTTCGTGTCGAACTACACGTTGCGGCTCGAACTCCAAGGGCCGCGTGTCTATTCCGGCTCCCTTCCGCTCGGTGCTCACCCGCGATGGCTTCGACGGTCTCTACTGTTATCCGGCGCTCGATACGGCTGCGATCGACGCCGGGGGGAATGCGCTGATGTCGGAAATCGAAGCGCTGATTTCGCGCTACCCGCCGTTTTCGGCGGCGCGCGAGCAATTCGCGCTCGCGCTCTACGGCACCAGCGAGACGCTCAAGATCGACGGCGAGGGCCGCGTCGTTTTGAGCGAGAGCCTTGAAGCAGCATTCAGGCGTTACCGACTCGGTGGCGTTTGTCGGTCTCGGTCACAAGTTTCAGATCTGGGAGCCCGGCCGTTTTCGCAACGAGCTCGCGGAGGCCACCCAAAAGGTGCGCGCGCTCAAGAACGAGCTTGGCTCCCCGACGGCGGCGCGTGGCGCGCCCGGAGCGCGGGAATGATGGGGGGCGGCGACGGCTCTGCTGTCGCTGGCGGACCGGCCCCCCACATTCCCGTGCTCGGCCGCGCGGCCATCGACTTCCTCAACGTTCGTGACGGCGGCATCTATATCGACGGCACATTCGGCGCCGGCGGCTACACGCGCGCCATTCTCGCCGCCGCCGGCTGCAAGGTCGTCGGCATCGATCGCGACCAGAGCGCGATCGCGCTTGGCGCCGATCTCGTTGAAGCCGCGCAGGGCCGGCTGACGCTGGTCGAGGACCGCTTTTCAAATCTCGACAAGGTGGCGCGCGATTGCGGCGTCGACGCCGTCGACGGCGTCGTGCTCGATGTCGGCGTTTCTTCCATGCAGCTCGATCGCGCCGAGCGCGGATTTTCGTTCCGTCATGACGGGCCGCTCGACATGCGCATGGGTCATGATGGTCCGAGTGCCGCCGATGTCGTGGCGGCGGCGGAGCGAGCGTGACCTCGCCAATATCATTTTTCTGCTCGGCGAGGAGCGCCATTCGCGCAGCGTTGCGCGCGCCATCGTGCGGGTGCGTGACAAAGCGCCGATCACGGCGACCAAGGCGCTCGCCGACATCGTCGCCTCGGCGGTCCGCTCGCGTCCCGGCGACATCCATCCGGCCACGCGCACGTTCCAGGCGCTGCGCATTTTCGTCAATGACGAACTTGCCGAGCTGGCGGCGGCGCTGGCCGCCGCCGAACGCATCTTGAAGCCGGGCGGACGTCTGGTGGTCGTGTCATTCCATTCGCTGGAAGACCGCATCGTGAAGACCTTCCTCGCCGAGCGCAGCGCGACCGGTGGCGGCTCGCGCCATGCGCCCGAGCGCAAGCGTCCGGCGCCGACCTTCAAGGTGCTGACCAAACGCCCGGTCACGGCGGACGCCGAGGAGGTCGCGCACAATCCGCGCGCCCGCTCCGCCAAGCTGCGCGCTGCCGAGCGCAGCGACGCAGCCGCCCGCACCACCGTTGCCGGCGACCTGTTGCCGCGCCTGCCGTCGCTCACCGACGTGTTGAAAGGACGCTGACCATGCGCCTTCTCAACATTCTCGTCATCGCGGCGCTGATCCTGGCGGCGTCCTTTGTCTACAAGATCAAGTTCGATTCCACGCTGCAGGCCGAGCGGGTGGCGAAGCTGCGCGGCGAACTGCGCCACGAGCGCAATGCCATCGCGACGCTGCGCGCCGAATGGGCGAAACTCGATGCGCCGGCCCGCATCGAGGGGCTCGCCCAGCGCCATCTGGCGCTGCAGCCGGTCAAGCCGGCGCAGTTCGGGACGTTCGACAATCTGCCGCCGCGTCCGTCGCCGCCCGCCGACTTGGTCGGCGCCATGCTGAAAGGCGCGGCAGCCGAGACGACCGGCAGCGTGCCAACGCCGCGGGCGAGAAGGTGAGCCGCATGCCGGTCGAAACCCGCTGGCAACGCCTGGTGCGCTCGCTGCTTTACGGCCGCGGCGTCGACCGCAGCGTCAAGGCCAAGGCGCGGCTCGGCCTCGCCATCCTCGCCTTCGCCGGCATCTATGGCGTGATCGCGTTGCGGCTGGTCGTGTTCGCCGAGCAGAGCGAGGGCCACGGCGCCCGTCGCAGCATCAGCCAGGACGCGGTCGCCACCGCGCGCCCCGATATCGTCGATCGCAACGGCCAGATCCTTGCCACCGACATCAAGTCGCCGTCGCTGTTCGCCGAGCCGCGCAAGCTCATCGATCCCGACGAAGCGGAGGAAAAGCTCACGGCGGTGATGCCCGATCTCAACTCCAAGGAAATGCGCGACCGCTTGTCATCCAAGCGCGGCTTCATCTGGCTCAAGCGCGAAATCACGCCGAAGCAGGAACACGAGGTACACAAGCTCGGCATTCCCGGCGTCGGCTTCCTGACCGAGAACAAGCGCGTCTATCCCAATGGGCCGACGGTTTCCCAGGTGATCGGTCTGGTCAATATCGACAACCAGGGTATCGCCGGCATCGAGAAATGGGTGGACGGGCAGGGGCTCGCCGCGTTGCACATGGCGGGACTGGCCACCGACCGGCTGCAGCGTCCGGTGCAGCTTTCGCTCGATCTGCGCGCGCAATTCGCCTTGCGCGACGAACTCGTCAAGGCGCGCGCTAAATTCAAGGCCAAGGCCTCCGCCGGCCTGATCCTCAACGTCAATACCGGCGAGATCGTCGCGTTGGTATCGGAGCCCGACTACGACCCGAACAATCCGCGCGAGGCCAACGATCCGACCCGCATCAACCGCATGACCACCGGCGTCTACGAGATGGGCTCGACCTTCAAGGTGCTCACTGTCGCCATGGCGCTCGATTCCGGCAGGGCGACGCTGCGCTCGACTTTCGACGCCAGCCATTCGCTGCATTATGGCCGCTTCACCATCCACGATTACGAGCCGATGCACCGCGCGCTCACGGTGCCGGAGATCTTCACTTATTCGTCGAACATCGGTGCCGCGCGCATGGCGCTGGCGGTCGGCGTCCACGGGCACAAAGCCTTCCTGAAGAAGATGGGTCAGCTCGACCGGCTGCGCACCGAATTGCCGGAGAGCGCCGAGCCGCTGGTTCCGAAGCATTGGGGCGAGCTCAACACCGTCACCATCGCCTTCGGTCACGGACTGTCGGTTGCGCCGTTGCAGGCGGCGATGGGCGTCGCGGCCACCGTCAACGGCGGCCTGTTGATCCCGCCGACCTTTCTCAAGCGCAGCGAAGCGGAAGCCAAGGCTGTCGCCAAGCGCGTGCTCAAGCCGCAAACCAGCCTCGATATGCGCTACCTGCTGCGATTGAACGCTGAGAAGGGCACCGGCAAGTTTGCCAATGTCGAGGGCTACTATGTCGGCGGCAAGACCGGCACCGCCGAAAAGGTCATCAACGGCCGCTACGCCAAGCACAAGCTGTTGACCGATTTCATGGCCGTGCTGCCGGCCGACAAGCCTAAATATCTGGTGCTGATCATGCTGGATGAGCCGCAGCCGGTTAAGGGAACCCACGGCTTCGCCACCGCCGGCTGGAACGCCGGCCCGACCGCGGGCAAGGTGATCGCGCGCGTTGCCCCGCTGCTCGATCTTGAGCCGCGTTTCGATCTGCCCAAGGCCGCTCAACTGATCCTAGCCAGGGCGACCGAAAGCCGCTAACGGCATACGGCACAACGCTAGCTAATCTGGTGCCCAGACGACGCTGATGAACCTCGCCGATCTCTTTGAGGATGCTCGCCTCGATCCGCGGTTTGCGGCGCTCGAGATCGCCGGCGTCACCTCCGACAGCCGCAAGGCCAAGCCCGGTTTTCTGTTCTTCGCCATCGCCGGCGCCAAGGCCGACGGCGCCCATTTCGCGCGCGCCGCCGCGGCGGCCGGCGCGGTGGCGGTGGCGGCCGAGCAGCGTCCCGAGGGCCTCGCCGACGGCGTTGCCTTCGTGCCGGTCGCCAATGCCCGCCGCGCGCTGGCGCTCGCGGCGGCGAAGTTTTTTCCGCGTCAGCCCGGAACCATCGCCGGTGTCACCGGCACCAGCGGCAAGACGTCGGTTGCCGCCTTCACGCGCCAGATCTGGACCACGCTCGGCCTGCAAGCCGCCAGCATCGGCACCGTCGGCGTGGTCTCGCCCAAGGGCGAGCGCTACGGCTCGCTGACCACGCCCGATCCGGTCGAGCTGCATCGCACCCTCGACCGGTTGACGGCTGAGGGCGTCAGCCATCTCGCGCTGGAAGCCTCCTCGCACGGGCTCGACCAGCATCGTCTCGACGGCGTGCGCATTGCGGCCGGCGCCTTCACCAATCTGTCGCGCGACCATCTCGATTATCACCCGACCATGGAAGCCTATCTGCAGGCGAAGCTGCGCCTGTTCGAGCTGGTACAGCCCGGCGGCGCGGCGGTGATCGATGTCGACAATTGCTTTGCCGGGCAGGTGATCGAGGCGGCGCAAGCAGCGCGACTTGCGGATCGTCACGGTCGGCGAGCACGGCGACGACATCAAGCTGGTGGGCGGCGCCATCGACGGTTTCGCGCAAGTGATCGACGTCGCGTATGGCGGCACCGCTTACAAAGTGAAGCTGCCGCTGGTCGGGGCGTTCCAGGTGCAGAACGCCGCGGTCGCCGCCGGCTTGGCGATCGCCACCGGCGCGCCGCCGGCACGCGTCTTCGCCGCGCTGGAGGAACTCTCCGGCGCCAAAGGCCGGCTGGAAATGGTCGGCAGCCATAACGGCGCGCCGATCTTCGTCGACTATGCCCACAAGCCCGACGCGCTGGCCAAGGCGCTCGCCGCCTTGCGCCCTTACGCCAGCGGCAAGCTGACCGTGGTGTTCGGCGCCGGCGGCGACCGCGACCAGGGCAAGCGTCCCTTGATGGGCCGCATCGCCGCCGAGAATGCCGACCGCGTCATCGTCACCGACGACAATCCGCGCAGCGAGAACGCGGCCGCCATCCGCGCCGCGATTCTCGCCGCCGCGCCGGGCGCGGACGAAATCGGCGACCGCACGCAAGCGATCCGCGCCGGCATTGCTGCGCTCAAAGCCGGCGACGTGCTGCTGATTGCCGGCAAGGGCCATGAAACTGGCCAGATCGTCGGCGACCGCATCGTGCCGTTTTCCGACCACGAGGCGGTCGCCGCGGCCTTGCAGGGGAAGGTGGCATGAGCGCGCTTTGTCGGAGCCGTCGACGATGACGATGGCCGACACGCCATGCGCGCGGACAGAATCAGGCGCGCTGCCGGCGGAGGTGCCGGGCGTCTCCATCGACAGCCGCACGCTCGGCAAAGGCGATGCCTTCTTCGCCATCCAGGGCGAGAACCGTGACGGCCATGAATTTGTCGAGGGCGCGCTCAAAGCCGGCGCCGGTCTCGCGGTGGTCGCGCGGTCGCAACGCGGGCGCTTTGCCGCCGATGCGCCGCTGCTCGCCGTCGACGATGTGCTCGAGGCTTTGCGCGATCTTGCCCGCGCCGCGCGCGCGCGCTCGCACGCCAAGGTGATCGCCGTCACCGGCTCGGTCGGCAAGACCAGCACCAAGGAAGCGTTGAAGCTCGCGCTCTCCGCCGACGGCGAGACCCATGCCTCGGCCGCCTCCTACAACAATCACTGGGGCGTGCCGCTGTCGCTCGCGCGGCTATCCGGCGAGCGCGAAATACGCCGTGTTCGAGATCGGCATGAGCCATGCCGGCGAAATCACGCCGCTCACGCAACTGGTACGGCCGCACATAGCGATCGTCACCGGCATCGCGCCGGTGCATCTGGAATATCTCGGCTCGCTGGAAAAGATCGCCGAGGCCAAGGCGGAAATCTTTGTTGGCGTGGAGCCGGGCGGCGCGGCCGTGATCAATCGCGATATCCGACAATATGCCCAGCTTGCCAAAGCCGCCGAGGCGGCCGGCGTCGAACGCATCGTCTCCTTCGGCGCCAATGCCAAGGCGGATGCGCGGCTGCTGCGCCATTCGCTGCACGCCGAAGTCTCCACCGTGCAGGCGCGCATCTTGGGCGAGGAGGTCACCTACAAGATCGGCGCGCCCGGCGAGCATCTGGTGCTCAATTCGCTCGCCGTGCTGGCGGCGGCGGCGCTTGCCGGCGCCGATCTCGCGCTCGCCGCGCTCGCGCTCAACAGCTTGAAGCCGGCGACCGGCCGCGGCACCCGCATCAGCCTGAAATTGCCAAGCGGCAGCGCGCTGCTGATCGACGAGAGCTACAACGCCAACCCGGCCTCCGTGCGGGCGGCGGTCATGCTGCTCGGCATGGCGCCGGTCGGGCCGCGCGGCCGGCGTATCGCCGTGCTCGGCGACATGCTGGAACTGGGCGCGCGCGGCGTGGCGCTGCACCGCGGCCTGGCCGAGCCGATCGCGGCGGCCAAGATCGATCTGGTGTTCTGCTGTGGGCCGCTGATGCGCGCGCTCTGGGAGGCCCTTCCCTCGGGCGCGCGGGGCGGCTATGCCGAGACGGCGGCGGCGTTGGAGCCAAGCGTGCTCGATGCCATCGGCGATGGCGACGCCGTGATGGTGAAGGGTTCGCTGGGGTCCAAGATGGGTCCGATCGTCAAGGCGCTGGAACGCCAGTTCGCCCGGCCGCGCGGCGGCCGCACCGGTGGCGCAAAATTGAGCGGCAGGGCTTGACCCGATGTTCTATTGGCTGACCGAGCTTTCCGACAAAGTTTCGTTTTTCAACGTCTTTCGCTACATCACCTTCCGCACCGGCGGCGCCGTCGTCACCGCGCTTGGTGTTCGTGTTCCTGTTCGGCGGCCCGATCATCGACTTGTTGCGGATGAAGCAGGGCAAGGGCCAGCCGATCCGCTCCGACGGCCCGCAGTCGCACCTGGTGACCAAGATCGGCACGCCCACCATGGGCGGGCTGATGATTTTGTCGGGGCTGCTGGTTTCGACCGCTGCTGTGGGCGAACCCCGGCAATCCGTATGTCTGGGTGGTGCTCGGGGTGACGCTGAGCTACGGCGTCATCGGCTTTTACGACGACTATCTGAAAGTCACCAAGCAGACCAATGCCGGCTTTGCCGGCCGCACCCGTATGCTGGCGGAAGCGATCATCGCGATTATCGCCTGCACCATTCTCGCCCGTCTCGGGCACGGCGCCGATCGCCACCTCGCTGGTGTTCCCGTTCTTCAAGGAACTGGTGATCAATCTCGGCTGGGGCTTTGTGCTGTTCGGCGCCTTCGTCATCGTCGGCGCCGGCAACGCGGTCAATCTGACCGACGGGCTCGACGGCCTGGCGATCGTGCCGGTGATGATCGCGGCGGCAAGCTTCGGGCTGATCTCCTATCTCGCCGGCAATACCCTGTTCGCCGACTATCTGCAGATCCACTACGTCGCCGGCACCGGCGAATTGGCGGTGCTATGCGGAGCGGTGATCGGCGCCGGTCTCGGCTTCCTCTGGTTCAACGCGCCGCCGGCTTCGATCTTCATGGGCGACACCGGCTCGCTGGCGATGGGCGGCATGCTCGGCACCACCGCGGTGGCGATCAAGCACGAGATCGTGCTCGCCATCGTCGGCGGCCTGTTCGTGCTGGAAGCGGTGTCGGTGATCGTGCAGGTCGTCTCGTTCAAGCTCACCGGCAAGCGCGTGTTCAAGATGGCGCCGATCCACCATCACTACGAGCAGCTCGGCTGGACCGAGCCGCAGATCGTGATCCGCTTCTGGATCGTCGCGGTGGTGCTGGCGCTGGCCGGCTTGGCGAGCCTGAAGCTGCGATGAGCTGAGAGCTTGTCGTCCCCGCGAAGGCGGGGATCCATAGGCCGTGCCCCATCGACCGACTGCGGAGTATGGGCCCCGGCTCTCTCTTCGTTTGGCCGGGACGACAGAGCGAAACAATGATCCCCATCACCACGTTCGCCGGCAGGACGGTCGCGGTCTTCGGCCTCGGCAGCTCCGGCTTGTTGTCGGCGCGCGCGTTGCAAGCCGGCGGCGCCGAGGTCATCGCCTTCGACGACGATGCCAAGAAGCTTGCCGAAGCACAGGCCGCCGGCGTGCACGACGCAAGATTTGCGCGAGCTCGACTGGTCGAAAGTCGCTGCGCTGGTACTGGCGCCCGGCGTGCCGCTCACCCATCCCAAGCCGCATTGGACCGTCGATCTCGCCCGCAAGGCCGGTGCCGAAATCATCGGCGACATCGAATTGTTCTGCCGCGAGTTCGCTAAATTCAGCGACGACGGCCCGTATATCGCAATCACCGGCACCAACGGCAAATCGACCACCACGGCGCTGATCGCGCATCTTGCTCAAGAGCGCCGGCCGCGACGCCCAGATGGGCGGCAATATCGGCGTGCCGGTACTGGCGCTCGAGCCGTTCGCGCCCGGTCGCGTCTATGTGCTGGAAGTGTCCTCGTACCAGATTGATCTCGCGCCGTCGCTGCATCCATCGTCGGCATCCTGATCAACATCTCGCCCGACCATCTCGACCGGCACGGCACTTTGGAGAATTACGCCGCGATCAAGGAACGGCTGGTGGCCAATGCCGAAGTCTGCTGGTCGGCGTCGACGATGAATTGTCCGACGCCATCGGATGACGCCTTTCCGACGCGCAGCGACCTCGATGTCATTCCGGTTTCGCGCCGAGCACGAATTGCCCGTGTCGGTGTTTCGTGTCCGGCACGAGGCTATTGTCGCCAAGGGTTCACAATCAGGCGCCGCCGGACAAGACGCAGAAGTGCTGGGCGATCTCGCCGGGATCGGCAGCTCTGCGCGGGCGCCACAACGCGCAGAATGCCGCTTCGCGTGCGCGGCCGTTTGGCTTGCGGGCTCGATCTCGCCGGCGATCGCACGCGGGCTTGCGACGTTTCCCGGGCTTGCCCACCGCATGCAGCCGATCGGCCGCAAGGGCCATGTGCTTTTCGTCAACGATTCGAAAGCGACCAACGCGGAGTTCGGCCGCGCGCGCTCTGTCGAGCTTTCACGATATTTTCTGGATCGCCGGCGGCAAGCCCAAGACCGGCGGCATCGCAAGCCTGGCCGAATTCTTCCCGCGTATCGCTAAGGCCTATCTGATCGGCGAGGCGGCCAAGGAATTCGCCGCTACGCTCGACGGCAAGGTGGCTTACGACATCGTCGAGACGCTCGACCGCGCCGTGCCGCTGGCCGCGCGCGAGGCCGAGGCGTCGGCCTTGCAGGAACCGGTGGTGCTGCTGTCGCCCGCCTGCGCCTCGTTCGACCAGTATCCGAATTTCGAAGTGCGCGGAAAAGCGTTCACCGATCTGGTGCGGGCGCTGACAGGCGTTGAAATTATCGCCTAGCAATTCTGTTGGCATCGCCCGCGAAAGCGGGCGATCCAGTACCGCCGGAACATCGATAGACTCGCGAGACTGCGGTGTACTGCCCGCTTTCGCGGGCGATGACAGAAAAATTAATGCTTCGTAAACCGTGACGCGTCAGGAATGACTTGCCGCGCCGGGGACGCGGCACGGGGACGTCTAGATGGTCTCGCGCGCGCAACGCACGCCCTTCGGCGAATGGTGGTGGACGGTCGACAAGCTCACGCTCGCCGCCGTCGGCGCGTTGATGCTGGCGGGCGTGGTGCTGTCGCTCGCCGCCAGCCCGCCGGTCGCCAACCGGCTCGGCCTCGACCCGTTCTATTTCGTCGACCGCCACATCTTCTATCTGATCCCGACCGTCGCCGTCATGCTGGCGGTGTCGTTCCTCAATCCGCGCCAGATCCGGCGGCTGTCGCTGATCGTGTTCGCGGTCAGCCTGCTGCTGGTGGCGGCGACGCCTTATTTCGGCCAGGAGATCAAGGGCGCGCGCCGCTGGCTGGTGTTGCTCGGCGTCAACGTGCAGCCGTCGGAGTTCCTCAAGCCCGCTTTCGTCATCTTGATCGCCTGGCTGTTCGGGGAATCGGCCAAGCGCCCCGACATGCCGGCCAATGCGTTTTCGCTGGCGCTGTTGCTGCTGGTGGTCGTCGCTGTTGGTGCTGCAGCCCGATTTCGGCCAGACCATGCTGGTGGTGCTGGTATGGGGCGCGCTGTTCTTCATGGCCGGCATGCGGCTGTTCTGGGTGTTCGGGCTCGCCGGCGTCGCCGGCACTCGGCCTGACGGCGGCCTATTACACCGTGCCGCATGTCGCCGCCCGCATTCAGCGCTTCCTCAACCCGGCCTCCGGCGACACCTACAATATCGACATCGCCACCGAGAGCTTCATGCGCGGCGGCTGGTTCGGCCGCGGCCCGGGTGAGGGCACGGTCAAGCGTCTCTTGCCGGAGAGCCACACCGATTTCGTGTTTGCGGTGGCGGGCGAGGAATTCGGCGTCGTGCTGTGCCTGGCGCTGGTGGCGCTTTACGCCTTCATCGTGTTGCGCGCGCTGGTGCGCGCCATGCGCAACGAAGACCCGTTCACGCGCTTTGCCGCCGCCGGGCTCGCTATCCTGTTCGGCGCGCAGTCGGCGATCAACATGGCGGTTAACCTGCATCTCATCCCGGCCAAGGGCATGA
Organism: uncultured Alphaproteobacteria bacterium; assembly: GCA_963727555.1. GTDB lineage: Bacteria > Pseudomonadota > Alphaproteobacteria > Rhizobiales > Xanthobacteraceae > Pseudolabrys. The sequence continues at coordinate 243,352 of CAVSGT010000004.1, read as the reverse complement.
CGCTGCCGTTCATCTCCTATGGCGGCTCCTCGATGCTGTCGCTCGCCTATGCCATGGGCATGTTGCTGGCGCTCACGCGCGAGCAGCCGCGTGCCGCCATGATGAGCACGCCGGAGCTTGCCGCCGCCGAAAGCGCGGCTTGAGTTTTCCCCTATATCCGTCACCCTGCGGTCCGTTCATCCTTCGCGGATGGCGGATCGAGGCTTTTCAGCATGGCCGGCGAGGGAAATAAGCTTGTGCTGCTGGCCGCCGGCGGAACCGGCGGGCATCTGTTTCCGGCCGAGGCGCTGGCCGTCGCCTTGCAGAAGCGCGGCGCCGTCATCGACCTCGCCACCGACACGCGCGCCGCGCATTTCAAGTTTCCCGCCCGCGCGGTGCATCTGATCCCAAGCGCGACCTTGCGCGGCCGCAATCCGCTGGCGCTGGCGCGCACGGCATCGTTGCTGACGATCGGCACCGCCAAGGCCTGGTCGCTGCTCGGCCGCATCCGTCCGGCGGTCGTCGTCGGCTTCGGCGGCTATCCGACCATCCCGCCGCTGATGGCGGCGTCGCTACGCGGCATTCCGACCGTGCTGCATGAGCAGAACGGCGTCATGGGCCGCGCCAACCGGCTGCTGGCGCCGCGCGTCACCACCATCGCCACCAGCTTCAAGTCGCTGGCGCGGCTCGATGCGCGTTTGCAGGACAAGATCGTGTTCACCGGCAATCCGGTGCGCCCGCAGGTGATCGCGGCGGCATCGACGCCCTATGTCGCGCCCAAGCCGGGTGGGTCCTTGAATCTGGTCGTGTTCGGCGGCAGCCAAGGCGCCCACGTGATGGCGGAGATCGTGCCGGCGGCGGTCGAGCGACTGGCGCCGGACATCGGCGCGCGGCTGCGCATCGTGCAGCAGGCGCGCGCGGAGGATCTGGAAGACGTGCGCGCGCGTTATAGCCGCCTTGGCATTGCCGCTGCCTGCGCGCCGTTCTTTGCCGACTTGCCGGTGCAGATCGCATCCGGCCAACTCATCGTCGCGCGCTCCGGCGCTTCGACCGTGGCGGAGTTGTCGGCGATCGGGCGGCCCGCCATTCTGGTGCCATTGCCGCACGCGCTCGATCAGGACCAGTTCCACAATGCCGGCGTGCTGGCGGGAGCGGGCGGGGCGATCCGCATCGAGCAGCGCGACTTCACGCCGGAGCGCCTGGCCGAGGAAATCACCGCTTTGGCCGCCGACCCCACGCGGCTTGCCGCCATGGCCGCAGGCCGCGAAATCGGCCGGCACGGTCGACGCCGCCGAGCGGCTGGCGGATGTGGTGCTGAAGATCGCAGGCGATTTAGCCTCGTTGTAAGCGGTCCGTTGACATATGTAAGCGTTTGGCTTACATCACGCCGTGATCAGGACGTTCCGAAGCAAGGCGTTGGCCGAGCTGTGGGCAAGAGGCCGCACGGCCAAGATCGATGCCCATATGCGCAAGCGCATCCTAATCCGTCTCGATCGGCTGAACGCCGCGAGCGCTCCGGCGCAGATGAACCTTCCTGGGTTTGATTTCCATGCCCTGAAAGGATTCGTTCCGACCCGTTACTCGGTCCACGTCAACGGGCCGTGGTGCATCACTTTCGAATTTGATGCTGGAGATGCGCTCCGCGTCGATTTTGAGCAATACCATTGAGGAGCCAAACTATGGCTGTATATAGTGCCAAACGCGATCCGAACCGGTGTCCGACGCACCCCGGTGAATTGTTGAACGAGGTTATTCCGGCGACCGGCAGGAATAAGACCGAGATCGCGGCGCTACTCGGCATTTCACGCCAGCACCTTTATGACATCCTGGCACAACGCAAGCCGGTGTCCCCAGGCGTCGCTGTTCGGCTCGGCAAGCTGTTCGGCGATGGGGCAGGTGTTTGGGTGCGGATGCAGGGCGCCTACGATACCTGGCACGCCGAGCGCGAACTCGCCGACGAGATCAGGAAAATACCCAGGCTAAAAACGGCTGCCGCGTGAATAAAGTGAGCGATTGGCCGCGAGGTATCGGATATTTTAATAATGCCTCATCGCCGGTCTTGTTTCGGCCTTGCGTCTCCTGCATGGCATGGCGGTGCGTGCACGATGCGCGCTTGACTGAAAGGCTAAGGGCGGCCCCATGAAACTGCCGCGCAACATCGGTCCGGTGCATTTCGTCGGCATCGGCGGCATCGGCATGAGCGGCATTGCCGAGGTGCTGGCCAATCTCGGCTACACCGTTACCGGCTCGGACGTTAGCGAGAACGCCAACGTCAAGCGGCTGCGCGACATGGGGCTGAAGGTTGCCATCGGCCACAACGCCGAAAACATCGACGGCGCCGACGTGGTCGTCATCTCCTCCGCCATCAAGCGCGACAATCCCGAATTGATCGCCGCCCGCGCCAAGCGGCTGCCGGTGGTGCGGCGCGCCGAAATGCTGGCCGAGCTGATGCGGCTGAAATCCTGCGTCGCCATCGCCGGCACTCACGGCAAGACCACCACCACCTCGTTCGTGGCCGCGCTGCTCGACGCCGGCGGGCTCGACCCGACCGTGATCAACGGCGGCATCATCAATGCCTACGGCACCAATGCGCGGCTCGGCGCCGGCGACTGGATGGTGGTGGAGGCCGACGAATCCGACGGCACCTTCGTCAAGTTGCCGGCCGACGTCGTCATCGTCACCAATATCGACCCCGAGCATCTCGACCATTTCCACACCTTCGAAGCGGTGCAGGACGCCTTCCGCGCCTTCGTCGAGAACATTCCGTTCTACGGTTTTGCCGTGATGTGCACCGATCATCCGGTGGTGCAGACGCTGGTCGGCAAATTGGAAGACCGCCGCATCCTCACTTACGGCGGCAATCCGCAGGCCGACGTGCGGCTCACCGACCTCGACCATCACAACGGCGCCTCGCGCTTCACCGTGCTGTTCCGCGGACGCAGCGGCGAGACCGCGCACGCCATCGAGAAGCTGACGCTGCCGATGCCCGGCCGCCACAACGCGCTCAACGCCACCGCGGCGATCGCGGTCGCGCACGCGCTCGGCATCAAGGACGACACGATCCGCAAGGCGCTCGCCTCCTTCGGCGGCGTCAAGCGGCGCTTCTCCCGCGTGGGGACATGGAACGGCGCGGTGATCATCGACGACTACGGCCATCATCCGGTCGAGATCGCCGCCGTCTTGCGCGCCGCGCGCGAGAGCGCCAAGGGCCAGGTGATCGCGGTGATGCAGCCGCACCGCTATACGCGCTTGCACGATCTGTTCGAGCAGTTCTGCACCTGCTTCAACGACGCCGATGTTGTTGTCGTGGCGCCGGTCTATGCGGCCGGCGAGGCGCCGATCCCGGGCGCCGACCGCGACGCGCTGGTGGCCGGCTTGCGCGCGCGCGGCCACCGCCAGGTGATCCCGCTCGACGGACCGGCGATGTTGGCGCCGCTGATCAAGGAATTGGCCAAGCCCGGCGACTACATCGTCTGCCTCGGCGCCGGCTCGATCACGCAATGGGCCTACGCGCTGCCGGGCGAATTGCGGCGCTGGGGTGCGTGGCTTAGACTTGCGATAAGCGATTCAGCGTCATGGCCAGCTAGCTTGATCGCCGAGCCATGCGGTTGCTCACGTCGACGAGCGCCTGCGGCTCGGCGAAGATCTATTGAATAGCGTCATTGACGACGAGCAATGGATGCCAACGCCTGACCAATTGGCTGAAGCCCGCCGTCGATTGGAAGAGCATCGCCGCGATCCCTCGACGGCCATTCCTGCGGAAAGAGTTCTGGCCCGACTGAAGTCGCGTTTTGGATGATGCGGAAGTTCATCATCCGGCCTCGAAGCTGAGGCCGAGGTGATTCAGGCCGCGACGTGGTACGAGCAGAAGAGCCAATCGTTGGCGGCAAGATTTGCACAGGAATTCCGGTCAACGCTGGCAAGAATCGTCAGATCAACCCGTTTCAATATGAAATTGTCGAAGATGAAATGCGCCGCGCTCCCGTAGCAGGTTTTCCATATGCAAATCTTGTACCTGGCTTCGGACGATCGAAATTGTGCTCCTGTCCTGTTTCCATGGCGGGCGCGACCCTGCTATGATGGCGTGAGCGTCTGAGCGATGACCTTTCCCCGACATCGTCCCCGATCTCAAAACGCGCCTACCCAACTTGCGCGGGCGGCTGCTCGCCAACCAGTCGCTCGCGGACTTTGCCTGGTTCCGGGTCGGCGGGCCGGCGCAGGCGCTCTACATGCCGGAGGACGAGAACGATCTCGCTTACGTCCTGCGCAATCTGCCGGCGGAGATTGCGGTCACCGTCGTCGGCGCCGGCTCCAATCTGATCGTGCGCGACGGCGGCGTGCCCGGCGTCGTGATCCGCCTCGGCCGCGGCTTCAACGATGTCACGGTCGAGGAGGGCGCCCGCATCCGCGCCGGCGCCGGCGCGCTCGACGTCATGGTGGCGCGCGAAGCGCAGAAGGCCGGCATTGCCGGGCTCGCATTCCTGTCCGGCATTCCCGGCGCGATCGGCGGCGCGCTGCGCATGAACGGCGGCGCCTATGGCGGCGAGACCAAGGACGTGCTGGTCGAGGCGCGCGGCGTCGACCGCCAAGGCAATCTGCACACGTTCGGCAACGCCGATATGGGTTTTTCCTATCGCCATTGCGGTGTATCCGACGACGTCATCTTCACGCAGGCGCTGTTGCAGGGCCGCCCCGGCGACGCGCAAGAGATCGCCGCCGAGATGGCCGCGATCAAGCAAAAGCGCGAAGCGAGCCAGCCGCGCAACCGCACCGGTGGCTCGACCTTCAAGAACCCGCCGGGCCTGAGCGCCTGGAAGCTGGTCGACGAGGCCGGCTGCCGCGGCCTCATTGTCGGCGGCGCGCAGGTCTCAGCCCTGCACAGCAATTTCCTGATCAATCTCGGCAACGCCACCGCCGCCGATATTGAGACGCTGGGCGAAACCGTGCGCGAACGCGTGAAAGCGCATTCGGGCGTTGATCTCGAATGGGAGATCAAGCGCATCGGCGTGAAGTAGCCTCACCGTTGTCGTGCGCGGGCTTGACCCGCGCATCCCGCTTCGGAACGCACGGTGTCGGCCTAACGGGATGTCCCGGACAAGTTTACAGCCGGGCCGGCCAGCGGCCGGTCCCGGTTACCCGGCCATGCCGGATCAACGGTCTTTCTCGATCAAATTGCGCTCCTTCAGCCACGGATTGATCGCCAGCGCTTTTTTCAGCGCGATCTGCGCGTCCGCGTCCTTGCCCTCCTGGATCAGGATGATGCCGCGGCCGGCAAGCGCGGCATAATGCATCGGCTCGAGTTCAAGCGTCTTGTCGAGCGCCGCCAGCGAAGCATCGTTGCTGCCGGCGAGAAACAGCACGTAAGCGAGTTGGTTCCAGCCTTCGGCGAATTGCGGCTGATGCTTGACCAGCGCCTCCAGCGCGTTGAGCGCGCGGCCGTATTCGAAGCCCATCTGCGCGTCGTGCGATTGGTCGAGCAGCCGCTGCGATTCCGTGTCGGCAAAGCCGAGCCAGAATGTCCAGATCTTGACTTCGATGGCGCGCGCGTCCGGCTCGGTCTTGGCGCTTTTGAGCGCGGCGAACAATTCGGCGCGCTCTTGCGCCGAGCCGGCGCCGATATCGGCCATCGGCGGCAGCGCCGGCGGTTCGGCACGCAACGGCGCGCCGCTCAGCGCCAGCCCGAGCGCGACTGCCACAATCCCGACCGCACGCCTTGCCATGGTTCGAGCTTGCAGGGCAGGCGCTGCCTTGGCAAGACAACGCTCACAGGCGAATCGCCAACCGCGGGACCGCGCACGCACCATGAGCAAACACGTCGCCGTCTTGATGGGAGGCTGGTCGGCCGAGCGCGAGGTCAGCCTGGGCTCGGGCAAGGCCTGTGCCGATGCGGCCGAGCGCGCAGGCTTTCGCGTCAGCCGCGTCGATGTCGACCGCGAGATCGCCGCGACCTTGCGCGCGCTCAAGCCCGACGTCGCGCTCAACGTGTTGCACGGCCGCCCCGGCGAGGACGGCACCGTTCAGGGCCTGCTCGAGATCATGGGCATTCCCTACACGCATTCCGGCGTGCTCGCCTCCTCGGTGGCGATGCACAAGGAAATGACCAAGCTCATTCTGGCGGAGGCTGATGTGCCGGTGCCCGGCGGCCGCGTCGTGCGTCGCGCTGAGGCGGCGAAGGCGCATGTGCTGCCGCCACCCTATGTCATCAAGCCGGTGGCGGAAGGCTCCAGCGTCGGCGTCTTTATCGTGCATAAGGATCATGCCCACCCGCCGCAGGAACTGACTCGTGGCGACTGGGCTTTCGGTGAGATGGTGCTGGTCGAGCCGTTCATCCCCGGCAAGGAACTCACGTGCGCGGTCATGGGCGATAAGGCGCTCGGTGTCATCGAGATCGTGCCGGTGGGGGAGGAGTTCTACGACTACAAGGCCAAATATGCGCCCGGCGGCTCCAAGCATCTGTTGCCGGCGCCGATCCCGGCCGACGTTTACGAAGAGGTTCGCCGCCTTTCGCTCGTCGCCCATCGCGCGCTCGAATGCCGCGGGGTCGCGCGCGCCGACTTCCGCTACGACGACAGCAGGCCCGGCCTCGAAGGCCTCGTTTGCCTTGAGGTCAACACCCAGCCGGGCATGACCGAGACCTCGCTGGTGCCGGAAATGGCGCTGCACGTCGGCATCTCGTTCGACGAGCTGGTGCGCTGGATGATCGAGGACGCCTCGCTCAATCGGTGAATTTCTTCGTTGCGGGGCGCAAGTGCAACTCGCGATCGCTCATATAAATCGATGGAAGCTTCGCCGCATGTCCACCTTTGACGGTGGCAGACATAGGACGCAGGAATTCGCGTATCGGGCGATATGGTAATTTTGCCGAATCTGGCTCTTGGTGGTCACATGACGAAGCGGCGCAATGTCGTCGCCCTTGTTGGCGGCTTGGCGGTAACATGGCCATTGGCGGCGGTGCTGGTGTTTGGGCCAGCGCCCGGAGCAACGGCCCACGAACTCCCGCTTGGCGATGGCCGCGTGACCGATCATCCGGCAGCCGGGAATGTGTTCGCGTGCCAGACCAGGTTCCGGGGCGGCGGCGCACGGCACGCCGGCCCCTGGTTTCACGGAGACACCTGGAACCCCGCGGAAAAACCGCACGTGGCCGGGCGGGTCATGTGGCCGGAGGCAAAGTTTGCGCTCACGCCGCGCGGCGATTGGCTGGACTTCAAAGGCAACGGCCTGCCCGTGCACCAGCCAACGGGGACCTTTCCCATCTCTCGGAATGATCCCGTCTACAAGTACGACACCAATCCCAACGGCATCGCGGCGCACGATCTTTCGTTCGAAATTCCGGCGCAACCGGTGCGCGCCGCTGAGCCCGGCTGCGTGCCAATGGGCATGATTGCCTTCACGATCACGGGCGTCGCCATCTACAACGCGCTCGACGATGCGGGAAGAGACGCCGCTGCGCACGAGATTCAAGATCTGTGCGACGGGCATCCGCAAGGCCGAGGCCAATACCATTATCATAGTTCATCGCCATGCCTGCCAGGCGCAGAGAGCAACGCACTGGTGGGCTGGGCGCTGGATGGCTATCCCATCCTCGGCATGCGTGACGCGCAAGGTAAGCTGTTCACCAACGCCGATCTCGACGCGTGTCACGGTCGCGCCGAAGTCGTCAACGTGCGCGGCTGGACTTACTCTTATGCCTACCGGCTCACACAAGAATATCCTTACACGTTCGGTTGCTTCACGGGCCAGGTGCTGCGGAGTACGCGGCAAGCCATTCGGCATGGCTTGGGCCCGCCCAGGCGGCGCGGGCCCAACGGGCGACCGCTGCGCCGGCGATAGGCGAGCCGTGCAATGCCCTCTCCGATCGCGCAGCTAGAGCGGTTCACGAATTAATTGAATCGAGAGGGATTCCGCTGGGCGGCGGTTTGTGATTCAAGATGCTGGCTGGAGAGGAGGCCAGCATCCGATGACCCGACCTCTTTCGAACGATCTGCGAGAGCGTGTGGTATCGGCGGTTGTTGATGGCGAGAGCTGCCGATTTGTGGCGGCTCGGTTTGGCGTTGCGGTGTCATCGGTGGTGAAGTGGTCACAGCGTTACCGCGCGACCGGCTCTGTCGCGCCCGGCAAGATGGGCGGGCACCGCAAGCGGATACTAGAACCGCATCGCGCCTTTATCCTGGAACGGATCGGCCAGACGCCGCATCTGACACTGCACGGGCTGAAGGATGAGTTGGCGGTGCGCGGGGTCAAGGTCTCGCACAATGCGGTCTGGCTGTTCCTGCGGCGCGAGGGACTGCGGTTCAAAAAAAACGCTGTTCGCGCTTGAGCAGGCCCGTTCCGACATCGCCCGCAGGCGACGGCGCTGGCGGGCGTGGCAAGCCCACCTCGATCCCCGACGTCTGGTCTTCATCGACGAGACATGGATCAAGACCAGCATGGCGCCGCTGCGTGGATGGGGAGCGAAGGGTGAGCGGGTGCGAGGCTTCGCGCCGTATGGCCACTGGCGCACGCTGACCTTCCTCGGTGCCCTGCGTTGCGATCAACTCACCGCCCCTTGCGTCTTCGACGGCCCGATCAACGGCGAATGCTTCCGCGCTTATGTCGAGCAGCAGCTTGTCCCGGTGCTCAAGCCCGGCGACATCGTCATCATGGACAATCTCGGTAGCCACAAGGCGGCCGTCCTTCGCCGCATGATCAGAGCCGCCGGCGCCAGGCTCTGGTACTTGCCGCCCTACTCACCCGACCTCAATCCGATCGAGCAGGCCTTCGCCAAGATCAAGCACTGGATGCGCGCCGCCCAGAAGCGCACCATCGAGGACGCTTGGCGGCACATCGGAAGCCTCGTCACAACCATCGAGCCCGGCGAATGCAACAACTACTTCGCTCACGCAGGATACGCTTCCGTCAAAATGTGAAAGGCTCTAGCGCTGCATAACCGTCGCGCGAATTTCATCTTCGGCTTCCGTCAGCGGAGGAAAGCCGAGGGTCATCGGGTTGGGGTACATGCCCGTTCGTCGCACAAATCGGCGGGCAGCGCCGGGCGACATGCGATAGACAAGTAACCAGCCGAACAGCCGTTGATAGAGCGACACATCGAAGCAAGCGCCTAACGTCCCGTCATAGTACAATCGCCCGTTCTTCGATTCCGCCACGGCATGATAGATGCGATCGGTATCTTTGCTGCGCGCGGTGCCAATAAGGAAATCGCCGAAGCCTCTCGCCGTCGCCAGGTAGGCAAATTGGAAACACTCGCCCTCGCGTTCCGGCCGGACTCGCAACTTGCCTTCGTTTAAGAGGGCAATCGTCTCCTGGTAATCCAGGTAGACCGGCCATCGGGTGCTGCCCTGCTTGTACCAGCCCGACATTCCAAACTCCGGTCGCTACAGCACCCGTTTGCGTGAACGGTGGATCACCTCACGCCTTGGCAGGCGTCAGCGCCAGCCAAGGCCGGGGGCGACATGTTTAAGGATCGCCTCGATGACGTGGGCATTGTAGTCGACGCCGAGCTGATTGGGGACGGTCAAGAGCAGCGTGTCGGCCGCTGCGATGGCTTCGTCTTTCGCCAGTTGCTCGACCAGGATGTCCGACTCGGCGGCATAGCTGCGGCCAAAAATGGCGCGTGTGTCGTCGCCGAGGAAGCCGATCTGGTCCGCGTCCTCGTTGCCGCGCCCGAAATAGGCGCGGTCGCGGTCGTCCATCAGCGCGAAGATGCTGCGGCTGACCGACACCCGCGGTTCGCGCGCATGACCGGCCGCCTGCCACGCCGCGCGGAATGCCCGGATCTGGTCCGCCTGCTGGATGTGGAACGGGCGTCCGTCCTCGTCATTCTTGAGCGTTGAGCTTTGCAGATTCATCGCGAGCTTGGCCGCCCATTCTGCGGTGGCATTCGACCCGGCGCCCCACCAGATACGATCGCGCAAGCCTTCCGCGTACGGCTCGACGCGCAGCAGGCCCGGAGGGTTCGGGAACATCGGCCGCGGGTTGGGGCGCGCAAAGCCTTCGCCGCGCAGCACCTCGAGCAACACTTCCGCGTGGCGTCTGCCCATGTCCGCGTCGGACATCCCCTCGGGCGGGGCGTAGCCGAAGTGGCGCCACCCGTCGATGACCTGCTCGGGCGAGCCGCGGCTGATGCCGAGTTGCAGGCGTCCGCCGGCGATAAGATCTGCGGCGCCGGCATCCTCCGCCATGTAGAGCGGGTTCTCATAGCGCATGTCGATGACCGCCGTGCCGATCTCGATCCGCTTGGTCCTGGCGCCGACCGCGGCCAGCAGCGGGAAGGGCGAGCCGAGCTGGCGGGCGAAGTGATGCACACGGAAGTAGGCCCCGTCCGCGCCCAGTTCCTCAGCCGCGACGGCCAGGTCGATCGATTGCAACAGCGCGTCGGAAGCCGTTCGCGTCTGCGACTGCGACGAAGCGCTCCAATGGCCAAATGACAGGAAGCCGATTTTTTTCATGGGCAAGCGTTGTAGCGGGTGATGCGTTCGATTCGCGCCGTTCTAACCTGAAATAGTTGAGCCGGAATAGGTCGTGTTCGTAAAGCCCAGTACAAATGCGACAAGACGCTCGGTCGGACGGTGCCGGCTATCTCCTGGCACAGTTCGGCGGTGCGGTCGAACAGCGCGACGAATTTCGCCTAACGGCCCTTCGCCGACCTGCCACTCGCGCCGATTAAAGTCAGCTCATAGGAGCAAAGTGGACGCTGATGAGACATGCTGGTGGTGTTTGTTTAGGCCCCAAGCGAACTCGCCAATCATGGTATGCATCGAGACCTCGCGGCAGCGCGACCTCTCAAGCAATCAGCGAGAGCATGGGCGAGCTTTCGCGAGACCTATCGCGCCGCCAAACGAGCGCATCAATACCGAGGCTGCGCCCCGGCGGGTCGATCAAGTAGACCAATTGCAGGGCTATCAAGAACATGTAGGTCCAAGGCCATTCACCCGGCGCATCGTAGAGCCCCAGCCAAAGATTGATCGCCATCAAAGCGCCCAGCAGCGCGCCGAGGCGCGTCGCCACTCCCAGGATCAGCGATGCGGCGATCGCTACTTCTATTGCGTAAACCAGGGGCCCGAACACTAAAATATTCGGCAGCACGATATCCCGCACGAGGTCGCTTTGCAGCTGCGTCGAGGCGTGCTTGACCATCTCTTCCATCCAATGGATCAATCCCCAATCATAGTGGGGCGGCACCTTCCAAAGCGATTGCTGCCACCACATCGTTCCGACAATGACACGGAGGATGCAGATACCAATGTGCCGAATCGAGCGCTGCGCCGGATCACAGCGCCAAGCATAAACGGCCGCGGCGGCACTGCCGAGGAGGAGAAACCAAAATATCGGTCTCGGCCCACTTGTGTCGGCAAGGAAGGATAGGGCGTCGAATAGCGGATTTGGCCTCATATTCCGAACTCTCTCGGGAGGGATGCGCTCGTGGCGTTAGGATCGCGCGTATTCAATCTGGCAAATGCTCTGGTGTTTGCGGATATAGCGTCGGCAAAAGTCGCGATCATGAAAACTTATTTTCGAGGCTCGAGCCATAGAGTAATTATCAAATATTGGTGACGTCGACGTGGCAGGCCGCGAACCTAGCGATCTTCATCATTTGGTCGACGGCCGGGTGAATTCTGCCGTCCCTAAATCGTTACGCCCTGCCCTTAACGCAACTCGGGTGGCTGTGCTGATGGACGTATCGGACATGGATGCGTTGATGGCGGCGATGCAGAACAAGGCAGCCGCCGATGCGATGACCTCTGATGGCGTAGTGGCGGTGTCCTTGGTGATCCTCGTCGAATCATAAAAGTAGTCGGTCCGCCAACAAGCGTTCACACGATTTCGGTCGACGGCCGCGATTGGGCGCAGCAGGCAAGGCGGCTTTGCCTACGCCCTTTCGACCGCCTACCGACGTTCGCTGCTGGCCCTTCGCCGACGTGCCGCTGGCGCCGATTAAACTCAGCCCATAGAGGCAAAGCGGACGTCTTACGGACGTGCCGGTTGTGCTCGCATTTGACCCGCCTCGAACATCGCGGTCGGGCAGTCCAGCGACCGCAGATGTGACCGCTCGCGGCAACCAGCGCGTTCTTGGCCCGAAATAGGCGGCTCCCTGCGCGTCAACCTTAATTCTTCGTTCCTGAAGTTCCTCGCATTCGGCTTGCTAGTGTCCTGCCCGATTTGTCGGCCGGATAGACAGCAACTTTGTCTGCCCACAGTGCGGGATATTGTCGATGCGGGTTGCGATCGTTGGAAGTGGTCTGGCTGGAGCGGTTCTGGCAGATCGGCTCGCCGGACATCATCATGTTACGCTCTTCGAGCGCGGACCCGACCGGCCAGAGGTCCCGCCGACGACGCTGACCACAGCCCACCCCTTCGGTCTGCATCCTTCCTTCGCCTATGGACTGGGAGGCAGCACCAATTTCTGGCACGGCGGCATGATCGAGATGCTTGCCGACGAAATGGCGGACGCTTGGCCTGAAAACATCGTCGCCGAACTTAAGCCGTATTACCGCGGCGTCGTCAGACATCTCTATGGCGACCGCATGCGTCGGGCCTACGAAGCCCTACCGGTGCTCGCAACGGTTCGCGGGGTCCATCCCGGTTACCTGCTTTACCCGCGGACAGCTTTTCGTGCTGCCGGCTCCGGTTTCCTCACCATGGCCGACCTAAGGCTTGGCCATTGTGTCGAGCGCGTCGAGGAGCGGGACGGCGGGGTCGCAGTGGTGAGCTCCGTGGCTGGCGAACGCGTGCGCAGCGAGCGCTTCGATCGTTTGGTCCTCGCCGCGGGCGGGCTGAACTCGCCGTTGATCATTCGCGCCTCCGGCCTGGGTGGCTCGGTCTTCGGCGAACATTTGACCGATCATCCCATGGGGTATGTCGCCAAGCTGAAGGCAGAACGGCCGAGCGCCGAATTCCTCCGTTTGCGCAATCGTGACGAGCGACATCCCGATGCGGCCGGACTGGTGAGGATCCGCGATCAGGAGACCGGATTGTGGTCGGCTTTCTATCTCCGAGCCGCCAGCTATGGCGGTTTTCGGTCCGATCCTTATTACCGTTCCTTCGGGTTTCTGGCAGCCACCGGGCGGATGCAGAAATACCGAGCTGCCGTGCCGCATCTGCGCGATCCCGACTTTCTCTGGCAGGCGATGGAAAGCCAGCTCGGCGTGATTCTGCCCGCGAAGCACGCCTATGTGATGGTGGTCAACGAGCAGGAGGCGACCGGCCAAGGTTCGCTCGCCGCCGATGCCGACGGTCGCGTTGTCGTCGACTGGCATATTTCCGATCGCGTCGCGAGTTCGATCCGACGCAATCTCGACCGTCTCGCCGACTATGTCGGTGCCGAACTGATGCTGCCCGCAGGCGATCTGCGCGACCGGTTGTGGACCGCCGCCCACCACAGCGGCACCTGTCGGATAGCGAACGAGCCTGAAGTTGGCGTCGTCGACGCGGACCTGCGCGTGCATGGCACGGCCAACGTCTTCGTGTGCGATGGTTCGGTGCTGCCTTCAACCGGCGCATCCAACACGGGGCTTACGATTGCCGCTCTTGCCCATCGTCTCGCCGACGCCTGGCTCAACGAGAGCCGTATTGTCCCGCCGCCCGCCCGCAAACGCCTTGCGATCTCGGGCACCAGCGGCGCCGTCGGTCGTATGCTGCGTGCCCGGCTCGCCGGCAGCGAATTTGACTGGCGCACCGTCGATCTTCGTGCGGCCGAACCCGATATTTCGCCGCTGCGCGGCGCGGTGTTCCTGCATCTTGCCAATGCCAGTCATTCGGTCGACGAGAACCTAGTGGTGCAGCAGCGCGCGGCACGCCTCGCCGAGCAAGCGGGGATCGATCGGCTCGTGGTGCCGATGAGCTTCGCGACTTTGGATGAGATCGGTGCTGAACCGATCGGGCCCGATGCGTTTAATTTCGGCTTTGCTTACGCCGGGCATGATCCCTACGCGCAGGGCAAGCTTGCTGCCGAGCGCTTCTGGCTGGAATGGCAAGCGGCAAAACCTGGTCGCCGACTCACTCTGCTTTACGTGCCGACGATCCTTGGCCGGCGTTCGGCCTGGACCCGCGATATCGCGTCCTACGCGCCAGACAAGACCTTGCTGGTGCCTAGCATCGACCGTTTCCTGACCGTCACGGAGACTGAATTTGTCGATTGCCTGTTCGACCTGTCGCGCAACGGACTTGCCGATGGTGTGACCCGGCGCGTTGTGCTGTCGGCAAGCCGGTCTCTGCGTGACACGATCTTCCTTGAACGGGGCGAGAGATTGCGTGAGGTCGTTTTGCCCAGCCTTGCCTGGTCGGCTATTGGCCGCGGTTATGGCGGCGGGGTCTGGTACAAGGCCTTGTCGGCTGCCCGCATACTCGGCAACCGGTTGCTGCGCGCGACTACCGGCAACGCCATCGTTCCGATCTCGGTCAAGTACCTGCATCTGTTCCGCCGGCAGTCCGACCTTGCCGATCGGATTGAGAGACTGAAGACGACAGACGAGCAGACAGTGCCTTTGACGAAAACCGCGCGCCAGTTCGCAATGGTCGACTAGAGTTTGATCCACTAAGGTTGAACCATTCTCCGTTCATTCCCGCGAAAGCGGGAATCCAGCTCTTTGGCCCTGGGTTCCCGCTTTAGCGGGGACGAACGGGTATTGCAGATTCAAACTCAATGGATCGGACTTTAAGCGGCTCCCTTCCATTGAAGGGGTCCTGTTGGCAGCCGAACGGCACGCAACAATCCCGGCGTCTGTCGCTTAATTCTGGCCCGGCAATTGGGCAGCCCTTGGTCTGCTGTTCGGCCTTAGCAGACATGCCGCCCGCGCCGAATTGCGTCAGCTCATAAGCGCAAAGTGGATGTTGGACGGACGTAACGGTTGTGTTCGCTCATGATGCGGAGCGGACATCAGGGCTCAGCATCGGATGGGCCGGTCGTCGGAGGAATGCCGGTCGCAACGCCCGGCCGCCGCTTGCAGTCCGCTTTGCAATAGTTCAGCGTCCGCGCCCGCCTAACAGGAAAACTCACATGGCCGGCCCCGAAGAAATCAACGCCGACATGCTTGCCTTCTGGAACGGGCAGGGCGGCCGCACCTGGGTGGCCCGGCAGGCGCACACCGACACCACCCAGACGCCGGTGACGGAGGCCTTGCTCGCCTTTGCCGCGCCACGCGCCGGCGAGCGGGTACTGGATGTCGGCTGCGGCTGCGGTGCGCCCACGCTGGAATTTGCGCGCGTCGTTGGCGCCTCCGGCCGCGTGGCGGCGCTGGACATCTCCGGGCCGATGCTGGCTGAGGGCGAGGTGCGCGCCAAGGCCGCTGGCATTACCAATGTCGAGTGGCGGCAGGCCGATCCCGCCACCGCCGCGCTGGACCAATACGATTTGCTGACCTCGGCCTTCGGCACGATGTTCTTCGGCGATCCGGTGGGCGCCTTCGCCCATATGCGCCGCGCCGCCAACCCTGGTGCGCGCATGGCGATCGTGTGCTGGCGGTCGCTGTCTGAAAACCCGTGGATGGAGGTGCCGATGAACGCGGTCGCCCGCCACCTGCCGCCGCGGCCGAAACCGGCGCCGCACGCCCCCGGAATGTTCGCTTTCGCCAATCCGGAGCGCGTCTCTGAGGTTCTCACCGCATCCGGCTGGGCGCCGCCACGCTTGAAAAAGCTCGACGCCGATCTGGACATCGCCGCCGGCAACGGGCTGGAGGAGGCCGTGATACAGTCGAGCCAGATCGGTGCCGTCAACAGTTGGCTGCGCAACCAGCCGGCGGAGATTGTCGCAGCCGCCATCGCATCCCTGCGCGAGGCGCTATCGCCTTATGTGGACGGCGCGAGCGTGCGCCCGCCCGCTGCGATGTGGTTGATCGGCAGCACGCCCGTCTGATCGAGCGCTGCCGCCGACTGACTTGGTTGCAGCGTATGAGCCCGCTGCCGGCCCGAAGCGGACATTCCAATCGCTGCGCCTGATGTCCGCTTTCAAGGGGGTAAGGCGGGCATGGCTCCAGCGCTTTGGAGCGTCCGCCTTAGCAGACGCGCCGCTCGCGCCGATTAGAATCAGCCCATAGGGGCGATGCGGACATTGCCCGCTCGTTCGTCAGGTCGCACAAAAGTCTTTTGCTGCGTGCCTGACCAGATTCACGAAATTTCGGACAACCGGTGACGGATCCCCGCGTCGCGACGCGAGGCTCAGGCAGACTGTCAGCGGTATCGGGCTGCGAACAGGACGATACGCGACGCCGTCCATGTGCATCCGCTGCAAGGATGCCGGAACAATCGCAATCCCGACGCCGGCGGCGACCAGATTGAGCGTCGTTGCAATACGAGAAATTTGCGGGTTCACGCGCGGGCTGAAGCCGGCCGCATGGCACGCCGCAATTGTCGCATCGAGCATCCCCGTCCCTGGCGGCCCGAAGGGAAGGATGGTTTCCGGGGCAAGCGCCTTTAACGCGATCGCCCCGCTTTTTCGTCGACCTCTTTGAGCGAGCGCATGCCGGCTTGGCAACGCCACCACCATTGGCTCGTCCATCAATGGCGTGATCAGCAATCCCTCGGGAGGGGTGGCGTGCGTCCTGATGTAGGCGACGTCCAGGCGTTCGTTTTGCACCCGCTCGATGAGTTCATACCAGAGGTGTTCCTCGATCGTCACCGATACGAGAGGGAATGAGTTTTGAAACATACGAAATACGTACGGCACAAACGGATGAAAAGGCGTCGACGCCGTCAGACCTACCTTGATCCGACCTTTCTCGCCGCGCGCCGCGCGCTGTGCCGTATCAACGGCCTGATCAAGATGCGTGAAAATCGCGCGGGCATGGTCCAGGAAGGCGCGGCCGGCGTCAGTCAGCTCGACGCCGCGTGCCTTGCGACGAAACAGCTGTAGATCAAGGGTCCGTTCGAGCGCCTTGATTTGCTGGCTGAGCGGGGGCTGCTGCATGCCAAGCCGTTCAGCGGCCCGCGTGATGTGGCCTTCCTCAGCAACCGCAATGAAATAGCGGAGATGGCGCAGTTCCATTCCCATATCCAATAAATATGGATTTCGTCTTAAGCATATTATGGCTCAACCTGCGTCAAAGCGCTATGCGATTCTCCAGCGACCAATACTGACGATCGCGTTCCAAAAACCACGACGGCGAATCGACCGCACGCACGCCGCGCGCGGTCCCAGAGGAGAAACGTGCCATGAAACTCCGTCGACACCGAACGATGAACGGTATTGGGAAAACGAGCCACATTCGGACAGCCCTGGTCACATTGTCCGTCGTATTATTCGCTGCGGCTTCGCAGGCTAGGGACTACGGTCAATACCGCCACGTCGCGCATGACATAAAGACGTGGATAGAAAATCTGACCGACGACAAGGGCATACCCTGCTGCGCCACGGCAGACGGCGTCGTGCCGGACGCCTGGGAAATAGGGCCGGGGCACTACCGCGTCAGGATTTATAGCGCTTGGCTCGACGTTCCCGATGCTGCCGTGATCAAGGCTCCCAACCGGCTCGGACACACGGTCGTCTGGATCGACGCCAGCGAAGACGTCATGGGGGTTCGTTGCTTTCTTCCCGGTCCCCTCAGCTGACGCCGATCGGCCTGAGCACCCAAATCGGAGACTTCGCCAAGGAGGGAGCCATGACTCCTCATGCGCGCCGGATCGCGCTCGCAATATGTGTCATCATCGCGTTTGCCGCCACGTCCGAGGGGCGGGCCGGCAATGGCCGCTACGCCAACGTCGCAAAAGGCATCAGCGGTTGGGTCGAATTGCTGACGGATACGAATGGGATCGGCTGTTGCGCGACCGCCGACGGTCTGCGACCGCAGTCCATCGATTGGGACATAGTCGCCAACCGTTACCGGGTCAAAGTCGGCGGCAGGTGGATCGGGGTGCCGGACAGCGCCGTCGTCAAGGGACCCAATCGGCTCGGCTATGCCGTCGCCTGGCTCGAATACGACTGGGATATCGATACCGGTGAGATGACCATGCTTGTTCGTTGCTTTCTACCTGGAGCGCTCAGTTGAATTCTGTCGCGGCTACTCTCACGGAGCTCAAGTCGATGACCGCGACGAGTTGAAGACAATGCGGGCGTTGCTCAAACTGATTGCCATGTCTGCTTCTGGCCCGAAGCGGATGTGCCGCTCGCGCCGACTAAAGCCCGCCCATAGGCCCAAAGCTGACCCGGGCCAATCGACGCCCACCGCATCCGGCCGCCAGCGCCATTTCCCCTGCTTTAACAATTCCTTCCAATCCGTAAAACTTTACTAATCATTTACCAAAAGACCCGAAGACTAGGGCCTGGCGGCGTTTCGCGCGCGCAGCCGGGGAGTCGCGCGTGCGAGGATGTCGTGGCGATAAAAAGCCTCGCGGCAACGACGGAAGTGCCGTGCGGCCAATATCCAACGAAGAGCTGGTCGCGATGGATGTCCGAGCACGCATCGCTCGCTTGCTGAAACCGAAAGCCAAACGCCGCAGCGTGGCCGTCGCGCCGCCGTGGGCGCCGCTGTCGTCGGACATCGCCCTGCGCGGACGGCGGCTGACGCGGCGCTGGCTGGTGCCGATCCTGCAATACCAGCCGCCGCGCGGGGCCGGCGCCACCGCCGCCGCCGTGTTGATCCTGGCGGCCGCCGGCTATGGCGCGGTCGTGGGCGGCCATACCTCGACCGTCGTCGCGAACTTGCAGAATGTCTGCGACAGCATCGCCAACAGCGCCGGCTTCCGCATCACCGAAATCGCGCTCGCCGGCCAGCACCAGGTCAGCCGCGAGGAGATTCTGGCGCGCGCCGGCATCACCGGCGAGACCTCGCTGTTGTTTATCGATCCCGCCCGCACCCGAGACCGGCTGCTGGCCGATCCATGGATCGCGCAGGCCACCGTGCTCAAGCTTTATCCGGGGCGGCTGCGCATCGGCATCAAGGAGCGCAAAGCCTTCGCGCTCTGGCAGCAGGACGGGAACACCTCGGTCATCGCCGCCGACGGCACCGTGCTGCAGACCTTCGTGCCGCAGCGCTTTGCGGCGCTGCCGCTGGTGGTCGGACGCGGCGCCGAGCACGCCGCGCGCGACTTTCTCGCGCTGCTGTCGCGTTATCGCGACATCGCCAAGCGCGTGAAAGCCGCCGTGCTGGTCGCCGACCGGCGCTGGAATCTGCACCTGAACGACGGCATCGAAGTGCTGCTGCCGCAAACGGCGCCCGACCGCGCGCTGAAAACTTTGGTCGAGCTCGACCGCGACAAGAAGCTGTTGGCGCGCGACATCGTCGCGGTCGATTTGCGGCTGGCGGACCGCGTCACCGTGCGCCTGTCGGACGCCGCGGCCGCCGCGCGCGCGGAAGCGGCCAAGGCCGCCGAGAAAAAGCACAAGAAACGCAAAGGAGGCGAGGCGTGAGTGTGCTCAAGTTCGGTCTGACCCCGAAGATGAAGCCGGTGTCGCCCAGGCGCTCCACCGTGGTCGCCGCCCTCGACATCGGCACCAGCAAGATCGTCTGCATGATCGCGCGGCTCGACCCGCAGGCGCCGCAGGACGTGCTGCGCCGGCGCAGCCACGGCGCGCGCATTCTCGGATTCAGCCACATCGCCGCGACCGGCATGAAAGCCGGCAGCGTGGTCGATCTGGACGCAGCCGAGGTCATGGTGCGCCAGGCGATCGACATCGCCGAACGCAACGCCGAGGTTGAGCTTGAATCCGTGGTGGTTTCGCTGTCCGGCGGCCGCCTCAACAGCGAGCGCTTCATCGCCAATATCGACTTGGCCGGCGGGGCGGTGACCGACGGCGACATCGCCCGCGTCTTGGCGGCGGCGAGCCGCCATTCGGTGCGCAACGGCCGCGCCGTGCTGCATTCGCTGCCGATCGGCTATTCGCTCGACGCCGTCTCCGGCATCCGGGAACCGCGCGGTATGCTCGGCCGCCGCTTCGGCGTCGACATGCACATGGTCACCGCCGACCTCGCCACCGTGCGTAACCTGATGTTCACGGTCGAGCGCAGCCATGTCTCGGTCGAAGCGCTGGTGGCCTCGCCCTATGTGGCGGGGCTGGCCTGCCTGGCCGACGACGAGGCCGATCTCGGCGCCGCCTGCATCGATTTTGGGGCCGGAACCACCACCCTGGCGGTGTTTTCCGGCGGCCGCTTCGTCCATGCCGACGGCTTCGCCCTCGGCGGCAACCACGTGACCATGGACCTCGCCCGCGGTCTCAACAGCCGCGTTGCGGACGCTGAGCGAATCAAAGCGATCTATGGCAGTGTCCTGACAGGCGGATCGGATGAACGCGACATGATTTCCGTGCCCCCGGTCGGTGATGACGAACGCGAGCCGGCGCAATTCGTCTCGCGCGAGACGCTTGTGCGCATCGTCAAGCCGCGGGTCGAGGAAATCCTGGAGATGGTGCGCGACCGGTTGGCGGCGTCGCCGTTCGCGGCCGAGCCGCGCGGGCGGGTGATCCTGACCGGCGGCGCCAGCCAGCTCACCGGCCTGCCGGAACTGGCCGCGCATGTGTTGCGGCGGCCGGTGCGGGTCGGACGGCCGCTCGGCTTTGCCGGCTTGCCGGAGGCGGCCAAAGGATCGGCATTCGCGGCGGCGGCGGGCCTGTTGGTCTATCCGCAGGCCGCGCACCTTGAACACTTCGAACCGCGAAAAACGCGGCAGTTGATGACAGGAACGGGCGGCTACATGGCACGGGTCGGACGATGGCTGCGCGAAAGTTTCTGACCCTCATCCCCAGAACCCCGAATCGACCGGCGGCGGACCGGGCGACCCGGCGGCATGCCTTGGCGTCGGCGCAACGCACGCAAGGCTCCCGCCCGTGCACTCAAGAGGCAAACTCATGACGATCAATCTGAAGATCCCCGACATTCGCGAGATGAAGCCGCGCATTACCGTGTTCGGCGTCGGCGGTGGCGGCGGCAACGCGGTCAACAACATGATCACGGCCGGCCTCCAGGGCGTCGACTTTGTCGTCGCCAATACCGACGCCCAGGCGCTGACCATGTCGAAGGCCGAGCGCATCATCCAGATGGGCGCGCAAGTCACCGAGGGGCTCGGCGCCGGCTCGCAGCCGGAAGTCGGCCGCGCCGCGGCGGAAGAGGTGATGGATGAGATCCGCGATCATCTCAACGGCGCGCACATGGTGTTCGTCACCGCCGGGATGGGCGGCGGCACCGGTACCGGCGCGGCGCCCGTGGTCGCGAAGGTCGCGCGCGAGCTCGGCATCCTCACCGTCGGGGTGGTGACCAAGCCGTTCCACTTCGAGGGCCAGCGCCGCATGCGCTTTGCGGAAACCGGCATCGTCGAGCTGCAGAAAGTGGTCGACACGCTGCTGATCATCCCGAACCAGAATTTGTTCCGGGTCGCCAACGAGAAGACGACCTTTGCCGACGCCTTCGCGATGGCCGACCAGGTGCTCTACTCGGGCGTCGCTTGCATCACCGATCTGATGGTCAAGGAAGGCCTGATCAATCTCGACTTCGCCGATGTGCGCGCGGTTATGCGCGAAATGGGCAAGGCGATGATGGGCACCGGCGAAGCCTCCGGTGAGAAGCGCGCGCTCACCGCCGCCGAAGCCGCGATCGCCAATCCGCTGATCGACGACGCTTCCATGAAGGGCGCCCGCGGCCTGTTGATCTCGATCACCGGCGGCAAAGACCTCACGCTCTACGAGGTCGACGAGGCCGCCACCCGCATCCGCGAGGAAGTCGACCCGGACGCCAACATCATCGTCGGCGCCACCTTTGACGAAAGCCTGGAAGGCATCATCCGCGTGTCGGTGGTCGCGACCGGCATCGACAATACCGGTATCATGCGGCAACCGGCGGCTTCGGCGGCAGCGGCGCCGGCCGAGAGCGCGTTGAAGGAACTTGCCAGCCGTGCGCGCAACGACAGCCGCCGTTTGGCCGATCGCGTCGAACGCGCGCAGCCGGCCACCCTTGCGACCCCGCAGGCGGTACAGCATCCCGCTGCGCCGATCCCCACCGGTATCGAAGCGGCCCATGCCGCGGTGGCGGCGGCCATCCTGCCGCCCGAAACGGATGAGGTTTCGTTCCGGCCGATGCCGATGAAGCCGTCGCTGTTCGAGCCGGCGGCGATCGAAGAGGAGGAGCTGTTCGAAGCTCCGATGCCGAAGGCCTTCATCCCGCCGCTGCCGGAGCGCGTCGCCACGCCGCGCATGCCGCGCATCGAGGAGCTGCCGCTGCCGGCGCAGAACGAGATCAGGGCGCAGCGCGGCGAGCTTGAGGAAGACCATCCGGAGAAGCGCCGCAAGTCGCTGATGCAGCGGCTTGCCTCGGTCGGGCTCGGGCGCCGCAGCGATGAGCCGGAAGCGCCGCCGGCGCCGCATACGGCGCGGGCAATCCCGCAATTCGAGCGGCCGCCACGCCCGACTGCGCGTCAGCCGGAAGGCCGTCCGGACCCTGTATCGGAATACGCCCGGCGGCCCTCGCCGCAGGGGCTCGACCCGCATGGGCGGCCGACCTCTGTGCATAACTCGGCCGAGGAGGATCAGCTCGATATCCCGGCGTTCTTGCGCCGGCAGGCAAATTAATGGGTTAACGGCAATCGGCGGCCCGGCCATCAAAGGTCGGGCCGCCGCTTGATTTCGTATTTGTCTGCGTAAATTGTTGAAATACCTGATGTATATCGATAAGAGCCCGGAGTGCGGCGGTTGGCTGGACGATTTTGCCAGCCGCCTCAGTCGCTCCGGCGATGACGATTCCGAGTGAAACGGCTTACAGGCTGTGGAGAATTGTGGCGAAAAAGGTAACAGTCGGTAAGAAAGAGTGAGTTGGAGACGAGTGGTGCTTCGGCCTAAGTTTCAGGCGCGTAAGGGACTTTTCGGCCTTCGGGGGCACCTGCCACAACTTTGCGCCTCGCTTTCGTTAACGGCCAAATTGTGACCGGCACGGCTGGGGATTGGGACCGCGCGACGCGTCAGTGAGCGCGCGGCAGAACGGGTGAAATGAAAGGCGCTAAGCAGACAACGTTGCGCGAGACGATCGCCGTTTCCGGCATCGGCGTGCATTCGGGCCTTCCGGTCACACTCGCGTTGCATCCGGCCGACGACGACGCCGGCATCGTATTCCAGCGCAATTCAGCCGATGGCTCGCTCGAGCGCGAAATTCGCGCCGATGTGCGCGCGGTAACCGCCACCGAATTTGCAACCGTTCTAGGCGACGCCAGCGGCCCGCTCTGCTCCACCGCCGAGCACCTGCTCGCGGCCTTGCGCGGCCTCGGCGTCGACAACGTGATCGCCGAAATCGATGGGCCGGAAGTGCCGATCATGGACGGTAGCGCCGCACCCTTCGTCGACGCGATCGATCAGGCCGGCCTCACCGCCCGCGCGCTGCCGCGCCGTTATATCGAAGTCATCAAGCCGGTGCGCGTGGCGAAAGACGGCGCGCTCGGCGAATTGCGGCCCTATGCGCATGGTTTCCGGGTCGAGGCCGAAATCGAATTCGATCATCCGCTGATCGGCAAGCAGGCGCTTTCGCTCGATATCGAGGCGGACACCTTCCGCCGCGAGATCGCGCGCGCGCGCACCTTCGGCTTCATGCGCGACGTCTCCAAGTTGTGGAGCGCCGGTTACGCGCTCGGCGCCTCGTTCGACAACACGCTGGTGATCACCGAGGACCGTGTGCTCAATCCGGACGGCTTGCGCTACGGCGACGAATTCGTGCGCCACAAGATCCTCGATGCCATCGGCGACCTGGCGCTCGCCGGCCAGCCTCTGCTGGCCGCCTATCGCACCGTGCGCGGCGGCCACAAGCTCAATCACGCGGTGCTGTCCGCGCTGATGGCCGACCGCAGCGCCTGGCGGGTGGTGGAAGCGGCCGCCGAGCCGGCGCGCCGTGCGCGCGGGCATGCCGAGCTTGCCACCGGTATGGCGGCAGCGGCCTTTGGCCCGGCTATATCCTGAATAAACTTCAGGAATCCGGCTTAACCCTCCGCCTTAATCCCGGCCGAATGTCTGCGTAATCGCTTGGCCGGACCGCGATTTCTCGTCTAAACCAGCCGCACGGTCGGTGACCCATGCGGCGCGTTTGGCGCGCTTCCTTTTCGGGGACCGGGTAAGATTGAACCGATGGTCGTGCCTGTGACTTCTTCGGCAAACGGCGCCGTCCGCTCGCGCGCACTGCGGGCGCGGCTTGCCCGCGCGCTCGCGCTGCTGGCGCTGACGGCAAGCCTCGGCGCCTGCTCGAGCCTGGATTGGTTCACGAACAAGGATGAATTGCCGCCCGACGAGCCGGCCGACCGGCTCTACAACGAAGGCCTCTATCTGCTCAACACCAAGCACGACACCAAGAAGGCGGCGAAAAAGTTCGAAGAGGTCGATCGCCAGCATCCTTATTCGGAGTGGGCGCGCAAGTCGCTGATCATGTCGTCTTACGCCTATTACACGGGCGGCGACTATGACGAGTCGGTCAACGCCGCCAAGCGCTACATCACGCTGCATCCCGGCACGCCGGACTCCGCTTACGCGCAATATCTGATTGCCGCGTCCTATTTCGACGAAATTCCCGACGTCACCCGCGACCAGGCGCAGACCGAGAAGGCGCTCAACGCGCTGCGGGAAGTCATCCGCAAATATCCCAACACCGAATATGCCGTCAACGCCAAGCGCAAGCTTGAAGTGGCGCGCGACCAGCTCGCCGGCAAGGAAATGCAGGTCGGGCGCTATTATCTGGACAAGAAGGACTACATCGGCGCTATCAACCGCTTCAAAATCGTCGTCACCCAATACCAGACCACGCGCCATGTCGAAGAGGCGCTGGAGCGGCTGACCGAGTGCTACATGGCGCTCGGCATCACCGGCGAAGCGCAGACCGCCGCCGCCGTGCTGGGGCATAATTTCCCCGACAGCGACTGGTACAAGCATGCCTACAGCCTGGTGAAATCCGGCGGCGTCGAGCCGCAGGAAAACAAAGGCTCCTGGATCAGCCGGGCGTTCCGCAAAATCGGCCTCGGCTAGCCGGCCCGTGCCATCGATTCACAGCGTCTTGGCCGGCCCGGCTGCAGGCTTGTGCCGGCCATCCACGTCTTTAATGATGGCGAATCTGTAAGGCGTGGGTGCCCGGGACAAGCCCGGGCATGACGGCTTCATTGGGCTTGCCCGGTTCATGCTCTCCCGTCTCTCCATCCGCGATATCGTCCTGATCGACCGGCTCGACATCGATTTCGCCGACGGCTTGGCCGTGCTGACCGGCGAGACCGGCGCCGGCAAGTCGATCCTGCTCGATGCCTTCGCGCTGGCCTTGGGCGCGCGCGGCGACCAGAGCCTGGTGCGTCACGGCGTGGAGCAGGGCCAGGTGATCGCCGCCTTCGAGCTTGCCCGCAATCATCCGGCGCAGGCCATGCTCAAGACCAACGACATCGCCGCCGAGGACGCATTGATCCTGCGCCGCGTGCAGCTCGCCGACGGCCGCACCCGCGCCTTTGTCAACGATCAGCCGGTGAGCGTGCAGGTCTTGAAGCAGCTCGGCGAGGCGCTGGTCGAGATTCACGGCCAGCACGACGAGCGCGCGCTGGTGGATGCCGCCACCCACCGCCGGCTGCTCGATGCCTTTGGCGGCTTGGAGGCCGATGCGGCCAACGTCGCCTCGCTCTGGGAGGCGCGGCGCGAAGCCGCCGCCGCTGCCGCCGAGCATCGTGCCGAGGTCGAGCGCGCCCGGCGCGAGAGCGACTGGCTGCGCCATGCGGTCGAGGAATTGACCAAGCTCGCGCCGCAAACGGCTGAGGAAACCGCGCTGGCCGAGCGGCGCAGCATGATGATGCAGGCCGAGAAGGTTGCGGAGGACTTGCGCGAGGCGCACGACGTAATCGCCGGCGCCAATTCAAGCGTGCCGGCGCTTTCGGCCGCCATCCGCCGGCTGGAGCGGCGCAGCGCGCAGGCGCCGAGCCTGGTCGAGCCGGCGGTCAAATCGCTCGATGCCGCGCTCACCGCGCTGGAGGAGACCCGCGCCCATCTCGAAGTCGCGCTGCGCGCCGCCGATTTCGACCCGGCCGAATTGGAGCGCATCGAGGAGCGGCTGTTTGCGCTGCGTGCGGCCGGCCGCAAATACGCCGTGCCGGTCGACGGACTGGCGGCGCTGGCGCAGAAGTACCAAGCCGATATCGCGCTGATCGATGCCGGCGAGGACAGACTGAAGGCGCTGGAGGCCGCCGCGCGCAAAGCCGAAGAGGATTATCGCACCGCCGCCGAAGCCTTGTCGGCGGCGCGGCTGAAGGCAAGCGACGCGCTCGACAAGGCGGTCAACCGCGAGCTCAAGCCGCTCAAGTTGGAGCGCGCGAAATTCTCCACCGAGATCGAAAGCGACGCTGCGACCGCCGGCCCGAACGGCATCGACCGCGTCGAGTTCTGGGTGCAGACCAATCCCGGCACCCGGCCGGGCCCGATGATGAAGGTCGCCTCCGGCGGCGAGTTGGCGCGCTTTCTGCTGGCGCTGAAAGTGGTGCTGGCCGACCGCGGCTCGGCGCCGACGCTGGTGTTCGACGAGATCGACACCGGCGTGGGCGGCGCGGTGGCCGACGCCATCGGCGTGCGGCTCGCCAAGCTCGCGCGCGGCGTGCAGGTGCTGGCGGTGACGCATGCGCCGCAGGTGGCGGCGCGCGCCGGCCGCCATTACGTCATCAGCAAGGACACGCTGGCGAAGGGCAAGCGCGTCGCGACGCGTGTTACCGAAGTTGCCGCCGACCACCGCCGCGAGGAGATCGCCCGCATGCTGGCCGGTGCCGAGATCACCAACGAGGCGCGCGCGGCGGCGGAGCGGTTGATCAAGCAGGCGAGTTAGCCGGTCAGTCATAAGGGCTTTTCGCCACACGGCCATCGGCGGCCATCGCCACTGGCGGCGTCGGTACGTAGTGCGCCGGTCGCGCGCCGCCTTTGGCATGGCGCGCCCGCGCCTGAGCGGGCGTCTCCAGCACATCCTTCGCCGCCAGCGCCGCCTTGCGGTCGACCACATGCGGCGATGGATCGTTCGGCGGCGGCATCATGTTGGCGTGGTAATAGGCCATCTTCGCCATCGCTGCCGCCGGGTCGACCTTGCGGTCGGGGTCGATGTCGCGCTCATTGGTGGCCTTCGGCGTGACGGCGCTGCCGCCGATGAGTTCGAGGTCGAGCCACCATTTCTTGACCGGTTGCGGCGGCCGTTGCCGATCCAGTCGTCGAACCAGGTGGCGATCGGCACCGTCAGTGGCTTGAGCCAACAGCGCGTTGACGCCGATCCAGCTGGCGATGCGCGTCAGCACGGCGCCGTCGGCATCGACCACCTTGTTGATCGGGCAGGTCTTCATGCAGCGCCCGCAGGCCGAGCCGCGCGCATTGGTGAGCCGGTAGCGCGTGCAGCGCTCGACGTCCGGCTTCCACATCTCGTAACCGTTGAACATCACCTTGTCGCCGAAGGGAATGGCGTCGCAGGGACATTCGCGCGCGCATTTGAGGCAGTTGGAGCAGAAATACTGCAGGCCGAAATCGATCGGCTGGTCGGCCTCAAGCGGGAAGTCGGTGGTCATCACCACCGACTTGAAGCGCGGGCCGACGAACGGATTGAGCACCAGTTCGCCGATGCGGGAGAGTTCGCCTAGTCCCGCCCACAGGATGAGCGGGATATGCAGCACGTCGCTAGTCGGCATTGGTCTGCGAGCGCGCCGAGAAGCCGAGCTCGCGCAGCAGCTCGGCCATGATGCCGGCGATCACCGCGCCGCGTAAGTATGCGCGCATCGATTGCGACCCGGAAATCCAGTCGTCGCCGCTGGCGCCCTCCATGGTGTCGAAGCCCTGGTCGATCAGCATCGACGACGGCGTAGCGGTGATAGGGCTTGATCTCGCTGCCGTCCTCCTTGTGCGAGAACCAGGCATAGCGCGGCACTTCGCAGATGCCGGTGAGGTCGGAGCCGAGCGCGTAGGACAGCGATTTGATCGCGCGCGCGTTCATCTCGGCGTTGCGGTAGCGGGCAGGGTCGACGGCCGGCGCGGGATTGCCACCCTGGAATGGCACCAGCGAGCGGATCACCTGCAGCATGCTGAACGAGAGTGGCGTCTTGAACGCGAAACGCGTGCGCTCGGCCTTGGCCTTTTCGCCGAGATCGTTATGCAGCGCGCGCTGGAAAAAGGCGGCGCGCTTGGGCACCCGCGGCACCTCCTCGTCGAGGATGAGCGTGGTCGGGCGCGCAACGCGCTTGACCGTCTCCATCGGGAAGCGGCTCAAATGCGAGGCGCGCTTGGCCTGACGGTTGCGCTCGCGGCCCGATTGCGCGCCGTTGATCCCGAGCCAATAGGCAAGGCCCTTCGCGCTCACGGCATCGGCGTGCAAAGGCCGGTCGGTCGCCAGCACATAGTCGGTCGTGACCACGGCGATGGCGAAGTCGTCGAGATAGGGATTGCGCAAGCGATCGTCCTCGCCGCGCACGGCAAGACCCGCCAGCACCGCCAGCCGCTCGGCATCGACCAGATGTTACGCCGGCGAAATGCGCGCGGGCGGCAAACCCCATGGTGCGGATATGGCCGGCGACGCAGACTGCGATTTCCGCGGCCCGCATGTCGGCGATCGCGTTGCGCGCGGGCTTTATCCATTCGCTCGCCAGGTTGTCCGCCTCAGGGACGCGCGGCCGTTCGACCATGATCAACACGGCGAATTCGTGCGCCGGATGATCGCCGCCGGCGAACCAGGCATTGGCCGGAATGCGGCAGATGCCGGCCTGGGCGGCGTCGAGGAAATAGGCGGCGCCCTTGATGTCGGCGGCGCGGCGCGCGAGGTCGTCCGGCACGGGCGCCCGCTTCGGCGCCGGCTCGCCGTCGGCGAATTTGGCGAACAATTCCCGGTAGTGCTCGGCGGCCCGCACCGAGCGGCCCCTCGGGCGCCGGCACCGCCGTAGCTGCGAGCGGCGGCCGCGCCGCCTCGCCGTGCCGTCACGCCCTCGTCGCGGACCAGCGTCTCCAGCGGAAACGGGCCGAGATGATAGGGGCGATCCTTGCCGCGCGGATGGATCAACATCGGGCGAAGCTTCGGGTAATTTGGCGGCCGGCGCAATCCGGCCTATATGCGCAAGCGGCAAGGCGATTTCAGTCCATGGCAGCCAAAGATCCCAGCAAAATCCCCGTCTCCGACCTGACCGCGGCTCAGGCCAAGACCGAACTGAAACGGCTGGCTTATGAGATCGCGCTCAACGACAAGCGCTACTATCAGGAAGACGCCCCCAAAATCACCGACGCCGCCTATGACGCCCTGCGCGAGCGCAACGCCGCGATCGAAAAGCGTTTCCCGCATCTGGTGCGCGCCGATTCGCCGTCGAAGAAAGTTGGCGCCGCGCCTACCGGCCGTTTCAAGAAAGTGCGGCACGCGGTGCCGATGCTGTCGCTCGACAACGCTTTCGCCGACGATGACGTGCGCGATTTCGTCGGCCGCATCCGGCGCTTCCTCAAGCTCGCCGAGGATGAGGCGATCACCTTCAACGCCGAGCCGAAGATCGACGGGCTGTCGATGTCGCTGCGCTACCAGGACGGCGAACTCGTCACCGCCGCCACCCGCGGCGACGGCAGCGAAGGCGAAGACGTCACCGCCAATATCAAGACGCTGAAAGACGTGCCGCACAAGCTCAAGGGCCGCCACGTGCCGGCGGTCTGCGAGGTGCGCGGCGAGGTCTACATGACCAAGCGGGCGTTTCTTGAACTGAACGAGCGGCAGAAAGCGGCGGGCGGTGAGCTTTACGTCAATCCGCGCAACACGGCCGCCGGCTCGCTGCGCCAGAAGGACCCGAGCGTCACCGCCTCGCGCCCGCT
The DNA here is from genome assembly GCA_963727555.1 of uncultured Alphaproteobacteria bacterium. Lineage (GTDB taxonomy): Bacteria > Pseudomonadota > Alphaproteobacteria > Rhizobiales > Xanthobacteraceae > Pseudolabrys. The sequence continues at coordinate 213,660 of CAVSGT010000004.1, read as the reverse complement.
CGGCTTTTTCGCCTATGCCTGGGGCGAGATGAGCGCGATGCCGGCCGATACGCAGTCCGGCATGGTCAGGTGGTTCGAAGCTTGCGGCTTCAAGACCAATCCGCTCACCAAGCTCTGCCACTCGGTCGAGCAGCTCATCGCCTTCCACCAAGACATCGAACAGCGGCGCGCCAAGCTCGATTACGACATCGACGGCGTGGTCTACAAAGTCGACCGCATCGATTGGCAGGAACGGCTCGGTTTTGTGTCGCGTTCACCGCGCTGGGCGATCGCGCACAAGTTTCCGGCCGAGCAAGCAACCACCGTCGTGCGCGGCGTGACGATTACGGTCGGACGCACCGGCGCGCTTACCCCGACGGCGCAGCTTGAGCCCGTCGGCGTCGGCGGCGTGATCGTGCAGAACGCCACACTGCACAACGAGGACTACATCAAAGGCATCGGCGGCAACGGCGAGCAATCCTGCGCGACGGCCGCGATATCCGCATCGGCGATACCGTCATTATCCAGCGCGCCGGCGACGTCATTCCGCAAGTGGTCGACGTCGTCATCGACAAGCGGCCGAAAGATGCCAAGCCTTATCGTTTCCCGAAAAAGTGCCCGTGCTATCTGCATACCGACATCGTGCGCGAGGAAACCGCCACCGGCGAGGAGGGTGCGCGCGCCCGCTGCACCGGTGAGTTCGCCTGCCCCTATCAGAAGATCGAGCACCTGAAACTGTTCTGCTCGCGCGGTGCCTTCGACATCGAGGGCCTGGGCGAAAAGCAGGTTGAGCTGTTCTTCGAGCAGGAATGGGTGAAGGAGCCGGCCGATATCTTCACGCTGCCGGCACGTAACGCCAAGATCAAGCTCGAGGAGGTCGAAGGCTACGGCGAAACCTCGGTGCGCAATCTGTTCAACGCCATCGAGCAGCGGCGCGAGATTTCGCTCGAACGATTTCATCTACGCGCTCGGCATCCGCCACGTCGGCGAGACCACGGCGCGGGCGCTGGCGCGTGGCTACGGCTCGTGGAAGGCGTTCCATGACGCTTGCCTGAGAGTGGCCAAGGGCGACGAGGAGGCGATCGCCGAGATGGATGCGCTCGACCAGATCGGCGACACGGTGATCGAGGCGATCCGCGCCTATTTCGGCGAAAGCCACAACAAGGGCATCGTCGAGCGCCTCACCAAAGAGGTGACCATTGCCGACGCCGAGAGGCCGAAGACCGACTCGCCCATCGCCGGCAAGATCGTCGTCTTCACCGGCGCGCTGGAAAAGATGACGCGCGAGGAGGCGAAGGCCCGGGCCGAGCGGCTCGGCGCCAAGGCCGCCGGCTCGGTGTCGAAGAAGACCGATTACGTTATCGCCGGTCCCGGCGCCGGCTCCAAGCTCAGCGAGGCGCAGAAGCTCGGCGTCAAGGTGCTGAGCGAAGACGAGTGGCTGAAGCTCACGTCCTAGTTCCTGCAGGTCCCGCCCACGACAGATGCTCGTGAGGATCCCGTGTTGTCGATGCTTGCCTTTGCCTCTCTATCGCTTGAAGATTGCGAACTTGGTGATGCACCCCTCAGGGGCGCCGGCAATGGCAACTGACTCCGGGCAAACGGGCCGCGACGAACCTGTCGTCACCCCGAAGAAATTCAGTCTGGCCGTCAAGGTCTGCGGGGTCCTCCTGCCACTGATCGTGGTTTTCATTCTGGCCGAAGCCGCATCTCGGGTCATCTACCCCGTAGTGCTGAGCGAGCCGGTGCCGGGCGCCTCCATGGTCAGCGCGCCGCTCTATACAGCGGAGGAATTGCGGCGGGATTTGCCACGCTTTTCCGAGCGCGGCGGACGCGACTGCATCACATTACGCACCGATCGTCTGTATTGGGATCCGCGGTTCGGTTTTGCCCGCAAGAAGCTCGACCGGGATTGCGCGAAGAAGCTGTTCGCGGCGTACAAGACGTCGGTCGTGCTGATGGGCGGATCGGCGATGGAGGATTTTCAGGCGCCGAACTATCTGACTTTGATCGATACTTATGCATTTAGTGATGACCCGTCGATCGCCAGCCTCAATCTGGCCGAATCCGGCGCCCGGCATTCGAACATGCTGATCCGGTTCATCGACGAGGTCGTCGAGCTGCATCCGACTTATGTGGTGTTCCTCGATGGCGTCAACGAATTCAACTCGATCCGCATGGGCGGTTCGCCGGAGGACGATTTCTATTGGACCGCGGGCGTCAAGGACCGGATAGCCGACCCGCTGCGGTTCTATTTCGACAAGTTGGTGGAAAAGAGCAGTCTGCTACGGCTGATCGCGGTGGGGACGGGCCTCGTCAACCCGGCACGGGTCTCACGCAACCGGGTCGAAGAGCACAAGATCGAATTGGCGGCCGACAACTACGTCAAGATGCGCGGCTACACGGAAACCTTGTGCAAGGCCTACAACATCAAATGTATCTTCATCATCCAACCGATTGCGCTGCTGGAGAAGGACCCGTCGCCGTCAACGAAGCGGGTGGCCGAGGAACACTTGCGGTACTTCCGGTCCGATACCGAAGTCTACAATAAAGGCTACGAGTACATTTTCAAAAAGGCCGGCGACAATGTTCTTGATGCCTCGCATCTGTTCGAAGGCAAACCGGATATTTTCATCGACTTCGTCCATTTCAATAAGCGTGGTTCGAAGTTGATGGGCGACTATATCCGGACCGCCTTGCATTTAGGCCCCGAATGAAGCGAAGTCCTGGCTAAATCCGGATTGAGAGGGCGGCGCAAGACGTGCGCCCGTCACCGCTTCACCAACGCCGCATACGCCACGCCGGTCGCCAGAACGACGACCAGCATCTGCCAGGCCATCGGCATGGCGCTGCCGGCGAGCAGCATCGAGACCACCTGCGTCGAGGCAGCGCCAGTCGCCATCTGCACGAAGCCGGTCATGCCGGACGCGCTGCCTGCCGCCTGCGGCCGCACGCTGACCGCGCCGGCAATGGCGTTCGGCAGCAGCAGGCCGTTGCCGTAGGAAATGACAAGCTGCGGCAGGAAGATGATGGCGGGTCCGGCATCGGGCAGGCGCGCGACCAGCACGAGGGTGAGCGCTGAGCCGATCAACTCGGCCACGATGCCGGCCACGATCATGGCGTCGATGCCGAGCCGCTGCGACAGCCGCGAGGCGGTGAAATTGCCGCTCATGTAGCCGAACGACGTGAGCGCGAACCACGCACCGTATTCGGCCGCGGTGCGCCCCATCAGCGTGACCACCACATAGGGGCCGCCGCCGAGAAAAGTGAAATAAGGCGCCGAGCCGAGCGCGGCGATCAGGACGTAGCCTTGGAATTTCGCGCTTCGCAGCAGCACGCCCCAGTCGTGCCAGAGCCGGCTGTGGCGTCGCCTCTTGGCTAACGGCCCGCGTCTCCGGCAGCTTGACCGACGCCCATACCAGCACCAGACCTGCGGCGAGCGCGACGAACAGGAAGATCGACTCCCAGCCGAAGGCCATGTCGAGGACGCCGCCAACCAGCGGTGCGATCATCGGCGCGATCACCATGGCGGTGGTGACCAGGCCGATCATGGCGGCGGCACGGTCGCGCTCGTAGAGATCGCGGATCATGGCGCGGCCGATCACGATGCCGCTCGAGGCGCCGACCGCCTGCGCGACGCGCGCCGCGATCAGCGTTTCGATCGAGCCGGCCACGGACGCCGCCAGCGACGCCAGCACGGTGAGCGCCAGCCCGGCAAGCGCCACCGGCCGGCGTCCGAAGCGATCGGACAGCGGCCCCAGTAAAAGCTGGGCGCTGGCGAGGCTCAAGAGATAAAGCGACAGCACGAGTTGCGTCGTGGCGGCGTCGGTGGCGAGCCGCGTGATCAGCCCCGGCAGCGACGGCACGACGATGTTGAGCGTCGCCGGGCCGATGGCGGTCATCGCCATCAGCAGCACGAGCAAGCGCCAGGTGGCGACGTGCTTGCTTTGTATGGGGGCAGGGGACGTCTCAACGTCCATCAAGCATTTCCAAGCGGCCGGGTCGCCGCGTCGAGCCATTTGCGGGTCGGCGCATCGAGCAGCGGCCCGATCACCTCATTCACGCGTGCGTGGTAGCTGTCGAGCCAGGCGCGCTCCTTGCCGGTCAGCATGCGGGTGTCGATCAGCTCGCCGGTCGATCGGCGCCAGCGTCAGCGTCTCGAAGGCGTTGAGCGGCTTTTCGGCGCCCTCCGGCTCGGGCGCCGCGATCACCAGCACCAGGTTCTCGGTGCGGATGCCGTAGGCGGCGGTTTTGTAATAGCCCGGCTCGTTCGACAGGATCATGCCGCGGCGCAACGCCACCTGGCCGAGCTTGGAGATGCGCGCCGGCCCTTCGTGCACCGACAGATAGCTGCCGACGCCGTGCCCGGTGCCGTGGTCGAAATCCAGTCCCGCCTGCCACAGCGCGATACGCGCGAACGGATCGAGCTGGGCGCCGCTGGTGTTCTCCGGGAACACGGCGGTGGCGATGGCGATGTGGCCCTTGAGCACGCGCGTGAAGCGGTCGCGCATTTCCTCGTTGGGCGTGCCGCACGATGACGGTGCGGGTAATGTCGGTGGTGCCGTCCTCATATTGCGCGCCGGAATCGACCAGGAACAATTCGTCCATGCCGATGCGCCGGTTGGACGCGCGGGTGACGCGGTAGTGCACGATCGCCCCGTTCGGCCCGGAGCCGGCGATGGTGGGAAAGGAGATGTCCTTCAATACGCCGGTCTCGCGCCGGAAGCTTTCCAGCGCCTCGACCGCCTCGATCTCGGTGAGCTTGCCGGACGGCGCCTCGTGCTCCAGCCAGGCCAGGAAACGCGCCATCGCCTCGCCGTCGCGCTTATGCGCGGCGCGCGAGCCGACGATCTCGGCGTGGTTCTTGATGGCTTTCATCAGCGCGATCGGGTCGGCCGCGCGCACCGGCTTGCCGCCGCCCTCGCGCACCAGGCGGGTGAGCACGTCGGCTGCGCTCGCAGAATCGAGCCGCACGGTCTTGTTCTTGAGTTGGCCGAGATCGTTGGCGAGCGCGGCCGGCTCGCGCAGGTCGGCGATCTCTTCCAGCGCGTGGCGCACTTTGTCGTCGAGCTTGCCGCCGGCGAGATAGAGCGCCGGCCGCCCTTCGCGCGCAATCACCGCGAAGGCGAGCGCCAGCGGCGTATGCGTGACGTCCGAGCCGCGGATATTGAACGCCCAAGCGACGTTTTGCGGATCGGATATCACCAGCGCGTCGCTGCGCAGCTTGGTGAGCTCGGCGCGGATGCGCTTGATCTTGTCGGCGGCGCTCTCGCCGGCCAGCGCCACATCGCGCAGCGTCACCGCGCCTGTCGGCGGCGCCGGCCGGTCGCTCCACAAGGCGTCTATGGGGTTATCGGCGACCGCGACCAGTTCGGCGCCGGCGCTGGCGCAAGCCTTGCGCAGCTTCTCGGCATTGTCGGCGGTGTGCAGCCACGGGTCGTAGCCGACTTTTGCGCCGGCGGTGAGATTCTGCTCCAGCCATTGGTCGGGCGGCGTGTCGACCAGATGCTCGATGGAAAAGATCGCCGCATCGACCTGGGCCGCCGCCTGCACGGTATAGCGTCCGTCGACGAACAGCACGGCACGCTCGGGCAACACGATGGCGGCGCCGGCCGAGCCGGTGAAGCCAGTGAGCCAAGCCAGCCGCTCTTCGCCCGCCGGCAGGTATTCGTTCTGCTGGCGGTCGGCGCGCGGCACGATGAAACCGTCGAGGCCGCGGCGCTTGATTTCAGCGCGCAACGCGGCGACGCGCGCGGCGCTGTGCGCTCGCTCGCTCGAATCATCGAAGCTCTGGAACCGCGCCTCGAACATGCCGGGCGCACTGTAGCGCGCTCCCTGCGCCGAGCAACGCAGTCATGCGCCATGCGCGGGCTTTGCATGAGCGTCATGATTGGGCATCGCGGTGGAAAATTCGCGCTTGATTGGCCAGCAAATCGGCAACGAATCGCTGCCCTGACTCGCTTTTGTGCAGTGCATTAAATTTGTCACGGTGCTGCCACCGAATTCACCTATTAATGAATCGTTTCATGCTTGATTTACGGGGCTCTTATGCATAGTCACGCGTAGTTCGCACTTGCGAAGTAGACTATGTTGCGTCGCAATAGTCAGGAACGAGTGCCAGGCGGTTCGCTGACGCTTGGTCCGAAAAGGAGAAACAAAGATGGTTGCCGTCACTTATGGGGTCGCCCGTGTCCCCGATACCGAAACCGCCGCGCCCGAGCAGACGACGGCGCCGCGCAAAGGTTTTTTCGCCCGCATGCTGGACGCGATGATCGAGGCGCGCATGCAGCAGGCGCGGCGCGAAATCGCCATGCATGTGCGCTACCTGCCGTACACCTTCGATGAGCCCAAGAGCCGGCTGGTCAAGGCGGACAAGGAGAACATGCCGTTCGGCGGCTGGTAAGCGCCGCGCGGTCAGCGTCGGAACCGCCCCGGTCCCCCGCCCGGGGCGGTTTTGCCTTCGGCCGCGCGACTCATAAATTTCGACGCCAGGGAGCGTTGCATTTCAGCGGCGCTCGGGAACGATATGGCGTCACCTTGCTCAGTTGCTGCAGACACATTTTGCAGACGTCTCGCAAGGGGCTGGACCTTTGGTCGGAACGCAGACCCCGTTTTCGCCCTGATGTGTGCGGGAGCACCACGTCCAGCAGTCGAAAACGTCGGGATGTCCGGTATCGTTCTCGTGTGCATGCCGTACCAAAACACCTGGATTGGACTGATCAGAAACCGGTAGGGAATGTTGGGATTGTCCCCCAAGCAGGCCTCGCCGAAGGTTCGGCCGTTATAGCTCCAATCCCGTCCGTTAGGGCCATAGGTTCCTCTGTTGTAGGCGCGATGGCACCCCGCCACGCCCGGATCGACCCCATCGGTATCCACCCAATACGTGGTGACATTTCCCTTCCAGTCCTTCGGTTTGAATTCAATCGTCCCCATCGCTCCCTCCATTCCTTTCGCTCCGGCAGACGGCGGAGCGTGCGTTTCAGGAATGCCAGATTTGAAGTGGTAGTGATTTTCGCCAGATGGGTGCGCTTTATCTTCGGCGTTGGCAGCATTGATCGACATCAACACCGGGATGCAGACGGCAAGCAGTCGAATGAATTTCATTGCAGCAAATGGCAGAGAGGTCGTATCGGCTGTATGAGAAATCACGACGTTTTCTCCTTAGATTTGAGGTCATGCCCGAAATCGTTGAGATCGCTAGAGACGGGTAGTCCGCACGACGAATGCTGCGCGGCCGTCCGCACGACCGCCGCAAATAAAGATTCTTTCGTAACGTTGGATTGTTTGCCTACCGATGGCACCAGGCTGCCAATTGCCGGAAACGGAGACTTCGGTAGGTCGCCGTTTATTAGGCAGCTCTCAGGCGAGCAATACGCCCGATCTTTGCGGATACTAAACTGATTTCGTCCTGCGATTCGAGGGTAAATGTCGCAGAGAGATCTATTTGTCTGTTCGTCTTCCAAAGCAGACCGTTGACCGGCCTTCTTTTTGGCAGCGTGTTTATGATCTAAGCCGCAGCACCGGCATCACCCAGCCGGCGAGCGTTTTGCAGTTTGCTTGCATCGGATGGATGCCGCCTCGATTAAACGTGCCCGCCGTCAGCCGCGCCTTGCTCCAAATCGGCGGTGTGTTTAGGGCTTGCTCACGGCCTGTTACGAGGCCCCGACTCGGGAGCTGTGGGTGCCGGACTTAAACTGGAATCAGACGGTCTGGGGATCGAGCTACGGTTGGCAAGACCGCGGTGAAGAGTGGAGCACGGCTTGGGGCGGCAGCGAGTCGCAATGGTTCGGCTCCATCTTTCCACGACTGCATCGTTTCCTGCCGGCGCGGCGGATATTGGAAATAGCGCCCGGGTTCGGACGCTGGACCAAATTTCTGGTGCCGGTGTGCGATGAATTTGTCGGCATCGATTTATCGGAAAAATGCATCGACGCCTGCCGCGAAAGGTTTGCGGCTGCCAAGCGCGCCAGTTTCTTTACCAACGACGGCTTCTCGTTGGCGGCGGCGCCGGACGCGAGCTTCGACCTGGTCTTCTCGTTCGATTCGCTGGTCCATGCCGAATTCGGCGTGATGGAGTCGTATATTCCGCAGGTGCTCGGCAAACTGTCCATAGGCGGCGTAGCGTTTCTGCATCATTCAAATTTGCTCGCCTATGGCAATTCGCTCGGCGTGCCGCACGGGCGCGCGCTGTCGGTCTCGGCGGACGTCGTCGCCAAGCTCATTGAACGCGGCGGCGGCACGATTCTTGTTCAGGAAGTCGTCAATTGGGGCGGCGAGCATTTGATCGATTGTTTGACGCTTTTTGCGCGTGTCGGCAGCTACCCGTCTGCCAAGACCGTCCGGCTCAACAACCCGCTGTTCATGGGTGAGGCGACCATCATTCAGAATTTCCAAAGCCCCTACAGCGCGTTTGCCGGCGAACAGTTGGCGCGCGCGGCCGCCGCCATTTCCGCCGCCGAATAATTGCGGCCGCCCGACCGGTCGCGCTAGCGCATGATCCCGAAAAGTGGGAACCGGTTTTCGGAAAAGATCATGCGCCAGCAAAATGTTAGGCGGCATTCTGATTCAATCTGAACGGATCAGAACTCTAGACACGCGGCTCAAATCCGCGCTTCAGCACCAGCGTTACCCAGCCGGCGAGCGCGATGCGGCGTTCCAACGCGAGCCCTTGCGCGCGGTAGATTGCCAGCACGGCATTGGCGTGGCTCGGCAACAGCCCGGACAGCACCACGCGTCCGCCCGGCGCGATCAGCTGCGCCAACGGCGCCGCCATCGCCAAGAGCGGCGCCAGCAGAATATTGGCCAGCACCAGATCGTAGGGCGCGCGCGCACGCACGAAGCGCGCACCGCAGCCGCCGGCGCGCGCGAACATGATCGCGCCACCGACGCCATTGAGCCGCGCATTGGCGCGCGCCACCGCCACCGCGCGCGCATCGATGTCGGTGGCGGTCACGCGCGCGCGCAACACCTTGGCGGCGGCGATCGCCAGCACGCCGCTGCCGGTGCCGAGGTCGAGCGCGTTGCGGCAGCGCCGCCGCTTCGCCAGATCGTCGATCGCCAGCAGGCAGCCGCGCGTGGTGCCGTGATGGCCGGTGCCGAAGGCAAGCGCGGCTTCGATCTCGATGCCGATGCGGTTCGGCGCAATGCGCCCGCGGTCGTGTGCGCCATGCACGGTGAAGCGGCCGGCGGCAACCGGCGGCAGGCCGGCCAGGCTCTGCGCCACCCAGTCGGCATCCGCCACCGGTTCGATGGTCAGCGCCGCCGCCGCGGCCTCGTCGGTAATAAGCGCCACCAGCACGCGCAGCGCCGCCTCGTCGGGCGGCGCACGGAAATGGATTGCCACCTGCCACTGCCCGCCGTTGCCCTCGAAGGCGGCGCAGACGGCGTTGTCGGCATCGAGGCTCTCGCCCAGCACGGCGGCGAGCCTGCGCGCGGTCGGCTCGTCGCAGGCAAGGCGGGCGACGGTGGTGGTCATGGCCGCCATCAATACTTTGTCATGGCCGGGCTTGTCCCGGCCATCTCGCTGAGTTGGACAATTTGCCATCCTCAGCGGGATGCGCGGGTCAAGCCCGCGCATGACGGCGGTTGGTGAAACCGCTGGCAATGGCTATGTAGGGCGCGCATGGCCCTCGAACGCCCCACCGACAACGACACCGAAGCGCTGACGCTCGCCCGCCGCAACGGTTGGCCGGACGATCTGCGTCACCTGATCGCGCGCTATCCCACGCGAGCAATGGCAGGGCCACGCCAATCTCGGCGAGATGGCGCGTTTCTGGCTGTCGCGCCACGACATGTTTCGCGAGCTTGCCGGCATGATCCAGGAGATCGAAACGCAATTCCGCGCCGGCGCGCTGCCGGCCGAGCAATTCCCCCGCGTGTTCGTGCCGCGGCTGCAATTCATGCTGTCGCAGCTCGACTTGCATCACCAGATCGAGGACTTCCATCATTTCCCGCTGTTCCGCGCCGCCGACGAGCGGCTGGCTCGCGGCTTCGACGTGCTGGAAGGCGACCACCACGCCATCCACACCGACATGGAGAAGACCGCCGACACCGCCAATGCGCTGTTGCGCGCGCTCGGCGGCGACGGCGATACGCTGCGCCGGCATGGCGACGACTATGCCGATGCCAGCGGCGCCCTGATCAAGGGACTGCTCCGCCATCTCGACGACGAGGAAGATCTGGTGGTGCCGCTGATCCTCGACCGCGGCGAGCAGGCGCTCGGGGTCTCGCACGGCTGAGGCGCAGGGCGCTCTATTGCTCGCCACGGCCGCGGGCAAAAAAGCGCCGTGTTTAATGGTGTTAGCTACGGATGTTGCTAATTTGCGACACCCGGCGGCCAACGAAAATCCTTCGCTACCAAATGCCGCGGATATCCTGCATTATTAGCAGCACGCTGGTGCTAGTCTTGGGCGCGGAAAAGTGTGCTGGTTTCGAGTGGTTGGGGGGAGTCGTGAAAAAGTTCTTGTTGGCGACCACGGCGGTTGCCGCGTTGAGTGGACCGGCGTTTGCGGCCGATATGCCGCTCAAGGCGCCGATTATGGCGCCGATCGTTGCTCCGCCGCCTTATTCCTGGACGGCGTGCTATGTCGGCGGCCACGTCGGGGTCGGCTGGGGCCGCAAGGAATTCTCCGATAACGTATTTGGCGATTTGGGCGGCTCGATCCCGTTCAATGTCGGCGCCGACTTCCTCGGTGGCGGCCAGATCGGATGCGACTATCAGTTCGCCAGCAACTGGGTCATCGGAATCGCCGGCGATTTTTCATGGGCCAACATCGAGGGCCAGACCGACGATCCTTTTTTCACCGGCAAGAACGGCAACCCCGAGACGTTTTACGCCAAGACCGAGTTTCTTGCGACCGCGACGGGCCGCATCGGTTACGCCTGGGATCACTATCTGCTTTATGCCAAAGGCGGCGCCGCCTGGGCTCGCGATAAATACAGCATTTCCAATATGCGTGGGTTCGTAGGTAGCCCTTGTTTAGCCACGACTGGGTGCAATCCGACCGCCAGCGAAACTCGGTTTGGTTGGACGGTCGGGGCTGGTTTCGAGTGGGCATTTGCGAACAACTGGTCGACATTCGTCGAGGCCGACTATTACGGTTTCGGCAGCAAAGGTGTCACCTTCACCCAGCCAAATGCCCCCACCCTTTTTGGCGGCACGTCGACGACCTACGATGTGAAGCAATATATTGCGGCGGTCAAAATCGGGCTCAATTACCGTTTCCCCGTGCTCCGCTAAGCGCCCGGATTCGAGCTAGGCCTGCGGAAGCATCTTCTTCCACGCGCGCCAGGCCGCGCGCGTGATGCTCATGTAGCACAGGTCGAGCATCGTGCCGTCGGCGTTCGATTTGACGTGGCGCGGGATCGTCTTGTCGAGCGTGTAGCCGGATTTGAGCAGGAAGCGGATCATCGGGCGATTGCTCGCCAGCACGGTCGACAGCATCTGGTTGAGTCCCAACGTCTCGAACAGGCAATCGAGCGATGGCGCCCACAATTCGGCGGCCACCCGCCAATGCCGGTATCTCTGCTCGCCGATCATCATGAAGCCGAGGCAACGGTTGAGTTTAGGATCGATGTCGACCCGGTAGAAACCGAAGAGCAGGCCGTTTTGCTTGTCGAACAGGCCGATCAGCAAATGCGTCCTTTGATCGAACTGCTCGATATAGGTGACGAGATCGTCGCGGGTCATCGTATTAGGCGCGGCGTTCAGCAGCCGCAAATTCTTGGGATCCGACATCCAGCGCGCCCAGCGGTCGGTCGCATCGGCGCGCGTGACCGTCCGGATCAGGTACCGGCTGCTCTCGGTGTGGATGTCTTTCTTTGGAATTTCCGGCGGCTTCGACGGCGGCAACGGTGCTCTCACGGCTTACAGGCGCCGGCGCAACGCGGGCGCGGCGCCGAATAGGCGCAACTTAAACAATTTTTGGCCGAGTGCCGAATCGTTAATCGCCGCTCACGACAATCAGGTTGAAAGGCTTCGACTGTCGTTGTCAGATCTGCTCCGGCACCATCTTGATCGCGCCGCACGGACATTCGTTGGCGCACAGGCCGCAGCCCTTGCAGTAATCGTAATTGAACTCGAAACGTTTGCCCGGCCCAAGCTTGATCACGGCATTGTCGGGGCACATGCCGTAGCAATTGTCGCATTCGAAGCAATTGCCGCACGACAGGCAGCGGCGCGCCTCGTAGAGCGCATTGGTTTCGTCGAGGCCTTTCTGCACCTCCTCGAAAGTGTCGGTGCGGCGCACGATCTCCAGCGTCGGCCGCACCGTCTTCGGCGCATCGGCGTAGTACCAGGCGTTGAGCTTGTCGAACTCGGCCAGCTCGTGTTTTTCGGGCGCCGCGTAGTCGGCCCCGCGCAGCCAGGCGTCGATATTGCGCGCCGCCTTCTTGCCGTGGCCGATCGCCACGGTGACCGTGCGCTCGGCCGGCACCATGTCGCCGCCGGCGAAGATGCCGGCATGGCCGGTCATGAAATTGCGGCCGACCTGCACGACGCCGTCCTTCAGCGTCAGGCCCGGCACGCCGTCGAGCAGCGACAAATCGACGTCCTGGCCGAGCGCGAGGATGAGCGAATCGGCTTCCAGCGTCTCCAATTCGCCGGTCGGCTGCGGGAAGCCTTTCTCGTCGAGCACCATCTTCTCGACCGTGAGCTTGCCTTCGTCGGCGCGCTTGATGGTCGACAACCACTTCATCATGACGCCCTCTTCGAGCGCCTCTTCGACCTCGAAGTCATGCGCCGGCATGCGCTCGCGCGTGCGGCGATAGACGATGATCGCTTCGGTGGCGCCCAGTCGCTTGGCGGTACGGGCCGCATCGAGCGCGGTGTTGCCGCCGCCGTAGACCACCACGCGGCGGCCGAGCAGCGGCTTGTCCTCGCCTTCCATCGAGCGCAGCACCTGCACCGCGTCGAGTATCTTTGCCGCCGAGCCGGCCGGAATGAAGGCGCGCTTGGCGATATGCGCGCCGACCGCCAGAAACGCGGCGTCGAACTTGCCGGCTTTCATGGTGTCGAGAATGCGGTCGACCTTGGTGTTGAGCTTTAACTCAACGCCGAGCGCCAGGATGCGCTTGATCTCGGCGTCGAGGATGTCGCGCGGCAACCGGTATTTCGGAATGCCGAAGCGCATCATGCCGCCCGACATCGGGCCGGCCTCGTAGATGGTGACGGCATGGCCGAGCCGCGCCAGATGATAGGCCGCCGACAGGCCCGACGGACCTGCGCCCACCACCAGCACGCGTTTGCCGCTTCTTTGCGCCGGCGCATCGAACGCCCAGCCGCGCCGGATCGCTTCGTCACCGAGAAAGCGCTCGACCGAATTGATGCCGACCGCTTCGTCGACCTGCGCGCGATTACATACCGATTCGCACGGGTGATAGCAGACGCGGCCCATGACCGCCGGCATCGGATTGTCCTGCGTCAGCACCCGCCAGGCCTTTTCGTAGTCGCCGCATTCCGCGTGATAGAGCCATTGCTGGATGTTTTCGCCCGCCGGGCAGGCGTTGTTGCAGGGCGGCAGCCGGTCGACATAGACCGGGCGCTCGGTGCGCCACGAACCGGTGAGATTGGCGAGGCTGGTGCCGCTGTCGAGCGTGATGGCGAAGGGGTGCTTCATCCGGCCGCGTCCTCTTGGTCGAGCAGGTTGTATTCGGCGATGTTGCGGTCGGCGATCGCCTGCAACTGCGCCAGCCGGTGATCTCCTTCGCTGCTTGAACAGGTGCGCGAAGCGCCGCTGCGGCTTGAGATATTCGGCAACCGGCACAGGCCGGCGGATCTTGCTGCTGCCGGTGATGACGCCGTGCTCGGCTTCGAACAGCGGGAACAGGCCGGATTCGACCGCCAGCCGCGCCAGCCGGATGGTGTCGTGCGAAGCCGAGCCCCAGCCGAGCGGGCAGGGCACGTGAATGTGGATGTAGCGCGCGCCGTGAATGGCCATCGCCTTGAGCACCTTGCGCTCGAGGTCGTGCAGATCGGCGACGGTGGCGGTGGCGACGTAAGGGATGCCGTGCGCGACCGCGATCTTGGGCACGCTCTTGCCGGTGCCGAAGACGTTGCCCGGTTCGGGGCCGAGCGCCGGCGTGGTAGCGGTGCGCGCGGCCGGCGGCGTTGCCGAGGAACGCTGCACGCCGGTATTCATGTAGCCTTCGTTGTCGTAGCAGATGTAGAGCACGTCATCGTTGCGCTCGAACATGCCGGACAGACAGCCGAAGCCGATATCGGTGGTGCCGCCGTCGCCGCCTTGCGCGATGGTGCGGACGTCTTTGCGCCCCTTCACCCGCATCGCCGCGGCGACGCCGGAGGCGACCGCGGCCGCATTGCCGAACAGCGAGTGGATCCACGGCACCTGCCACGACGTTTCCGGATAGGGCGTGGTGAAGACTTCTAGGCAGCCGGTGGCGTTGACGGCGATCAGCTCGCCGCGCGTCGCGCGCATCGCAGCGTCGAGCGCAAAGCGCGCGCCCAGCGCCTCGCCGCAGCCTTGGCAGGCGCGGTGGCCGCAGGTCAGCGCGTTGGAGCGGTCGATCGAGGCCTGCACCGCGCGTTCCGGCTCAGAGATCAAGCGGTTGCCGACGGTGAAGGTGCCCTTCTGATAGAAGTGCAATTTCTGGACGGCGGATGGGGCGGCGGTTTCGGTCATGACGGCTCCCTTAACTCACCGCCGTGCGGCTCTCGCCGAGCCGGCGCAGCAGATTTTCGGCGGTCGGGCCAGAGCGGCGCACTTTGCGCACGTGATGCAACTCCTTGCCGATGATGTCCTCGTTGAGATCGAGGAAATGCGGGCCTTCCCAGGGCTGCGCCTCGGCGCGGCGGAATACGCGATGCAGCGAGGCACTCGTGATCGGACGGCCGCCGAGGCCGGCGATCACCGAATGCACGTGCGGCGCCGCCGGCGTATTGCGCAGCGCGAGGTCGACATTATTGGCGAGTTGCCCGCCCATGCCGACCGCGAAGCTCTTCTCGATCACCACGACGTTCTTGCGCCCGGCCAGCAATTCGCGCAGCGCCATGGTCGGGAACGGCCGGAAGGAAACAAGCGTGACGAGACCGATGTTGAAACCATCGTCGCGCATTTCGTCGATGGTGTCCTTGATGGTGCCGTTGATCGAGCCCATCGCCACCACCAGCATGTCGGCGTCCTCGGTGCGGTAGCTGCGCAGCAAGCCGCCGCTGTCGCGGCCGAAGCGCTCCTTGAACTCGGCGGCCAATTCGGGCAGCCGCCGCAGCGCCAAGGTCTGTTTGTAGTGCTGCAGGAAGCGCACTTCGGTGAAAGCGTCCGGTCCGACCATGGCGCCGATCGAGATCGGCGCCGACGGATCGAGCACCTGCACCGGCTCATAGGGCGGCAGGAAGGCGTCGACGTCGGCCTGATCGGGAATGTCGAGCCGCTCGACCGCGTGCGTGAGGATGAAGCCGTCGACGCAGACCATCACCGGCATCGACAGTTCTTCCGCCAGCTTGAATGCCTGGATATGCAGGTCGACGGCTTCCTGGTTTGTTTCGGCGAACAGCTGCATCCAGCCGGCGTCGCACATCGACATCGCATCGGAATGGTCGTTCCAGATATTGATCGGCGCGCCGATGGCGCGATTGCCGAGCGTCATGACGATCGGCAGGCCGAGGCCGGAGGCGTTGTAGACCGCCTCCGCCATGAACAAGAGTCCTTGGCTGGCGGTCGCGGTATAGGCGCGCGCGCCGGCGGCGGAAGCGCCGATCGCCACCGACAAAGCGGCGAACTCCGACTCGACGTTGATGAATTCGCAATTCTTCAAGGTGCCGTCGCGCACCAGATCGCCGACGCCCTCGACGATGTGGGTTTGCGGCGTGATCGGATAGGCGCAGACGACTTCCGGCCGGCAGAGCGCGATGGTCTCGGCCATCGCATGCGAGCCTTCGATCTGCTTCAGCATGGGTCCCTCTAGGCTGCGGCCTGTTCATTGACGAGCGCGTCATGCGCGGCGGTGGCGGCGGCGACATTGGCGTCGCCGATCTTGCCGGGAAACGCCTGGCGGATCGCGTCGACGACCGATTTGAGATGCACGACGCCGGTGAGCGTGGCAAAAGCGCCGAGCAAGGCGGCGTTGGGCAAGGGGCGGCCGACATGTTTGAGCGCCAGCTCGGTCGCGTTGACGGTGCGCGCGTGACCCTTAGGCAACCGCGCGGCCTGGTCGGCGATGTGCAGGTCGGCGAAGCTGCGGTTGGTGTTGACCAGCAGGTAACCGTTCGGGCGCAAGCCCTGGAACACGTCGATCGCCTTGAACAGCGTCGGGTCCTGAACGATCAGCGCGTCCGGCTCGACGATCGGCTCGCGCAGGCGGATTTCCTTGTCGTCGATGCGGCAGAACGCCACCACCGGCGCGCCCATGCGTTCCGAGCCGAAACTGGGAAAGGCTTGCGCGTGCGCGCCTTCCAGGAATGCGGCAACTGAAAGAATTTCGGTGGCGGTCACCACGCCTTGCCCGCCGCGGCCATGAATGCGGATTTGAAACATCGGACCTTCGATATGTGAGCGAGGTTCCTGAGTACGCGGCCACACCTACACCCAAAGCGGCGGTGCGATTTTGATCTGCCGCAATTGATCTTGAGCGCGGTCGAAAGCCGTGAAAAACGCCGGCCGTTTTGGGGTTCCGCGCCGGTAGGCTCGGCGGGAGCGCGCCAGCTAATGCCGTTTGAAATATTGTATCGCGCGCTCGTGTTTCAGCGCAGCCTTCTTGCTGTCGAAGGTGCCGAGATTGCGCCGCTTGCCGGTCTTCGGATTGACCTTGCGCGAATAGAGCCGCCAGTTGCCGCCTTTGAGCTTGCGGATCATGCGCGTGGCCTCCGCTTGGCGTCTCTCATAGAACGCCAAGCGCAGCCCCGGTTCCCGGCAGTGGCTTTGATCCAGCGCGCGCGCCTACCAGCCGCGGCGCGTGCCGTAATAGTAATAACGGCGCGGCGCGTAATCGTGCCAGCTGCCGTAATAACGCGGGGCGGCGTCATAGACGATGACGCCGCGGCCATAATAGCGCGCGCGGTTGTCATAGACATAGGCACTGCGGCTGCGGCGACGGCCATTGTCATGGTCGGCGGTGCGCGCGTTGCGCGAGCGATGCGTCTGCGGCGCCGGGCTTGCGTCGTCGCCGACGTCGCTGCGCTTGGCGTATTCGCTGTTGCGCGAGCGCGTGCGGGTATGGGCGACCAGCGTGTGGCTCTCGTGCGGCAGCGTGCCGGTGAGCAGGACGGTGGTGTGCTTCTTGCCCTCCTTGCGCACCATGTCGTACAGCGTCGCAGCGTTCTTGCGCGACAGCCGCACGCAGCCGTGCGACACCGGACGGCCGAGATGGCGCTCCTCGTAGGTGCCGTGGATGGCGTGGCCGTCCGTGGTGAAGAAGATCGAGTGCGGCATCGGCGCCCAGTCCCACTGCCGGCTGTAATGCATCGCCTCCATGCTCACCGGCGTATAGGCGCCGGCCGGCGTGTCGTAGCGCGCGCGGCCCGTCGACACCGGCCAGCGATAGCGCTCTTTGCCGTCGACCGTGACGGTCATGCGCTGCGCCGTTTTGTCGATGGCGATCAGGATATCGGCGCGGGCCGGCGCTACGTTGAGCACGGCCCAAGCCGCCATGGCGGCAACCGCAAAAGCGAGGCGGCAAAGACGCATTACAAACTCCCACACTGAACTGCCGGCAACGCGACGAGCATAGCATGTTTGCGCGCGCCGAGAAGCCGTTCTTGGTTTCTTGGTTGCCGAGATGCTGCTCAATTTTCTGTCATTGCGGTGACGCGCTGCGCTGCTTGCCGCGCGACACTTCCGCGCGGACATAGGACGAATTGTCACATGATCGGCTTGCCGCGGATGTCGATCGCCTTGTCGATTTTGACCAGCACGCCGATACCGGCTTCCGCGCCGGCGTGGGTCTGCTCGCGCGGCAATAGCTTGGCAAAAATCGCCTCGCGCGTGGCGCCCGCCTCGTGCAGTTCGACGCTGCCGAAAAAGCGCAGGAAACCGCTCTCCAGCACGCCGTCGCGCTGCGCCTTGAAGTTGGCGTACATGATGCACACGCGCTTGTCGTGCCCGAGATTGTCCAGCACCGCGCGCTTGGAGCGCTCCCACCAGGCCAGATGCGCGTCGTCATAGACGATCATGCTGCCTTTGGGCGTGATGTTGGGGCCTTCGCGGCCGGTGCTGGCGACCAGGCAGGGGTAGCCGTCGTCCCAGGCGGAGAGGATGAGGCTCTTGATCGTGTCGGGCAGGGGCATGGGGGAAGTCCTTCGGTCTATCGGCTGTCATGGCCGGGCTTGACCCGGCCATCCATGACGCGGTGCGGCGGTGGAAAGCCTACGATAGGGCAGGCGAGCGATGGAATGGCATCATGGATGCGCGGGTCAAGCCCGCGCATGACGGCGGAGGGGTCGTGGCCTCTTTTCCCGCCCCGGCGGCATCCCCACATGCCGTGCAGCATCAACCGGAACCGCGCGCCATGTCGGAACCGCTGGTCGTCGTCATTCCTCATCGTCTCGGCAAGGACGAGGCCTTGCGCCGCATCAAGGACGGCATCGGCCGCGGCAAAAGCGAATTCGCCTGGCTGTTGACGCTGGAGCAGGAGGACTGGAGCGGCGACCGCCTGAGCTTCCGCGCCTCAGCGCTCGGCCAGCGCGCCAACGGCGTCATCGACGTCTACGAGGGCGCGGTGCGGCTGGAGGTGACGCTGCCCTGGCTGCTGGCGCGCTTTGCGCACGGCGTGCAGCGCGTGATCGGGCAGAAGGGGCAATTGATGCTGGAGAAGAAATAGCGGCGACGTTTCTCCGAAGCGGTGCGGCGTCCACTTTTCCCTCTCCCGCCGGCTAGCTTTACCTCTCCCCGCGTGCGGGGAGAGGTCGACCCGCCGGAGCGTTAGCGTAGACGGGGCGGGTGAGGGGGCGTCGCCGCGAGTTTGAGCCTATCGAAAAAGCCCCTCACCCGGCTCGGACCTTCGGTCCTCGCCACCCTCTCCCCGCAAGCGGGGAGAGGGAAGAAAAGCGCGGGGAGAGGGGAAGAGGCGCGCGCCGCGAGCCCATCACTTCGTCCCCAACTCCAGCGCCCAATAGCGTCTCCCGTGCCCGGCGGCCGAGGCGAGCCCGTAGCGCGTCACCCCGCGCATCAGCATATTGGCGCGGTGGCCGGAGGATTGCGCCCACAGCCGGTAGGCGCAATCGGCGCTGCCGCAGGAGCAGGCGCGGCCGGCGACCGCCGTCACCCGAAAATGCGGCCGCGCGCACGGGATCATGGCGACGTTCTCGGCCGCCTTGTCGCCGGCCTTGCGCGCCCGCGTCAGCCAGCCGTTGTGATCGAGACTGTTGCGGCGCGCCATGTCGCGCGCGTGCGCGGCGGCGAGCGCGCTGAGCAGGTTGCTGTGCACCACGTGCGGCAGGTGGTGCGCGGCGCGGAAGCCGTTGAGGTCGAGCGCCAGCGCCGGCGTCGCCAGCAACGCAAAGGCGAGGGCGATGGCGCGAACAATGAATCCTATCGGCCTCATGCTGAGGAGCGCCGCGTAGCGGCGCGTCTCGAAGCATGCGCCGCCCCATCCTTCGAGACGGGCGCCATAGCGTGTCGAAGACGCGCGTTAACACGCTCTTGGCGCCCTCCTCAGGATGAGGGCCGGATTTACTCATTGCCCAGCTCCAGCACCCAATAGGTCCTTCCTTTCGCGCTGGTGGCCGAGCCGAGCCCGTAGCGCGAGACGTCGCCGCGCAACATGTTGGCGCGGTGGTGGGCGGAGCGCGCCCACATCTTGATGGCGCAGTCCGCGTTGGCGCAGCCGACCAGCACGTTCTCGGCCGAGGTCGAGCCGCGCATCGCGGCCCAATCGCGGAAGCCGCGGTGATCGAGCCGGTTGCGGCTGGCGAGATCGCGCGCGGTGGAGCCGGCGATGCTGGACAGCTCCGCGCTCATGGCGAGCGGCGGCTTGTGGTGGGCGGCGCGGTAGGAATTGAGGTCGAGGGCAAAAGCGGGGGTGGCGAGGAGGAGGGTGGTGAGAGGGAGGATGAAGGTGGGGCGCATGGGATTAGGTTACACCGATACCCGGCACACGTGGAGCCTCTCTGACGCACCCTCTGCCTATTTAGGTCTTAGAAAAATGCTCCCAGTCCACCGAAATCTCTGCCTGCGAAATCGATGGTTGATCAAACACCACGCCAGACTGATTGTTGCAGATGGGGAAAATTCCTTTTGCATTGAAGAAGCTCGTCAAGAAGAAGCTCTCAATCTCATAAAGATCGGTGGTTCCCAAATTGCGGAGAAGCTGAAAGCTATGGAATGTGAACTTCGCTGGGTATCGTTCAACATAATTTTTGATCCCTTGATTGCCTGAGCGACCGGTGAGGTGTGCGCTTAATCGCTTGCCTATGCTGTTTTGCTTCGATTCACTCAGGCCAATATAGATAAGACGCGACATTCCGAATGGATACGGAATGGCTAATTCATCAAGGAAAATGAAATAGATACCGACCGCGCCCAAGGCGAATTTGATAGACCTGTCGTCAAAGTTGTAGTCTTCTGGAAACGTTATTGTCGTCATCGCAAGCATTACGACACATGGAACGGCGGTATGGCTACTGAAAAAATCAAAGTCGGGTCTGAGGTTGTTACCGATTTTCTCGCGACTTTGCCAGGAGACAAAGCGATCGATGCGCGGACCCTGGAGGCTGTCCAGGCTCTCTTGGAGTCAAATAAACTTGGCAAACAACAACTTTTACGCACCCTAGAAAAGATAAGAGACGCAGAAGTCGCCCAGGCTCAGTGGAAGAAGAAGGAGCCTGGGAAGTGACGAAACTGCGCGCCTTAAGTATCACCGGCTTTCGGGGCGCTCGTTTTGAACTCCCAATCGATTTCACGAAAGATCACTACAGCCTCTCCGTGTACGGCGAAAATGCTGCTGGCAAGAGTACCGTTACCGATGCACTTGAATGGTTCCTGCTCGGAAAAGTCGATCATCTGTGGCGCGAGGACTGCAAGGAAGAAGCGCTCCGAAATGTGTTACTAGAATTCTGCCGACGCATGTGAAGTCTCCGTCCAATTCAGCAACGCTGCGCTCAATGGTACCAAAACACTTTCTTTCAAACTAAAGACTAAGGTCGACAACGCTGCGCCAGAATTTTATGCGTATCTAGAAAACATTCGCGGCGAGCGCATTTTCCTAAGGCATGCGCAGATTACAAAATTCATCGCTGAAACGAAGAGCAAAAAAAAGGAAGAGATCGCTTCAATCATCGGGTATGAGGATATTGTCGCTTTTCGCGACGCCATCCATGGTGCCGCGAAGGTACTTCATTGGAGGATGAGTTGCTTTCCCATGAAAGTGATATTCAAATTCGATACCCTCCTCGCCGATTATACGAAGTCTTACATTGTCCACATTTTCTTTTGGATGAAGCGCCGTGTAATACGTGCCGACATCGGCGCTAATTTTGTCGAGCACCGACTGTAGAGCGCTGTTCTGTACGGGTACAAACTTTTCGAACATCGTCGTCAAAGACAGAACCTGCTTCTCGTACGCTTTAGCAATTTGCGACTGTTTTTTGTATTGGCGATATTGAGCACGAAGATCTCGCGTCTGCTCAATCGTCTCAATTAGCTGTTTTTCTTTATTGCTTAGCTTAAGTGCACTAATTACTTTAGCAGCAACTCCAATGTGAGCCTCGACATTGTCAGAAAATTTCATAAGTGAATTAACCTCGGCTTGTGAAATTTCGACCGCTTCAAAATTTCCAAAGGACCTGTTGATGTTCTTGATCCAACCGCGCAACAATTCCAAGATGGCCGGCGCTGCTGCAATTACTTTTTCGAACCCCTCTATGTCTTTAAATTCCGTTGCAAGGCGCTTTCCTAAGGTCCCAGCGGACGTGATACCCGCGACAAATTCATTTTTTGGAGCTTCGCAGGCATCGTATCGGCTCCGAATATGTTCGATTTCTTTAATTCGAGCCTCTACCTCTTTTTTCAACTTTTGGAGATTGTAGGGGGTAAGGCAGAACGGACACTTCTCTTCTATAAAATGTTGATCTTCGATAACTTCCTGGCCTTGAGCAAGAAATTGCTCGATGTTCAATAGGCTAACTGCTTTTTTGTCTTTCGCCAAAGCATTGTATGTTTTTAGGAACGCAGCCATAACAGAATGAAGATTTGCAGCGACTTTTATGAATTCTTCAAAATCCTTTTTTATTTGATCCAGGCGTAGAGCAGTCTTCGCGCTCTCAGGCTTACTAATTTTTGCCCGAAGCAGTTCTAGCGTCTCGTCAAAACTTGCATCATCTAAAATTTCTATGGTTATACCGAACTTTGCTGTAAGGCCGGTCGCCTTTTTAAATAGGTCTTCCTCGGTAGCAATCACGCTCTTACTCAAGCGAAACATATTGGCTTTGGCATCCTCGGCCAGCTGCTTTGCAGCTGTATAGGCCGAGTCTCGCCTCAGTGTATTAGCGAGTCGCATCTTAATAGCCTGGGTATTTGTCTATTTTTGGCATCAGCTAAGTTATTCAACAAAGTCAACCGGTTTCTAGTGCTGGACGATATCGTGACGAGCTTCGATTTCGGGCACCGCCGACGCTTGCTTCGTCTTATCAAAGATGAGTTCTCTGAATGGCAGATAATCCTTTTGACGCATGAGCATCTCTGGTTCGAGATGATAAAACGCGAACTTAAACAAGGTGCTTGGTTATTCAGCGAAATGACGTGGGATTCTGAAAATGGCATCTTGATAGCGCCAAATGCTGCTGAGTGGAAGGAGCTTATCGCTGAGAAGAGGAAAAAATATGATGTGTCGAACGATATTCGTAAGTTGTTGGAGGCTTCGCTCAAAGAGATATGCTACGCGCTTGAGGTCAGGGTGCCGTTCCAATTCAATGACGAAAATGAGCATCGAATGAGCGGCGAGCTCTTAAGCGCGCTACGTTCTACTATCAACAGCAAATGTCCATCAATAAAGAGCAATCCAATATTTGTTCAACTTGAAGGGTCGAATTTAGTTGCGACAATTGGTTCGCACGACAATCCTGCCGACAAAATCACCGGTGGCGATATTGACGTAGCGATCGGAGATATCGATACGCTGACAAATTTATTTTTGTGCGGAAATTGCGGAAAATACGTTGAGGCAGATCGGGAAATTGCTGGGCAAAATAAGATAACCTGCAAGTGCGGAAAAAAAGAACTAGATTGGAAAAAATAGCGCTCTCACAAGATTGTCACATCCCCTCCACAAAACTATCCGCCACCCGCTTCTCGCCCGCCTTGCCGAAGGCAATGGTGAGCTTGCTAAGCCGTCCACCGCCAACCACATTGCCGTTGCCGGCTCACGCCGCCGCGGCATTGAACGTAATCCGCCCGCCTTGCTTCGATTTGCCCCGGCGCGGCCGCACCGTGATCTCGATGTCCTGATCGAAGGCCGTGAGCATGCGCAGCAGCCGTTCCAGCGAAAAACCCTGATAATGGCCGCGCAGGATATTCGATAGATCGGGCTGCTTGATGCCGATCCGCTTGGCCGCCGCGGTTTGCGTCAGCTTGCGCGCCTTGATGAGCCGGTGAAGCTGCACCACGAGCGAGGCCTTGAGCAGATGCTCCTCGGCATTCGGCAGGCCGATGTCGGCGAAGATGTTGCCGCTTCCGACATGGCAACTTGGTAGCCGTGGCATGATTTACTCCGCTGCTTCCGCCTTGGCGCGGAACGGAACGGCGGCGATGACGGCATCGACGGCGCCTTCCTGAAATTCCGCGTCGGCGCGCAAGTCGTCGATGGTACGAGGCTGCGGAAACGCGCGGCCGGTATGTTCGCGCCAGTCTTCGGACGCAAATTCCAGCACCTCCGATGCCTTGCGCATGGCCTCGTCGATGGTGTCGCCGGCCGTGGTCACGCCCGGCACGTCGGGAAACGACACGCCGTAGCTGCTGTCGGCGTCCTTGTGGATGAGGGCGATGTAGTGCGGCATCGCTAGAGCGAAAACTGCCGCGACATGAGGTCGTCGAATGAATAGGGGCAGGTTTCGGGAAAGGTAGCTTCTTCAAGGCCGGTCTCTTTCGCCGCTTCGATGCGCGCCCGGCGATAGGCGCGCGCAATGGCCTCTGGAATCCGGGCTTGAGGCCGGGATTGTCAGCGAGCACGTTCTCGACTTCGGTTCGCTGCCCCTGATCGACAGCGCCCAGGAGCGGCTGCGCCGCGCCGGCTGGTGATCCCACTTCAAGATATGCGTGAGCAGCACGCGCAGCGCGCTTTCCAGCTTGTTGAATTGTTCCCGCCCCAAGCTTTCGATCTCCTCCGCGAGGTTCTCCCGGTCGAGCGCGTCGCAGCGGCCCTCGCGCACCAGGCGGGCCTGCTCCATCAGCCAGGAATAGAAATCGCGCTCGTATTGCGCGCCGACCGGTTCGTCGGGCGGCGCCAGGCCGACATGATTGCCGTTGTCGGTGGGACGCTGCGTCATCGGGTTCACCTCGCGCGGGAGTATAGCAGATTGTGGGAGAGCGTTCAGCCAATCTCCGCTCATTCCCGCGAAAGCGGGAATCCAGGGGCCGCAATGGAAAGCCCTGCCGCGTTGCCCTGGGTCCCCGCTTTCGCGGGGACGAACGGGGGCCTAGACCCGCTCCACAAAACTATCCACCACCCGCTTTTCGCCCGCCTTGTCGAAGCGGATGGTGAGCTTGTTGCCGTCCACCGCCATCACGTTGCCGTTGCCGAATTTCTGGTGGAACACGCGCTCGCCGACGGAGAACAGCGAAGGCGCGCCGGTCGATTTGGCGATCAGTTCGCCTTCGATGGTGAGCGGCGCGCGACGTTTCACCCCCTCCCGGCGCGCTGCGCGCGCCGACCTCCCCCCTCCAGGGGGAGGTGAAGAGGAATTCGGGGAGAGGTGATCGGCGTCCTGCGTCGGCGTCTGATTCATCCTCATCCGCCGCATAGCGCCGCTGCCCGGTCTCATCGAAGCCGCCCCTTCCGCGCCGGCCTTGCGCGCGCTGCCAGCCGGGCGTCGTGTAGTTCGAGCCGAACGAATTCATCTCGTCGAAGCGCGAGGGGCCGTAGCCCGACATGCCGAAGCCGCCGGCGCCGCCCGCGGCTTCCGTCACCGCGACATGCTCGGGCGGCAGTTCGTCGAGAAAGCGCGACGGCATGGTGGTCGACCACATGCCGTGGATGCGCCGGTTGGTGGCGAAATAGATTTTCGCCCGCTTGCGCGCGCGCGTGAGGCCGACATGGGCGAGGCGGCGCTCTTCCTCCAGGCCGGCGCGGCCCTGGTCGTCGAGCGAGCGTTGATGCGGAAACAGGCCTTCCTCCCAGCCGGGCAGGAACACGGTGTCGAATTCCAGCCCCTTGGCGGAGTGCAGCGTCATGATGTTGACCGCCTGCTCGCCTTCGCCGCTGTCGCGGTCCATCACCAGCGAGATGTGCTCGAGGAAGCCGGCGAGGTTCTCGAACTCCTCCATCGAGCGCACCAGCTCTTTCAGGTTCTCCAGCCGGCCGGCGGCGTCGGCCGAGCGGTCCTTCTGCCACATGTCGGTGTAGCCCAACTCATCGAGCACCATTTCGGCGAGCTCGGTGTGCGGCATGACGTCCTTCTTGGCGCGCCAGCGCGCAAAGCTCTCCATCAGCGTGCGCAGCGCCAGCCGCGGCTTCGGCTTCATCTCGTCGGTTGCGCTGACGGCGGCGGCCGCCTCGCTGAGCGGAATGCGGCGCTTGCGCGCGACGTCGTGCAGCATCTGCAGCGTGGCGTCGCCCAGGCCGCGCTTGGGCGTGTTGACGATGCGCTCGAACGCAAGATCGTCGGCCGGCTGCGCGATCACGCGCAGATAAGCGAGCGCGTCGCGGATCTCCATGCGCTCGTAGAAGCGCGGCCCGCCGATGACGCGGTAGGGCAGGCCGAGCTGGATGAAGCGGTCCTCGAACTCGCGCATCTGGAACGAGGCGCGCACCAGAATGGCGATCTCGTCGAGCGGATGGTCGTGGCCTTGCTCGCGCGCTTGGCGCTGCAAGCCCTCGATCTCTTCGCCGATGGCGCGGGCTTCTTCCTCGCTGTCCCAGGCGCCGGTGACCGTCACTTTTTCTCCGAGCACGTCTTCGGTGCGTAGCGTCTTGCCGAGCCGGCCTTCGTTGTGGGCGATGAGATGCGAGGCGGCCGCGAGGATGTGGCCGGTGCTCCTGTAATTCCTTTCCAGCCTGATGACCTTGGCGCCCGGAAAGTCATGATCGAACCGCAGAATGTTATCGACCTCGGCCCCGCGCCAGCCATAGATCGACTGGTCGTCATCGCCGACGCAGCAGATGTTTTTTTGCGCGCGCGGCGCGGCATTTTCTAACTCGTCATGGCCGGGCAAAAGGCGCGAAGCGCCGTCTTCGCGCCTGACGTCCCGGCCATCCCGAGTGGCGGGCACCGTGCCTTCCTGATCGGGATCACCGGGACCCGTCGCTTCGCGCTGGCCCGGCGATGACGGTGTGAGCGCGGTGCCCGTGGCACTCGCCTGCGCCAACAGCCGCAGCCACAGATACTGCGCCACGTTGGTGTCCTGGTACTCGTCCACCAAAATGAACTTGAAGCGCTGCTGATATTGCCGCAGCACGTCCGGCTGCTGGCGGAACAGGCGAATGGTCTCCAGCAGCAGGTCGCCGAAGTCGGCGGCGTTGAGCGTCTTCAGCCGCTCCTGGTAGGCGACGTAGAGCTTCTTGCCCTTGCCGTTGGCGAAGCTGGCCGCTTCGCCGGCCGGCACCTGCTCGGGCGTCAGCCCGCGGTTCTTCCAGCCGTCCAGGATCATGGCGAAGACGCGCGCCGGCCAGCGTTTGTCGTCGATCTTCTCGGCTTCCAAGAGCTGCTTGATCAGCCGGATCTGGTCGTCGACGTCGAGGATGGTGAAGTTGCTCTTGAGCCCGACCATCTCGGCGTGCCGCCGCAGGATCTTCACGCCGATCGAGTGGAAAGTGCCAAGCCACGGCATTCCCTCGACAATTTGCCCGACCATGAAGCCGACGCGGTCCTTCATCTCGCGTGCGGCCTTGTTGGTGAAGGTGACGGCGAGGATTTCCGCCGGCCGCGCCCGGCCCAGATTGAGGATGTGCGCAATGCGCGTTGTCAGCACACGCGTTTTGCCGGTTCCGGCGCCCGCCAGCACCAGCACCGGCCCGTCCAGCGTCTCCACCGCCTCGCGTTGTTCCGGATTGAGATCGGCCAAATACGGCGCGCTGCGCGCCCCGAGCGCCCGCGCGGCAATGCCGCCCGGCACCGGCTGCGGGTTCGTCTCGACCGGAATATGTCGCTTGGGTTCGGCCATCTCTGATTCTTCCGGCCCAAGATGGCATTCATCGGTGGCAAATTCGAGGGTGAAAAGCCGCTTACCCGCGCCCGCGATTGTGTTCGGGACGCGTCCGGCGGGTTGCACGCCAGCGGCGCAGGCGGCGTTAGAGTTTCCCCTCGAACGCCGCGGTCGCGAAGTCGTCGATCATGGCGTAGCTCTGGCGTGCGGCGCCGGCATCGTAGGCGCCGATGCCAGGCGCATTGGTTTCCTCTTCACAGAACGAATGCAGCAGGCCGCCGAACACCAGCATCTGCCACTTCGCGCCGCTGGCTTCCATTTCGGCTTCGAAGGCGTCGCGGGCCTCCTTCGGCACGATCGGATCCTTGGAGCCGTGCAGCACGCAGATCGCCGCCTTGATAGCGCCGGCCTTGGCCGGCAGCGGTGTCGCGAGATCGCCATGTAGACAGATCACGGCCTGCAGGTCGGCGCCGGTGCGCGCGAGCTCGAGCACATTGCCGCCGCCGAAGCAGAAGCCGACCGCCGCCTGCCGCTTGAGATCGCCGATGCCGCGCCTGTCGCTTTCGGTTCGCAGCGCCTCGAGCGCGGCGGCAATGCGGCGGCGCCGCTCGGGCGTATCCGCGCGCACGCCATTGGCCAACTCGGCGGACTCCGGCGGTCCCGCGCAGGTCTTGCCGCCGCCATACATGTCGGCGACGAAGGCCACATATTTCTTGCCCGCCATCATGGCCGCGCGCTTGATGGCATGCTCGTTGACGCCGAGCCAGTTCGGCGCCACCAGCAGCAGAGGTCGCCGCCCGGACACGCTCTCGTCATAAACCAGCGCGCCTTTGCACGCGAGTTTGCCGGCCTGATAATCGATCCGTTCAACCGCCACCTTTGCCTCCCTTGTCCGCTCAGTCGAGAATGACCTCGCCGATCGCGCCGGCGTCGTATTGCGTGAAATAAAGCCGGCCGTTCGACATCGCCGCGATGCAGCGCGCGCCGCTCGCCGGCGTCGGAATGTCGTATTCGCCGATCAGCGTGCCGTCCGGCGTCATATGGGCGATCTTGTTGGCGAAGTTCTCGGTGGACCAGAGATTGCCATCCGGCCCGACCGTCACGCCGCGCAAGGACGCGTTCGGCGTCGGCACTTTGAATTCGCTGAATGTGCCGTCACGGGCGAGGCGGCCGAGCGCGTTGGCGCCGGTCTCGACAAACCAGATGTTGCCGTCGGGATGCGTGACCATGGCGCGCGGCTGCGGGTCATGGCCCGGGATAGCGAATTCGCTGACCTCGCCGTTGAGCGTGATGCGGCCGACGCGGTTGCCGGCGGCCTCGCTGAACCAGAGCACGCCGTCGCGCACGACGATCGACAGCGGCTTGGCGCCGGGCGATATGCCGACCCCGAATTCGGTGATCTTGCCGTCCAACGTAATGCGGCCGATCTGGTTCGCTTCCGTTTCCGAGAACCACATGTTGCCGTCCGGTCCGCGCGCCATCGCATCCGGGCCGGCGTTGGCGGTCGGCACGGCGAATTCGGCCAAGTCGCCACGCGGCGAGATGCGTCCGATCTTGTTGGCCTTCTTTTGCGCAAACCAAAGATTGCCGTCCGGCCCAAGCTCGATGCCGATCGGCGTGGCGCCCGGCGTCGGCAATACGAATTCGGAGAATGCCGCGACGCGTGGATCGAAGCAGCCGATCTTGGCGGCGCCGCTTTCGCAAAACCACAGATTGCTTGTCGGGTCCTTCGACGCAGATATAGGGCGCGCTGTTGGCGCTGGGAATTTGGTGCTCGCGAATCTGCACGTGGTCAGCTCTTCCCTGGCATGGCGATGTGGCGGCCGGCCGCTTCCGGCCGCGGCAGACGCGAATGCGAGGCCTTCATCGCCGCCAGCGTGCGCATGATGTCCTCAGGGATCGGCGCCACCTTCTTGGTCGCCATGTTGACGTGCAAGGTCATGTTCTCGGAAGTGGCCGATACCCAGCCTTCGGTGGCGTGAAACAACTGCTCGAAATAATAGATGCGTTTGGTGTCGAAATCGAGCAGTTGATAGGTGACACGCACGGGATCGCCTTCGCGCAGTTCGCGCAAGTATCGCAGATGCACTTCCGCGGTAAAGGTCGAGTGGTTGCGGGTCTTGAGATAGTCGAGGCCGATTCCGAGCAGCTCGTAGACTTCATCGACCGCGCGGTCGAGCAATACATTGTAATAGGCCATGTTGAGATGGCCGTTATAGTCGATCCATTGCGGCTCGACCTTCATCACCGAGGAGACGAAAGGCGCGAAGAAGACAGGTTCGGAATCGACGCGGTCGAGCATGTCAGAGCATGCCCGGTTTTTGCAGTCTAAGCCGTTCACCCGTTCGTCCCCGCGGAAGCGGGGACCCAGCAATAAAGTTCGCTGGGCCAGCGGCCGCATAATGGATTCCCGCTTGCGCGGGAATGAGCGGGGTGCCGGTCGGGATCATGCGCTGATCGGATAGACCGCCTTCTCGCCGCTGAGCACGCGCGCCACGTCGCTGGCGCATTTGCTCTGCAGTTCGGCCAGCGCTTCGATCGAATAGAAGCCGGTGTGCGGCGAGACGATGACGTTGTCGCGGCCAAGCAGCTTGGAATCCTTGGCCAGCGGTTCGGCCGTCACCACGTCGAGCCCGGCGCCGCCGACCTGGCCGGAATCGAGCGCCGCGGCCAGGGCGTCCTCGTCGATGAGCGGGCCGCGTGCGGTATTCACGATGTAGGCGCCCTTCTTCATCTTGCCGAGCGCCTCGGCATTGAGCATGCCGCGCGTCGCCGGCAGCAGCGGCGCGTGCACCGAGATGTAGTCGGAGGTTTTCAATAGCGTGTCGAGATCGACGCCCTCGACGTTCAACGCCTTGAACTGTTCCGGCTTCACGTAAGGGTCGTAGGCGAGCACCTTCATGCCGAAGGATTGCGCTTTCGGCGCCACCAGCCGCGGAATATGGCCGAAGCCGAGAAGCCCGAGCGTCGTGTCCTTGATGCGGCGGATCGGCACCACCGCCGGCATTTCCCAGCGCCCGGCCTGCACCAGTTTGTTGGAGAGGGGGATCTTGCGGATCAGCGACAGCAGCAGCGCCATGGCGTGGTCGGACACCTCGTGGATGCAATAGTCCGGCACGTAATTGACGGCGATGCCTTTCTCCTTGGCGGTGGGGAGGTCGATATTGTCGACGCCGAGCCCAAAACGGCCGATGGCCTTGCACTTGGTGAGCTGGGTGATGATGTCGCGCGTGATCTTGGCATAGGTCACCAGGATGGCGTCGGCGTCCTTGGCGACCGCCAGGATGTCGTCGGCATTGGGGCTTTTCGACATCTGAAAAGTCGGGTTGAGCCGCGCCAGCGCCGCCTTGGCGGGGTCGAGGGTGGGAAACGGGCTGTCAGCGATGGCAATAACGGGGCCGGCCATTGGAGCACTCCAAGTTCGGGTGGGGCGGGGTCGCGGCGGAAACTACGCCAGCGGAGTTTTGCAGTCTATCGCCCAGCGAAGCGAGCAAATTGATGAACATCAATGACTTGGCGCCATTAACCCAAAATTAACGACGCCTACCCCGATGCGCCTTTCTTGGCTATTCTGACCAAAAGCCGTGGGAGGCAATAATGCTGGCGACGCTGGCGCGAGGCGCGTATCTGCTCATTCTTGTGACGATGGTGGTCGCCTACGCCGTCTCGGCCGCCAAGAGCGATCCGACGCCGGCGCCGCCGCAGCCCGCCAACGTGGTCATGTATTGGAACGCGTGAACGCGTCCGGCTAATTCTCCCCTAAGCCAGCCCTGCGAAAACCTTCGAGGTAGTGCTCGCGCTCTGCGTCGTGCCTGATCGGCATATTGGCGGCGATCCAGGCAAGCGAGATATTCGGCTGTGCGCGCCGCAATTCATGTAACGCCTGTTGCGCCACATCCGTCTGGCCCGCCATGCCCGCCGCCGCGACCAGCACGCGATGGGCGCCGACGAAGTCGCCGCGCTGGCGGATGGCCTCGCGCGAAAACTTGAGGGCTTCATCGTAATTGCGGCCGATGTACTGGGCATAGGCCACGATGCCGTAATAGACGCCCAGATAAGGATCGCGCGGGCTCAGACGGATGGCGCGGCGGGCGGCTTCGTCGGCTTCCTGCCAGCGGCCACTGTAAGACAGCGACAGGCCGTAATAGCCCTGCGCCAGCGCGAAGTTCGGATTGAGCCGCAACGCCGTCTCCCACTCGGCCAGTGAATCGTCGAAGCGGCGCGCGAACAGATAGACTTGGCCGAGCGCATTGTGCGCCCAGGGATCCTCGCTGTCGGCGCGGATGGCGGCAAGCGCCGCGCCTTCCGCCTTGGCCATCGCGGCCGCCATGTCCATCCAGCCCATATGCGCGGTGAACATGTAGCTGGTGGCCAGCACGCCGAGCGCCTGGCCGTAACTCGGATCGATGCTGATGGCTTTTTCC
Organism: uncultured Alphaproteobacteria bacterium; assembly: GCA_963727555.1. Taxonomy (GTDB): domain Bacteria; phylum Pseudomonadota; class Alphaproteobacteria; order Rhizobiales; family Xanthobacteraceae; genus Pseudolabrys. The sequence continues at coordinate 182,015 of CAVSGT010000004.1, read as the reverse complement.
AACAGCGCTTGCGCGACCACATTGTCCTGCCGCGTCACCCGCCAGTAGTGCGAGAGCGCGCGCATGACCAGATCCCAGGCGTCCAGGCTGTCGGGGGCCTTGCGCTGGGCGTGGAAATTTTCGGCGGCGTAGAGCTGCGGCTCGATCGCCGCCACGATCGCCTCGGTGATCTCGTCCTGCACCGCGAACACGTCGGCGAGATCGCGGTCGTAGCGCTCGGCCCAGAGGTGGCTGCCGGTGACGACGTCGTTGAGCTGGGCGGTGATGCGCACGCGCTCGCCGACCTTGCGCACGCTGCCTTCGATCACGTAGCGCACGCCGAGGTCCTCGGCGACCTGCTTCAAATGGACCGCCTTGCCTTTATAGGTGAAGGAGGAATTGCGCGCGATCACGAAAAACCAGCGCAGCTTGGACAGCGCCGTGATGATGTCCTCGCTGATGCCGTCGGAGAAATAATCCTGCTCGGGATCGCCGCTCATATTGACGAAGGGCAGCACCGCGATCGACGGCCGCTCCGACGATGGGAAGGTGGGGCGGGCGGTTTCGACGGGCTCGGCCGGCGCGGGCGCCGGCTCGTCGCGTAACGCGCCGACAAAACGGAAGCCCTTGCGGGCGACGGTGCGGATCAGGGTTTTGGCCTTCGCCGCTGTCGCCGATCGCCTTGCGCGCGGCATTGATGCGGCTGGTGAGGGTGGACTCCGAGACGATGCGGCCCTGCCAGACAGCGGCCATCAGGTCGTCCTTGCTGACCACCCGGTCGCGGTTCTCGATCAGGAACACCAGCAGGTCGAATACCTGCGGCTCGAGCGCAACCAGCTCGCCGCCACGCCGGAGCTCGCGCGTCCCCGGGTCGAGCGCGTAAGCCTCGAAACAGTACGGCAAATTCCCCTCCCGCTCGCCCCGGGCGTTTGGGTGCATCTGGACGAACAATCAAGGCGATCTCAGGGACAAATCAAGCGCCTGTCAAAGCCTTTCGCGGCGGCTCCGCTCATCCTGCGCCCACGTGACGCAGACAAGACCGAGGGCATCCCTCAAACGCCCGCGGACCGGCGGGTGAACGTTCAACTCAAGGAGGTCAACATGACGCAATGGAATTTGACGGGGACCTATTTCGAAACGTGCAACTGCGAGGCGGCCTGTCCGTGCGTTTTTACCAGTCCGCCGACGGAAGGCGATTGCACCGCGCTGGTCGCCTGGCACATCGACAAGGGCCAGTACGGCGACGTCAAGCTCGACGGGCTCAATGTCGCGCTGGCGGTGCACGCACCCGGCAATATGGTGCAGACCAAATGGAAGGTGGCGGCCTATTTCGATGAAAAGGCAAACGGCGCGCAGAACGATGCGCTGCACGCCATCTTCGGCGGCAAGGCCGGCGGCCATCCCGCCATGCTCGCCTCCTTCATCGGCGAGATCGTCGGCGCCAAGAACGTGCCCATGCAATACAAGAGCAAAGGCAAGCAGGCGAGCCTGACCATCCCGGGCATCGCCGACGCCGAGATCGAGGCGCTCGAAGGCCAGGGCGGTCAGCCGATCACCATCGACAATCACCCGCTCTGCATCGCGCCCGGCCAGCCGGCGACCGTGGGCCGCTCCAAGCATTTCACGTTTTCCGACTTCGGCATGAATTGGAAGCTGTCGGGACGCAACGGCTTCATGTCCGACTTCGCCTACTCGGCGTGAGCGCCATGTCGCAAAGCGAACCGCAAATCGACGCGGGGAGATGGCGCAGCCGTCTCCTCGTCATCGGCGGTCTCGGTGCGGTAACCGCGCTGAGCTGGCTCTATCTGGTGCGCATGAATGCCGGAATGGGGCACGGCGGCATGGCGCACATGACCATGCCGGCGATGCCGCCGAGCCTGCCGGCGCAATTGGTTGCCGCTTTCATCATGTGGAGCATCATGATGGTGGCGATGATGCTGCCGACCGCTTTGCCGGCGGTGACGGTGTTCGGCAATCTGGCGCGCCGCCGCGGCTTACAGGTGGGAGCGACGACGCCGACCAGTCTGTACGTCGTGGGCTATGTCGCGGCCTGGACCGGCTACTCGGCCGTGGCGGCGGTGGGGCAGGTGGCCCTGGCGCGCGCGGCGCTGCTCACCCCGATGCTGCAAAGCGCCAGCATCGCGCTCAGCGCCGTCATTCTTTTGGCCGCGGGCGCCTTTCAGTTCACCTCACTCAAGGATGCGTGCTTGAGCAAATGCCGCACGCCGTTTGCCTACTTTCTCGCCGAATGGCGCGACGGCAAGGCCGGCGCGCTGCGGCTGGGATCTCAAGCATGGCAGCTTTTGCGTCGGTTGCTGCTGGGCGCTGATGGCGGTGATGTTCGTGGTCGGCGCCATGAACCTCGCTTGGATGGCGGCGCTGACACTGTTCGTGCTCGGCGAGAAACTGGCGCCGGCGCATTGGCAATATCATCGCGTGGCCGGTATCGCGCTGGTGCTGTGGGGTCTGGCTGTCGCGGGCTCGCTCATTCGGTGGGTTTGAGCGTTATCTTGCAAGACCGCCCACCGCCGGGCTCGTTTCACCTCCCTGACATCCTCTGCTAACGTCCGGCCAAGGACTTGGCAGAGGATATTGCATGGCCGTTGCCCAACTCGCCGATCAGGAGCCGCGCCGCAATGCGGCCGCGATCGAAAAGGCCATCGCCGATCTCGCCGCCGCCTTCGGCAACCGGCTGGTGACCTCGCAGGCGGTGCGCGAGCAGCACGGCAATACGCTCACTTGGGTGCCCAACCAGCCGCCCGACGCGGTGGTGTTCCCGCAGACCAGCGCAGGACGTGCAGCAGATCGTGCGGATTTGCGCCCGCCACGGCGCGCCGATCATCGGCTACGGCACCGGCACCTCGCTGGAAGGCCATATCAACGCGCCGCTCGGCGGCGTCTCGGTCGATTTCCGCGACATGAACAAGGTGCTGGCCGTGCACGCCGAGGATCTCGACTGCGTCGTCGAGCCGGGCATCACCCGCAAGCAGCTCAACGAGCACCTGCGCGACAGCGGCCTGTTCTTTCCGATCGATCCGGGCGCCGACGCCTCGCTTGGCGGCATGGCGGCGACGCGCTGCTCCGGCACCAATGCGGTGCGCTACGGCACCATGAAGGACAATGTGCTGGCGATGAAGGTGGTGATGGCCGATGGCGAACTGATGACCACCGGCCGCCGCGCCAAAAAGTCGTCGGCCGGCTACGACCTCACCCGCCTGATGGTCGGCTCGGAAGGTACCCTCGGCCTCATCACCGAGCTCACGCTCAAGCTCGCCGGCATCCCGGAAGCCATCGCCTCCGGCGTCTGCCCGTTTCCGTCGGTCGACGCCGCCTGCAAGGCGACCATTATGACCATCCAGTCGGGCATTCCGGTCGCGCGCATCGAATTGCTCGACGCGCTGCAGGTCAAAGCCTCGAACGCCTATTCCAAGCTCACGCTGCCGGAGGTGCCGACGCTGTTCGTCGAATTCCACGGCAGCGAGGCCAGCGTCGCCGAGCAGTCGCAGCGTTTCGGCGAGATTGTGACCGACCTGGGCGGCGGCCCGTTCGACTGGGCGACCAAGCCGGAGGACCGTAGCCGGCTCTGGCAGGCGCGCCACGACGGCTATTGGGCGGGGCGCAGCCTGCGGCCGGGCGCTTCCGCCTTTGCGACCGACGTCTGCGTGCCGATTTCGCGGCTTGCCGAATGCGTCAACGCCGCCCAGCGGGCCATTGCCGAGCTTGACCTGGTGGCGCCGATCCTGGGTCATGTCGGCGACGGCAATTTCCATTTATCGCTGCTGGTCGACATGAACGATGCCGACGAGGTCAAACGCGCCGGAATTCTGATGAATCGGCTGGTCGAACTGGCGCTGTCCATGGATGGAACCTGCACCGGCGAGCATGGCGTCGGGCAGGGCAAGATGAAATATCTGGCCGCCGAACATCGGCGCGCCCGCGCTGGCCGCCATGGCGGCGATCAAGCGCGCGCTCGATCCGCAAAACATCATGAATCCCGGCAAGATTGTCGCGCTCTCCTAGCTAGGCCGCCCCGCGGCGCGCAGCCAAGCGGTGCAAAGCCAGAATTCCCGCAGTGGATTCTGCGGATTGCGCGTCATTTTCGGGTTCGGCTCGTCGTACAACCACCCGGAATAATTGGCAGCGACGTCGACATAGAATTGCCGCCAAAAATCGGCAAAAATGGCGTACCGTTTCATTCCGGTAGCCGCGAATGCAGGGCCGCTTGGCTCGGCGCTGGAGTTGGCGTTGCAAACGACTCTGCTTGGATTGGCGATAGCGATCATTCTGGCGCTGGTGGCGGCGCTGGTCGCGCCATTGCTGATCGATTGGACCAATTACCGCCCGGTGATCGAGGCGGAAGCCAGTCATTTGATCGGCGCCAATGTGCGCGTCATGGGCGCGATCGACGCGCGCCTGCTGCCGACGCCGCGTGTGACGTTGTACGATATTGAGATCGGCAGCGGCGCGGACGCGGTCAAAGCCAAGTCGCTCGGCCTCGAGTTCGCGCTCAGCCCCTTGTTGCGCGGCGAATGGCGCGCGTCCGAGATGCATCTTTCCGGGCCGCGCGTCCGCCTCGGGTTGAGCGCATCCGGCCGCGTGCGGGCGCCGAAATTCGCCATCGGATTCAATCCCGAAACGCTGTCGATCGACCGGCTGAACGTCGAAGACGGCACGGTGACGCTGCATGACGCCGCCAGCGGCGCCAGCGCCACCCTGGAAAAGGTCTGGTTCAACGGCGAGGCGCGCTCGGTGCTAGGTCCTGCCAAGGGCGAGGGCGCCGCTACCGTCGGCGGCGAGCTCTATCCGTTTCGGCTGTCCACCGGCCGCGTCGGCGCCGACGGCGTGCTGACGGTCCATCTCAAAGTCGATCCGGTCAGCCAGCCGCTCAGCATGGCCGCCGACGGCGCCGTGACCTTTGCCGGTGGTGCGCCGCAATTCGACGGCAACGTGAAGCTGGCGCGGCCCGTTGCGATCGCCGGCCGTGGCGCTTCGTCGTTGACGCAGCCATGGCATCTGAACAGCAAAGTGAAGGTGAGCGCGGCGGCGGCGCTGTTGCAGCAGCTCGACTTCCAATACGGCTCCGGCGATCAGGCGATCGCTTTCGCGGGCACCGCCGACTTCAAGTTCGGCAAGCAGCCGCGCTTCAACGGCGTGCTGTCCGGTCGGCAGATCGATCTCGACCGCGCCTTTGCCGGCAGCGACGGCGCCATGCCGCCGGCAGTTGTCATCCGCAAGCTGGCCGAGTTTTCGCGCACGGCGTTCCGTCCGACCTTCCCGATCAAGGTTGGCATCGGCATCGATCAGGTCACGCTCGGCGGCAAACCTATCCAAATGGTGCGCGGCGACATTTCCACCGACGCCGGCGGTTGGAATCTGGACAGCTTTGAATTTCACGCGCCCGGCTTCACCAAGGTTAAATTGAGCGGGCACCTGGCGGTTGACGACAAGGGTGTCGCGTTCAACGGTCCGGCCGAGGTCGAATCCACCAATCCGAAGGCCTTGGCGGCATGGATCGAAGGCAGCGCGGCGCCGGAAAAAGGCGCGCTACGCCCGCTGCGCTTGCGCGGCGAGGTGACGCTGTCAGGCGAAAAACTCGCGATCGAGCATCTCACCGCGAATTTCGAGCACCAGCCCGTCACCGGCCGCCTGGTTTATGCCTTCGCCGCCGGCAAGCGTCCGACGCGGCTCGATGCCGAGCTCAACGCGCCCGAACTCGATATCGACGCCGCACTCGGCTTCGGCAAGGCGCTGGTCGCCGGCTCGAACCTCGGCCGGCCGCACGACATGACCATCGCCGCCGATATCGGCCATGCCACCTACGCCGGCATCGAGGCGCGCAATACGCTCGCGCGCGTCAAAGTCAACGGCGACGGTTTGCAGATCGACAAGCTATCGATCGCCGATCTCGGCGGCGGCGCGTTTTCGGCGAGCGGGCGAATCGAAACCGGCGGTCATTCGCCGCACGGCGCACTGGCGATCGACTTTGAAACCCGGCAGACCGCGGCGATCGCCAAGCTGGTCGACAATTTCGTTCCCAACACCGCCAAGCCGGCGGTCGATCTGATCGGCCGCGTTGCGCACTCGAAATTGCATGCCACGCTCGACGTCGCCGGCAACAAAGACAATGCGACGACTGTCGCAAAGCTGACGGTCGCCGGCGCGCTCGGCGACATGCATCTTAACTCGCGCGCGCGTCTGCACGGCGATTGGACCAAACCGTCCGCGGCCGAAATGGAAATTGACGGCGGCATCGACACGCCGTCGGGCGCGACACTGGTCAAGTTGATGGGGCTCGATCAGATCGTCGCGGTCGGCAAGGGACCGGGCTCGCTCAAGCTGCAAATCTCCGGATCGTACGACCGCGATCTGATCGTCGCGGCGCGGCTCGCCGCCAAAGGCTTGCTGGCCACAGGCCACGGTCGCGGAAAGCTTTCGTTCGATCGAGGCGACACCAAGTTCGCGGGCACAGTGCAGGTGTCCGAGGCCGATCTGCAGCCGTTGCGGCGGACCGGCAAGGCGGACCGTCCCGAGGCCTTGCCGGTAAGTTTGCAGTCGCACGTCGCCATAGCCGGCCGCAACTTCACGTTCAATGACATCGACGGCAAGCTCGCGGGCGCGCGCGTTCAGGGCCACCTCGCTATCGCCGATGCATCGCCGCGTAAGGTCAACGGCGAGCTGCGCGCACAAGCCGTCGACGTCACGGCGTTTGTCGGGCGCGCCATCGGCATGCCGGCCTCGGCGGTTGGCAATGGAACCGCCTGGTCGTGGTCGAGTGCGCCGTTCGCCGGCGGGCTTCTCGGCAATTTCGACGGACAAATCGCGCTGCAGGCGATGCAGGCGAATTTGACGCCGCATGTGGCCGTGCGGGAACTCCATGCGGCGATGCATCTCGGCAAGAACCAGATTCGGCTCGACGGCCTGCGTGGCGATCTTGCGGGCGGCAAGCTTACCGGTCGGCTTTCGTTTCATAACAGCAGCGAGGGGCTTGCCGCGCTGGGCAAGTTCCAACTCATCGGCGCCGACGCGGCCAGTCTGTTTTCCTCCGCCACCCGGCCTCCGCTCACCGGCATCATCGACGGCAAGATCGATATTGAAGGCGCGGGCCTAAGTCCGGTGGCGTTGATCGGTTCGCTGCGTGGTTCTGGCAGGATCGCGCTCAACAAGAGTCAATTCGCCAGGCTCGACCCGCGCGCCTTCGACGTCGTCACCCGCGCGGTCGATAATGGCTTGGCGATCGACGGCCCGCAGATTTCCAGCGTGGTTGGTAAGGCGTTGGAGAGTGGCCAGCTTTCGGTCAGTCATCTCGACGGCGCGATCGCCATCGGCGCCGGGCAGGTGCGGCTGGGCGATGCCAAGGCGCACGGCGAGAACGCCGATGTTTCAGTGACCGGTACGGTCGACCTCACCAACGGCACGATCGACGCACGACTGGTGCTATCCGGCGGGAGCGAGGTGGGCGGAACGCGCCCGGATATCTTCATGGCGTTGAAGGGACCGCTGGCCGAGCCAGCGCGCGCAGTCGACATTTCCGCGCTCACTGGATGGCTGACGCTGCGCTCGCTCGAGAACAAATCCAAGCAGTTGCGGGCGATCGAGAGTTCGGCGCCACCGGCGGCGCAACCGCCGCCGCAATCACAGCCAAAATCGCAACCTCGGCTGCAACCGCGGGCTCAAACCGCGCCACGGGCGGCGGTCAAACCGAGAGCTAAACAAGCGCCCGCACTGCCGCCGCCGCTCAATATCCAGCCTTTGCCGTCGCCGGCGCAGCCGGAAGCTTCAGTCGGCCCGCAAAACTGAGGACGGCGCCGCGTGGATGGCGGATACCTCGTGGCTGACACTGCGCGCGTTGGGCGCGTCATCGAAATGAACGCCGCTCCGCTCGCGATAATGGTCGAGGACGAAGAGTCGGATGGCGGATGAAAGATTGCCGTGGCGTCGATCGGTGTCGATCGTAGCCACCAAATCCGACAACGTCAGATCCTTGTTGCCGGCGATTTCTTTCAATCCTCGCCAGAACGCATCCTCGAGACTGACGCTGGTCTTGTGGCCCGCAATAACGATCGAGCGTTTCACAACCGGCGATTTCATCGACCGTCTCCTTTATTGATCCGGTGTTGCTCGAGATCGCGACCGGCTTTGGCCTCACGAGCGGCTGCGAGTTTCTGCACGGCCTTGGGCTGGCCGTGGGCAAGACGATTGGCGTCAGCCCTCGCTTCGTCTTGCCGGCGCTTGGCTTGCTTGCGCGCCGTTCGCAGATTGATCGTCTCAGCCATGTCGCGTCTCGACGGTAACCCGGTAGTTGGTTGTCAGGGATCCCCAGCAGGGTCCGGTGCATCGCCGCCAATCACGCACACAGGGATGGCGGAAGAACGCATTACCAATGTCGCTAGCTACTCCATAAGATCGCACCGACTATCATGCGGGCGACCATGGTTATTTATCAACACACGGTTAGTTGATTGCAGTGGAACTTCAGGCAGCTGTTGGCGAATACCTTCAGAAAAGAGCAATACAATTGATGCGGTAGCAATACACTCTCCAATGTATATTTAGACGATCGGTAAGAATTACTGTTAGAGACATCAAAGTGCTTTGTATAAAACGTTGCGGCAAACTCTCACATGGTGAGATTTGACACAATGCGACCGTAGAATATTACCAAAATACGCATAACGACTTGCCGCCAATACATAGGCCTTCGCGAATATTATTGGGGTGAGGCGGGCTGCTATAACGGCACATGCGCGAGCCGTCAGGCGCGGCTGAAGGCTAAGTCTCCGCCGCTTTACCGTAAGGCCGCTGTAGCCGGCTCCGGATTCAGCACGGCCGGGTCATTTTTTCCGGACGCACCAGGCGATCGAAGTCCTCGCCGTTGACGAAACCGAGTCGCATCGCTTCCTCGCGCAACGTGGTTCCATTGGCGTGCGCGGCCTTGGCGACCTGCGCCGCCTTGTCGTAGCCGATCTTGGGCGAGAGCGCGGTGACCAGCATCAGCGAGCGCTGCATCATCTCCTTGATGCGCGGCTCATTGGCCTTGATGCCGACGACGCAATTGTCGGTGAAAGACTTAGCCGCATCGCCGAGCAGGCGAATCGATTGCAGCATGCAGTAGGCAAGTACCGGCTTGTAGACGTTGAGCTCGAAATGGCCCTGACTGCCGGCGGCGGTGATGGTGGTGTGGTTGCCGAACACCTGACAGCAGACCATGGTCAGCGCCTCGCTTTGGGTCGGGTTGGTCTTGCCCGGCATGATCGAGGAACCGAGTTCGTTCGACGGTAAAATCAGTTCGCCCAGGCCCGAGCGCGGCCCGGAACCGAGCAGGCGGATGTCGTTGGCGACCTTGAACAGCGCGGTGGCGGCGGCGGTGAGCGCGCCGTGCACGAACACATAGGCGTCGTGGCCTGCCATATGCTCGAATTTGTTGGGCGCGCTGACGAACGGCAGCTTGGTCTGCTTGGCGATGCGGCGGGCGACCGCCTTGGCGAATTGCGGCTTGCTGTTGAGGCCGGTGCCGACCGCGGTGCCGCCTTGCGCCAGCGGATAGAGCTCGCGCGCGGCCAGCTTGATGCGCGCGATCGCCGATTTCACCTGCGCGGCATAGCCGGAGAATTCCTGGCCGAGCGTCAAGGGCGTCGCGTCCATGGTGTGGGTGCGGCCGATCTTGACGATCTTGGCGAACTCCTTCGCCTTGCTGTCGAGCGCGGTCTGCAACGCGGTGAGCGCCGGTATCAGGTGATGCGCGATCGCCAGCGCCGCGGCGATATGCATGGCGGCCGGGATCGAGTCGTTGGACGACTGACTCATATTGACGTGGTCGTTGGGATGCACCGGCTTCTTGGCGCCGAGCGTGCCGCCCAGGCGCAGATTGGCGGCGTTGGCGATCACCTCGTTGACGTTCATGTTGGACTGCGTGCCGGAGCCGGTCTGCCACACCAGCAACGGAAAATGCTCGTCCAATTTTCCGTCGGCGATGTCCTGCGCGACTGTGACAATCGCCGCCGCGCGCCGGCGATCGAGGCTCCCGAGATCGCGATTGACTTCCGCGGCCGCGCGCTTGATCAGCCCAAGCGCGCGCACGATCTCGATCGGCATTTGTTCCGTGCCGATGCGGAAATTGTGCAACGAGCGCTCGGTCTGCGCGCCCCATAATTTGTCGGCGGGGATGTCCAGCGGCCCGAAGGCGTCGCTTTCACTGCGGGTTTTCGTAGGGCTGTTGCCGGCTTTCTTAGCCATTCTAATCACCTTCGGTGCGGGCGTCGCATCGAAGGTAAGGCCGTTCGTGGCGGGAACAAGCCTGCTGTGGCGCTACTTCTTGCGGAAGCGGTCGAGCCGCACCACTTCGGCGCCGCCTTCGGCTTCGGCGGGCTTCGGCTCGGCTTTTTCGGGCGGCGGCGTGGGCTGACGCGCCGCTTTTTCCTTGGGCTTTTCCTTGAACTTTTCCTTGGGCGCAGGCGCGGCGGGAAGCGGCATCTTGCTGCCCTTTTCGTCGGCGTTGGCGGCGGTGCCTTGCGCGGCCTGACCTTCGCCGATTTCCTCGAATTGCAGGCCGAACTGCACCGACGGATCGAAGAAGCCGTTGATCGCCGCGAACGGCACGCCGAGCATTTCCGGAATGCCGCCGAACGACAGCCCGACTTCGAAGCCCTGCTCGGTGACGGCGAGATCCCAGAACTGGTGTTGCAGGATGATGGTGATCTCTTCCGGATATTGCGCGCGCAACCGCTCCGAAATGCGCACGCCCTCGGCGCGGGTATCGAAGGCGATGTAGAAATGGTGCTCGCCCGGCAGGCCCTTTTTGGCGGCGTCGGTGAGCACGTCGCGCACCACGTTGCGCAGCGCCTGCTGGGTCAGAAGATCGTAGCGGATATGGTCGGCCATGGTGGGTCCGAAGCGGTGAGAAACCGAATCTAGCGCGACTGGCGGCGAAAGGCATCCCCGCTTGATGGTCATAATCGTCGCTGTCACAAATGAAAGTGGAGGCTTCTGTTGCCAGGTGCCTCCGAACCCCGCCTAACCGCTGCTAAGACGGCCAGGACTTGTAGGCTTGGTTACCGGAGCTGCTTACGCAGCCTGAGCAACCGGAGCATAGTTGTCGTTGGCAACTATGAATTAGGCCCGATAACGGCGGTACCATGCCGAGCAAAAGCGCGCCCTTTACGCCCTCGTCGATCCTATTTCGCCCCCGCCGAAGCCCGTCTTCATGACCGAAGGGCGGGTTTTGGTGGAGGCGCCGGGTACTGCCCCCGGGTCCGAAAGGTTTATTACGACGGCCATTTATCGCCATAGCCGGATTGCTCCGGCCCGCTGAATATAGGCGCTAAAGGTTGACGAAAGAAGAGGGCGGGGCATGTTTCACGGGAAACAATTCCTATATTCGGCGGCCCCCCGCTTTTATCCTCCCGAGTTCTTGTGAATTCCGTGCCGGGAGCCAGGCCATCGCAAAGCCAATCGACCGGGTCGGGGTGACACGTTCATCGCCTGCGCCGGGCTTTCGGCTTTGCTTGTGCATGGGCCCACGCCATCTCCAGCGCACTCTTGAGCTCGGCCGTGCTCAGCTTCGAAAGTGCGGCAGTGGTGGCGCCCTTGCGGCCCCAGGCGTTCGGCACCGGCGCGAAAGCCTCCGGCGCCATCATGCATTTGAATTCCTGCTCGTCGGGCGTGAACATGAAATTGGCGCTGCGCCCGTCGGCCGCGAGCGTCACATAGATGCGCGCCACCTTGAACGCCGTACGGTCGAAATGCGGCGCTTCTGTCGTGCCGTCCAAGGCGAGCGCCAAGCGGCGCAAATCTTTGGCTGTCGCCATCGCAAAACTCCTGATCGGTCGCAGCCTTGATATACACTGAAGCCGCGCGCCGTGATTCTAACCTCGGCGGCACTTCGGGGCCAAGGACACCACCCATGCTCAACATCGCCATACTGAAGCGGCAGTGGAAGGACCTCACGTCCTACGAGCGCTTCGAGCAGATCGTATCGCGCGTCGTCATGCTGTTCATCTCGGTGGTGATCGTCTACGCGCTGATCCTGGAGTCGATCGACCTGTACAACGATTTCAAGCTCGGTCTTGAATTCATGAATACCGAGGTGCTGCAAGACGTGTTCGGGGCGATCCTGACCATCCTCATCCTGATCGAGTTCAATCATTCGATTGCCACGTCGCTGACCAAGAAGGCCGGCATCTTGCAGGCGCGCACCATCGTTCTGATCGCCATCCTGGTGATCGCACGCAAGGTGATCCTGCTCGACTTCAAGACCGCGACGCTGGAAAACTTCGCCGGTATCGCCGCCATCGCGCTCGCCTTCGGCGTGTTGTACTGGCTAATCGGCGCGCGACACGCGGAGCCTTCAAGCGCGCCCCAATCCGATCGCTGACCTGAGCGGCCGATGCAGCCGGCATCGTCGCCATCGTCTTGCTGCTGACCGCTGTCACGGCGCATGTATGGAGCGAAGGAGATCGATTGAGCGGACCGTCTGCGCCCGGCCGACGCCGAATTTAGCATTAACGTTTTGCACCTTTCGCCCCGTTCAATTGACGCAATCGGATTGACCGCAAGGTAATGGGCGCCTCCTAGATTTCGGGCCGGTTCTCAACCGGTCCGGCATCGAAATGACAAGCCTCGATCTGATCGCGACCCGTGAAGCGGCCGCGCGCAACGCGCCGCTCGCCTTCAGCACGCGCGTCTTGTGCGTGTTGTTTTTCTTCTCCGGGTTTCCGGCGCTGATCTATCAGCTCATCTGGCAGCGTGAGCTCTTTTTGATCTTCGGCACCAATATCGAGTCGGTGACCATCGTCGTCACCGCCTTCATGCTCGGGCTCGGGCTCGGCAGTCTCGCCGGCGGCAGGCTGTCGAAACGGCAGGGGCTTGCGCCCTTGCCCGTGCTGGCGGCGATCGAATTGCTGACCGGCGCATTCGGGCTGTGCTCGCCTGCGATCTTCGAGCGGGCCGGCGCCTTCACCATCGGGCTTAGCCTGCCGGCCACCGCGGCGGCCGCGCTTTCGCTGGTCATCGTGCCGACGCTGCTGATGGGCGCAACGCTGCCGCTGCTGGTCGGGTATCTGGCGCGCCGTTCCGGCCAGATCGGCGGCGCCGTCGGTCTCATGTATTATGTCAACACGCTTGGCGCCGGCGCGGCCTGTCTGGTCTGCGCCATGCTATTGTTCCCTTTCCTCGGCATGAGCGGTTCGCTCCATGTCGCCGTTGCGATGAACGGGGCGGTGGCCGTCGGCGCACTCGCGGCCTATTGGCACGACGGGCGCGGCGTCGCGGCGGCTTTGCTGGAAGCCGCGCCATCGTCGCCAACACGCGCGCCGGTCCTCAATCTCGCGACTGCGGCGGCCATCGCGGCAGCCGGCGGCTTCGTCTCGCTATCCTATGAGATCTTCTTTTTCCGCACGGTCTCTTTTGCGACCGGCTCGAGCGCGACCTCGTTTGCAATCACGCTCGGTGTTTTCCTGTTCGGCATCGCATCGGGCGCCCAGCAGGCCGGGCAGGTCTGCGAGACCGCGTCGCGCGCCGACGCGATGCGCAAACTGGTCGACACGCTGTTGAAAGCGGTGGCGGCCGGGATCGTATTTCTGCCGCTGCTCAATTATGTCAGCGCGCTGCCAAGCGGCGCGACTATCGGCGCGCTGGCGGTGACCTATTTCGTCGCCCGCTTCTGGGGCTCGCTGCTGCCTTACCTCGCCCAGTTGTCGATCGCCGTCGACGACAAGGCTGGCATGCGCACCGCGGTGCTCTATCTCGCCAATATATTGGGCTCGGCCAGCGGCTCGGTCATCACCGGCTTCGTGCTGATGGATTGGCTCGGGCTGGTGGCCATCTCGACCGTGCTGGCGGTGGCGGGTGTCACCTGCTTGCTGGCCCTTATCGCGGCGCTCACGATATCGCTGCAGGAAAAGCGCCAGCGGGCATCTGTTGCCATGGTGCTTGCAATCGTGGCGGTGATCGCGATCCCAGTCGGTTCGCGCCACGTGCTGGAAAGCCTGCAATGGCAGGGGGCGTCTTGGGCGCAGAATTTCGCCAAGGTGGTCGAGGACCGCAGCGGCATCATCACGGTCACCCCCGACGGCGTCGTCTACGGCCACGGCATGTATGACGGCCACTTCAACACCGATCTCAAGCACGACAGCAATGGCATCGTGCGGCCCTATGCGCTGAGCCTGTTTCATCCGGCGCCGCGCGACGTGTTGATGATCGGCCTGTCGTCGGGCTCCTGGGCGCAGGTCATCGCGCATAATCCCGCCGTCGCCTCGCTCACGGTCGTCGAGATCAATCCCGGCTATGTGCGGCTGATCAAGGACGAGCCGGAAGTTGCGTCACTTCTGCGCAATCCGAAGGTCACGATCGTCACCGACGACGGGCGGCGCTGGCTGCGCGCAAACCCGAACCGGCATTTCGACGCCGTCGTCTCGAACACGACGTGGCACTTCCGCGCCAGCGTCACCAATCTGTTGTCGGTCGAATTTCTCGATCTGGTGCGGCGTCACCTCAACTTGGGCGGCATCTTCTTCTACAACACGACCGATTCCGCGCGTGTGCAACTTACCGGCTGCCTCGCCTTCGCGCATGGCGCGCGCTTCACCAATCACATGGTGGTATCGGACGCGCCGATTGCCTGGGATTTCGCGCGCTGGCGGCGCACGCTGGAAAGTTACCGTATCGATGGGCGGCCGGTGTTCGACCTGACGCGCGCTACCGACCGCGCCAAGATCGGCCGGCTGGTGTCCTGGCAGACGAGCCTGTCGGCGAAAGCGGGAGATAAGACGCGACCGATCGAGCCGTGTGCCGACCTACTCGCACGCACGATGGGTGCGCGGCCGGTTACCGACGACAACATGGGCAGCGAGTGGCTGCATGCGCTCGGCCGCGATTAGGGCGCAATGGCTTTACGCTCCCGGCCGGTAAAACGCGTCCGCTTCGTCCCGGCTGACGATGTCCTTGCCGATCGGCCATAGCGAGATGCCGGCGAGCTTGAGATGCGCCCAGGCGAAGGGCAGGCCGATGATGGTCACCGCCAGCAACAGCGCCGTGATCAGATGGCCGAGCGCCAGCCACCAGCCGGCCAGGACCAGCCAGATGATATTGCCGATGAAACCGAGCGGGCCGCTGCCGATGCCGGTCGGCCGGTCGACCACGGTCTGGCCGAACGGCAGCAGCGTATAGAAGGCGATGGTCAGCGCCGCGCGCGCCCAAGGAATGCCGACGATGGTGATGAGCATGATCAGGGCGGCGATCAGCCAGCCGGCCGCCATGTAGAAGCCGCCGAACACGATCCAAAGAACATTGAGCAGGAGACTCATGAACGACATGGCGGCGCGCTCCGCTTGCGGGTCGAAGCGCATGTAGTAACGCGCAAGGCGCGTGGCAATGAGCGGGAGGAGAGGGCGGTGCGCTTATTCAGCTATTACAAATTGCTATCACCGCCGCCGCAGCATGCCGCCGAGCGCGCCGCGCACGATCGCGCGTCCGATCGAGCCGCCCATGGAGCCGCCGATCGACTTGCCGATGTCGGCGGCGAGCTTGCCGGCGGTGCGGCTTGCCACCGTGCGGGTGACCGAGCGGGCGATCAGTTGTCCGGTGGTCAGGCGTTCGCCGCTCTTGCGGGTGGTGCCGAAGATGCCGCCGAGCATGCCGCCAAGCCCGCCGATCAAGCCGCCGACGCCGCCTTGCTCGGCCTGGGCGGTTTCCGCGGCGGTCTCCTCGACGCGTTTTGTCAAAATCTCGTAGGCGGATTCCGCATCCACCGCCGTGTCGTATTTGCCCTTGAACGGGCTGTTGGCGATCGCCGTCTTGCGCTCGTCGGCGCCGATCATGCCGAGCCGCGCCGACTGGCGGCCGGATCATGGTGCGCTCGACCACGGAAGGGATGCCGTTGCCTTCCAGGAAGGACACCAGCGCCTCGCCTTTGCCGAGCTCGGTGATGACTTGCGCGGTGTCGAGATCTTTGTTCGGCCGGAAGGTTTCGGCCGCGGCCTTGACCGCGCGCTGATCGCGCGGCGTGAAGGCGCGCAACGCGTGCTGCACGCGGTTGCCGAGCTGCGAGAGCACGGTCTCCGGCACGTCGAGCGGATTTTGCGAGACGAAGAACACGCCGACGCCCTTGGAGCGGATCAGCCGCACCACCTGCTCGATCTTCTCCAGCAAGGCCTTCGGCGCGTCGTTGAACAACAAGTGCGCTTCGTCGAAGAAGAACACCAGCTTCGGCTTGTCGGGGTCGCCGATCTCGGGCAGCGTCTCGAACAGTTCCGACAGCAGCCACAACAGAAACATGGCGTAGAGCCGCGGATTGGCGATCAGCTTGTCGGCCGCCAGGATATTGACGTAGCCGCGTCCGTCGCGGTCGGTCTTCATGAAGTCCGCGATGGTCAAGGCCGGCTCGCCGAAGAACGATTCCGCGCCCTGGTTTTCCAGCACCAGCAACTGCCGCTGGATGGTGCCGATGGTCGCCGGCGTGACGTTGCCGTACTGGGTTCGCAACGTGGCCGCGTTGTCGGAGACGAATTGCAGGATCGCGCGCAAATCCTTGAGGTCGAGCAGCGCCAGGCCTTGCTCGTCGGCGACGCGGAAGGCGATGTTGAGCACGCCCTCCTGGGCGTCGTTGAGATCCATGATGCGCGACAGCAGCACCGGACCCATCTCGGATGCCGTGGCGCGCACGGGATGGCCCTGCTGGCCGAACACATCCCAGAACACCACGGGGAATTCGTCGGGCTGGTAGGTCAGCCCCATGTCCGTGCAGCGCTTGACGAAGGCCTCTTTGGCCTCGCCGGCGACGGCAATGCCCGAAAGGTCGCCTTTGACGTCGGCGGCAAAGACCGGCACGCCGGCGTTCGAGAACCCTTCCGCCAAGACCTGCAAGGTGACGGTCTTGCCGGTGCCGGTCGCCCCGGTCACCAGCCCATGACGGTTGCCGAATTTGAGATCGAGCGCTTCGTATTTGCCGCTCTTGCCGACCACGATCGAATGCTCGGGCGCCGCGGGGGCCGCGGCCGTTGCCGCCGTCTGCTTTGCTTTGCGCGGCTTCTTTTTCGCCCGCGGTTTCGACGCCATGGCTACGCTCCGGAATGATTTCAACGATGATTCAAACGTGTGCGCCCGGTCACCGAAGGCGCGCCGCGGCCGTGCCGCTACCACAACCCCAAATCCAATTTTCATGAGCTGCGTGCCCCCTTCAACGCCGGGCAAAAGTGCCGAAAGACATCGGCCTTAGCAACCGCAAATCTTGGGCGGACGCAAGGCTGGGCTGCGATGTGACCGCCTAGTCGCGCGGCGGTCGCCGCGATAAACCTCGCAAGGTCATGCCCGATTCAGCCGCCCCCGCCACCGAGCGCGCCACGCCGCCGACCTCTGCCACGGTCGTGAACCCGACGCTTCCCGAATTGTTCCGCGCCTTCGTCGCCGTCTCGCTCTCCGGCTTCGGCGGGGCGCTGCCCTGGGCGCGCCGCATGATCGTCGACAAGCGGCAGTGGATGACGGCGGAGGAGTTCAACGAGACGTTCTCGCTCTCGCAATTCTTACCCGGTGCGAATGTGCTCAATTTCTCGGTGGTGTTCGGCTCGCGTTTCGGTGGCGTGGCCGGGGCCGCGGTGGCGCTCGCCGGGCTGATGGGGCCGCCGCTGGTCATCATCACGGTGCTGGCGGCGCTCTATGCGTATTTTGGCGACATCGCGGTGCTCGGCCGCATCCTGTCCGGCATCGCGGCGGCGGCCGCCGGCCTGCTGATGGCCATCGTCGCCAAGATGGCGGCGCCGCTGTTCCGCAAGCGCTGGGACTTCGGGCCGCCGGTGGCGATCCTCGCCTTCATCGGCGTGGCGCTGATGCAGTGGCCGCTGCCGCTTGTGTTCCTGGTGCTGGCGCCGATCAGCATCGCGCTCGCCTGGTTCCGGGTGGCGCGATGAAGCACGATCCGCTGCTCGCGCTCGCCGGCTATTTCGCCATGCTGTCGCTGTTCGCGGTCGGCGGCGCCAATGCGGCGATCCCGGAAATGCACCGGATCGCGGTCGACGTGATGCACTGGATGAACGACCGCCAGTTCGCCGACAGCTTCGCCATCGCGCAGGTCTCGCCGGGACCGAACGTGATCATCGTCACGCTGATCGGCTATCACGTGGCGGGGCTGGCGGGGGCGGCGGTGGCGACGACCGCCATGTGCGTGCCGACCTGCGTCGTCGCCTTCATCGTGGCGCGCACCTGGGACCGCTTCAAGGAAGCGCGCTGGCGCATCGCCATCCAGGCCGGACTGGTGCCGCTGTCGATTGGGCTGATCGGGGCAAGCGCCTTCGTGCTGGCGCGCGCGGCCGATCATAATATCTATGCCGGCCTGGTGACGGCGGCGACCGCGGCGGTCGCATACGCGACCCGCATCAATCCGCTGTTCATGTTCGCGATTGCCGGCGTGCTCGGCTTGAGCGGCTGGCTGTAGCGGCTAGCCAACCAAGCCGTCGACGATCAACGCCACGCCGACCGCGAGCGCGGTCACGATGCCGATCGGGATCATTGAATCCAGCACCGGCTTCAAAGCCAGCGCATGCGCCTGACCGTTGCGCGGGCTGAAGTACCACAGACCTGCGCTGCCGGCGCCGGTGACGACAAGTCCGGAAAGAAAGGCGATCATGGCTAGGTCCTTGAACCGCGACTGCGTGCGTGCCCCGGGCGTCAGTTCTAATCGCGCCGACGAAACGCGCGCGTAAAAAGACTGTAAATTCGGAGGCGGCGGCGGCCGGCGAGGGGATGCCAACACTATTCGGCGACGACGATGGCCCAACCCATGACGACGACAATCATGACCACCAGCGTCGACGGGATGATCCAATTCCATATCGGCGCCGTGATGAGGCGGCTATTGCGCAGCTTGCCGTAGGTGCGGCCGACCGGACCGGCGGCGATAGTGGCGGCAAGTGAAAAAACCATGAGAAAGCCCTCGCCCGCGGATTGCGGAGCGAGAGTTGTTTTAAGGTTGCCGGCGCGGCGCGGACGTAAAGTTTGCGGCCGCCGGCGTAAAAAGCGAATTACCTTGGCTCAACCGGCGACGGCGCCCGAGATCGACAGGATGCCGACGATCAGGACGATCGAGAGCAGAATCTAATTGTCGGCATACTCAGACTGTGCGTCGACGCGCACGCGTTGGGTGATCGTCATCGGCCGTAGTTCCGGCGTGAACTGTCCGGCGACGCGGCCGCGCAGCGGCGTGCGGGCGAAGGCGCCGTCCTGCGGCAGAATGCGTGCCGGCATGCCGGGGCTCGGCCGCAACGTGGGCTTGGCAATGAAGCCGTACCGTGCCGCTGGATCGAGCGCGATGCGATAGCGGCGCACGATTGCCGCGATCGCGACCTTCAAGAGCAAGACGGCATAGTGGTAGCCGCTGCAGCGGCGCGCGCCTCCGCTGAATACGATGAACTCGTAGGCCGTCGGCCGCCGCTTCAGCCACCGATCGGGCCGAAAGCGGTCGGGCGCCGGATAGATCGCCGGATCGCGCTGCGTGAGATAGGGGCTGAGCAGCAGCGAACTGCCTTTGCGGGTCTTCGTTCCGGCGATGGTGATGTCTTCCATCACCCACATGCCGATGATCGGCGTCGGCGGTAATAGCCGCAGCGCTTCGAACACCACCGCGTCGAGGATGGGCAACGCGTTGATCGAGGCCACGGTGTGGTCGGCGAGCCCGACGCTGCCTTCAAGCTCGGCCAGGAGCGCCTCGGCAATCAAGGGATGCTGCTCGAGCAGCATCAGCGTCCAGGCGATGGCGATGCCGGGCGGCTCGTAGGAGGCCCAAGCCGTCGTGGCGATATTGGCGATCTTGAAGGAATTGGGCACCGGGCTTCCGGAAGGATCGGTGAGTTCGCTGAATGCCGACCGCAAGATTGGCGGATGGCAAGCGGCCGGCATCGTCGGTCCATCGCTGCAGTTCGGCATAAAGGTTGTCGGCGGTATCGATCAGCTTGCGATAGGGCAAGCCCGGCAGATTTAAGCGCAGCGACATGACCGAGGCGGACCAGTTCATGGCGTGGTAGCGGTCGATCATCTTGCCGATTTTCAGCGCCCGCTCGCGCTCGCTCTCGCCGTAAAGCATTTGGAGGGCGCAGCGCGTGGCGAGCTCTCTCGCCAGGTTGGCAAGGTCCACGGTCCTTGCAGTCGGCCAGGCCGCGACCTCCTCGTCGATTATCGCCCGCATGTCGTCGAACAACCGTTCGGCGCGCGGCTTTCCGAACTGGCCGGAAATCTGGCGGGCATAGTGATGATGCTCGCTGCCGCCGAGGCTCATGTAGTTGAAGCGCAACTTTTCCTGCGACGACCCGTGTGGCGCCGGATTGGGCCAGACGCCCTTCAGGCGCAGGCGATCCATTTGGTCATAGACCGCCTCGTTCAGCGTCGCGCCCGAGAAGAGATAAGCGATCGGCGATGCCTGCCGCGAAGCAAGCGGCGAGTTGATGGCAACCGCGGAGCCGTAAGCCTTGTGCAGCCAGGTGAGGCCGCCGATCACATCGTAGCAAAGCGACCAGACCGCGCGCGCGGCTTCCACTCGCGTTACGCAAGGCAACATACGCAACCCCCATCCGCCGCCGGTATTACCCGGAGCCCCTCGGATGACCCTCAAGGTGCATTTTTTCGCTTTTTCCGCGCTCTGGCAAACAATGAATTGCCCTGCCGCCGATGGTCGTCGCTCGAAAGCCGACGGCCGCAGCGAACCCAACCAGCGCATGGCGACCACTTTTGCAGGCGTGTCGGCGCGCGTCGCGATCTGCGATAAGGTATTGTCGTCTATGCATGAATTGGCGCGAGCGTCGGGCCGATCAACGGCCTCATCTGGGCCATGCGGGCCGCGATGAGCGGTGAGATGATGTTGATAGGGCCGCCGCCCGCCGTTGCCGGGCGCGACAATCTTGCGCATCTTCCGACTCAATATGAGTGAATTGCGCATGGTCCCGAAAAGTGGGACCGATTTTCGGATAAGATCATGCGCAAACAAAGAATTCCCCGATGCGGCAATATCTCGACCTGATGCAGCGTATCCTCGACCACGGCGTCGAGAAGCACGACCGTACCGGCACCGGCACGTTGTCGCTGTTCGGCCATCAGATGCGCTTCGATCTGGCTGACGGCTTTCCGCTCACCACCACCAAGAAGCTGCATCTGAAATCGATCGTCTACGAATTGCTCTGGTTCCTGGCCGGCGACACCAACGTCAAATATCTGCAAGAGCACGGCGTGCGCATCTGGGACGAGTGGGCCGACGAGCGCGGCGACCTCGGCCCGGTCTACGGCCAGCAATGGCGCTCCTGGCCGGCGCAGGACGGCAAGACCATCGATCAGATCAGTCACGTCGTCGACATGATCAAGCGCAATCCGGATTCGCGCCGGCTGATCGTCACCGCCTGGAACCCGGCCGATGTCGACAAGATGGCATTGCCGCCCTGCCACTGCCTGTTCCAGTTCTATGTCGCGGACGGCAGACTGTCGTGTCAGCTCTATCAGCGCTCGGCCGACGTGTTCCTCGGCGTGCCGTTCAACATCGCGTCTTATGCGCTGCTGACGCTGATGGTGGCGCAGGTGACCGGATACAAGCCGGGCGAATTCATCCATACCTTCGGCGACGCGCATCTTTATCTCAATCACCTGACGCAGGCGCATCTGCAGCTCATGCGCACGCCGCGCGCGCTGCCGGCGATGCAGCTCAATCCGGCGGTGAAGGATATTTTCGGCTTCCGCTACGAGGATTTCACCGTCGAGGGCTACGACGCGCATCCGCACATCAAAGCCGCGGTGGCGGTGTGAGCCTGTCGATCCGCGCCGCGCGTCCGGACGACAGCGCGCTGATCTTCGCGCTGGTGCGCGAACTCGCCGACTACGAAAAGCTCACCGCCGCCATGGACGCAACGCCGGAGCAGATCGCCGCCGCGTTGTTTGCGCCGCAGCCGCGATTTTACTGCGACATCGCCGAGTGGGACGGGGAGGCGGCCGGCTTTGCGGTGTGGTTTTTGAATTTCTCCACCTTCCGCGGCCGTGCCGGCATCTATCTCGAGGATATCTTCGTGCGCCCGGCTTTTCGGCGCCGCGGCATCGGCAAGGCGTTGCTCGCGCGGCTGGCGCAACGCTGTGTCGAGCAGGGCTACGCGCGCTTTGAATGGGCGGTGCTCGACTGGAACGCGCCGGCCATCGACTTCTACCGCTCGCTCGGCGCCGAGGTGCTGGACGATTGGCGCATCTGCCGGCTGAGCGGGGCGGCGCTGCAGACCTTCGCGCGTGCGGGGGAGGCGCCATGAAGATCGTGCTGGTCGCCGCCGTCGGCGAGAACAATGTCATCGGGCGCGGCGGGCAGTTGCCGTGGCGGCTCAAATCCGACCTCAAGCATTTCCGCGACGTGACCATCGGCAAGCCGGTGGTGATGGGGCGCAAGACCTACGAGTTGATCGGCAAGCCGCTCAAAGGTCGCACCAATATCGTGCTCACCCGCGACCTCGGGCTGGTGGTGCCCGGCGGCGTATTGGCCACCAGCCTGGATGCCGCGCTCGATTATGCGCGCGAGGACGCCCAGAGGCGCGGCGTCGAGGAGATCATGGTGATCGGCGGCAGCGACGTGTTCGAAGACACAATGCCGCTCGCCCATCGGCTGGAAATCACCCATGTGCACGCCTCGCCGGAGGGTGACGCGTTGTTTCCGCCGATCGACCCGGAAGTCTGGCGCGAGATCACGCGCAAGGAATATCCGGCCGGTCCGGACGACGATGCCGGTTTCGCGGTCGCGACATATTTAAGGCGCTAAAAGGCGGCCAAGCGCGGCAAAAGGCAGCTTGTCGGCGCGTTGTATCGGGGACAATCGTCCCCTATAACCCCCTGCAATTGAGGCCAACCGGCCATATATGCGTCGGCACATGAGTCGACGCCGGGAGATCACTTAATGCCATGGAGCAATCAGGGCGGCGGCGGTGGCGGGCCGTGGGGCTCGGGCGGCAAAGGCCCCTGGAGTTCGGGACCGCAATCGTCGGGACCGACGCCCCCGGATCTGGAAGAAATCCTCCGCCGCGGCCAAGATCGCCTGCGCCGCGTGCTGCCGGGCGGCAATCTCGGCAGCAAGGGCTTCGCGTTGCTGGCGCTGGCAGCCATCGCGTTGTGGGGATTTTCCGGCTTCTTCCGGGTCGAGCCGGATGAACTCGGCGTCGTACTGCGCTTCGGCAAGCAGGTACGCGAGGTGCAGCCCGGCCTGAATTACCACCTGCCATATCCGATCGAGTCGGTGCTGACGCCGAAGGCGCTGCGCATCAACAAAATCGACATCGGCATGCGCCAGGTGGAGAGCAGCCGCGGCGGCACGGCCCTGCGCGAGGTGCCGGAGGAAAGCCTGATGCTCACCGGCGACGAGAACATCGTCGACGTCGATTTCGCCGTGCTGTGGAGGGTCAAGCCGGCCGGCGTCGGCGATTATCTGTTCAACATCCAGAACCCGGAAGGCACGGTGAAAGCGGTGGCGGAAAGCGCCATGCGCGAGGTGATCGGCCGCTCGGATATCGAGCCGATCCTGACCGGCGCGCGCCAGGTCACCGAGACCGCCGTGCAGGACCTGATGCAGAAGACGCTCGACCATTACGGCGCCGGCATCGACATCACCCAGGTGCAGTTGCAGAAGGTCGACCCGCCCAAGCAGGTGATCGACGCCTTCCGTGACGTGCAGGCCGCGCGCATCGACCTCGATCGCTCGGTCAACGAGGCGCAGACCTATGCCAACCGCGTGGTGCCGCAAGCGCGCGGCAAGGTGGCGCAGATCACGCAAGCCGCGGAAGCCTACAAGCAGCAGACGGTGGCCGAGGCGACCGGCGAAACCTCACGCTTCGTGCAGATCTACGATCAGTACAAGAAGGCGCCCGACGTCACCCGCGAGCGCATGTATCTGGAGACCATGGAGAAGGTGCTCGGCAACACCGACAAGATCATCATCGATTCCGGCAAGAACGGCACCGGCGTGGTGCCCTACCTGCCGCTGCAGGAACTGACCGGGCCGGCGCAGACCAGCAGGCCTGCGCAACCGCGCGCCCAGACACAGCCGGCGGGAGGCCAGCGATGAAACTTAGTGTCGTTGGCGGCGTGATCGTCGTTCTGCTGGTGGCGGCCTTGGTGGTCGCCTACAGCGCGCTGTTCACCGTCTATCAGACCCAGCAGGCGCTGGTGGTGCGGTTGGGCAAGGTGGTGCGCGTGGTCAACGAGCCGGGCCTGCACGTCAAGGTGCCGTTCGTCGACAATGTTATCGCCATCGACAAGCGCATCCTCGACCTGGAGGCGCCGGCGCAGGAAGTGATCGCCTCCGATCAAAAGCGGCTGGTGGTCGACGCCTTCGCGCGCTACCGCATTCACGATCCGCTGCGCTTCTACCAGACGCTCGGTTCGAAAGCCGCCGCCGATTCGCAGCTCAATATTCTGCTCAACTCCGCGCTGCGGCGCGTGCTCGGCGAGGCGACCTTCATCCAGGTGGTGCGCGACCAGCGCGCGGAATTGATGTCGCGCATCCGCGAACTGATCAACAATGAGGCCGCCAACTACGGCATTCAGGTGGTGGACGCGCGCATCCGCCGCGCCGACCTGCCGGAGCAGAACAGCCAGGCGGTCTATCAACGCATGCAGACCGCGCGTCAGCGCGAGGCGGCCGAGTACCGCGCCCAGGGGCTACAACAGGGCCAGGAAATCCGCTCGAAGGCCGACCGCGAAGTGACGGTGCTGGTGGCCGAGGCGACCTCCAAGGCCGAGCAGATCCGCGGCGAGGGCGACGCCAAGCGCAACCAGATCTTCGCCGACGCCTTCAACAAGGATCCGGACTTCTTCGCCTTCTACCGCTCGATGCAGGCCTATGAAAAAGGCATGAAGCCCAATGAAACGCGCCTGCTGCTGAAGCCGGACAGCAACTTCTTCCGCTACTTCAATCATCCGTCCGGCAAGACGCCGGAGGCCGAGCCCGCGCCGCCGCCTGCGGCGCAAGCCAAACCGCCGGCGGCGGCCGCAGCCGCGACGCCTAAGTAAGCGGCGCGGGCCCGGCGCGCATGACCGACTTCCTGGCCGCGCTCGGGCTGGTGTTCGTGATCGAAGGTCTGGTGTTTGCCGCGTTTCCCGGGCCCGCCAAGCGCTCGATGCAGGCCGCCATGGAGACGCCGGATACCACCTTGCGGGCAATCGGCATCGGCGCGGCCGTTGTCGGCATTGTCATTGTGTGGCTGGTGCGCAGCTAATCGGCCGCCCTTGAATTGCCTTGAAATCAGCGCCACTTTGTCGGCAACCCATTCCCCAGGAGAATCGACGCCCATGGGCGCTATCTTTGATCGTCTGACGCGCCGCGCTTGCCGCCCGGCCGCGGCGGTTTTTGTCGCTGCGGCAATCGCTTGGCCGGTCATGACGGTTCCGGCCGCCGCGCTCGGACCGGACGTCATCTCCAACGTTGCCGAAAACGTGATCGACGCGGTGGTCAATATTTCGTCCAAGCAGACCGTGGACATGAGCAGCAATGCGATGCCGAAGCTGCCGCCCGGCTCGCCGTTCGAGGAATTCTTCGAAGAATTCTTCAAGAACCACCGCGGCAGGAACGGTCCGGGCTCGACGCCGGCGCCGCATCGGGTCAATTCGCTCGGTTCCGGCTTCATCATCGATCCCTCCGGCCTGGTGGTCACAAACAATCACGTCATTGCTGACGCCGACGAAGTCGACGTCATCCTCAATGACGGCAGCCATTTGCGGGCGGAAATCGTCGGCCGCGACACCAAGACCGATCTCGCGCTGCTCAAGGTCAAGCCGACGCATCCGCTCAAGGCGGTCAAGTTCGGCGACTCGGACAAGCTGCGGCTGGGCGAATGGGTGATCGCGATCGGCAATCCGTTCAGCCTGGGCGGCACGGTGACCGCCGGTATCGTTTCGGCGCGCAACCGCGACATCAATTCCGGCCCCTACGACAACTACATCCAGACCGACGCCGCCATCAATCGCGGCAATTCCGGCGGGCCGCTGTTCAACCTCAGCGGCGAGGTGATCGGCGTCAACACCGCGATCATCTCGCCGTCCGGCGGCTCGATCGGCATCGGCTTTGCGGTGCCCTCGAAGATCGTGATGCCGGTGATCGACCAGTTGCGCGAGTTCAAGGAAGTGCGGCGCGGCTGGCTCGGCGTGCGCATTCAGCAGGTCACCGAAGAGATCGCCGACAGCCTCAACATCAAGCCGGCGCGCGGCGCGCTGATCGCCGGCGTCGACGACAAGGGGCCGGCCAAGCCGGGCGGGCTCGAGCCGGGCGACGTGGTGGTCAAGTTCGACGGCAAGGACGTCAAAGAGATGCGCGATCTGCCGCGCATCGTCGCCGACACGCCGGTCGGCAAGGACGTTCAGGTGGTGGTCATCCGCAACGGCCAGCAAGTGACCAAGTCGGTCAAGCTCGGCCGCCTGGATGACGGCGAGAAGCAGGCCTCGCTCGATAAGAAGAAGACCCCCGAAGAAAAAACCGTGGTCAAAAAAGCGCTCGGGCTCGATCTCGCCAATTTGACCGACGATTTGCGCAAGAAGCACAGCATCAAGGAGACCGTGAAGGGCGTGCTGATCACCGCGGTGGCGCCGAATTCGGCGGCGGCCGACAAGCATCTGGCGCCCGGCATGGTGATCTCCGAGGTGCAGCAGCAGCGGGTGAGCGACGCCGCCCAATTGCAGCAGCGCATCGAGGACCTCAAGAAGGCCGGCAAGAAATCGGTCGTGCTGCTGGTGGTCTCGCCCGGCGGCAATCCCAGCTTCGTGGCGCTGAGTTTGCAGTAAGCCAGCGGGCGCAAGTATTGCTCTGTCATCACCGGGCCGGCGCGCGGCGCCGTGAACCGGTGACGTTATTTAGCGGCGCATTTGCTAATAGATTTCCAGGCACGCCGCCAGGTCAGCCTCAAACGCTTTGATTGCTTCGGCGTGCATCCGCAGCAATGCCTGGACGGCCGCGGTGGATTGATTGCCGTGACGTAACCAGATCACCTTCGGCGGCGGCCCCAGCAGCGCCGCCATCTCTGCGAAATCCGCGTCCAACGATACGAGAGTGTAGCTGTTCGCGCCGGCATATTGCCAAAGCGCAAAATCGCTCGCTTTCTCTAAGCCGAGCAGGCGCACATGGCTTGAATTAGAGAAAAGGTCGGTAAGCTGCTCACAAAGTCTGAAGCTCAAGTTCTGATCGAACAGGAGCTTCATGTCGTCGTGAGCAAGCGCCGCTCACGATCGGCGGCGTACGCGAGACACGCGCGGATATCGTCTTCGGTCAATTCGGGATAATCGGCTAGAATCTGCTGCAGCGTCATGCCGTCGGCGAGCCAGCCGAGCACGTCCGCCACGGCGATCCGCATGCCGCGAACGCAGGGACGACCGCCGCGCTTGCCGGGCTCAATCGTGATGACGTCTTGATAGTTCATGCGGTCTTCCTACCCCGAGACGTTACCATGCGAGGTGGCACTCAATCCAGCACGTGATTGACCATGCCGTCGGCGAGCTTGGGCTCGAACCATGTCGACTTGGGCGGCATGATGGAGCCGGCATCGGCCACCGCCATCAGGTCGGCCATTTGTGTCGGGTAGAGCGCGAAGGCGACCGCCATGTCGCCGGAGTTCACCCGCTTCTCGAGCCCTTCGAGCCCGCGCGCGCCGCCGATGAAGTCGATGCGCTTGTCGGTGCGCGGGTCCTTGATGCCGAGCAGCGGCTCGATCAGATTGCGCGTCAGCACCGTGATCGGCAGCCGGCCGATCGGATCGTTCGGGACGAGGTCGGGGCGGATGGCAAGCTTGTACCAGCGGCCGGCGAGATACATGCCGTAGTCGTGCGCGGAAATGGGGCGCACCGGCTGGGCGGAAGGCATGACCGTGAAGCTGTTGCGCAGCTCGGCGAGGAACCGCTCGGCGCTGCGGCCGTTCAAGTCCTTCACCACGCGATTGTAGTCGAGGATGGTCATTTCGCGCTCGGGGAAGATCACCGCCAGGAAATATTGGTGCGAACCGTCGCCCTTGCGCGCTGGAGCGCGCTCAGCAAAAGCGGATTCTGATTTTGCGTCCGAGCGCGCTCCAATATTTAAAATGGGGGCGCTTTCCGGGCGGCTGACCGGTTCCCACTCAGCCTGAAAGCGCGCCGCGACGCGCGCGGCCGCCGCCGAGCGGTGATGACCGTCGGCGATGTAGATCGCCGGCAAGGCATCGAAGGCGCGGGTGAGCTTGTCGATGGCGAGCGCGTCATCCACCACCCACATCTGGTGGCGCACGACGTCGGCGGCGGTGACATCCACGTCCGGTGCGGCCATCGCTACGGTCGCCAGCATACTGTCGATCGTGGGGGTCGGCGGATAGGCGATCATCACCGGACCGGTCTGCGCGTTGATCGCCTCGATCTGGCGCACGCGGTCGTCCTCTTTCGCCGGCGTGGTCAGCTCGTGCTTGCGGATGCGGTTGCTCAGGTAATCGGCAAGCGAAGCAACGCAGGCCAGCCCAGTCTGCACGCGGTCGCGCCAGGTCAGCCGGTAGACGTAATAGCTGGGCTTGGCGTCGCGGATCATCACGCCGGCCTCGACCATGCGCTTGAGATTCTCCGCCGCCTTGGCGTAGACCGCCTTGTCGTAAGGGTCGGTCGCCGGATCGAGATCGATCTCCGGCTTGGAGATGTGCAGGAAGCTCCACGGCTTGCCTTGGGCACGCGCGCGCGCCTCCACGCTGGACAGCACGTCATAAGGCGGCGCCAGCACCTCGGCGGCGCGCCCGGGCGCCGGACGCAGCGCGCGGAAAGGTTTGATGAGCGACAAGGCTTTCTCCGTGATGGGCGGATAGAGGCGGTGCTTATTGCAGGCCCGGTCCAAGGCGGCAAGCACACTATTCGAATAGCGCTCCGACCTTGCTCAATACTTCGTCGATGACGTGGTCGGGAACCGTCTCGAGCTTCCTACCGTCGCGTGCACGCAGATCGAGGGCACGCGGCTGATCGCAGCGAACGACGCCGGTCGTCTGCGTGCCGGCGCTGGTGAGCGAAACCGCGAAGCCGGCGGTGCGGGCAAAGCTGCCGCCCGTCGTGATCGGCAGGACGATGGGAACGCCGGTGAAGCGGTTGAACTTGCCCGGCGATATCACCAGCACGGGCCGTCGCCCCTGTTGCTCGTGACCAGCCGTTGGATCGAGCGACACGAGATAGATGTCGCCGCGCTCCATCAGATCAGCTCACGTCCGGCCGGCGGGCCACTCACCCAGTCCCGATCCGCGCGCGAGCGGCGCGCCGCAGGCTTGCATTGCGCCAGCAACGCGTCGAGCGAATAACGATTGCGTCGCTTCGGGTCGACGACAAGCCGGCCGGACTTGATCGACAAGCCGACGGACGCGTCGGCGGCAAGGTCGAGCGCCTCCAGGACGGGCTTGGGGATCGCCAGCATGACCGAGCCGCCGACTTTTCGCAGCCGTACCGGATGGGGCATCGTGATGGATCCTCGTTGAGTTATATCAAAATATAATCTTTCCGACCCCCGGCCACAAGCGACAAGCGCGTGCATGAGGCGGGCAGTGCTTTCCGGATTGATTTTACCCCGCAATTCCTGCACCTCACGGGGCATGAGCGATGAGGCCGATATCCTGGCCGCCAACGCGGCCTACTACCGCGCTTTCGCCAGCGCCGATTTCGCGGCCATGAGCCGCATCTGGGCGGACGACAACGTATCCTGCATCCATCCTGGCTGGCCGGCGCTGATCGGCCGCGAGGCGATCCTGGAATCCTACCGGGAAATCCTGCGCAACCCGAACCAAGAGCGGATCGAGCCGCGCAATGAAAGCGTGATGCTGGCGGGCGACGAGGCGCGCGTGTTCTGCGTGGAGTTCGTCGGCGGGGCGGCGCTGGCCACCACCAACATGTTCCGGCGCGTCGACGGCGCGTGGCGGATCACCCACCATCAGGCGAGCCCGATTGCCGCGCTGGTGGAGGAGGTTGCGGCGCGGCCGCAATCAAATCGGCTGAACTGACGGCCGACAATCACGATGCCTCGACCCGATGCCATCCTGATCGCCGGCCCGACCGCGAGCGGCAAGTCGGCCTTTGTCAAATGCGGCCGCGTTAAGACATCCTCGATTGTCTCGGTTTATCACCGTTCAATTCACGATGAATTAGCCGTCGGCGGTTAGCGTGCAACCCTCACAGGGACGTAACCGTCATGCGCCGCATCTTGATCGGGCTCTGCGCCATCATCGGCCTGGCGATCGCCGCCTTTGGCGCGACGATGGTCTTTCCGCAAATCTCCGAGAAGCTCATCGCGCTGACCTGCTCGATGGATGCGCCGAGCGAAAACTGCCAGCGGCGTATGGTTGGGATGGGGCATGTCTGGTCGCGCAAGGCCGATTTCGACCGGGCGGCGGTCTGGTACGCCCACGCTGCCAACGGCGGCAGCGCCGCCGGCATGTTTCATCGGGCCTGGCTCTACGAGGAGTCGGGTGAGCGTCATATCATGCAAACCGTGCGCAGTTTTCAGGCCGCGATCGGCGACGGCCAGCCGGTAAGCTATCTCTCGTCCCGCCCGCCGAATCCCGATTTTCAACGTGCGGCCGACCTGTATCGCCAGGCCGCTGAAAAAGGCTTCGCGCCAGCGATGAACAATCTCGCCGAGCTTTATTTGCATGGCCTGTTGCCCGGGCGTGATGCCGCCGAGGCGTTCCGATTGCATCTCGCCGCCGCGCGCGCCGGCAATCCGGCCGCCGCCATGAATCTGGCGCTGGACTATCGCATCGGCCAAGGTGTAGCACGCGATGAAACCGAGGCGCGCAAATGGGCGACCTTCACCCCGCGCTCCGACATTCCGGATATCGGCCAACTGACCTTGTCGCGCACGCGCGTCTACGGCGTTCCCATCGATGCCGCATACGGTCGCGATCATCCGCGCCTCGGCCGATGAGCATCAGCCGGTTAAGGTCGACTACAAGTCCATGCAACCGGATCCGCGGCTGCCGACCTTCGATCAGGTTCGGCGGCAATTGGACGGAGCGGCGTCGCGCTAGCCGGTGGCACTGTAATCAGTTGATTTCACGAAGCCGGGTGGTCTAGGCCAGACGGCGTGACCAAACCAGCCGCCATCCTGATCGCCGGCCCCACCGCGAGCGGCAAGTCGGCGCCGGCTCTAATTTTCGCCGACAACAACAACTTTCTCCGGCTGCGCCGCTTCGATCGCAATGATGAGGCGCGAAACTAGCTTCTTGAGATCGACGAGCCGGTTCGTTTTTGCGTGGAGCACAATAACAGCAATCGAGACACCAACGAGATTTTGCTGAAATGCGATGTTCCGATCGACTGTGACAAAGACGTCAAAAGTTTTCGACGCCAACGCCAGCAAATCGCCATTCGTGACGGCGGTCCAGCCCATCTCGTGCGCGGTTTTTACTTCGTGACCGATAATGTCTTGCGACAAACGCCAGTCGACACATTCGTCGAGGAGAACCTTCATGAAGCGGAATCGACGAGCCGATCTTTTGCTTCTTCCAGAAACGCAACGACCTGCTCGCGGGATACAGTCGGGAATCCCTCAAGAAATTCGTCGATCGAATCGCCGGCTTCCAGATAGTCGAGCAGTGTCTGCACCGGCACGCGGGTGCCGCGGAATACCGGCGCGCCGCCCATAATCTCGGCATTGCGGGATACGACGGATTGTTTCATGGCAATAACGTACTACCGAGAGAGCGCCACCGCAACGAGTGTTAGATTATGCGCCAACCTGTAGCCATCCTGATCGCCGGCCCGACCGCCAGCGGCAAGTCGGCGCTGGCGCTCAAGCTCGCCGCAACGCTTGGCGGCGTGATCGTCAACGCCGACTCCATGCAGGTCTATCGCGATTTGGCGCTGATCACCGCGCGGCCGACGCCGGACGATGAGCGCCGCGCGCCGCACCGGCTTTACGGCCATGTCGATGCGGCGGAGAATTATTCGGTCGGGCGCTGGTGCCGCGATGTCGGCGACGTGTTGCCGGAGACCGTCGCGCAAGGGCGTGTGCCGATCCTGGTTGGCGGCACCGGACTTTATTTCAAGGCGTTGCTGAGCGGACTGGCTGCCGTGCCACCCATCCCAACTGAAATCCGGGAACGGTTGCGCGCGCGCATCCGAACCGAAGGCGCGCCGGCGCTGCACGCCGAGCTGATGCAACGCGACGCGCAAACCGCGCAGCGCCTGATGGTCAACGACCGCTCGCGCATTTCGCGCGCACTCGAGGTGGTCGAGGCGACGGGGCGTCCGCTCAGCGACTGGCATCGCGAGGGCCTGCCGCCGCTGATCGCGCCCGAGCGCGCCGCCAAAGTGTTCGTCACCTGCGAGCGTAAGGAACTGGTGGCGCGCATCGAGGCGCGCTTTGCCGCCATGCTCAAGGCCGGCGCGCTGGCGGAGGTGAGGGCGCTTCGCAGCCGCCGGCTCGATCCGTCGCTGCCGGCGATGAAGGCGCATGGCGTGCCCTGGCTGATCCGCCACCTCAACGGCGAGATTTCTTTGGACGAAGCCGCCGCCGGGGCGGTGATGGACACCCGCCGCTACGCCAAGCGCCAGCTCACGTGGTTCCGCAATCAGATGAAAGATTGGCCGTGGGTGGCGGCGGAGGAGGCCGAGAAGACCCTAGAACAGCAGGTTGGACCGGCGTAGAAACCGGTTTTGCAGCCGCAAAAACCGCTTGACCGCGGTTTGCAGTGCACCTATAAACCGCGCAATGAAAGTTCGGGCAGGAACTATGTCGCGCAAGATTATTACCCTCGTAGTAGATGTTCGGACGCCCCCTGGGCGGCCCTGAAGGGGCCTTGCGCCAGGTGACGCGTCCGAACATGGCCCTCTACGGGCCTTTTTTATTGGCCGGCGCATAGGGATCATGCGCCAAGCGAACGACGCGGACGAACTGAGCGAGTGAGACGAAAGCGGAAGGACGACGACCATGACACGGGAAATGACCGGCGCCGAAATGGTGATCGAGGCGCTCGCCGACCAGGGCGTGAAGCACTTGTTCGGCTATCCGGGCGGCGCGGTGCTGCCGATCTATGACGCGATCTTCGCGCAGGACAAGGTCAAGCATGTGCTGGTGCGGCACGAGCAGGGCGCCGCGCACGCGGCGGAAGGCTATGCGCGCTCGACCGGCAAGGTCGGCTGCATGCTGGTCACCTCCGGCCCTGGCGCCACCAACGCGGTGACTGGCCTGACCGATGCGCTCTGCGACTCGATCCCGATCATCTGCATCACCGGTCAGGTGCCGACCCATCTCATCGGCAACGACGCCTTCCAGGAAGCCGATACCGTCGGCATCACCCGGCCGTGCACCAAGTACAATTATCTGGTCAAGCGCATCGAGGATCTGCCGCGCGTGCTGCACGAGGCGTTTCACATTGCCGCCAGCGGCCGCCCGGGTCCGGTCGTGATCGATATTCCGAAAGACGTGCAGTTCGCCAAAGGCGTCTATTCCAAGCCGAAGGATTTCGCGCACACCGGCTACAAGCCCAAGCTCAAGGGCGACATGGGCAAGATCAAAGAGGCGATCGAGCTGATGGCGCATGCCAAGCGGCCGCTGTTCTATACCGGCGGCGGCGTGGTCAATTCCGGCAAGGCGGCGAGCGACCTGCTGCGCGAACTGGTCAAGCTCACCGGCTTTCCGATCACCTCCACGCTGATGGGGCTCGGGGCATTCCCGGCCGCCGATCCGCAATGGATGGGCATGCTCGGCATGCACGGCACGCTGGAAGCCAACATGGCGATGCACGATTGCGACGTCATGATTTGTATCGGCGCGCGCTTCGACGACCGCATCACCGGCCGCATCGACGCCTTCTCGCCCGGCTCCAAGAAGATCCACGTCGACATCGACCCGTCCTCGATCAACAAGAACATCCATGTCGACGTGCCGATCGTCGGCGACTGCGCGCACGTGTTGGAAGATATGGTGCGGCTGTGGCGCACCGAGGCCGTGCATCCCGACAAGAAGACGCTGCAAATGTGGTGGACGCAGATCGACAAATGGCGCGCGCGCAAGTCGCTCGCCTACCGGCAATCCAACGAGGTGATCAAGCCGCAATACGCCATCCAGCGGCTCTACGAGGCGACCAAGGACAAGGACGTCTACATCACCACCGAGGTCGGCCAACACCAGATGTGGGCTGCGCAGTTCTACGGCTTCCAGGAACCGAACCGCTGGATGACCTCCGGCGGGCTCGGCACCATGGGCTATGGCCTGCCGGCCTCGATCGGCGTGCAGATGGCGCATCCGAAATCGCTGGTCATCGACATCGCCGGCGAGGCGAGCGTGCTGATGACCATGCAGGAGCTGTCGACCGCGGTGCAGTACCGGCTGCCGGTCAAGATCTTCATTCTCAACAACCAGTACATGGGCATGGTGCGGCAGTGGCAGGAACTGCTGCACGGCGGGCGCTATTCGGAGAGCTATTCCGAAGCGCTGCCGGATTTCGTCAAGCTGGCCGAGGCGATGCACGCCGTCGGCATCCGCTGCGACAAGCCGGGCGATCTCGATCACGCCATCAAGGAGATGATCGACATTGACCGGCCGGTGCTGTTCGACTGCGTGGTCGATCCGAAGGAGAACTGCTTCCCGATGATCCCGTCGGGCCGCGCGCATAACGAGATGATCCTCGGCGACGCCGGGGTTTCCGTGGACGAGGCGATCACCGAGGAAGGCAAGGTGATGGTGTAGCGGACTGTCGTCCCCGCGAAGGCGGGGACCCAGTAAGACATCGATAGCGCAGTGATTACTGGATGCCCGCCTACGCGGGCATGACAGAACGAGTGAAGAAAGGTGTACAAGATGAAACTCGCCATCGTCGGCGCCGGCAATGTCGGTGGCACGCTCGGGCTAGCCTGGGCGCAGAAGGCCGGTCACGACATTTTCTTCGGCGTGCGCGATCCGAAGTCGGACAAGGTGCAGGCCTTGCTCGGCAAGCTCGGCGGTAAGGCGAAAGCCGGCAGCGTGGCGGAGGCGGCGGCCTCCGCCGACACCATCGTGCTGGCGACGCCGTGGCCGGCGGCGCAAGCCACCATCGGCGCCATGGGCGAGCTCAAGGGCAAACTCATCCTCGACAGCACCAATCCGCTTTTGCGCGGGGCCGACGGCATCAGCCTGGAGATCGGCCACACCACCTCGGCCGGCGAGAAGGTGCAAGGCTGGGCGGCGGGCGCCTCGGTGTTCAAGACGCTGAACTCGACCGGCTTCGGCAACATGGCGAACCCGGTCTACAACGGCGTGAAATCGGTGATGTTCGTCGCCGGCGACGATGCGGCCAACAAGCCGAAGGCGATCGATCTGGTCGGCCAGCTCGGCTTCGAGGTGATCGACGCGGGGCCTTTGCGCAATGCGCGCCTGTTGGAGGCGCACGCCATGTTGTGGATCGATCTGGCGGTGGCGCGCGGGCAAGGCCGCGATTTCGCATTTGCCGTTGTGAGACGCTAGCGCATGATCCCGAAAAGTGGGAACCGGTTTTCGGAAAAGATCATGCGCGAATGAATAAAGGACGACGATCATGAACGCTCCCGCAAGCACGTCGCATTACCCGAGCGCGCCGACGGCGCAGAAGCCGGAGACGCATACGCTCTCGGTGCTGGTCGACAACGAGCCCGGCGTGCTGGCGCGCGTCATCGGTCTGTTTTCCGGGCGCGGCTACAACATCGAGTCGCTGACCGTGTCGGAGACCGAGCATCAGGCGCATCTGTCGCTGATCACGGTGGTGACGACCGGCACGCCGATGGTGATCGAGCAGATCAAGAACCAGCTCGACCGGCTGGTGCCGGTGCATCACGTCGTCGACATGACGCTCAACGGCAATTGTATCGAGCGCGAGTTGGCGATGGTGAAGGTGCGCGGCAAAGGCGAGCAGCGGGTCGAGGCGCTGCGGCTGGCCGATGCTTTCCGCGCGCGCGTGATCGACGCCACCACCGAGAGCTTCGTGTTCGAGATCACCGGCGCCAGCGACAAGATCGAGAGCTTTGTCATGCTGATGCTGCCGCTCGGACTGGTGGAAGTCGCGCGCACCGGCATCGCCGCCATCATGCGCGGGCCGGAGGGGATGTAGTCGGTCCTTGACATCTGTACGGTTATCCCGTACATAGACTGCGATGCGGATTGGCGGATTCCGGCACAAGGGTCTGAAGCGCCTCTACGAAACGGGCGAGGGCCGCGGTGTTCGCGCCGATCTGGTGGCCAAGCTTCGTGTTCTCTTGCATGCGATCGAGCAGGCCCGCTACATCGGGCAGGTGCCGAAAATGCCTGGCTGGCGGTTGCATCCGCTCAAGGGCGACAGGCGCGGGGCATGGAGCGTTTGGGTGACCGGAAACTATCGTCTGACGTTTCGGATCGACGGCGAAGACGTGATGGATGTTGACCTTGAGGATTATCACGGGAAGTAAAGTCATGCCCATGAAGAACCCGCCACATATCGGTGAAGTCGTTTGGTACGGAGTGCTTGAGCCGCTTGGCCTTTCCATCTCCAAGGCGGCGCAGGTCCTCGGCGTTCGTCGGGCCACGCTGTCGGACCTCATTAACGGCAAGGCCGGCTTGACGGCGGAGATGGCGCTGCGAATTCACAAGGCTTTCGGGCCGGACGTGGACCATCTCCTGCGCATGCAGGTCGCCTATGACGTTGCCCAGGTACGCAAGAAGGCCAAGCAGATCAAGGTCAAGCGTTATGTTGCCAGAGCGGCTTGAGATGGTGCCGCTAGACTCCATCGAGGTGGCGCGCACCGGCATCGCCACCAACATGCGCGGGCCGGAGGGGATGTGAGGCGTCAGCCAAGCCCTTTGCAATGCCACTCGACATTTTCCTCGCGCTGGTCGTGTTCTCGTGCGTGATGGCGTTCACGCCGGGCCCGAATAATATCTTGCTCGCCGCCTCGGGCGTGAATTTCGGCTTCTCGCGCAGCATTCCGCACATGGTCGGCGTGACGCTCGGTTTCGTACTGCTGCTGGTCGCCTGCGGCGCGGGACTTGGCGTCGTCTTCGCGGCGGTGCCGGCGCTGCAAATCGTGCTCAAGCTGGCGGGCGCCGCCTATATGCTTTGGCTGGCCTGGAAGGTTGCGACCGCGCACCTTGCGGACGCCGACAATGGCGGGCCGGCGCGGCCTTTTACGTTCTTGCAGGCGGTCGCCTTCCAGTGGGTCAATCCCAAGGCGGTGGTGGCCTCGCTCAGCGCCATCGCGCTCTACGTGCGGCCGGCGCACGCAGGAAGCGATTTCGCCGTGATCGTGGCGGTGCTCGCCGTGTGCACGGCGCTGTCGGTATCGACCTGGACCGGATTCGGCGTCGGCTTGCGTCGGTTTCTGCGCAATCCGCTGCATGCGCGCATTTTCAACACGGCAATGGCGTTGTTGCTTGTCGCCAGCATCGTGCCGATGGTGCTTTGAAGGGGAGAAAGTGCCGTCGCATTCGGGGCTTGTCGGCTATCCCCAAGCGTCCTAGAAGCAGGGCCGAAACTTACCGGGGCTAGTAGAGGATCATCATGCGTGTTTACTACGATCGCGACGCCGACCTGAACCTGATCAAGGGCAAGAAGGTCGCCATCATCGGCTACGGCAGCCAAGGCCACGCCCACGCGCTCAACTTGCGCGATTCCGGCGTCAAAGAAGTGGCGGTGGCGCTGCGCAAGACCTCCGCCGGCGTCAAGAAGGCGGAAGGCGAGAAGTTCAAGGTCATGGAGGTGGCGGACGCCGCCAAATGGGCCGACGTCATGATGATGCTGACGCCCGACGAATTGCAGGCCGACATCTATAACGACCATCTGGTCAAGAACATGAAGAACGGCGCGGCGCTGATGTTCGCGCACGGGCTCAACGTGCATTTCAACCTGATCGAGCCGCGCGCCGACCTCGACGTGATGATGATCGCGCCCAAGGGTCCCGGCCACACCGTGCGCTCGGAATATGTGCGTGGCGCCGGCGTGCCGGTGCTGCTGGCGATCCACAAGGATTCCTCCGGCAACGCGCACGATCTGTGCCTGTCCTACGGCGCGGCGATCGGCGGCGGCCGCGCCGGCATCATCGAGACCACCTTCAAGGAAGAGTGCGAAACCGACCTGTTCGGCGAGCAGAGCGTGCTATGCGGCGGCGTGGTCGAACTGATGAAGGCGGGCTTCGACACGCTGTGCGAGGCCGGCTACGCGCCGGAGATGGCCTATTTCGAATGCATCCACGAGATGAAGCTGATCGTCGATCTGATCTACGAAGGCGGCATCGCCAACATGAACTACTCGGTGTCGAACACCGCGGAATACGGCGAATACGTCTCCGGCCCGCGCGTGATTACGCAGGAAACGCGCGCCGAGATGAAGCGCATTCTGGCCGACATCCAGTCCGGCCGCTTCACCAAGGACTGGATGCTGGAGAACAAGGTCAACCAGACCTCGTTCAAGGCCACGCGCGCCAAGCTCGCCGAGCATCCGGCCGAGCAGATCGGCGCCAAGCTGCGCGAGATGATGCCGTGGATCAAAGAGCGGGCGTTGGTGGATAAGAGCAAGAATTGATGCGCACGCGCATCGCCGTGCTTGCGGCGGCCGCCCTCATCGGGGCGGCCGCTTTCGCTATTGCCGGATGAGCGGAGCAGGACTGCGAACGGCAACACCTACGATATCGTCACAATGCCAGAAGGGTAATCTTGCCATGCTCGAAAGCGTCTTGCGCTGGCCTACGAAAGGCGCTGGCGTGGCCGAGCCACAGCAGCGCTTGAAGCTAGTGCTGGCGCAGCAGCAGTGGCTGAAATTCCGCGACGTCGACTGCGACTATTATGAGTTGGGGCGGCACCATCGCGCGCATCGAGGGCGGCATTTGCATGCTGGCCCTGACCGCGCGCGGGCGAAGGAGCTGGAAGGGGCGGTCGAGCCGTAATAGTGTTGAAGTGGCGGCCTCATCCTTCGAGACGACAAAAGCGAAGGGTTCGTCTACGGCGCTATCGAAGAAACGTCGCGAGGTTATCGAGCGACGATTTCAAGCCGGTGTCGTGATCTGCCTTGCTAATTCCGTCCGGCACGTTGTCGCAGCGCACGGTGACTTCAGTGCCATTCTCCGCTTTGGCTAGAGACCAAGTAATCGTCATTGTCCCGGCAAATCTGGGATCGTCGGACTTGAACGCAGCCTCTTGAACGATCTTCCGGCCCGGGATGATTTCGACGAACCGTCCTTCTGCGACATCGGTGTCCTCCGATGTCTTGCCGGGCGTCGAATGGTTGCGCTCGACAAAGGTCAGCACCATCCGGTAGGTCCCACCCGACTGAAAATCGAATTCTTCAAAGTGGCCTCTCATGCCTTTAGGTGGAAGCCAAGACGCGAGGGCGGCGGGGTCGGCGAAAGCCCGGTAAACCTGATTCGGCGGCGCGTCGATAACCCGTGACGCTTCGTCTGTTCGCGCAGATCATTTCGCTACTCCGACTTCTGATCCGCTCCCACATCCACTGCGCCACCGCCCCCGGCGTAGCGCCGCAACTGGACGCGCGCAAATTGGCCGCGCGCATCAGCTTGACCGGTATGGCGTCGATCAGCGGCTTCAGTGCGGCGATCAGTTTGGCGTCCTTGGCGTACTCGGGCGTCAACAGCAGGATCGCGTCGTAGGGCGGCAGCACCTGCTTGGGATCGGCGAGCACCTTGAGATCGTATTGGGCGATGCGGCCGTCGCTGGAGAAGGCCGAGATCACGTCGACGTCGCCGCTGTCCGCGGCCTTGTACATGAAGGTCGCCTGCATGCTGCGTTGCTCGCGGAAGTTCAGGCCGTAGGCCTTTTGCAGCGCCTTCCATTCCGGCCGATCGAAAAACTCGTAATCGCCGGCGATCGACATGTCCGGCGCGTGTGCCGCCAGATCGGCGATCGAATTGATGCCGAGCGCTTCGGCTTTCTTGCGCGGCATCGCCAGCGCATAGGCGTTCTCGAAGCCGAGCGCCCCCAGCATGCGCACGCCGTAGGTCGCCTTCAGCCATCGCGCGACGTCCTTGAGCACCTCGGCGCGCGGCTTGACGTCGTCGTGGTGCATGTAATTGGCCCAGATGGTGCCGGAATAGTCGACATACATGTCGACGTCGCCGGAGGTGAGCGCCTTGAACAGCACCGCCGAGCCGAGCCCGTCGCGGCGCGTGCTGGCGAGGCCGGCGGCTTGCAGCCGCTGCTGCATGAGCGCGCCGAGGATGTATTGCTCGGTGAAGCTCTTGGTGCCGACCACATAGCTGTCGCGGCTGGCGGTATGGCCCGGCAACAACGCCGCCAACAACACCAGCACGAGTCCGGCGCCGCCGGCCGCCACTTTCAGCCGGCTGCGCGCGGCGACGCCATGTTCCATCAGCGCCAGCAACTGATCGACCACCAGCGCCAGCGCGGCGGCGGCGATGCAGCCGAAAATCACGAACACCCAGTTCTGCGTCTGCAGGCCGGCGAAAATGTAATTGCCCAAGCTGGTCTGGCCGATCGGGGTCGCCAGCGTGGCGGTGCCGATCACCCAGACCGCCGAGGTGCGGATGCCGGCCATGATCACCGGCATGGCGAGCGGCAATTCGATCAGCCACAAAATCTGTCGCGGCGTCAGCGCGAGCGCGCGCCCGGCATCGTGCAGGCCCTCGCTGATTGCGTCCAGGCCCGTCACCGTGTTGCGCAGCACCGGCAACATGGAATAGAGCGCCAGCGCCAGCACGGCGGGCAGGAAGCCGAGCGCCGAAAAGCTGGCGCCGAACAGCCGCTCCGACAGCGCGGCCATGGCCAGCAGCAGCGGGTAGAACAGCGCCAACAGCGCGATGCCGGGAATGGTCTGGATGACGCTCGCCACCGCCAGCAGTCCGCCGCGCAGGAGCGGACGGCGCATGGAGTAAATGGCGAGCGGCAGGCTGACGGCGAGCCCCAGCGCCAGCGCCGTGATGCTGACCAGCACATGGCTGCCGAGATAGTCGGGCAGCCGCGCGAAGGCGTCGCCGAGGCGTGAATCGAATGACATTGCTTGCGATGATGGCCGGGTTTGCATCGCGGGGGCAAGCGGCTAGCTTGCGCTCCGCAGTGGGGAATTGACGCATGGCCGGCAGCGTAGCGAATAAGGCGACGTCATCGGCCGTCGCGCTGAGCGGCGTCACGATCGCATTTCGCCTGGCCGGCGGCGGCAGCTATATCGCCGTGGAGCGCGCGACGCTGAATGTCGGCGATGGCGAATTCGTCGCCATCGTCGGGCCGACCGGCTGCGGCAAGTCGACCTTGCTCAATATCGCCGCCGGCCTGCTGGCGCCGTCCGGCGGCGGCGTCGATATTTTCGGCGCGCCATTGGCCGCGCTCAACCGCCAGGCCGGCTACCTGTTCCAGGCCGACGCGCTGTTTCCCTGGAAGACGGCGCTGGAGAACGTCGCGATCGGGCTGGAAACGGCGGGCACGCGGCCGAGCGAAGCGCGCCCGCGCGCGCAAGAATGGCTCAAACGCGTCGGGCTGGGCGCCTTCGGCGATCGCTATCCCCATATGTTGTCGGGCGGGCAGCGCAAGCGCGTCGGCCTCGCGCAGGTGCTGATCCGCGATCCGAAGATTCTCTTGATGGACGAACCGTTCGGTCCGCTCGATGCGCAGACCCGGCAGATCATGGGTAGTCTGCTGCTCGATCTGTGGAGCGCCGACCGCAAGGCGGTGCTGTTCGTCACCCACGATCTGGAGGAGGCGATCGCGCTCTCCGACCGCGTCGTCATCATGTCGGCGGGTCCGGCGGCGCGCATCATCGGCGACTGGAAAGTGCCGCTCGCGCGCCCACGCGACATTGGCGAAATCAAGCTCGACCATGCCTTCCACGAATTGCACCGCGATATTTGGCACAAGCTCAAGGCGGAAGTGGTCAAAGGCTACGCGCAGGCGGAGGGTCGATGATGACCGATGCGACGGGCCTCTCGGCTTTTCCCTCTCCCCTGGGGGGAGAGGGTGCCGAGCCGCCGGAGGTGGCGAGGCGGGTGAGAGGGCAAAGGCCTATCGAGAGTCACTTGCCCCCTTACACGCCTCGCGCTCGCATTCGCTCCGCGCTCGCCACCCTCTCCCACGAGGGGAGAGGGGAAGAGAGGATGCCGCTATGTCGCGCGTGACTCTTCTCGCCCTGCAGATCATGGTCGCCGTGGTGGCGGTCGCGTTGTGGTACGCGCTGTCGACCTATCCGGTGTTCGGCAAGATCCTGCTGCCGCCGTTCTTCTTCTCCAACCCGCTGGACGTTGCCAAGCAGATCGTCGACTGGTTCGCCAGCGGCGTGATCTGGAAGCATCTGTGGGTGACGCTGGAGGAATCGATGCTCGCCTTCGTCATCGGCTCGATCGGCGGCGTACTGGTCGGCTTCTGGTTCGCACGCCAGCCGCGCACGGCCGCCGTGTTCGATCCTTACGTCAAGATGGTCAATGCGCTGCCGCGCGTGGTGCTGGCGCCGATCTTCACGCTCTGGCTCGGCCTCGGCATCTGGTCGAAGGTGGCGCTGGGCGTGACGCTCGTCTTCTTCATCGTGTTCTTCAACGTCTACCAGGGCGTCAAGGAAGTGAGCCCCACGGTGCTGGCCAACGCGCGCATGCTCGGCATGAACGAGCGGCAACTGATGCGCCATGTCTACTGGCCGTCGGCGCTGTCGTGGATGTTCTCCTCGCTGCATACTTCTGTTGGTTTTGCTGTTGTTGGTGCTGTGGTGGGCGAATATCTCGGCTCCGCGGCCGGCCTCGGCTACCTGATCCAGCAGGCCGAAGGCGTGTTCGACGTCGCCGGCGTATTCGCCGGCATGTTCGTGCTGGCCGCCTTCGTGATCGTGATCGACACCATCGTCACCGTCGTCGAGAAACGCCTGCTGGTGTGGCGGCCGGCGGCGAGACGCGGACCTGATCGGGCCGCGATTCAAATTCAACAGCCCATCGCTCGGCGGTGCAATTCCACCTCCGCTTTTCCG
The DNA here is from genome assembly GCA_963727555.1 of uncultured Alphaproteobacteria bacterium. GTDB lineage: Bacteria > Pseudomonadota > Alphaproteobacteria > Rhizobiales > Xanthobacteraceae > Pseudolabrys. The sequence continues at coordinate 139,176 of CAVSGT010000004.1, read as the reverse complement.
GCATCAATAATTTTTTCACCGCCACACACTTGCGTACCTCTCGGCCGTAGCTCAACGGCCAATTGGCCTGCCGGAATTTTGCATTGTCGGAAGATGTTCGCCCATCGCGTTAACACGTTGCTGCCAGTGTCGAACGATACCGCGCGGGTTTTTCGCGCACGTCCGCGGCCGGCATCAGATGTGCGTTGTCATTCGCGAGCACGGCGGAGCAATCATGCTCTTGAAAGTAATCGCTATGAAATCGCTCCGTCGCGACAGTTGCAGTGGCCGGTCACGATCGGCGCAAACGACGTCATCAAGGATGTGAAAGCACATTCTGGCGATCGCGTCGGGGGCTCGATGACGGACCAAGCCGCTGACAGGTCAGATTGCGCAAGTCGCGTTCGGGATCGCCGTCGCCGTCCTGCTCGGCGTCGGCGCACTATCCTACCGCGTCACTATCGTATCCGGCGAAAGCAGCCATTGGGTACAACACTCTCGCGATGTTATTAAAGCCATCAATTTGACGCACCTCTCGATGGAATTCATCGCGTCGAGCGTCCGCGGCTTTGCCATAACCGGCAATGAATCATACTTCGACATTTACCGTGTTGAAGCGTCGGCCCTTAAGCGGCACTGTGGCCGATCTTCGCGATTTGACGGCGGACAATCCCGGGCAACTGAGCCGGGTTTCTATACTTGAAAAGCTGGCTGATGAGAGGATCGGGCGCGCAGCAAAAGTCGTTGGTTTGCGCCGAGACCGGGGCGTGGAAGCGGCAGCCGATGAGATTCGAAAAGGGCCGGGCCCGCGGATCACGACTAATTTTCAAAGCGATCACTCACGAGATGCAGAGCGAAGAGACGCGATTGTTCGCACTGCGCAATGCGGTAGCGAAGGAAGACCTGAGCCAAACCAAAATTATTTTTATCGCAGGAACGCTGCTGGGACTGCTGATCACCGGCGCTGCGGGATTTATCGTGCAGCGTGACGGCGTTAGACGTGGCGATGGCCGAGGCACGCACTTGTTGAAAGCGAAGAGAAATATCGACGAGCTCATCGACGGCGTTCAAGATTATGCCATTTTCATGATGGGCCCACTGGGCGAAATTCGTCAGTTGGAACGCCTGGTGCGGAGCAAATCAACCGGCTGCACGTGGGAAGAAGTCGCCGGTCAAAACTATTCCCGCTTCTTTCCGCCGAGGATATCGCGCGCGGCCGGCCGCAAGAAGTGCTGCGGCTGGCTGCCGCGCACGGCATGTATGAAGATCAAGGCATGCGCGTGCGCAAGAGACGGCACGCGGTTTCTAATTCGGAGCACGCTTCACGGCGTCGCGCAACGCGGCCGGTGTAGTTACTCGGCTTCTCAACGTCATCAGCCGCGATATCAGCGAAACTAGCAGAGTCAGAGGTGAAGTATCGCGGTCTCTGGAAGCGGCGCCCGATGCCATGGTGGTGGTGAACCAAACCGGTGAGATCGTGCTGCTGAATGTTCAGGCGGAGAAGCAATTCGGCTACCGCCGCGACGAGCTGCTCGGGCAGAAGGTCACGAACATCATTCCGGTAGGCTTCGCCGAACGGCTCATCGCCGACGATCTTCGATCCGCCGAAGACGCGCTGGCGCAGCAGATCGGCACCGGAATTGAGCTCACCGCGCTGCGCAAGGACGGCAGCGAGTTTCCGATCGAGATCATGCTGAGCCCGCTGGAAAGCGCCGAAGGCATTTTGGTGACGGCGGCAATCCGCAACATCAGCGTGCGCAAGGCCGCCGACAAACACCTGGCGCAGATGGAAGGCCGCTATCGCGGGCTGCTGGAAGCGGCGCCCGACGCGATGGTGGTGGTGAACCAGGGCGGCGAGATCGTGCTGCTGAACGTTCAGGCGGAGAAACAGTTTGGCTATCGCCGCGACGAACTGCTTGGGCAGAAGGTGACGAACATCATTCCGAATGGCTTCGCCGAGCGGCTGATCGCCGACGATCTTCGATCCGCGGAAGACGCGCTGGCGCAGCAGATCGGCACCGGTATTGAACTCATCGCGGCTGCGCAAGGACGGCAGCGAGTTTCCGATCGAGATTATGCTCAGCCCGCTGGAGAGCGCCGAAGGAATTCTGGTGACGGCGGCGATCCGCAACATCAGCGTGCGCAAGAAGGCGGACGAGCATCTGGCGGCAGATGGAAGGCCGCTATCGCGGGCTGCTGGAGGCGGCGCCGGACGCGATGGTGGTGGTTAATCAGGGCGGCGAGATCGTGCTGCTCAACGTTCAGGCGGAGAAGCAGTTCGAATACAGCCGCGATGAGCTCTTCGGGCAGAAGGTCAAGAACATCATTCCCGAGGGTTTCGCGGAACGCCTGCTCGCGGACGGTCTTCGCTCCGCGGAAGAAGCCTTGGCGCAGCAGATCGGAACCGGGATCGAGCTGCACGGGCGGCGAAAAAACGGCAGCGAATTCCCAATCGAGCTCATGCTCAGCCCGCTTGGAAAGCGCCGAAGGAATCCTGGTGACCGCGGCGATCCGCGACATCACCACGCGCAAAAGGGCGGAATCCCAACTTCTGCAGAAAGGTGCGAGGAACTAAACCGTTCGAATGTGGAACTGGAGCAATTTGCCAACATCGCCTCGCACGATTTGCAAGAACCGCTGCGGATGGTGGCCAGTTACACCCAGCTTTTATCCAGGCGCTACAAGGGAAAGCTCGACGCCGACGCCGACGAGTTCATTGCATTCGCAGTGGATGGGGCCAGCCGCATGCAGCGGTTGATCCAGCGATCTGCTAGCCTATTCGCGCGTCGAAACAAAAGGAAAGGAATTGCTGGAAACGTCCAGCGAAGAAGCATTGCAGCGGGCGCTGCTCAATCTGCGCGGCGCCGTCGAAGACAGCGGCGCGATGGTGTCGCACGATCCATTGCCCATGGTGATGGCTGACGAAATGCAACTCACTCAGTTATTCCAGAACCTTGTCGGCAATGCCATCAAGTACCAAAAATCCGGAACTCCCAAGGTGCACGTCTCCGCCACCATGAACGGCGAGAATAAATGGAATTTTTCGGTGACGGACAACGGGCTAGGAATTGACCCGCAGTACTTCGATAGAATTTTCGGCATGTTCCAGCGGCTGCACAAACGGGAAGAATTCGCCGGCACCGGCATCGGCTTGGCGATCTGCAAAAAAATCGTCGAGCGGCACGACGGTAAAATATCGGTCGAAGTCAGAGCCCGGGCAGGGTTCCACTTTTCAGCTTCACCTTGGCGGGAACTGAGGGAAAATCATGGATTCCTACAGCAGCCGAATGCCAAGCAATTAAATGTGCTCTTGGTCGAAGATAGTCCCGGCGATGTCCGGTTAACCCAGGAAGCCTTCCGCGATAGCCGACGAGTCGATCAAATTGCACGTGACGATCGACGGCGTGGAGGCCATGGCCTTTCTGAGGCATGAGGGGGCCCACACTCGACGCCCCGCGTCCTGACATAATCTTGCTGGATCTCAACCTTCCCAAAATGGATGGCCGTGAGGTTCTGGCACACATCAAGAGCGACGAAGATCTGAAAACGATCCCGACAGTCATCCTGACCACCTCCGAGGCGGAAGCGGACATTCTCAAAATGCTATCAACTCCAGGCAAATTGCTACCTCAGCAAGCCGGTGCAGTTGTCCGCGTTCGAAGGCCTCGTGAAGGGCATCAACGAATTTTGGCTGACAAAAGCGCGATTGCCGCCGCATCAATCACGCGGATGAACAATCGATCAATCCAAAAGGCCGAGTGGGAAATCATGAACAAAGAAGTTCTCTTGGTCGAAGACAGTCCCGGCGATGTCCGGCTGACGCAGTAAGCCTTTCGCGATGCCAACCGGTCCATCCGTTTGCACGTGGCGACCGACGGCGTGGAGGCCATGGCATTTCTGAAGAGAGAAGGTGCCCACGCAGATGCGCCTCGCCCGGATATTAGCCTGTTGGATCTCAATCTTCCCAAAATGGATGGCCGCGAGGTTCTGGCTCACATCAAGGCGGATAGCGGATTGAAAATGATCCCGATCGTCATCCTGACAACGTCCGAGGCAGAAACCGATATTGTGAGAAGCTATCAACTGCAGGCGAACTGCTATCTCTCCAAGCCCGTCCAGTTCGACGACTTTGCGAGCCTGGTGAATGTCATCAACGATTTCTGGCTGACCAAGGTCAAGCTGCCGCAGCAAAAAGAAGCCGCACAGACATGAATTCGCTCAAGACAATTCTCCTGATCGAGGATAATCCCGGAGACGCCCGTCTGGTCCGGGAGATGTTTCACGAGCGTGACACGCGCAACGCCGAATTGACGCACGTGACGTGCATGGGCGAGGCCGAGAGCTACCTGTCGACGCATGCTGCCGATCTCATATTGCTCGACCTGGGTTTGCCCGATGCGCAAGGATTAGAAGCGGTAAAGCGTGCCCACGCAGCCGCGCCCAGCATTCCTCTGGTCGTGCTTACCGGCATGGACGATGAAATCGCTGGCCGCACAAACATTGCAAGAAGGTGCACAGGACTATCTTATCAAAGGCGAGATCACGACACATGCGCTCATGCGATCCCTGCGCTATGCCAACGAGCGCAACCGCCTGGAGCGATTGAAAAGCGAATTCGTCGCGGTGGTCAGCCACGAGCTGCGCACGCCTTTGACTTCGATTTCCGCCTCGCTCGGCCTGCTCATGGGCAAAGCCGCCGGCGACTTGTCGCAACCGGTGGAGCGTCTGATTGCGATCGCGTATACCAACAGCCGGAGGCTCATGCGGCTGGTCAACGATATTCTCGATATCGAAAAGATGGATTCCGGACAGACTGTCTTTGATTTCGAGCAAGTCGAAGTGCGGCCGGAAGTCGAGCACGCGATCGAGGGCAATCTTGCGTTCGCAGAAAGTCGTGGCGTGCGAATTCGGCTGGAATGCGCGGACCCCATCGACGACGTGCTCGCGGATTCGGATCGGCTTACCCAGGTCATCAGCAATCTGCTTTCGAACGCCATCAAGTTTTCTTCGGCAAATGGTGAAGTGGTGGTGGCGATCGAGAATGGCGCCGACGGTATCCGTATCTCGGTGCGCGACCACGGTCCCGGCATTCCAACCGAATTCAAGCCGCACATCTTTGAAAGATTCGCGCAGGCCGATGCCACCAACGCACGTCAGAGGGGCGGCACCGGGCTCGGCCTCAGTATCGTGAAGGAGATCGTCGACCGGCTCGGTGGCGTGGTAGGCTTCGCTGACGCGCCCGGCGGTGGAACGGTCTTTCAATTCGAATTGCCCTGTTGGGAGAATGTGGCCAGCGTGGCCGCCGACCCCGACGCGCAGGTCGCCGCCTTGAGCGCACCGGTCGCCGCCTCTGCGCATATTGCTGTGTGACCACGATCCCCGATGCCGGACAAGCGTTGCAGCGGGCAGCTGCGGAAAATCAAGGGCGCGCCGGTACAGCGATAACAACCCTTGGCAGCAGGCCCTAGGCAGCGCCCCGGCGCTGGCTTATCTTTGCCGCCGAAACGGCCAGCGCAGGCCATACAACAGGGAGGACCACCATGGCCGCTATTTCTTCCGCCGTCTGGCCGTTTCGCTCACCGCGCTGGCGCTCTCGTCGCGGCGTCGCCTTTGCGCAGATCCAAGGTGACGCTCGCCATCGGCGGCGCCTCGTGCCTGTGCTATCTGCCGACCATGCTCGCCCACCAGCTTGGCGAGTTCAAAAAGGCCGGCGTCGATGTCGAGGTCGTGCAGTTCAAGGGCGGCTCGCAGGCGCTGAAGGCGGTGATGGGCGGCAGCGCCGACGTGGTGTCCGGCTATTTCGACCATTGCGTCAATCTCGCCGCCAAGGGCCAGCACCTGCAGGCTTTCGTGGTTTATGACCGCTTCCCCGGCTTTGCGCTGGTGGTCTCGCCCAAGCACACGACCGAGATCAAATCGGTCAAGGACCTCGCCAACAAGAAGGTCGGCGTCTCGGCGCCGGGCTCCTCCACCGACTTCTTCCTGAAATACATGCTGAGCCAGAACGGCGTCGATGCCAATTCGGTCGGCGTGATCGGCGTCGGCCTCGGCGCCTCCGCCATCGCCGCCATGGAACAGGGCCAGATCGATGCCGCCGTCATGCTCGACCCGGCGGTGACGGTGCTCGCCGGCAAATATAAGGACCTGCGAATCCTGAGCGACACGCGCTCCGAGAAGGACACGCTCGCCGTGTTCGGCGGCCAATATCCGGGCGGCGCGCTCTACACCAAGGCCGACTGGATCGCCTCGCACCAGAAAGAAGCGCAGGCGATGACCAACGCCATCTTCTCCACGCTGAAATGGATTCATTCGCATTCGGCGGAAGAGATCACCGCGAAGATGCCGCCCGAGTTCACCAAGAACAAGGACGCTCTATATCGCGGCGCTGAAGAACACGATGTCGATGTATTCCAATGACGGCAGGATGGACCCCAAAGGCGCCGCCGCGGTGCTGGCGGTGTTCTCGAAGTCGTCGCCGGCGATCGCCAAGGCCAATATCGACCTGTCGAAGACCTACACCAACAAGTTCGTCGACGAGGCCAATAAGAAGATGGGGATGAAGTAGCCCTGGTTCGCCGACCACAAAACTGTCATGCCCCGCGAAAGCGGGGCATCCAGTATAACGGGCCTTCGATTTCAATAGCCGCGCCGCGGCGGGCTGGACCGCCCGCTTACGCGGGCAATGACACCTTGAATTGGTTTGCCGCCGCGCGCTAAAGCGAAGGCATGAACCTCCTCTCCATCCAATCCCATGTCGCCTATGGCCACGTCGGCAATTCGGCCGCGGTGTTTCCGCTGCAGCGCATGGGCGTCGAGGTGTGGCCGATCCACACGCTGCAATACTCAAATCACCCCGGCTATCGCGAATGGAAGGGCCAGGTGTTCGAGGCCGGGCTGATCCGCGACATCGTCGCCGGTATCGAAAAGCGCGGCGTGCTCGGCGAATGCGACGGCGTGCTCTCCGGCTATATGGGGTCGGCCGAGATCGGCACGGCGATCGTGGACGCGGTGGCGACGGTCAAGCGTGCCAACCCGTCGGCGAAATACTGCTGCGATCCGGTGATCGGCGATGTGGGGCGCGGCGTTTTCGTGCGCGAAGGCATCCCGGAATTCATCAAGGAGAAGGCGGTGCCGGCCGCCGACGTCATCACGCCCAACCAGTTCGAGCTCGATTATCTCGCCGGCTCCGAGTGCAAGACACTGGCCGAAATATTGGCGGCGGTGAAGATCGTGCACGGGCTCGGCCCGCGCGCCATTTTGGTGACCTCGCTGCATGCCGACGACACGCCGGAGGATTCGATCGACATGCTCGCCTCCGACGAGACCGGGCGCTTCCGGCTGCGCACGCCGCGGCTGGAATTGATGGTGAACGGGGCGGGCGACGCCATCGCCGCGTTGTTCTTCGCGCATTATCTGCGCGACGGCAAAATCCAGGAAGCGCTGTCGAAGGCGGGCTCGGCGATCTTCGGCGTGCTGAGTAAGACCGCCGAAGCCGGCGCGCCGGAAATCCAGATCGTCACCGCGCAGCAGGAGATCGTCGAGCCCAGCAAAGTGTTCGAGGCGGAAGAGATTTGAGCCGTCTGCTGGTTTGCATTGGATAAATTCATCGGTCGCGCTCTTGCCGATTGCCGGCGATCGTTCATTAGTTGACGCGCCATGAAGCGCCGCTTTGCCATACTCGACGTTTTCACCGACCGACGCTTTGCCGGCAATCCGCTCGCCGTCGTGCTGCAGCCGGAGGGGCTCGACCAAGCGGCCATGCAGGCGATCGCGCGCGAATTCAATCTGTCGGAAACGGTGTTCGTCCTGCCGCCACGGGAGTCCGGGTCACCGCGCACGCTATCGCATCTTCACGCCGAAGAGGAGGTCGCCTTCGCCGGGCATCCGACCGTGGGCACCGCCGTGCTGCTTGGTTGCCTTGACGGCGACACGGCGGCGCGCGACATGGTGCTGGAAGCGAATATCGGACCGGTACCGTGCCGGGTGACGACGGCGGCGGATCATGGCGAGGCGACGTTCGTTCTGCCCGCGCTGCCGGCGGAGGCCGGCGCGCCGCCGCCCGTCGATACGATGGCCGCGGCGCTGATGCTTTCGGCCGGCGATATCGGTTTCGGCAATTTTGCACCGAGCTGCTGGGCGGCCGGCATCGCGTTCACTTTCGTGCCGCTGAAGAGCCTCGATGCGGTCCGGCGCGCAAACCCCGACCTTGCGCAATTTTCATCCGCACTGAGTGCCCCCGCTCACCGGGCGATGTTCGTGTTCAGCAGCGAAACGGCCGAACCCGGCCACGACTTTCACGCCCGCATGTTCGCGCCGTCCTATGGCGTCCCCGAGGACCCGGCGACCGGATCGGCGGCGGCTGCCTTTGCCGGCGTGCTGACGCGTTTTGCCGGCCTCGCAGACGGCAGTCACAGCATCGTGATCGAGCAGGGCTATGAGATGGGCCGTCCAAGCCTGATCCGCCTGGGTCTGACGCTCAGCGGCGGCAGGCTCGAGCTCCGCCTCGGTCGGCGGCGGCGCGGTTATCGTGTCGGAGGGCACGATCGAGGCTTGACGGCAGCGGCTCGTTCACGTCGATTGCCGCCGATGAACGACATCGAGATTCTTCATATCAACGCGTCTGAACTTCACCCTTTCGCCCAAGCTATGGCCGTTTGCCGAAGAGCGGCGCGCGGAGATCGACGCCTATTTCGCGGCGCTTCAGCGCGAAAGACCGGCCATTTGGAACGGCCGCGTGTTGGTGATGTACGACGAGACGCATGCCGACGGTGTGTTCAGCGGCCGTTTCCTCGAGACCGATTTTGCGAGTTTCGTCGCCTGGTCGCGGCTGGGGCCGGCCGCCGGCGGGAATTATCGGCTGCTTTGGCGCGGCAGGGATATTGGCCGCCGACGGCGCATTTCTGCTCGGCGTCATGGGCGCGCACACGGCCAATGCCGGTCATATCTACTTTCCCTGCGGCACGCCCGATGCAGGCGATATCGTGGACGGCAAGGTCGATTTCGATGTGAGCGTCCGGCGCGAGCTTAAGGAGGAAACCGGGCTCGATATTTCCGAGTTCGACGTCGAACCGGGCTGGACCACTGTGATCGCCGGCGCGCGCATCGCCAATATCAAGGTGCTGCGCAGCGCCGAAAATGCCGAGACCTTGCGCGCGCGCATCCTGCGTCATCTTGCGAGCGAACGGCAGCCGGAGCTTTCCGACATCCATATCGTGCGCGGGCCCGCCGATTTCGACGCCGCGATGCAGCCCTACATCACCGCGTTCCTGCGCAGGCATTTCGCCGGCGGCGAGGCCTTGCCAAGCACGCCGCGGTAGCTTGAACTGACCGCCATGAAGCTCGAACACGTCGCCAAGCGCTTCCGCATCGACAAGCCGGCCAAATTTCGTCTTGCCGACCACGATCCGGCCGAATGCTGCGGCCTGACCATCGACAAGAACGAAGCCAAGACCATGCTGGCCGAGGGTATCGAGCGGCTGGTCGATCTGCAGGAGCGGCTGCACGCGAGCGGCACCTGGTCGGTGCTGATCGTGCTGCAGGCCATGGACGCCGCCGGCAAGGACGGTGTCATCAAGCACGTGATGACCGGCATCAATCCGCAGGGCGTCGAAGTGCATGCCTTCAAACAGCCGAGTGCCGAGGAACTCGACCACGATTTCCTCTGGCGCGCCGGCATGCGGCTGCCGGCGAGCGGCCGCATCGGCATCTTCAACCGCTCGCATTACGAGGAAGTGCTGGTGGTGCGGGTGCACCCGGAACTGCTGCAACAGCAGCATTTGCCGAAGAAACACGTCGGCAAGCACATCTGGCAACAACGGTTCCAAGACATCCGCGCCTTCGAGCGCCATGTCGCGCGCAGCGGCACCTTGATCCTCAAATTTTTCCTCAATATCTCGCGCGAGGAGCAGCGTAAGCGCTTTCTTGACCGCATCGACGAGCCGGCCAAGCGCTGGAAGTTCTCGATGGGCGACGTCACCGAGCGCAAGCTGTGGACCAAATACATGGCGGCCTACGACGAGGCGATCCGCGAAACCAGCCGGCCGGAGGCGCCCTGGTACGTGGTGCCGGCCGACCAGAAATGGTTCACGCACATCGTGGTGGCGGCGGCGATGGTGAACGCGCTCGATGGGCTCAAGCTCGAATACCCGAAGATCGAGGGCAAGGCCCTGAAGGAACTTGAGAATACGCGCAAGGCGCTGACGGCGCGCGGCGGCTAGGCTTTTCCGCAAGATCGACGAAAATTGCGCAAGAACGTGAGCCGCGCCGCGGGCGTTCGAAGTAACTTGCGCCAAACGCATGCGTGGGATGTCCCAGCCGCAGCCTGTCAGCAAGAATTGATGCGCTGGATATTCCTGCCGCGCGCGTTGGTTTCTATGATGCGCGGCAAATGCCTTGGGTCGCGTGCGCGCGCACATCAAACGATGAGATGATCCATGCGCTACACTCTCAACGTCAACGGTCACGCCCATGCGGTCGATGTCGACAGCGACACGCCGCTGCTGTGGGTCTTGCGTGACGCGCATCGATCTGAAGGGCACGAAATTCGGCTGCGGGCGGGGCCTCTGCGGCGCCTGCACCGTGCATCTCGACGGCAAGCCGGTGCGCTCCTGCCTGATACCGGTATCCGAGCATCGGCCAACGCCGTGGTCACCACCATCGAAGGCATCGGCGACACGGCCGTCGGCGCAAGCTGCAGCAGGCCTGGCTCGACGTCGACGTCGTGCAATGCGGCTATTGCCAGGCCGGCCAGATCATGTCGGCCGCCGCGCTGCTCACGCAAGACCGCAGACGCCGACCGACGACGACATCGACGCCGCCATGACCGGCAATATCTGCCGCTGCGGCACCTACACGCGCATCCGCGCCGCCATCAAGCAGGCGGCCAAGACCGATCTCGGTGCCGCACGCGGCAAGAAGGGGGCCTGAGCCATGTTGCACGATCACCATCACACCAGCCGTTACCACGCGCGCGATCGGCCACACGTCGCGCCGCGCATTTCCTCAAAGTCAGCGCCGCGCGCGGGCGGCGGGATGCTGCTCGACTTCGCCTTTCCCAGCTCTCGGCAAAGCCGCGTGAGGTCGAAATCGAGCGCCGCCGACGCTCAACGCCTTCATGCGCATCACGCCCGACAACGTCGTCACGATCATCTCCAAGAACCCGGAGATCGGGCAGGGCATCAAGACCATCGCTCCCGATGCTGATCGCCGAGGAACTCGATGTCGACTGGAAGCAGGTCAGCGTCGAGCAGGCGCTTGCCGATCCGGCCCGATATACGGCCGCCAGTGCGCCGGCGGCAGCATCTCAACGCCGCTCAACTACCCGATGCGCCAGATCGGGCGGTCGGCGCGCGCAGATGCTGATCGCGGCGGCGGCGCAACGCTGGAAAGTGCCGCGCAAGCGAATGCACCACCAGTGTCGGTCACTGTGCAGCACGAGGCGACCAATCGCACGGCTTAGCTACGGCGAGCTGGCGCCGACGCGGCCGCAAAGCTCCCACTGCCCGATCTCGCCACGCGTCCAGCTCAAGGATCCGAAGGATTTCACCATCATCGGCAAGTCCGTTCCCGACATCGACAGCCCGAAAGTCGTCACGGGCGAGCCGCTCTTCGGCATCGATATCGTCGCTGCCGGGCATGCTCTACGCCGTCTTCCCCAAATGCCCAGTGTTCGGCGGCAAGGTGGCCAGCGCCAATCTCGACTCCATCAAGGCGATGCCCGGTGTGCGCGCATGCCTTCGTGGTCAACGGCGGCGAGCATCTGCACGCGAGCTCGACTGCCCCGGCGTGGCCATTGTCGCCGACAGCTGGTGGCGCGCCGAGAAGGCGCGCGACAAGCTCGAGGTCGAATGGGACGAAGGCGCGACGGCCAGGCAGAGCAGCGACCGCTTCGCGCGCGCAGCCGAAGGCGCTCGCGCCAAGGCGCCGGCGCACAGTCTGACGCAATGACGGCGATGTCGAGCGGTGCACTGGCAAGCGCCGCGAATGTGGTCGAGGCGGCCTATCATCTATCCCTTCATCGCACACGCGCCGCTCGAGCCGATGAACTGCACCGCGCATGTGCAAGACAGCAAGGTCGAGCTCTGGGCGCCGACGCAAAACCCGTAACCGGCGGTGCAAACTGGTCGCGCAAACGCTCGGCATCCCTGCCGGACAATGTCACCATCCACTTCACGCGCGTCGGCGGCGGTTTCGGCCGCCGGCTGATCGAACGACTACATGGTCGAGGCGGCATGGATCTCGAAAGTCGCCGGCGCGCCGGTCAAGCTGGTCTGGAACCGCGCCGACGACATGCAGCACGACTTCTACCGGCCGGCCGGCTTGCATTTCCTCAAAGGCGGCCTGGACGCCAACGGCAAGCTGGTCGCCTGGCAGCAGCACTTCGTCAGCTTCGGCCGCAACGGGCGCTTTGCGCAGCTCGGCCAATCGTCGATGAGACGCTTTTCCGGCTGGCCGCGTGGCCGAATTTGTCGCTCGGCTATGTCCTTGATGCCGCTCGGCGTGCCGACCGGGCCCCTGCGCGCGCCCGGCGAGCAATGGCGCTCGCCTTCGTGTTCCAGTCGTTCATCGACGAGTTCGCGCATGCCGCCGGCACGGACCCGCTGCAGTTCCAGATCGACCTGCTCGGCAAGGACGAATTGCTGCCGGGCACGGGGTGCCGGCTTCGACACCGCGCGTGCCCGCGGCGTGCTTGAGAAAGTCCGTGAGGTTTCCGGCTGGGGCCAACGCAAGCTGCCGGCGCGCACCGGTCTCGGCGTCGCCGTTCTACTACAGCCATCTCGGCTATTTCGCCGAGGTGGTGGAGGCAGCGGTCGCCAATGACGGCCAAGTGAAGATCAACAAGGTCTGGGCGGTCGGCGATATCGGCAGCCAAGTCATCAACGCGACCGCCGCGGAGAACATGGCGCAAGGCGCCATCCTCGACGGCTTCGGTGAGGCGCTGAACCAAAAGATCACCATCGAGAATGGCCGCGTGATGGAAGCGCAATTTCGATACCTTCACGCCGCTACGGCTCAAGCAGGCCCCGCCGGTCGAGGTGCATTTCATCAAGACCGACAATTCACCCACCGGCTTGGGCGAGCCGCCGCTGCCGCCAGCGATTCCCGCACTCTGCAACGCAATCTTCGCCGCGACGGGAAAGCGCGTGCGCACGCTGCCAATCGATCCGGCGATGCTGAAGGCTTGACGGCGGATCGCTACCAGACAAAAGGAATGAGCCGGTGGCGCACGCGCCGGCAGTAGTCGACGTAGCCGGGCAAATCGCGCGCCAGGACTCGTTCTTCGTCGAGCAAGCGCCAAATCAAAGCCGGCAAAGCGGCGAGGTCGACGAGCAGGCCCCAATAGGAGCCAAGCGCAAGCGGTATGGCGCCGGTCAGCAACAAAGCGCCCGCATACATCGGATGCCGCACGACCCCGTAAACTCCCGTCGAGACGACGGGCTGTCCCGGCTCGACGGTGACCGTCGAGGCGGCGTAGCTGTTCTGCTTGAGCACCACGAAGAAGATGACAAAGCTCAACACGATCGCGCCGTTGGCGACCAGCACCAGCCACGTCGGGACGTCGGACCAGTGCCAGCGATAGTCGAGCCCCGGAACGATGAGCAGCAGGACGAAGGCGACCATCACCAGAAAGATGATGATCTTCTGCGAGGGTTCCTTTTCGGCCGAGGGCCCGGCCTTGATGCGGCGCTCGATGAGCTTGGGATCGTGCTTGGAAAAATAAAGACCGATGGCGATCGTTGACGCCATGAAGACAAAGGCAAAGAGCCAGCCCTGCCAGAAGCGCAGCGACCCGGCAGGCGCGAAAAGCATGAGACCCAGGATCGGGAAGAACAGAATCGTCCGGCGCCGTCCGCTGCGTCTGAGTTCGCTTTGATCTGTCGTCATGGCTGCTGCACCGGTGATCAGGCAATAGTGCTGACCTATCGCCCGGAAGCGCTTGATTTTGTCACCCGTTGTCCGATAGAAGTTGGCCGTCCAAAGGGCGGTTAACGCGGACTTTACCTAGTTCCGCGACCTTAACCGGCGAAGACGAGGGTTCTAAGGCATGTCGACGCGCCAAGATATCTGCGCGATCGAGCGGGCGGCACAAGCCGAACCCGCGGCCACCCTCATTCTGGGCACGCTCCTTCTCCTTATCCGCCCCTGAGGGCCGGCTGGGCAGTTTGCGCCTGGGCACTCGGGGGATCGACGGAATGAGCACCCCTTAAAGAGCGCCCACCGCGGCGCATGCGATGAGAAGGAATAATGCCATGACTGCCAAGACCCAGTCCGACAAGGACCGTGTCGTCATCTTCGACACGACGTTGCGCGACGGCGAGCAATGTCCCGGCGCCACCATGACGCACGAGGAAAAGCTCGAGGTCGCCGAGATGCTCGACACCATGGGCGTCGACATCATCGAGGCCGGCTTTCCGATCGCCTCGGACGGTGACTTTGCCGCCGTCAACGAAATCGCCAAGCGCGCCAAGAACGCCGTCATCTGTGGGCTTTCGCGCGCCGCCCTGAAAGACATCGACCGCTGCGCGGAGGCGATCAAGCCGGCCGAGCGGCGGCGCATCCACACGTTCCTCTCTACCTCGCCGGTGCACATGAAATACAAGCTCCAAAAGGAGCCGCACGAGGTCTACGAGATGGTGATCGCGCAGGTGACGCGCGCGCGCAGCCATACCGACGACGTGGAATGGTCGGCCGAGGATGCCACCCGCACCGAGCTCGATTTCCTCTGCCGCTGCGTGGAAGCTGCCATCAACGCCGGCGCCACCACCATCAATATTCCGGACACCGTCGGCTACACAGTGCCGGAGGAACATTTCGCGTTGTTCAAGATGCTGCGTGAGCGCGTGCCTAATTCCGATAGAGCGCGGTTCTCGGTGCATTGCCACAACGACCTCGGCATGGCGGTGGCCAATTCGCTCGCCGGCGTGAAGGCGGGCGCGCGCCAGATCGAATGCACCATCAACGGCATCGGCGAACGTGCCGGCAACACGGCGCTGGAAGAAGTCGTGATGGCGATGAAAACGCGCAACGACGTGCTGCCGTACTTCACCGGCATCGACGCGACCATGTTGATGCGCGCGTCCAAGCTGGTGTCGGCGGTGACTTCGTTCCCGGTGCAATACAATAAGGCGATCGTCGGACGAAACGCCTTCGCGCATGAGAGCGGCATCCACCAGGACGGCATGCTCAAGCACACGCAGACCTATGAGATCATGACGCCGGAATCGGTGGGCGTGAAACAGACCTCGCTGGTCATGGGCAAACATTCCGGACGCCATGCCTTCGTGCACAAGCTGGAAGAGCTCGGCTATCAATTGGCCGCCAACCAGCTCGAGGACGCCTTCGTGCGCTTCAAGGCGCTGGCCGACAAGAAGAAGCAGATCTTCGACGAGGACATCGAGGCGCTGGTGGACGAGGAGATCGCCACCGCCCATGACCGCATCAAGATCATCTCCTTGACCGTGATTGCGGGCACGATGGGCCCGCAATCGGCCACGCTCTCGCTCGACATCGACGGCAAGCATGTCACCACGCAATCGACCGGCAACGGTCCGGTGGACGCGATCTTCAACGCGATTCGCGCGCTGGTGCCGCACCAGGCCAAGCTCGAGCTCTACCAGGTGCATGCGGTGACCGAGGGCACCGATGCGCAGGCGGAAGTCTCGGTGCGGCTGTCGGAGCAGGGCAGGTCGTTCACCGCCAAGGGCGCCGATCCCGATACGCTGGTGGCGTCCGCCAAGGCTTATCTGGGTGCGCTCAACAAGCTTATGAGCAAGCGTAACAAGACGGCTTCGATCGAGCGCCGCATCCATTCGACCGAGGTCGGCTGAAAACTTCGGAAGTTCCGCGAACGCCGCTCCGCAAGGGGCGGCGTTCGGCATTTGACGGTACCGGAACCCAAAAATCACATTTTGCCCGCATTTCGCACGCTTTGACGACCGAATTGACCGATATCCGCCCGACCGAAACCAATCCGGGGAATCAACCGAATGAAGAAGACACTTTGCGCGGGCGCCTTCGCGCTCGCGACGATCGGCTTGTTGTCGACTATCCCGGCTGTGAGCGCCGGCGAAATGGCGGGCGGCCAAGCCGCGCACACGATGGCGGCCTCGATCAATGTCGGGCGCATTCACCGCGTGCTCAATCTGACCCCAGCGCAGGAGCGTTATTGGCGACCGGTGGAAGCCGCCTTGCGGCAACTGGCTCGCACCGTCAGGAACGCTCGGAATTCGGATGGCTTCGTGCGCAGGGTCAGTCGCCGCGTGGTTTCGATCGTGCTCACCAGCGCGGCGGTCGAGCGGCTGGCAGTGGCCGCGCGTCCCTTGATAAAGGTCCTTGATGACCGACAGAAGCAGGCCGCCGGCCAACTCGCCCAGGAAATGGGCCTAGGCCCGGTGGTGATGGCGGCGCTAAATTAAAGCGCCGTTGCCGCGAGCCTGATCGCTCACCGCGCCGGCTAACGCGCGAGTTCCGCATCGGCAAATTAACTGCCGCGTCCTGAAAAAGGCGCGGCATTGTTTTGACATGGGTCAATTTAATTTGCTGTGGCGACGGTATTGCTGCGGCGCACTGCGCCGGCTGGCCATTTGACACTTCAACCGGCTCAATCGGAGCAATTATTGGAGGGCCTAGGTCTCTGAAAAATCACCGAATCCGCAATACCTACGGCGCACTTGCCGTTTTAGGTGTTAAATGCAAATCTGCCCGCCAGAAAATCAAGTAAAACGGTGATTTTCAGGAAACCCAAAAGGGGACTATCAATGCGTAAATGGCTTCTTGCGGCGGCCGCGGCCGCCGTATTTGCAGTACCGGCTACGGTCAACGCCGAGCCGATGGTTCTGAAATTCAGTCACGTTGTCGCCGAAAAGACCCCGAAAGGGCAGGCGGCGCTGAAGTTCAAGGAACTGGCCGAAAAGTACCTTCCCGGCAAGGTGAAGGTCGAGGTCTATCCCAATTCATCGCTTTTCGGCGACAAGCAGGAAATGGACGCGATCGCGCTCGGCGACGTGCAATTCATCGCCACCTCGATGTCCAAGTTCGGCAAGTACACCAAGAAGCTGCAGGTGTTCGACCTGCCCTTCATATTCAAGGATATGAAGGCGGTCAGCAACTTCGAGCACAGCAAGACGGGCCAGCAGCTCCTGCATTCGATGGAGAACCGCAACTATCTCGGGCTCACCTACTGGCACAACGGCCTGGCGCAGATGTCGGCCAACAAGCCGCTGTTGACGCCTTCCGACGCCAAGGGCCTGAAGTTCCGCATCCAGCAGTCCGACATCATCCAAGCGACCTTTGAGGCAGTCGGCGCCAACGCGCAGAAGCTCGCCTTCTCGGAAGTTTATCAGGCGCTGCAGGTCGGCACCGTCAACGCCCAAGAGAACACTTGGTCGAACATCTACTCAAAGAAGTTCTATGAAGTGCAAAAGGACTTCACCGAGTCGAACGGCCGTGTCATCGACTACATGGTGCTGGTCAACGCCAAGTGGTGGAACGGTCTGCCCGCGGACATCCGCGCCGGCCTAACCAAGGCGATGAACGAGGCGACCGAGGCCAACAACCAGATCGCCGACAAGCTCAATGAGGATGCCAAGAAGAAGATCGCCGCCTCTGGCGTGACCACGATCCATCAGCTGACGCCCGCGCAGCACGCGGCGTGGGTCAAGGCCATGCATCCGGTGTGGAAGAAGTTCGAAAAGGATATCGGCAAGGACATCATTGACGCTGCCGTTGCTGCGAACGGCCCGGCCACCAACTAGCGACGATCAACGATCGACGGCCGCGGCGGAGAGCCGCGGCCGCCACTACAATAAAATTTGAAAATCCAGGGGGTCTGCTGGTGTCGCTGCGGGAGGCGGTGCACCGCATCGAGGAGGGGCTGATCGCGCTCATCCTCGGCGTGATGACGGTGCTGACATTCATTCAGGTCGTGCTGCGGTACGTTTTTAACACTGGCCTCGATTGGCAGCTCGAGTCCAACTACTATCTCTTCGCCTGGCTGGTGATGATCGGCATCTCCTATTGCGTGCGGGTGCGCGCGCATATCGGGGTGGATGCTGCCGTGCGGCTCATGCCGCCCGCGCCGCGGCGTGCGATCGGGATTTTGGTGCTGCTGCTGGCGCTCGCCTATACCCTGCTGATGATATACGGCTCGTTCGAATACATCCGCCGCCTGTACATCGTCAACGTCGAAGCTGAAGACATTGCAATTGCGACCTGGAAGCTGAGCGTCTGTCTGCCGCTTGGCTTTGTCTTCCTGTTCATTCGCCTGCTCGAGATGGGCTGGCGCATCTTTACCGGACAGTCAGAGGGCTATGAGCTCGCCGATGAAGCGAAAGAGGCGATCGAGGACGTCACCCACGACGATCAGCCCGACGCGACGACGGTGCAGCGATGAACACGGTCTTTCTGTTCGTCTCGCTGCTGACGATGCTAGCCGTCGGTCTGCCAGTCGCCATGTCGCTCGGGCTGGCGTCGATCCTTACGATTCTGATTTTCGAGCACGACAGCTTAGCCTCGCTGGCGCTGAAGTTCTTCCAGACCTTCGAGCATTTCACGCTGCTGGCGATTCCGTTCTTCATCCTGGCCGGCAATTTCCTGTCCACCGGCGGTGTCGCCAAGCGCATGATCAATTTCGCTATCGCCGCGGTCGGGCATCTGCCCGGCGGGCTGGCGATCGCCTCGGTGCTGGCCTGCATGCTGTTCGCGGCGGTGTCGGGCTCCTCGCCGGCAACTGTGGTGGCGATCGGCTCGATCGTGATCGCCGGCATGGTGCGGGTCGGCTACACCCAGTCCTTCGCCACAGGCGTGATCGTGAATGCCGGTACGCTTGGCATCCTGATCCCGCCGTCGATCACGATGGTCATCTTTGCCGCTGTCACGGAAACGTCGGTCGGACGGCTGTTCATGGGCGGCGTCATTCCCGGCCTGCTGCTGGGACTCTCTCTCATGGTGGCGATCTACGTGGCGGCCCGAGTCCTAAAGCTGCCACGCCAGCCCAAGGCGCCGTGGAACGAGCGGCTTAGGTTGTTTCTCGACGCCTTCTGGGGGCTCCTGCTCATCTTCATCGTGATGGGCGGCATCTATGGCGGCGTGTTCACGCCGACGGAAGCGGCGGCGGTGGCGGCGGTCTATGCGTTCTTCGCCGCGGTCGTGATTTATCGCGATCTCCATATCACCGACGTACCGGGGGTGCTGCTCGACTCCGGCCGGGTCACGGTGATGCTGATGTTCATCATCTGCAACGCCTTTCTGTTCGGGCACGTGCTGACCACGGCGCAGATCCCGCAGGATATCGCGCGGATGATCACCGAAGCGAATTTGGCGCCGTGGCAGTTCCTGCTGGTGGTCAACATCATCCTGCTGATTGCCGGCAACTTCATGGACCCGGCGCCGATCGTGCTGATCACCGCGCCAATCCTGTTTCCGACCGCAGTCAAGCTCGGCATCGATCCGATCCATCTTGGCGTCATGTATGTGGTCAACATGGAAATCGGCCTGGTGACACCGCCGGTAGGGCTGAACCTGTTCGTCGCCTCCGGTATCACCGGCCTGCCCTTGATGTCGGTGGTGCGCGCGGCGCTGCCGTGGCTGATGGTCCTGCTCGGCTTCCTGATCGTGGTCACCTACATACCCGAGGTGTCGCTCTGGCTGCCAAATCTACTGTTCGGAAAGCCGGTCTGAGTTGCGCCAACGAACGAGTGCGCGATTCCCTGCGGTTTTTAATTCTGAACGTCTGTAAATCTACATTGCGTGCGATTAATTCTCTGTCCAAACTTTAACTTGCTTGTGACGCGCCGGCCTCCACTATTTGTCGCATCGACAATCGCATTGGAGGAAGGCCATGTGGAAGACTGTTCTCGCCGGCACGACGGCACTTGCGATCGCGGGCGCTTCGCTTGCTTATGCGCAAGGTCCGAGCGGACGTGACGCCGGGCCGCGTCATCACTGGCGGCCGAACGCGGCGGACATCAGCGCATTCGCGGACGCGCGAATCGCGGCGCTGCATGCCGGGCTGACGCTGACGCCCGACCAGGAGAAAAACTGGCCGGCGGTGCAAAGCGCGTTGCAAGATCTCGCCAAGCAGCGCACGGAGCGGATCGCGGCGCGCGGCGACGCCGAGCGTCCGAAGGATCCGGTCGAGCGCTTGAGCCAGCGCGCCAAGCGGCTGTCGGAGCGCGGCGCTGCCTTGCAGAAGCTCGCCGACGCGGCGGACCCGCTCTACAAGAGCCTGGACGATGCGCAGAAGCGCCGCTTCATCGTGCTGGCGCGGCTCGGCGCACGCCACGCGTGGCGCCACCACCGCCACGAGCATCACGGACAGGACGCCTGGCACCATCGCGGGCAGGGCAAGGACGGTTGGCACGGGCGCGGCATGGATGGCGGTCCGCAGCCGCAATAGCGACACGAGTAGCGAACGGTGGCCAACGCGCTTTCCCCGACGCGCGCCGCCGTTCAAGTGAGCCGCCGGGCGCGCCCGGCGGCTTTTCTTTTGCAGGCCCCGTGACTTGCGGCGATGCGCGCGGCTGGACACACCGGCTTCGCTTTGCTAAGTGACGCCGGCCGCGCGGGGCTCAGGCGCCCTCGGCAATCCGGGCGCATAGCTCAGTTGGTAGAGCAGCTGACTCTTAATCAGCGGGTCCAAGGTTCGAGTCCTTGTGCGCCCACCAAATCATCCGGACAATCATCAAATTGTTCCACAGCCTGCGGCGGCCGTCGCGGCTCGTTCTGATCGCGCCAATTCCTTGATCGAAATCAAGCCGAATGCCCAGCATTCGTGGCTAGTTGGCGGCGGCGCCGCGACACGCCGTTGCCGAATCAGACGACTTCGAAATCCGAGACGGTCATGCGCGGTAGTCGCCAACCCGTGCAGGTCGATTTCGAGTTCGCGCGCATGAATATGCATCAACCGCCCTCGCAGGACAGGACGCAAGGCGCAACGACTGTCCTCAAAAGTGTCTGCCGCAGTTGCCACGGCGGCTGCGGGGTCTTGCTGCATGTGAAAGACGGCGTGCTGCTGAAAGTGGAGGGCGACCGCAACTCGCCGCTCAATCACGGCCGGCTCTGTCCGATCGGCACGGTGACGACCGATCTTGTCTACCACCCGGACCGGCTCAAGTATCCGCTGCGCCGCAAGGGCAAACGTCAGTCCGGCGAATGGCAACGCATCTCTTGGGACGAGGCGCTCGATGAGATCTCGGAGCGTGTGCTCGCCATTCGCGACCGGCACGGGCCGGAGGCGATCGCGCTTGGCACCGGCACCGGCCGCCATCACATCCGCTGGGTATCGCGTTTCGGCCATGCGCTCGGCACCCCGAACTGGTGCGAGCCGGGCTTTGCCCAATGTTTCCACCCGCGGGTGAACACCTCGATCCTGACCTTCGGCGACTTTCCGGTGAGCGATTACACCGGCGAGGTGCCGCCGGCCTGCATCCTGTTTTGGGGTCACAATCCGGTGCTGTCGGGACCGGACGGCGAGACGCGTTTCAATGTGATGGAGGCGCTCGATCACAATCCGCGCACCATCGTGGTCGATCCGCGCCGCACGGCGCTGGCCGAAAAGGCGGACCTCTGGCTGCAGGTCAGGCCGGGCGCTGACGACGCGCTCGCGCTGGCGATGCTCAATGTGATCATCGGCGAGAAGCTTTATGACGAGCCCTTCGTCACCCGGTGGACGCACGGCTTCGCCGAACTCGCCGCGCATGTGCAGAAGTTTACCCCGGAATGGGCTGAGCCGATCACCTGGGTGAGCGCGGATAAAATCCGCGCGGCCGCGCGCCTGTTCGCGCAAACCAAACCGGCGTTGCTGGATTGGGGCTGCGCCATCGAACATACGCCGAAATGCATCCAGACCATCCGCGCCGTCTCCATGTTGCCGGCGCTCACCGGCAATATCGACGTGCCGGGCGGCTGGGTGTTCGGGATGCATGGGCTCGGCCGCTTCCCCAGCCTGATCGAGAATCTGACGCCCGAAGCGAACGCCAAGCGGCTCGGCGCTGAGCGCTTTAAGCTGCTGGGCGGGGCGGGTGCCGACCTGCCGGCCGCCCACATCCCGACGCTGCTGCGAGCAATGCGCGAGGGCAAGCCTTACCCGGTGAAGGCATTCCTGGTGTTCGGCAACAACACGCTCACTACCTATGCCAATGCGTCGGAAGTCTACAACGCGCTGATGAAATCTCGACTTCATGGTCTGCGCCGACCTGTTCATGACACCGACGGCGGAGCTTGGCCGACATCGTGCTGCCGGCGGCGTCATGGCCGGAGCTCGACGAACTGGTCGGCTTGCCGACGGTTGCCGCCAATGTCGTGCTGGCCCAGCAGAAGGCGGTGCAGATCGGCGAGTGCAAGTCGGACGAGGAAATCTTCGTTGCGCTGGCGCGGCGGATGAAGCTTCCGGTCTGCACCGAGCCGGTCAAGGACGTACTCGACGCGCAGCTTGCCGCCGGCGGGCTCAATATCACTTTCGACGAGCTCAAGCAGAACGGATTCATCAAGCTGCCGTTCAAATACCGGAAATATCTCGACGGCGGCTTCAAGACGCCGACCGGCAAGATCGAGCTTTACGCCACGCGGTTCGAGCAACTTGGCTACGCGCCCTTGCCTTATTACGAAGAGCCGCCGGAAAGCCCACTGCGGGCGCCCAAGATTGCGGCCCACTATCCGCTGGTGCTCACCACCGGCGGGCGCATCTCATTCTTCTTTAATTCCGAGCATCGCCAACTCGACAAGCTGCGCAAGGCGCAACGCGATCCGGTCGCCGAAATTCACCCCGAGACGGCCGCACGCTTCGGCATTGTCAAGGGGGCTTGGATGTGGATCGAAACGCCGCGCGGAAAGATACGGCAAAAAGTCAAAATCACGGATGGCATCGACCCGCGCGTCATCCACGTCCAGCACGGCTGGTGGTTCCCTGAACAGCCCGGGCCAGAATACGGCGTGTGGACCTCGAACGCCAATCTGCTGACCAGCAATCAGCCGCCTTATGACTTGGCGATGGGGACCTACCAGTTGCGCGCGCTGTTGTGTAGGGTGGCGCCCGCCGATGCCCCATCGGCCGGCTAAAAAAGACCGCGCCTAAAAAATTCCCTCAGGAGGAAGCAATGCGAATTGACGCGTATACGCACTTTTTTCCGAAACAATTCTTTGACAAATTGCTTGAGGTCGCCGGCCAGTACAAAGACATGGGCAAGCGCGTGCGGGCCATCCCGACGCTGTACGACCTCGACGCGCGCAAGAAGATCATCGACGGCCACAAGGACTACGCCCAGATTCTGTCCTACCCGCAGCCGCCGGTCGAGACCTTTGCCAAGAGCCCGCAGGAAATCGACGAGTTCATCCGCATCATCAATGACGGCTTCGCCGAACTTATCGCCAAGGAGCGCGATCATTTCCCCGGCTGGGTGGCGCAGATATCGCTCGATGCGCCCGATGCCGGCGTGGCCGAGGCCGAACGCGCCATCAACCAGCTCGGCGCGTTGGGCGTGCAGATCTACACCAACGTCGCCGGCAAGCCGATCGACCGGCCGCAATATCTGCCGTTCTGGAAAAAAATGAACGAGCTCGGCAAGCCGGTCTGGCTGCATCCGGCGCGCGGCGCCAGCATGCCGGACTACGCCGACGAGAAGAAGTCGCTGTACGAAATCTGGTGGACCTTCGGCTGGTCCTACGAGACAGCGACCGCGATGATTCGGCTCGTTTACTCAAAAATCATGGACAACCATCCAAACCTGAAGATCATCACCCATCATTTCGCCGGCATTGTGCCGATGCTGGAAGGCCGCATCGGCCCGGGCAACGACGTGATGGGCTCGCGTACCAGCGACGAGGATTATGTCGCGCTACGCAAGAGCCTGAAGAAGCGTCCGCTCGATTATTTCAAGCAGGATTTCTACGCCGATACCGCTGTGTTCGGGGCGACGCCGGCGACCAAATGCGGGCTCGAGTTCTTCCCGATCGACAAAATCGTGTTCGCCTCCGATTGCCCGTTCGACCCCGAGAACGGCACGATGTTTCCGCGCGAGACGTTGCGCATTCTCGATGAGCTCAAGCTCGACAAGGAAACCAGCGACAAGATCTTCTACAAGAATCTCGAGCGCATCACCGGCAAAAAGCTGGTGCAGTAACTTTCACGTCGCTGCGGCTTTTTCGTCGATTTGCGGCTGGTCCAGCGATTGGGCGACGGCTTCCGAGCGGAAGTCGCCGGCCAGCCCGTGGTCGCTCATCAAACCGGGATAGTGCGCGACAAAATCGGCTTGGATGGTGTCGAACGGCACATCGGCAAACGGCCCGCGATCGTGCAAGTATTCCATGTGGCGGCGGCCGGCTTGATCGAAGGCCTGGAACAGCGAATCGGTTTCGCCGTCGAATTCGAGCGGTTGCAGACCGACCCTGTCGCAGAGCGCGCGATCGAAGGCCGGCGTCGCCTTGACCCAGCGGCCCGACATGAAAAGCTCGGTATAGGAATGCCAGCGAAAGACGTCGCTTTTGGTCTTTTCATAGAGCCGGCGCGAGGTGAGATGGTTGCGCACGTCGGCATAGCCGACGCGCGCCGGAACGCCGA
The DNA here is from genome assembly GCA_963727555.1 of uncultured Alphaproteobacteria bacterium. GTDB lineage: Bacteria > Pseudomonadota > Alphaproteobacteria > Rhizobiales > Xanthobacteraceae > Pseudolabrys. The sequence goes on along the minus strand of CAVSGT010000004.1, from coordinate 114,644 downwards.
GCACGCGTGCGCCGGCGGCGAGGAGGGCGGCCTTGCCGATGCAAAACGCCCGCCCGGCGGCAAGGACCCCGCTTGCCCGATAGTTCGCTGGATCGGCGAGATTGACATACGGGTCGTACGTGATGCCGTCGCGTACGGCGGAATAAAGCCGCAACACGGCAATGCGCTCATCGCCCGCGCCGACGGCCGCCTGCTTGGCGAAGGCAATGACTTGCGGTGAGTCGCTGTCGATAAAGGTGCCGGCGGCGAGTAATTGGGCCATTTCCATCGTATTTTTGTCCTTGGATTGCCGCCTCTCTAACGCCGCGCTCTATCTGGGCCCTTGAGCTTGGTCAAGGAACGCGCCGCCGAGGTCCCGCGACTAGCCGGCTGACGCCAAATCCGTTCCGCGCGCGACCCGTAATTCCCGCGCCGCGCCGCGGCACCATGCGATTACCGGCCCGATATCCGGCCGCAGATCGGCAGCAAGTCCGCCGTGAAATTCCGACCAGGCTTGCGTGTATGGCGGTCTCACCGCGGTCAATATCGGGACACCGGCTTCGATCCCGCGCGCAAAGACCGAGCGCAGTCCGCGGCCTTCCGCTTCCGCTTTGCCGAACCGGTTCAAGATCAGAAGCTCGACGTTCCGATCGACATTGCGGTCGAGAAGCGCGCCCATTTCGGTCAGCCCGTGCGGATCGAGCCGGCATCCCTCGGCCTGTGTCCCGAGCGCCTGGGATATCCCCAAACGGTGCTGTGTGGTGAGGTCGATCAGCGTCATCGCCGAGCAAAGACCGGCGGCGTCCCGTGCGTTCTCTTGCAAAGCCCCGCCTAAAATGAACTGCTCCGCGCGTAGCCGATCGACGACGCGGGCCAGGAAATCGTCGATGCGAAACCCGGTCTCATAGGCCACGGCGGCAAGCCGAATACTGCCCGTCATCGTCATCATCCCTGCTCCAGCCAGTCGATTCCCGGGTCAGCGCTAAGCTATTCATACTTTGCTGCGGTGCACGCTGTCTGCCTTGAATTTAGTCAAGTGTTTGCTTCTGCTGCTCTGCTATGCATCAATTAGAAACAAAATGAGATAATGGGGAAATGCCATGAGGATACTGCATCGTCTTACGGCAGTCGTGGCTATCGGTTTTGCCGCGCTGCTCTGTGCCGGACAATCGGCATCCGCGCAAATCAAAATCGGCTCCGTGCTGTCGGTCACAGGATCGGCGTCGTTTCTCGGCGATCCTGAAAAGAAAACGCTGGAAATGTATGTCGATGAGATCAATGCCAAAGGCGGCGTGAACGGCCAGAAATTGCAGCTCATCGTCTACGACGACGCGGGTAATGCCAATAACGCGCGCACGTTCGCGACCCGGCTGGTGGAAGAAGACAAGATCGTCGCCATGGTCGGCGGCAGCACCACCGGCGCGACACTGGCGATGATTCCGGTGTTCGAAGATGCCAAGATCCCGTTCATCTCCCTGGCGGGCGCCGTCCAGATCATACGGCCGGTGCACAAATGGGTGTTCAAGACCCCGCACACCGATACGATGGCGTGTGAGAAAATCTTCGCCGATATCAAACATCGCAACTTCAACAACGTGGCGTTGATCTCCGGCACAGGCGGTTTTGGCAAGTCGATGAGCACGGAATGCCACAAGGTGGCAAGTCAAGTCGGCGTCAAGATCGTGATCGAGGAAACCTACGGGCCGCGCGACAGCGACATGACCCCGCAGCTCACCAAGATCCGCAACACGCCGGGTGTGCAAGCGGTCGTCAATCCCGGCTTCGGGCAGGGACCAGCGATCGTCACCCGCAACTATCGTCAACTCGGTATCAAGCTGCCGCTTTACGAGAGCCACGGTGTCGCTTCCAAGCAGTACATCAAGCTTGCCGGACCCGCGGCTGAAGGTGTGCGACTGCCGGCGGCGGCGCTTCTTATCGCGGATAAGCTGCCGAACAACGATCCGCAGAAGCCTGTCGTGGTCAACTACGCGCACAAATTCCAGGACAAGACCAAACAGGCGGTTTCGACGTTCGGCGGTCATGCCTATGACGGCCTCATGATTCTGACCGCGGCGATGCAACGCGCGAAAAGCGCCGACCCGGCCAAAGTGCGTGACGAGATCGAGAAGACCAAAGGCTATATCGGAACCGGCGGCATCGTGAACATGTCGCCGACCGACCACCTCGGCCTCGACCAATCGGCGTTCCATATGCTGGAGATAAAAAACGGCGACTGGACGTTGGTCCCCGGAACGTGATTGGCGGTCGGGCAGGCTCGTTAAGAGCCTGCCCGCTCGGCTGCTGAACTCCAGGCAAGACGAGGCCCGCCAGCGCGATGGCCGAGTTGCTGCAATTTGTCTTCTCGGGGCTGACCGTGGGCGCCATCTACGCGTTGGTCGCCCTCGGCTTCACGTTGATCTACAACGCTTCGGACATCATCAACTTCGCCCAAGGTGAGTTCGTCATGCTGGGCGGCATGACGACCGTCTTCCTGGCGGCCGCCGGCGTCCCGGTGCCGGTCGCCGCGCTGATTGCCATCCTCGTGACGACGGCGGTGGGCCTGGTATTGCATCGCTTTGCCATCGAGCCGGCGCGCGGGGCAAGCCCGGTGGCGCTGATCATGATCACCATCGGCGCCTCGGTATTCCTGCGCGGGGTGGCGCAGATCGTTTTCGACAAGCGATTCCACAGCCTGCCGCCGCTGCTCGGGTCCGAACCCATCCAGTTCGGCGGCGCGGCCATATTGCCGCAAAGTCTCGTCGTGCTGGCGGGCGCGGCGATCATCGTGATTTTGCTGTGGCTGTTCGTGGAACGGACCTTGCTCGGCAAGGCGGTGATCGCAACCGCGGCCAATCGTTTGGCGGCGCGGCTGATCGGCGTCGATACCCGGCGCATCGTTGACTTTTCATTTGCGGTTTCGGCGGCCATCGGGGCGATTGCCGGCATTCTCGTCACGCCCATCACGTTGACCAGTTACGATGTCGGGACGCTGCTGGCGTTGAAGGGCTTCGCCGCCGCCATGCTCGGTGGCATCGGCAGCGCCTTCGGCGCCGTGGTCGGCGGCCTGCTGATTGGGATGATCGAGGCTTTCAGCGCCGGCTATCTGTCGTCGAGCTACAAGGACGCTATCGCTTTTCTGATCATCCTCGTTGTCTTGGTCGCGATGCCGCAGGGCCTGTTCGGCCGCGCCAAGATTGAGCGGGTGTGAGCTTGCGCGCGCTGCTCCAAGCTCGGTTGTTGCCGGCGATCGCGGTCGTGGCGATCGTCATTGTCCTGCCGCTGTTCTTTTCCTCGGCCTATTACTACCGCGTCGGCGCGCTGGTCTTTATTTTCGCGCTGGCGGTCGTCGGCCTCAATTTGCTCATGGGCTTTGCCGGGCAAGTCAGCTTGGGCCATGCCGGCTTCGTGGGGATCGGCGCCTATGCTGTCGCCATCGGTCCGGTTCATCTCGGACTGCCGTCATGGCTGAGCCTGTTCGTCGGCGCATTGCTGTCGGGCACGCTCGCCTTCATCGTGGGCCGTCCGATTCTCAGGCTGAAAGGGCACTATCTCGCGGTGGCGACGCTCGGATTTGGTGTGCTGGTCGCCATCGTGCTGAACAACGAAGCGGACTGGACCGGCGGCCCGGACGGCATGGGAGTCCCCGGGCTCACGCTGTTCGACTGGCATGTGCACGGCTCCGTCGCCTGGTATTGGGTCGCCGGTGTGACATTTGTCGGCGGCTTCGTGCTGGCTTTCAATCTGATGGAGAGCCCGACCGGCCGCGCTTTGCAGGCCATCCATGACAGCGAGATCGCCGCGCGCGTGCTCGGCATCGACGTGGCGCGCAAGAAGCTGACGGTCTTCGTCATTTCGGCCATCTACGCCTCGGTGGCCGGGTCCTATCTCGCGCTCTTTAATGGGCTCACCACGCCGGATACCGCGGGCTTCCTGCGCTCGATCGAACTGGTCGCCATGGTCGTGCTCGGCGGCATGGGATCGATCTTCGGTTCGCTGGTCGGCGCCGCCGTGCTGGTCGTCTTGCCGCAAGCGCTCACGATCTTCCACGACTACGAGCAGGCGCTGCTCGGATTGATCGTGATGGTTTTCATGATCTTCTTGCGCCGCGGGATCGTGCCGTCGCTGACTGCCGCTCTTGCCGGGGCGCGCCAATGATGATCCTGGAAACCGACCGGTTGTCGATTTCGTTTGGTGGCGTGCGTGCCATCGATACCGTCAGCGTCTCCGTCCCGTCCGGCCAGGTGTTCTCGATCATTGGCCCGAACGGCTCCGGCAAGACCACTTTGTTTAATCTGATTTCTGGCATTTATTCGCCGCTCGACGGCAGTATCCACCTGTCGGGGGAGCCGGTGACCGGCCTCATGCCGCATGAGCTTGCGCGCAGAGGACTGTCGCGCACGTTTCAGAACCTGCAGGTGTTCTCGCGCATGTCGGCGCTGCACAACGTGATGGTCGGCCGGCATCGGCACGAGCGCACCGGAATTTTGGCCGACTTGCTGCATTGGCCCTCGGTCGATCGGCAAAATCGCGCGACCCGTGAAGCGGCACGCGCCGCGCTCGCGCGCGTCGGCCTCGCCGATGTCAGCGACAAGCCCGCGGCGTCGCTCGCTTACGGCGTCCTCAAACGCCTTGAAATCGCGCGAGCGCTCGCCAGCGAGCCGAAGGTGCTGTTGCTCGATGAGCCGGCCGCCGGCTGCAATCCGGTCGAGACCCAGGAAATCGACCGTGTCATCCGCTCCATCGCGAAGGACGGCGTTACGGTCGTGTTGGTCGAGCACGACATGCGCCTGGTGATGAATATTTCCGACCGCGTCCACGTCCTCTCGAGCGGCCGCACCCTCGCCGAGGGCACGCCGCAACAGGTGCGTTCCAACGCTGCGGTGGTCGAAGCCTATTTGGGCGTGCACGGCTCGCAGGAGGCTGTCCGTGCTTTCGATTGAGAACGTCAAAAGTGCCTATGGCCGTATCGAAGTGCTGCACGGCGTGACGCTGCGCGTCGACGCCGGCGAAATCGTCTGTCTGATCGGCGCCAACGGGGCCGGCAAGACCACCTTGCTGCACGCCGTGTCCGGCGTGCAGCCGATCACCGGCGGCACCATGCGATTCGACGGCAAGCCGATCGAGTTCATGGACCGCACATGCCCGGGTAGCGTCGGGCATTTCGCAAGTTCCGGAAGGCCGTCAATTATTCGCTCCGCTTTCCGTAAGGGACAATTTGCGGCTCGGCGCCTGGTCGCGCCGCGACAAGGATATAGCCGCGAGTCTGGCGCAGGTCTGCGCTCTGTTCCCGATGCTCGACGCGATGCTGGAAATGCCGGCCGGCGCGTTGTCGGGCGGTCAGCAGCAGATGCTCGCGATCGGCCGCGCTTTGATGGCGAAACCTCGTTTGCTGTTGCTGGATGAGCCGTCGATGGGGCTGGCGCCCAACTTGGTCGACCATGTGTTCGCCGTGATCCGCGCGCTCAAGGACGACAGACTGACGATTCTCCTGGTGGAACAGAATGCGCCTGGCGCGCTCGCGATCGCGGACCGTGCCTATGTACTGGAAACCGGTCGCGTGACGCTGAGCGGCCCTGCGGCCGACATCCGGGCCGATCGCCGGGTGCGGGAGGCCTATCTGGGGCTCTAAAGCGCGGGCGGATTGACGTTGGTCAAGTTGACCGAGCGGCAAGTAAAAGCATGATGATGCGATTTTGATGGCGAGGAGGATGGCAATGAAGGAAAGCCTGCGTCCGGGTGTATCGCGGACCAACCGAATTGGAGTTGATCGCGACCGGACCATCGGGTTCATGGGCGAGGAAGGCCGCGTTTACAGCACGCCTAATCTGGTGCGGGACATCGAGATGACCTGCCGTGACCTACTGATGGAACACGGCGATCCCGGCGAAGATTTGGTTGGAACCGACGTCGCCATCAAGCATTTGGCGCCGACACTGCTCGGCATGACCGTGGAGATCACGGCCACCGTGAAAGAGGTGGAAGGGCGCCGGGTCGTATTTGAAGTTTCAGCCAAGGATAATATCGAGCAGATCGGCAGCGGCAGCCACGGTCGTTTCGTGGTAGACGTTAAGAAGACCGTCGAGCGGCTAAAGGCGAAAGCCGCCAAGCTCGCCGGCACGCGATCGGGATAAATCGCTATGCCGGGCCCGCATAACGAACGAACCGTCTCGACCTATTGCTACCAGTGTGTTGCTGGGCCCGACCTCTTGAAGGTGCGCGTCGAAGACGGCATCGCCACCGAGGTGACGCCGAATTTCGACGCGGCGACCATCCATCCCGCCGGCGGCAAGGCCTGTGTGAAAGCCTTCGGGCTGGTGCAGAAAGCCTACAACCCCAATCGCATTCTCTATCCGATGAAGCGGACGAACCCGAAAAAGGGACGTCACGAAGATCCGGGCTTTGTGCGCATCTCCTGGGAGGAGGCGCTCTCGCTGGTCGCCGACAGACTGAATGAGGCGCGCGCCAATGGCCTCACCGACGAGACCGGCTATCCGCGCCTTGCCGCGAGCTTCGGCGGCGGCGGCACGCCGACCGCCTATATGGGCACGCTGCCGGCATTGTTGTCGGCGTGGGGGCCGGTCGACATGAGCTTCGGCTCGGGGCAGGGCGTGAAGTGCTACCACTCCGAGCATCTCTACGGCGAGCTTTGGCATCGCGGCTTCACGGTGTCGCCCGATACGCCGCTCTGCGAATATCTCGTTTCCTTCGGCGCCAATGTCGAGGCTTCGGGCGGCGTATGCGGCGTCAAGCGCCATGCCGACGCCCGCAAGCGCGGCATGAAGCGGGTGCAGATCGAGCCGCATTTGTCGGTGACCGGCGCCTGTTCGGCGGAATGGGTTCCGATCAAGCCGAAAACCGACTCGGCGTTTCTGTTCGCAATGATTCATGTGGTCTTGCACGAGAACGCGCGCGAACGCCTCGATCTGCCCTTCCTGAAAGGGCGCACGTCGTCGCCTTATCTGATCGGACCGAACGGATTTTTCATGCGCGATCCGGCAACGCGCAAGCCGCTGTTGATGGATGCCGGCGGTCGCGCCGTACCGTTCGATACCCCTAACGTCGATCCCATGCTGGAGGGCTCGTTTGTCATCGACGGGATAGAGGTCGGCGCCGATGAGTTCGTCATCTCGCACAAGGCCGCTACGGTCCGCCCGGCATTTACGCAGTTGGTGGAACATGTGAAGGATTACTCGCCGGAATGGGCGGCGTCGATTTGCGATGTGCCGGCGGCGACCATCCGCCGCGTCGCCAACGAATTCCTTGACCACGCGCGTGTCGGCGAGACCATCGAGATCGAGGGCGTAACGCTGCCGCTGCGGCCAGTTTCGATTTCACTCGGCAAGACCGTCAACAATGGTTGGGGCGGCTACGAGTGCTGCTGGGCGCGCACGCTGCTCGGCTGTCTGGTGGGCGCGCTGGAAGTGCCCGGCTCGACGCTCGGCACGACGGTTAGGCTCAATCGGCCGGCCGACAATCGCTGGTCGAGCGTCAAGCCGGGTCCCGACGGATTCATGAAATATCCGATGAATCCGACCAGCAAGAGCGAGTGGATTTCGCGGCCGTCGGCGCGTAGCGCGCACCGCACGCTGGTGCCGCTGGTGGCCGACTCGGCCTGGAGCCAGGCGCTCGGGCCGACGCATCTCGCCTGGATGATGCAGGGTGAGAACTTCGAGCATCTGCCGGTAGCGTCGCCACCCGACGTCTGGTTCGTCTATCGCACCAATCCGGCGATATCGTTCTGGGATACCGACGCTGTCGAAAGCGCGATGGCGAAGTTTCCGTTCACGGTGTGCTTCGCCTATACGCGCGACGAGACCAATCACGTCGCCGACGTACTGCTGCCCGATTGCACGGACCTCGAGGGCCTGCAGCTGTTGCGCATCGGCGGCACCAAATATGTCGAACAGTTCTGGGACTACCAGGGCTTCGCGCTGCGCGCGCCGGCGGTGCCGGCGCAAGGCGAGGCCAGGGACTTCACTTGGATTGCGACCGAGCTCGCCCGACGCACCGGCCTGATCGAGGCCTACAATTCGGCGATCAATCGTGGCGCCGCCGGCGTTCGGCTCAGCGGGAAGACCTATGACTTCTCACTGGCGCCGGAAAAGGTGCACGACGTCGAGGCGATCTGGGACGCCAGTTGCCGTGCCGCCAGCGCCGAGATCACCGATGGCGCCGAATCCCAAGGGCTGGATTGGTTCCGCGAGCATGGCTTCCGCGTGAAACCGTTCCCGCGACTGCAATGGTACCTCTATCCCAAGCTGGTCGAGCAGGGATTGCGTTTCGAACAGCCTTACCAAGAACAATTGTTCCGCATCGGCAAAGAACTCGGTTGCCGTCTGCACGAGCAGGACATCCATTGGTGGGACAAGCAGCTCGCCGAATACGAGCCGCTGCCGCGCTGGCATGATCTCGACGCGCTGTGGGAAGAAGCGCTCACGAAACATTACGCGGTGCGCATTGCCGACTATCCGTTCTGGCTGATCACCGCCCGCAGCATGCAATATTCATGGGGCGGCAATGTCGGCATCCAGATCATCAAGGAGGTGGCCGATAACGTCGCCGGCCACGGCCGTGTTGTCATGAACCATGCCGCGGCCACGCGTCTCGGCATTGCCGACGGCGATCTGGTCGAAGTGCGCTCGCCGCTGAACGAGACCAAGGGCCGGGTCATGTTGTGCGAGGGCATCCGCCCCGACACGATTTTGATGATCGGCCAATTCGACCACTGGGCGACGCCTTACGCCAAGGATTTCCACGCCCCCAGCATGAATGCGCTGGTGCCGATGCTGCTCGATTTGACCGACGCGACCGGATCGAGCGCCGATCTGGTCAAGGTCAAGGTGACGCGGCTGGAGGCGGCGGCATGACGCGCTGGGCGATGGTGGCCGATCTCGAGCGCTGCGTCGGCTGCCAGACGTGCACGGCGGCTTGCCGCCACAGCAACGCCACCTCGCCGGCGGTGCAGTGGCGCAAGGTGCTCGATATCGAAGTCGGTAGCTATCCGAACGTCAGCCGCGTGTTCGTCCCGGTTGGCTGCCAGCACTGCGCCGATCCGCCTTGCATGCATGTCTGCCCGACCACGGCGACGCGCCAGCGCGCCGACGGCATCGTCACCGTCGACTACGACATCTGCATCGGCTGCGCCTATTGCGAGATCGCATGCCCCTATCAAGCGCGCTTCCTGGTGCATGAGCCGCATTACGCCTACGGCCCGGCGATGCAGAACGAGGTCGAACGCGCCGATGCGACACGCGTGGGCGTGGCGCAGAAATGCACGTTCTGCTCCGACCGGGTCGATTTTGGCCTCGAGAATGGTCTCACACCGGGGATCGATCCGCGCGCGACGCCGGCTTGCGTCAATTCCTGCATCGCGGATGCGTTGCATTTTGGCGATATCGACGACCCCGACAGCAATGTGTCGCGGCTGCTGCGCGAACAGAAAAGCTTCCGCATGCATGCCGAACTCGAAACCGATCCGGGCTTTCATTATGTCTATGGCAAGGCCAATGACGCCGACGAGGAAACCGCGGCGGCGCCCGCTGTGACCTCGGTCGCCGGTGAGATACGCACGCGTGGCGTCGAGCCGGCGCTGCAGCAGCACTGGGATTGGAAGGCCGCCAGCAATTTCATTTGCGGCGGCATCGGCAGCGGCTTGTTCGTCTTTACCGCCATAGCGGGCCTACGCCATCCACAAGTGCTGCCGCTCGGTTGGCTGGCGCTGGCGATCGTCGCGCTTGGCCTGTCCATATTGATGCTGAAAATCGGCCGGCCGTTGCGCTTCATCTACGTGCTGCGCCAGCCGCAACGCTCGTGGATGGCGCGCGAGGCTTGGATCGCAACAGTCTTCTTCCCGCTTGCCGCGCTGGCGCTCTGGTTTGGCTATCCCGCGCTTCTGATTGCCGCGGCCGCGCTTGCGATAGGTTTTCTGTTCAGCCAGGCGATGATCATGCAAGCGGCCAAGGGCATTCCAACCTGGCGGTCGCCCTGGGCGGTGCCGCTGATCGTGTCGACCGGGTTTGCCGAGGGTGGCGGGCTGTTCCTGGTCGCCATCGTGCAATTTCCCGCACTGGCGCCGCTCGCCAATGCGATGGCGGTGGGCGCCGCGGCGCTGGCGCTGCTGCGCACCTTTTTCTGGCGCTCCTATATGACTGGGCTGGTGATCGAAGGAGCGCCGACGCGCGCGCTGGCAGTGCTTGACCGCTATCGGACCTGGCTGTTCACGGCCGGCCTGGCACTACCCTTGACGTTGATCGTCATCGGACTGGCGCTGCCTGCGGCGGTGCCACTGTTCGCGCTCGCTGGACTTTCCATCATGGCCGCCGGCGCCGGCTTGAAATTGGTGCTGGTGACCCGCGCCGCGTTCAATCAAGGTTTCGCCTTGACCCACACACCCGTGCGCGGGTCCGGTCGTGCCGGGCCGGCGGTCAAACCGGGTTGGTCGATGTCTTAGAAATGGGGAGCGGGCAGGGAGGACTTATCATGGCCACACAAACCGCAACCAAAGCAGCAGAAAACTTCATGTTTGATCCTGACGCGGAAACAATGTCGCGCGAGGGGCTGGGCTCGTTGCAGATGGCGCGATTGAAGCAGACGCTGCAGCGCGTCTACGCCAATGTTCCGCATTACAAAAAGAAATTCGACGATGCCGGCGTCAAGCCGGGCGACCTCAATGCACTATCCGATATTGCGCGTTTTCCGTTCACGCTGAAGAGCGACCTGCGCGACAACTATCCGTTCGGCATGTTCGCGGTGCCGCGCGACCAGTTGCTGCGCGTGCACGCCTCGTCCGGGACGACGGGCAAGCCGACCGTGGTCGGCTACACCAAAGGCGACCTCGATATCTGGGCGGACCTGATGGCGCGCTGCTTTGCCTGCGCCGGCACGCTGCCCGGCGATATCGTTCACAATGCCTATGGCTACGGCCTGTTCACCGGCGGTCTCGGCGCGCATTACGGGGCCGAGCGGCTCGGCTGCACGGTGGTGCCGGTGTCGGGCGGCGGCACCGAGCGCCAGGTGACCTTGATCACCGACTTCAAGGCCAATGTCCTGTGCGCGACACCATCCTATGCACTCAATATCGCGGAGATAGCGCTGAAGATGGGCGTCGACCTCAGCCGGTCGTCGTTGCGGGTCGGTCTGTTTGGAGCGGAGCCGTGGAGCGACGCCATGCGGCACGACCTTGAGGTTCGACTGGAACTCAAGGCGGTGGATGTCTATGGCCTGTCCGAAATCATGGGGCCGGGCGTGGCCTGCGAATGCCACGGCGTGCAGTCCGGCTTGCACGGCTGGGAGGACCACTTCCTGTTCGAAGTGATCGATCCCGAAACGCTGCAGGTGCTGCCGATGGGGGCGACCGGCGAATTGGTCATCACCACATTGACCAAAGAAGCGCAGCCGATGATCCGCTACCGTACCCGCGACATCACGCGATTGAGCGACGAGACCTGCGCCTGCGGCCGCACCCATGTGCGTATTCTGCGGGTGACCGGACGCAATGACGACATGCTCATCATTCGCGGGGTCAACGTTTATCCCTCGCAGGTCGAGGCCGTGTTGGTCGGGTTTCCGGGGCTGGCGCCGCATTATCAGATTGTTCTCACGCGCGACGGCGCCCTCGATGCCATGACGGTGGAGGTCGAGCTCGCGCCCGACTTTACCGGCGACCGTTTCGGCAAGGCCGACGAGGTCACGCACCACATCAAGTCGATGATCGGGGTGACCTGCGATGTGGTGGTCAAAGCGGAAGGCGAGGTGCCGCGCTCGCAGGGCAAAGCGGTGCGGGTGGTGGATCGGCGCAAGAAGGGGAACTGACCTCAGCCTATGGCGGATTGCGCTTTGCCGATCTGCCTGCAGCGCCGGCGCGCGCTACAACAATCAGATGTCGCGCATATCGCGCGCCGTCGTGCCCGTGCTGGTGTTGAAGGCGTATTTCGACCAGTTCTTGATCAAGGTCTGATCGGGCGGCTTTGTGGCCTGCACGACCGGCAGCGCGTTCATAGCGGCGATCCACGCTCGCAGGCGCTCGCACTCGCTTGGAAGCGTGAAGCCGCGATAATGCTCCAGCACGAGAAAGCGCTGCACGTGCGGGAAGAAGGTAAAGTCGACAAGGCTAGGTGTGTCACCTAGCCAGAATGGGCCGGACGAGAGCTTTCGCAGGCCCGCATGCTCCATCAGCAAGACAGCTTCGTTCAAGCGCTCGGCATGCGCCTGCTGGCCCGCCGTGTCCTGTCTCAGCATCATCTTGTAGACGTGCGGGACCATGCGGTCATTGGCAAAGGCGATCCAGATGCGCGCCAGCGCGCGCCGAGAGGGATCCGACGGTAGCAACGGCGGATTCGGCAGCATCTCCTCGAGGTATTCGTTAATCACCGCCGACTCGTAGAACACATTGTCACGGTGCCGCAGGACGGGCACCTTGGCGTAAGGCGAAATTTCGAGGAACCAGCCCGGCTTGTCGTCAAGACTGATCTCGGTGAAATCGAATGTCACGCCTTTGGTAAGCAGGACCATTCGGCTCCGCTGCGCAAACGGGCAGGTCGCCGAACTGATCAGTTCTATCGTGGAGTCGAGACCGTTCATCGATCGCATTTCCTTGAGAGTCGCGAGCGTCGCTGCTCATCCGGACTTTCGCAGGCGAACGCCGGGCGGGATGGACGATAGCAGACAGCGGGCTTACCCGAAAGCCGCCGGCGGTCGGCGCCATGCAGGCGGCACGCAGCCGCCGATGCGCGAGCAAGCGTTCACGTTTTCGCGCGATGGTTTTGCGGGCGCAGGTCGAAATTATTCCTGCGATACCGGCGGATCCAAATCGTCGGCCCAGGTTTCGCTCGGCTTCGGATACCGCTTAAGCAGCCGATGCACGAGTTGGACGTGCTCGGCCTCCTCCTCGACCAGTTCCGCCGCCATCGCCTTGACCTTCGGGTCCTTAGCCGTCTCGACGATCGAGGTGAAATAGGCGAGCGCCTGCTCTTCGCCTTTGAGCGAGAGCTGCAGCGCGTGCCACGGCGTCATCAGATAGTGTGCGGAGCCGAGGTCGGCCTCTTCCGGACTTTCCCCTCGGAATTTGGCGATTTGGTGGGCATGCGCGGCCACGTCGAAATCGCCGGCCAAGCGGCGGATTTCCTCGCCATGAATGCCTTCGGCACGGGCCAAATCGCGAAAGACTTTGACCAGTTCCGGATTGTTGTGCGTTTCCATCTGATCGGCGAGCAGTTTGTAGCGGTCGACCGCGTCAATCTCGATCTGATAGGCAACCGCCAGCAGATCGTTGAGGTTGGCGACCTTTGGGCTGTCCGTTGTCTTGCTCATAGCTCGAAATCCTTCTCCAGCTCAGACAGGTCAACATTGGTAGGGGCAACCGCGGGCTGATACGGCGTGCGGCTGCCGCGATACAGAATTCCGATGTTGAAGCCATCGTCGGTCATGATTCGACGCGCCGCCTTGCCCGGATCGGTGGTGGCCGCGACCGGGGCAGAGTGCACCAGATCCTTCCAGGACTTCTCGTCGGGCCGGAAGGTCACGCAAGGGCTGAGGATTTCGACGAACGAGAAGCCGGGATGCTTGATCGCCTCTACCAGCACGGCGGCGGTTTCGTTCGGTTCGCCGGAGAAGCAACGGGCGATGAAATTCGCGCCCGAGGCGAGTGCCACCACCAGCGGGTGGAACGGCCGCACTTTGGTGCCGCCCGGCGACAGCGCGGTGTCGAACTCCGGTTCCGTCGTCGGCGACGGCTGGCCCTTGGTCATGCCGTAGATGTGGTTGTCCATCACCACATAGGTCATGTCGATGTTGCGGCGGCAGGCGTGCAGGAAATGGTTGCCGCCGATCGAGTAGCCGTCGCCGTCGCCGCTGGCGACCACGACCGTGAGATCGGGCCGCGTCACTTTCAGCCCGGCGGCGAGCGCGAGCGAGCGGCCGTGCACGCCGTGAAAGCCGTAGCAATTGGTGTAGGCCGGAATGCGCGACGAACAGCCGATCCCGGAAATGACGGCGATCTGTTCGGGCGGCAGGTTCAATTGCGCGAAGGCGCGGGTGAACGACATCAGCACGTGATAGTCGCCGCAGCCGGGGCACCAGATCGCCTTGACGTCGGACCGGTAGTCCGCCGCCTTGTGGGTGAGGCGCGTATCGACGGTCGACATCGTTACCTCCATTCCGCGATGGCAAGATGGATTTCAGCGGCCGTGATCGGCAGCGGCCCCGGGCGGTTGAGTACGCGCACCGGCGCCGGCAAGTCGTAATGCGCCCGCAGATAGCGGTGGAATTGACCGCCATGGGTTTGCTCGACCACCAGGATGCGCTTGACGCCTTTGAGAGCTTGCGCCAGGCGGTCAGGCTGCGTCGGCAGCAACAAGCGCGGTGCGACCAGGCGTGCGCTAATCCCGTCCGCGCCTGTGAGCGCGATTGCTTCGCGTGCGGCGCTGGTGAGAGAGCCCCAGGTCAGGACCGCGATGTCGCCGTCGCCTTCGACCGTCGCCCAATGGTCGCCGTAGTTGAAACGGTCGAGCTTGTCGCGCCGCTTGTCGAGTTGAGCGCTATGGTCGGCGGCGCCGCTAGTCGGGGTGCCGCGTGGCGAATGCGTGAGGCCGTCGGCGGTATATTGGCCGCCGGGCGTTCCGGGCATGGCCATCGGCGAAACGCCATTGGCCGCCAGCGCGTAGCGCTCATAGGCGCCGGCGATATCGGTCGCGACAGTGCGCGCGCCAATGAAGGCCACATCGGCCGGCCGTTCGATGGCGGCGCGGGCCTGACCCATGAATTGGTCGGACAGAACGATCGCCGGGGCTTGCAGCGCTTCCGCGAGATAGGTCGCCCATTGCGTCGTGAATAGGCAATCGGCGATCGACTGCGGCGCCAGCACCAGATGCGGCGCATCGCCGTGCAAGCCGTAGACGGCGATATTCAAGTCGGCTTGCTCGGATTTTGTCGGGATGCCGGTCGAAGGTCCGCCGCGCATCACATCGACGACGACAATCGGGATTTCGGCGGAGGTGGCAAGCCCGAGCGCTTCGATCATCAGCGACAGGCCGGGGCCGGAGGTCGCGGTCAGCGCCGGCGTGCCGCCGAACGACGAGCCGATGATCATGTTGATGGCGGCAAGCTCGTCTTCGGCCTGCAGCAACACCCCGCCGACCTTGGCAAGGCTGGGCGCGAGCCATTCGAGCACTTCCGTCGCCGGCGTGATCGGATAGGCGGCGGCAAAACGAATCCCGCCGCGAATTGCGCCGAGAGCGGTCGCCTCATTGCCGGACAAGAGCCAGCGCCGCGCAGCGCTTGGCTTCGGCGCTGGAAGTTTCTTGCTGAATTCGATCGTGGCCGCCACGTCAAACCCGGTCTTGATGCCGGCTTGGCTCGCCTCGATGGCGGCAGGCCCTTTGTCCGCCAGGCGTATTTCAATCGGCGCCAGCACTTGCTCGACGGAAAGGCCGAGTAGCCGGCCGGCAATGCCGAGCGCGATCATGTTGGGGCGACCGTCGGGAATCGACTTGGCCATGTCCTTCATCGGGACCTCGACGACGCGCGCCCCGGACTCGGCCACCATCGGCGGCGGATCGCCGCCACGCGGATCGCTGATCACCAGGGCCTGCGGCCCGATCTTGATTTCAGCGCCGAAACGGTGGGCGTTCAGCCAGTCGATGCCGATCAGAAGGTCGAATTGGTCGGGCAGACTTGCGACCGGGTCCGCCGACAGGCGGAGCAGGCCGGCCGCCTCGCCGCCGCGGATCTGGGGCCCGAGGGTACGCGTGAAAAGCCCGTACCAACCGGCGGCGCAGGCGGTTTCGAGCAGGGAGTTGCCGGTGGTGAGAGCGCCGGCGCCGCCGCTGCCGACGACCGCAATCGAGATGCCTGACGAAGTGCCCATAGTCATTGCCCCTTAATTCACAGCCTTTTTCGCGGGTGCGCGGGCCGGCCCAGTCTGCATTTCAGTACTAGAATGCGTTTTTTTGCCTTTCCTTGACCTTGATCAAGGAAGGTCAGCGGTCGGCGACCGAATAATGAAAATCAGGCCGCGTGCAGGTCCGGCGTAAGGCTCAGGCGGCCAAGTGGGAGGGCAAAGCGATGAGTGCCAAACCGGTTCGTTGGATGATGACGGGCGCGGGCAAGCCTTTCGTCCCCATGGAATTCGATATTGGCAAGCTCGGCCCCGATGAGGTTCTGGTCGAGATCGCCGGCTGTGGCGTCTGCCACACCGACCTCGGTTATTACTACGACGGCGTACGCACCAAGCATGAATTGCCGCTGACGCTCGGCCACGAGATCAGCGGTCACGTCGTCGACACCGGCACCGATGCGCTCTGGTACACCGATCGCGCCGTCATCATCCCCGCCGTGATCCCGTGCGGCCGCTGCGACGCCTGCCGGCGCGGCAAGGCGACGATCTGCCCCAATCAGAAAATGCCGGGTAACGACATTCATGGCGGCTTTGCCACCCACATCATCGTGCCCGCGCGCGGACTATGCGCCGTCGACGAGCATCGTCTGGCCGCGGCCGGAATCGATCTGGCCGATCTCTCTGTCATCGCTGACGCGGTGACTACGCCCTATCAGGCGGTCGTGCAGGCCGGCGTCAGCAAAGGCGATCTTGTCGTCGTCAATGGCGTCGGCGGCGTCGGCGGCTATGCCGCGCAAATTGCGGCTACTTTGGGCGGCATCGTCGTCGCGATCGATGTCAGCGACGAAAAGCTTGCCGCCATCACCGGCCAGGGCGTCATGCTCACGCTGAACGCCAAAAAGATGACGCCGCGCGATATCAAGGCGGCGATCCAGGCCTTCGCCAAGGAACACGGTCTACGCCAGAGTGAGTGGATCATTTTCGAATGCTCGGGCAGCAAGACCGGCCAGGAAACCGCATTCAGTTTGCTGAAATCATGGCGCGACGCTCGCCATCGTCGGTTTCACCATGGACAAGGTCGAGGTGCGGCTATCGAACCTGATGGCGTATCACGCGCGGGCGATCGGGAACTGGGGATGTCCGCCCGATCTTTATCCCGATGCCTTGGAACTGGTGATGAACGGGCGCGTCAAGGTCACGCCGTTCGTCGAGAAGCATCCGCTCAGCGAGATCAATCAAATATTCGAGGCGGTGCATGCCGGCGCGCTCAAGCGCCGCGCCGTTCTCGTGCCCGCATCGTAAGGAGCAATTCTATGTCTAGCGAAGCAGCGCGCGTCGTCGCCATGCAAGAAGAGCCCAAGGACCACAATCTCGTCGCCGAGACTATTCGCGAGTTTGTCTCCAAGAACGTGCACTACGAGAAGCGTCCGGTGAAGGGGACCGACGGCAAACCGGTGGCCGGGCTGTTCAACGCCTGGATCACGCTCGACAACCCCGGCCAATTCAATTCCTACACGACCGATATGGTGAAGGCGACGATCCTGGCCTTCCGGGCCGCCAGCGCGGCGCGCGACGTCGTTGCGGTGGTGTTCACCGGTTCCGGCGACAAGGCGTTCTGCACAGGCGGCAATACCAAGGAATACGCCGAATATTACGCCGGCAATCCGCAGGAATATCGCGGCTACATGCGGCTGTTCAACGACATGGTGTCGGCGATCATCGGCTGCGACAAGCCGGTGGTCTGCCGCGTCAACGGCATGCGCATCGGCGGCGGCCAAGAAATCGGCATGGCCTGCGACTTCTCGATTGCGCAGGATCTCGCCCGCTTCGGGCAGGCCGGACCCAAGCACGGCTCGGCGCCGATCGGCGGGGCGACCGACTTTCTGCCCTACATGATCGGCTGCGAGCAGGCGATGGTATCGGGCCTGCTGTGCGAGCCGTTCTCGGCGCACAAAGCGTATCGTCTCGGCGTCATTTCCGAAATCGTGCCGGCGTTGAAAGTCGACGGCAAGTTCGTCGCCAATCCGCTGGTGTGGACCGATCGCTATCTCGACGAGTATGGGCGCATCATTCACGGCGAGCCCAAGACCGGCGCGGCGGTCGCCGAAGGCCAGGCGCTGCTCAAGGGCGGCACTGTCGACTTGAGCCTGCTCGACGAGCGGGTCGAGGCGCTGTGCACCAAGCTGCTCTACACCTTCCCCGAATGCACGACCAAGACGGTTGAGGAACTGCGCAAGCCGAAGCTTCAAGCCTGGAACGCCAACAAGGAGAACGCGCGCGACTGGCTGGCGCTTAACATGATGACGGAAGCGCGCGCCGGCTTCCGCGCCTTCAACGAGGGCACGCGCGAGACCGGACGGGAAGCGGATTTCGTGGCGCTGCGCCGCGCGCTCGCCGCCAACACGCCCTGGAGCGACGAACTCACCGACAGTATCCAGCCGCGGGCGAGGTCTTGAGCCGTGAGCGAGCCGCTCAAAATCTGGCACGAAGCGGACGGCCGGCTGCTGCGGCTGCGGCTTAATCGGCCGAAGGCGAATCTGATCGATGCCGGCATGATCGCGGCGCTCGACAAGGCGCTTGCGGAGAATCTTAGCAATGCCGAGCTCGGTGCGGTGGTAATCGACGCCGAGGGCCCGCATTTCAGCTTCGGCGCCAGCGTCGAGGAGCATCTGCCGGACCAATGCGCGGCCATGCTGCGCGGGCTGCATGGTCTGATCCTGCGCATGGTCGAATCGCCGGTGCCGCTGCTGGTGGCGGTGCGCGGGCAATGCCTCGGCGGCGGGCTGGAAGTCGCATTGGCCGGTCATCTGATGTTTGTGACGCCGGACGCCAGCCTCGGTCAGCCGGAAATGAAGCTCGGCGTGTTCGCGCCGGCCGCCTCCTGCCTGTTGCCGGAAGTGGCCGGTCCGTCGCGCGCCTTCGATCTCCTGGTGTCCGGTCGCGCCATCACCGGCGCCGAAGCCGCGGCCATCGGCATCGCGCGCGAAGCGGTTGCCGATCCGGAACATGCCGCGCTCGCTTATTTCGAGGAGCATCTGAGGCCAAAAAGCGCAAGCTCGCTGCGCCACGCCGTCAAAGCGGCGCGGCTCGACTATGTCGCGCGCGTCAAGGACAAGATCCGTGCCGTCGAGCGGCTTTATCTCGACGAACTCATGGCCACCCACGATGCGGTGGCCGGTCTCGAAGCATTCATCGCGAAAAAGGCGCCGCAATGGCAACATCGTTGACCCCTTCGGCCACCGCCGACATCGTCGCGCGTGCAAGCGCGCTGTTCGAGGACTTGTCCTTTACCTCGGCACGCCAATGGAAGGCCGCGCAGCCGGGCCGCAAAGTGATCGGCTATATGCCGATCTACGTGCCGCGCGAAATCATACATGCCGCCGACATGTTGCCGCTCGGAGTCGTGGGCGGCGGCGATCAGCTCGAGGTCATCCACGGCGACGCCTATTACCAAAGCTATATCTGCCGCATTCCGCGCTCGACCGTCGAGCTTGGCGTGTCCGGCCGCTTGGATTTCGTCGACGGCATGCTGTTCCCGTCGATCTGCGACGTGATCCGCAATCTCTCCGGCATGTGGAAATTGATGTTCCCCAATGTCTATTCCCATTATTTCGACGTGCCGCAGAACTATCGCGACGACACCGGTGGAAATTTCTACATCAACGAGTTGGCCGAGCTCAGAGAGGCCCTCGCCGGGCTGCGCGGCAAGCCGATTACTGACGATGAGTTGCGCCATTCGATCGCGGTCTACAATGAAAATCGTCAATTGGTGCGCGACCTCTACGCCTTCAGGGTGGAGCAGCCGTGGCAGGCGCCGGCCGCCGAAGTCTACCTGATGGTGCGCGCGGGCCTCGTGCTGCCGGTCGAGGAACATTCCGCGATGTTGCGCGACTATCTGGCCGCGGTACGCGAGGAAGAACGACCGATGCGCGACAATTGCCGCATCGTGTTGACCGGCATGTTCTGCGAGCAGCCGCCGCTCAACCTGATCAAGTCGCTCGAATTGTCAGGCTGTTACGTGGTGGACGACGATCTGCTGCTGGTGACTCGCTGGCTCATCGGCGACGTCGCTGTCGAGGGCGATCCGCTGCGGAATCTTTCGGATGCCTTCCTGCATCATTCCGAAATCGACCGCGGCCAAGTACGAACCGAATCAAAAAGAGAAGGGCCAGCATTTGGTCCGCGCGGTGAAGCGTACCGCGGCGGAAGGCGTGATTTTCGCCGCGCCGAGTTTTTGTGACCCAGCGCTGCTCGAGCGTCCGATGCTGCAACACGTGCTCAAGGAAGCCGGTATTCCTTACATCGCGTTCAAATATGCCGAAAATTCCGGACAGATGCAGCCGATCCGTGAGCAGGCCGGCACCTTCGCCAATTCCATCAAACTGTGGAGCGCCGCATGACAACGCCCCCGACCAAAATTGTCACTTCCCGCGCGCCGTTGAAAGAGGCCGTCAAAGACGCCTCTATGATGAAGCAGAAGGAGATGATGGCGGCGCACTACGATCGCCTGACCAGCGCGCCGGAGACGGGCGACAAGGTGGCCGCCACCTTCGTGCCCGGCAATCTCAACGAACTGATCATGTGCTTCGATCTCCTGAACAACCTGCCGGAGGTCAACGCCATCCAGAACGGGCTGCGGCGCACCAGCGGCAGCTTCGTGCTCGAAGCCGAGAAGATCGGGCATTCGGAGGACGTTTGCACTTACGTGAAGTCGGACATCGGCATGATGGCCAAGGGCAACATGGCGCCCAACGGCAAGAAATTTCCCGATCCCGACGTGCTGCTGCTCTCCTACACCGGCTGCTTCACCTTCATGAAGTGGTTCGAGCTGCTGCGCGAGCAGTACAAATGCGAGACGATCATGTTGCACACGCCCTATATGGGCGACGGCAAGATCACCAAGAACATGATCGACTACATGGTGAAGCAGCTCAAGGACGACGTCATCCCGACGCTCGAACGCGTGTCCGGCGTCAAGTTCGACATCGACCGGCTGCGCGAGCACCTGAAGAAGTCGACCAAAGCCGAGGACGATCTGGTGCGCGTGCTGCAAAGCGCCAAGACCAAGCCGTCGCCGATCGACGCCTATTTCGGCGGCATCTATTACATCGGCCCGATCTTCGGCGCTTTCCGCGGCACTCAGGACGCGATCGATTATTACAAGTTCCTGCGCGAGGAGGTCGAAGACCGCCTGGCCAAGGGCCTCGGACCGGTCACGCCCGATGGCGACATGGGCAAGGAGAAATATCGGCTGGTCGTCGAGGGGCCGCCCAATTACACGAGCTTCCGCCAGTTCTGGAAGATGTTCTACGACGAGGGCGCGGTCGTCGTCGCCTCGAGCTACACCAAGGTCGGCGGCGTCTACGATTTCGGCTTCCGTCACGACCCCGATAAGCCGCTGGAGACGCTCGCCGAATATTGCCTCGGCGTCTACACCAACCGCAGCCTGCCGATGCGCATCGACATGCTGGTCAACTACATCAACGAATACGAAGCGGACGGCCTGCTGATCAACTCGATCAAGAGCTGCAACAGCTTCTCGGCCGGGCAATTGCTGATGATGCGCGAGGTCGAGAAGCGCACCGGCAAGCCGGCCGCGTTCGTGGAATCCGATCTGGTCGATCCGCGCTATTTCTCGGCGGCCAATATCAAGAACCGCCTGGAAAGCTATTTCCAGATGATCGACCAGAAACGTGCCGGCGTGGACGCGGCGGCTTGAGGAGGAATGCATGAAGACTTTCGTCGGCATCGATCTGGGTTCGACGACGACCAAGGCCGTCCTCCTCGACGAGGACCGCAAAGTGATCGGGCACGGCATCACCAATTCGCGCTCGAATTACGCGACCGCCGCGCGCGTGGCTAATCAGGAAGCCCATGTCGATGGGCAGTTTACGCTTGTTCCGCCGCGCGCTCACCGATGCCCATGCGCAGATCGAGCTCGACACGTTCCTTGGCGCGCTGGAGCGCGCCTTCCGCCTTGAGCAATTTCTTGAGCAACTCGACGATCTCGAGCAGACCTGCGCCGGCCAAATTCAAGGCGACCGTTTTGCCAAGGTCGCGTCCGCTGTGAAGGAGGCGCTCGGCGAAGTGTTCCGGCGGTTGCGCAAAGAAGCTCCCGAGCTGTACGCGCCGGGCGCCAAGCGCAAATCCGACTTTTTCCGCGATATTGCGGGATCGCGCTACCATACCCACGCCGAAGTAGGTCGCGCGCGAGGCCAACCTTCCCTATGACCTGCTGCTCAACGTCTACGACAAGTCGATCATCGAAGTGGAGAACCGGCCGCCGGCGGGCGAACTGAGCGACAAATTTCGCCGCGCGCTCGGGCGCGTGCTGGAGACGGAGCCGTCGGTCAAATCGGCGGCGGCCGATATCCAGACGATGATCGAGAATGCGCTCGCCGTCGATTTGGAAGAAACTTACCTTGTTGGCACCGGCTATGGCCGAGTCACGCTGCCGTTCTCCAAGGAGCATATCCGCTCTGAGATCCTGTGCCACGGCCTCGGTGCTCACCTGATGTATCCGCAGACGCGCACCGTGCTTGACATTGGCGGTCAGGACACCAAGGGCATCCAGGTCGATGCGAGCGGGATCGTTGCAAATTTTCAAATGAACGACCGCTGTGCAGCGGGCTGCGGGCGGTATCTCGGCTATATCGCAGACGAAATGAACATGGGTCTGCACGAATTGGGTCCCATGGCCATGAAGTCGGATAAGCCGGCGCGCATCAACTCGACCTGCACCGTGTTCGCCGGCGCCGAGTTGCGTGACCGGCTTTCGCTCGGCGAAAAGCGCGAAGATATTCTGGCCGGGTTGCACCGCGCCATCATATTGCGCGCGATCTCGATCATCTCGCGCTCGGGCGGCGTCACCAACGAGTTCACCTTCACCGGCGGCGTTGCCAAGAACGAGGCTGCGGTGCGCGAATTGCGCAAGGTGATCAAGGAGAACTACGGCGACGTCACCATCAATATCAACCCGGACTCGATCTACACCGGCGCCCTGGGCGCGGCGGAGTTCGCGCGCCGGGCGCACCATGGGCACTTGGAAGGAGCCGACCAATGACCGTTGCGGCGGGGATAGACATCGGCACCAGCACGATCAAGGCCGCGCTGTTCAAGGTCGAGAGCGGCGAGGAAACATGGTTGTCGCGTTACGTGATGCGGATCCGGCAACGTGATCCCATGGAACTGGCCCGCGTCGCCTATGATGCCGTGCTCGAAGACGCAAAACTCAAACCTGAGAACGTCGACTACGTCGCCACCACCGGCGAGGGCGAAAGCGTTCCGTTCCATACCGGCCATTTCTATTCGATGACCACACACGCGCGCGGTGCCATTTATCTCGACCCGGAATCGCGGGCGGCGCTCGACGTCGGCGCGTTGCACGGCCGTGCCATCCTGATCGACGGCCGCGGCAAGGTGCTCAGCTATAAAATGACGAGCCAGTGCGCCTCGGGCTCGGGGCAGTTCCTGGAAAACATCGCGCGCTATCTCGGCATCGCGCAGGAGGAGATTGGATCGTTGTCGCGCCAGGGCGAAGACCCCGAGGTGGTGAGCAGCATTTGTGCCGTGCTGGCCGAAACCGACGTGATCAACATGGTGTCGCGCGGTATTTCGACGCCGAATATCCTCAAAGGCATCCACCTGTCGATGGCGGCGCGGTTGTCAAAACTCCTGAAATCGATCGGCGTCGTCGATGGCGCGGTGATGGTGACCGGGGGACTCGCGCTCGACAAAGGGCTGGTTGCCGCCCTCGAAGAGGACATCTCGCACATCAAGGACATGAAAGTCGCCGTCCGCAGCCATTCGGATTCGATGTATGCCGGGGCGATTGGGGCCGCGCTGTGGGGCGCTTTCAGATTTGAAAAACTTGCCGCTAGCGGTCGGGTGCCGCAGGCGGCATGAGGACGTGAGGAGATGACGCCATGGCTTTGATTATCAACGACGCCTGCACGGCTTGCGATGCCTGCGAGCCGGTTTGCCCGAACGATGCGATCACCGCCGGCAATCCGATGTATGTCATCGATCCGATGAAATGCACCGAGTGCGTGGGCGCCGAGGATGAGCCGCAGTGCAAGCTGGTTTGCCCGGCGAATTGCATCGAGCCGAATCCGGATTGGGAGGAATCGCAAGACGATCTGCTCGCCAAGTACCAGCAACTGCACGGGTGAGCCATGAACTTCCAAAATCGCGTTTGCCAGAAGCTGCACGAAGAGCACGCCGCCGTCATTGCCCTGATGGAACGATTGGACCAAGCCGTTACCGGCAAGCGAGACGACGTTCCGGACGCCAATGATCCGGTCATGGCGAAACTATTAAATGACCTCGCCGCCGAGCTGCCGGGCGAGGTCGAGCGCCATTTCGCCTTCGAGGAGGCGGAGCTGTTCTCCTACCTGGGCGAAGCGGGCAATGAGGGCATCGGCGCGCATCTGACCTACGAGCACGGCATCATCCGTCCGATCGGCGCCGCGCTGGTCAAGCTTATCGGGGATGTCCGCGCGCACGGCTTCGATGCCGCGCGATGGGCCGAATTCCGCCGTCTCGGGCACGAACTGTATGATTGCTTGGTGCCGCACGCCCGCAAAGAAGACATGGCGTTGTTGCCGCTGCTCGACGACATGATGGATTCCGAAAAAGAGATGCAGCTTTACGAGAAATACGTCGAGAACCTGTGAGGCGTTTGCATGGATAAAGTCGCCGCGAATACGGCCAATACGGTCCGTCCCTTGAACCCAAGCGATCTCGAACGCGTCATCGCGATTGATTCGGGGCACATCGGCAGACCGCGCCGCCGGTTCTTCGAAAAACGGCTGGCACACGCCAAACAGCATCCGGACGATTTCGTGCAGGTCGGTGTAACCAACAATGGCTCTCTGGTTGGCTTTGCCTTTGCCCACATCTTGCGTGGCGAATTTGGCCGCGATCAGGCGATCGCGACGCTCGACGCAGTCGGCGTTGAGCAGGACAGCCGGGAGCGCGGCGTCGGTCATGCGTTGATGGACGGCCTCATCAAGCGCATGCAGGAAAAGAACGTGCAATCGCTGCAATCGCAGGCCGATTGGACCAATCACGCGCTGTTGCGGTTTTTCGATGCCTCCGGCTTCGGGCTCGCGTCACGTTTGGTGCTGGAGCGATCCGTCCTCTCACCTTTGGCGGAACCGGTCGAGGACGCGTGACACGAGGAGTGGCGAGCATGGCGCGAAGCACCATCACGATCCCGCAACACGTCGGTGAAGCCGCCGAGGTCGACTACAGCGGCGAGCCTGCCGCGGATTTCGGACCGCTGGCGCGCGACCGCATCCCGGTGCGCTCGATGGCGGAAGCGGACCTGCGCGCGCTGGTGACGATCGATCGCCGCATTACCGGACGCGACCGGGGAGGCTATTTCCAGCGCATGCTGGCCGATGCGCTGACCGAATTGGATGTGCGTGTCTCGCTGGTCGCAGAGCTCGACGGCGTTCCCGTCGGCTTCATCATGGCGCGCGTCGATCTCGGCGAGTTCGGTCGGGTGGAAACCACGGCGGTCATCGACACCATCGGTGTCGATCCGGACTACCGCAGCAAGGGTGTCGGCCGCGCTCTGATATCGCAGTTGTTGGTAAATCTCGGCACGTTGCGGGTCGAGAAGGTACGCACCGAAGTCGGTTGGCAAGATCACGATCTACTTGCCTATCTCGACCGCTGCGGCTTCCTGCCTTCGCAAGAACTCTGTTTCGAGCAAACCCTCGATTGAGGCTGTTTCGCCGGTGGCGTGGCCCGCGCGTCAGCCCCAGCGCACCATGCGCAGCATGAAGCCACCCTCACAGTCGCCGCAATGCGACTCTTCGGTCTCGTGGCTCCAGCCGCGTTCCTCAAGCTCTGGATAAAGAAAGATCGGCTCCTGGTCGAAATGGCCGATAAGAGCGGTATCGATCTGGCCGCTTTCGATGGTCTTAAGGACCGTAGCCAAGGGCTCCGGCGGCTCGAGCCCGCGCAGGTCGAGATGGACGGCATCGGCCGTCCGCCACATGCGGGATCCATCCGGCGGTGGCGCGTGATCGTGCTGCACGGCAAGCTCCCGTTGGCGCTACCAGGCTATAAACCGGTACCAAAATGCCAAATTATACGCTAAGGATTCTTGATTAGGATCAAGAGGCAACTCGTTTGGCGACAACGGTAAAAGCGCGCTCAGCAAAAGCCGACGGCGAGGTGCGGGTGCGCCGGGTACGCGCCGCGGACATGCCGCAGGTGATCGCGCTCGACGCCGGCATCACGAAACTCACCAAAGCCGATTACTGGAACGATGTGTTCGGCCGCTACGGCAAGCGACGGCTGCACGAGCGGTTTTTTCTGGTCGCCGAAAGCCGCGAGGGCTCGGCGGATGCGCGGGTGCTGGGCTTCATCATTGGCGAGATTCGCGCCTGGGAATTCGGCTCTACTCCATGCGGCTGGGTCTTCGCCTTCTCGGTTGAGCCGGAAATGCGCTTGCGAAACGTGGGGACCGCTTTGTTCGAGGCGATCACCGCCGAATTCAGGAAGGCCGGCGTCAACAAAATGCGGACGATGGTGGCGAGAGATGCGCGGCTTCCGATGATGTTTTTCCGTGGCGAAGGGATGATGGCCGGGCCCTATCTTCAGCTGGAGAAGGATCTCGATTGAACCGAATTGCCACGCGGACGACGCCGTCATGAAGCTGCAGATTTCGACCCGCCTTGCTATTTTCGCCGTCCTTGAGCTGGCCGGGCGCGACGGCCGCCAGCTCTCGGTCGCCGACATCGGCGAGAAATACGGCGTCTCCAGTCATCATCTGGCGAAGGTCATGCATGTCATGGGCCGGGCCGGCCTCGTTCGCTCGGTTCGCGGCGCCGGCGGCGGCTACCAATTTGCCGGCAATGCAAGGCGGACGACGTTGCTCGATGTGGTCCAGCTATTCGAAGACTCAAGCACCGTCGAACACGACGCCGGGATCGCCGGCGGCACGCCCGAAAGCCAAGCCCTGGGCGAGGTCCTTGGCGAGATCGACGACATCGCCCGGGCAACTCTCGGTTCGATTACGATCGCGACCATGCGCAAGCTGGTGGACCGCCGCGGGGACCGCTCCAAGACGGCATCGTCACGCCGGCGCAATTGATCGCCGTCCCGCGCGAAGGTCACAAGCCTTATTTCGGGAGTCCCTTGGACGAATTGCGGTTGCGGCCGTGATGCCGCCGGTTGGCATGCCCTACGCTGTGCAGTGCAGCATCGATTAGCAACCAAGTCCCGGAAATCGTTGATCAAGATCAAGGCGGCCCGGCCCACCGGCTTCTTGAGTTAGTCCAATTTCAATCAAGGGTCGGCCCATGGCTTCGAAACTGACAGCCGGCGATCTTCAAATCATTGCCCGGATCGCAGTATTTCGCGGGCTCAAAGCAGAAACCGTTGAACACATTGTGGCGCCCGCCACGGCTACCATGTTGCGGCCGCACGAATGGATTGCGCGGCAGGAGGATCCGGCGACGGCGTTTTTCATCGTGATCGACGGATGGGTGAAGCTCTATCGCAGCACGCCGTCCGGCGACGAAACCGTTATCGATATCATGACCAAAGGTCAGAGCTTCGCCGAGGCGGTCGCCTTCACCGGAAATCGCTACATGGCGACCGCCGAAGCGGTGAGCGAAGCGCGCGTTGCGCGCATCCCGGCCGATCACATCGTGCGCTGTATCCGCGAAAATCCCGACATTGCGTTGGCGATGATAGCGTCGATCTCGCAGCACATGCATCACCTGGTGCAGCAGGTCGAGCAGCTCAAGGCGCAAAGCGGCGTGCAACGGGTCGCCGAATTCCTGGCCTCGCTGTCATTGGCGGAGCAGGGGCACTGCGCGGTTGCGCTGCCTTACGACAAGGTGCTGATTGCCGGCCGGCTTGGTCTGACGCCGGAGTTGTTGTCGCGCGCCTTTGCGAGGTTGCGCAGCATCGGCGTCATGGTCGAGGCATCGCATGTCGTCGTCCGAGATGTTGCTAAACTGCGTGCGCTCGCCGCCGACGACCGCAGCGCGGTACGCGGCACGCTGCGCGTGGTGCGGTAGATGGCTGGGAACCCAATGCAGATTCTCCATCCGCCAGGCTGGCTACCGCCTATCGGCTATGCCAACGGCATCAGCGTGCCGGCGGGCCGCATCGTGTTTATTGCCGGTCAGGTTGGCTGGGACGCCGAGCAGCGATTCCAAAGCGAAGAACTCGTTCCGCAATTCGAGCAGGCCTTGAAGAACATCCTCGCTATTCTGGCGCAGGCCGGCGGCGCGCCGAACCACATTTGCCGGCTCACCGCATTTTGCATCGACAAGCCGGCCTATCTCGCCGGACGGCGCGAGCTTGGGCGCATTTGGAAATCGCTGATGGGAAATCATTTCCCGGCGATGAGCATGATTTTTGTCGCCGATCTGCTCGACACGCCGGCCAAGATCGAACTGGAAGCGACCGCCGTTATTCCCGCCTAGACCTGCTACGCCTCACGCCGATTGCTCGGCGAACAACCGCGCGGTCAATCGCCGTGCCAGCGCGGCGGCTGCCAGCCGGCGATAATTGGCGGATGCCAGCGTGGTCCGCATGGGCTGGACTTGTTTTTGAATCAGCCGATCGATTTCCTGCAGCAGCTTCTCGTCGACCGAACGGCCGGCAAAGCCTTCGGTGCCGGCCAGCAAGAACGGTCGCGAATTGGTGCCTGTCAGGGCGATGCCGAGCGAATTGATCTTCGCTCCGGAAGACGACAGCGCGACTGCGACGCCCGCCAGCGGGAAGTCGATGGCGCCACGCAGGCGAACCTTTTCATAAGCCGAGGGCGGCGGATCGGGCGGAAGATGCACTGCCACAACGAGTTCACCCTCGGCCAATGCGAGGTGCGCCTTGCCGTCTTCGATATAGAGTTCGCTCAGCGGAATCCGGCGCCGCTCTTGGTCGCCGGCAATGTCGACCTTGGCGCCAAAAGCGAGCAGGGCAGGCGCCAGGTCGCCTGAAAATGTGGCGTGGCAACGCTGGCCTTGCGGCGCGACGTGGCAGGTATCGCCGCCATTCTTGAGGCAGTAGGCATTGGCGCTGCGCCACCATTCGCTTTGGTTGTAGTAGATGCAGCGGGTGTCGAGGCACAGATTGCCGCCGACCGTCGCCATGGTGCGGTGGCCGGGACCGGCGATCGCCGCGGCGGCTTGCGCCAGCGCGCGATAGCGGCTGCCGATTTCCGGATGGCGCGCCAGCGCGGCGACGGTCACGCCGGCGCCAATCGTCACACCACTTTCGTCCATCGTGATTTCGGTCAGTTCGTCGATACCGGAAAGATCGACCAGCAGATCCGGGCGCGTGATGCCGCGCCGCATGTTCACGACCAAATCGGTACCGCCGGCGACATAGCGGCTGCCCGGATGTCTGAGGCGCGCCGCGACCGCCTCTTGCACAGTAGCTGGCTGGCTCAAGCGGAATTCGGCCAAAGGCGCGCTCATGATGCGGCCCTCACGCTGTTGGCGAGCTTTGCCTGGCGCCGCCGCTGCACCAGCGCCTCCATGACGCGGTCGGGCGTGACCGGTAATTCGTCGAAATCGATGTCGATGGCGTTGGCGATTGCGTTGATCAAAGCCGGCGGGAAACCGGCCAAAGCGCCTTCGCTCGCCTCCTTGGCGCCGAAAGGTCCGAACGGATCGTGGCTTTCCACGATCTGCACCTCGATCGGCGGGGACTCCGCGATGGTCGGCATGCGGTATTCGAGAAAACTTGCATGCGCCGGCAGGCCATCGAGGTAGCGCGTTTCCTCGCACAGCGCCTGGCCCATCCCCATCCAAACCGACCCTTGAATTTGCCCTTCGACTGCCAGCGGATTGATGGCGTGGCCGCAGTCGAGCGCGGTCCAGACCTTGTCGACGCTCACCGCCCCCGTGGCCTCGTCGACGCTGACCTCGACGACCTGGGCGGCGTAGCTGAAGCCCATGGTCGAGCCGACGGCGCCGCCTTTATGGCGGCCGCCTTGCGACTCGGGCGGGCAGGTGAAAGTGCCGCTGACGGTGATCGCGCCACGATCGATCAGCGCGGCTTTCACCACGTCGGCAAAGGGAAGCATTGCCTGCGCGCCGCTGCCGACGCGGAAGGTCTCGCCTGCCACCTCGATATCGTCGGGCCGCGCTTCGAGTTTCTGCGCCGCCGCCTCCACCAAGATCGTCTTCAGCTTCTTGGCCGCGTCGATGGCGGCGTTGCCGACCATGAAGGTGATGCGCGAGGAATAGGCGCCGTTGTCCTTCGGCGTCACCGCGCTGTCGGCTGCGATCACGCGCACGCGATCGAGCGCGATGCCGAGCGTTTCGGCGACGGCAATCGCCACCATGGTCGAGGAGCCTTGCCCGATATCGGCGGCGCCGGTGAGCGCGGTGATGCCGCCGTCAAAATCGAGCCGCACATTGACGACCGCGTGCGGCTCGCCGGTCCAATGAATTGGCTTGGCCGCGCCGCTGACATAGTGCGAGCAGGCCATGCCGAGACCTTTGCCCGCCGGCAATTTGCCGATGCGCTCGCGCCAGCCGCTGGCGCGCTCGACGCGGTCGAGGCACTCGTCGAGGCCATAGCTGTTGATCATCAGGTCATTGAGCGTGCGGGTCGGCGCCTGCAATAGATTGGTGCGGCGCACCGCGAAAGGGTCAAGCCCAAGGTCGCGCGCCATCCGGTCGACCAAGCACTCGAAGGCATGGCGCGTATCGACGGAGCCGTGGCCGCGCATGGCGCCGCACGGCGGCAGATTGGTGTAGACGCGGTAGCCGTCATATTTGATCGTGGGGATGTCATAGATGCCCTGCAACAGCGCGCCGGCATAAAGGATCGTGACAATGCCGTAACCGGCATAGGCGCCGCCGCGCTGGACAACCTCGCAAGCGCAAGCGGTGATCTTGCCGTCGCGGCGCATGCCAATTCGCAACGTCATGTCGGTTTGCGGGCGCGCGCGGTGGGTCAGGAATGTCTCCTCGCGGCTCAATCGCATCAGCACTTTGCCGGCCGCCGCGCGCGCCAGCAGCGCCGTGATGATTTCGAAATTGAGCACTTCGACGCGGGCGCCGAACCCACCGCCGATAAACGGCTTGATCACGCGGATGCGCGATGAATCCATCTCGAGGCAGCGAGCCAGCATTAGATGCAGGTAATAGCCGACCTGGGACACCGTTTGGACGGTCAGCCGCTCGGTGGTCGGATCGTAGTCGGCGAGGCAGGCATGCGGCTCGATTTGCGCATGGTTGACCTCGGCGCAACTGAACGTGTCTTCGCGCACCAGATCGGCCGTGGCGAAGCCTTGCTGCCAGTCGCCAAACTCATGATGCACTTCGCGCTCAAGATTGCCGGGCTTTTTGTCGTGCAGCAGAGTCGCGCCCGGTGCGCGGGCGTCCTGCGAGGTGTAGTAGGCAGGTAATTGGCGCAGCTCCAATTCAATCAACTGAAGGGCGCGTTCGGCGGTTTCGGCATCAATGGCGGCGACGGCGGCGACCGGCTCGCCGCGATAGCGCACGCGCTCGCGCGCCATCGGATATTCGTTCATGGCGACCGGCAAGACGCCGTAGGTGAACGGGCAATCCTCACCGGTCACGACGGCGACAACGCCGTCAAGCGCCCGCGCTTTGGATACGTCCAGCCGGACGATGTCGCCGTGGCTGATCGGGCTGCGCAGGATGCGTCCGACCAGAGCGTCGGCATGGTCGAGGTCCGCAGTATAGCGCGCGCGGCCGGTGACTTTTTCAAGCCCATCGATGAGCGGTACGCCGGCGCGTGCAAGACGGCCGTCCACGATTGTGTCAGCCGTCATTGGCTTGCTCCGCCGCTGCGGCCTGAACCGACTCGATGATCTTCACATAACCCGTGCACCGGCAAAGATTGCCGGACAGCGCCGCGCGTATGTCGTTTTCAGCCGGCGTCGGATTGCGCCGCAGCAGCGCTTCGGCCGCCATGATCATGCCCGGCGTGCAGAAGCCGCACTGCGTGCCGAGCTTTTCGTGGAAGGCGCGCTGCAATCGGCTGAGCCGTCCTTGCGTCGCCAGGCCTTCGATGGTCTCGACGTGACGACCTTCGCAGCGCGCCGCCAACGTGATGCAGGACGGGACTGCTTCGCCGTCGACCAGGACCGTGCAGGCGCCGCACTCGCCGCCGTCGCAGCCGGTTTTCACGCCGGTGAGGTGAGCGACCTCGCGCAAGTAGTCGACCAGCAACTCGCGTTCGGCGACGGCGTCCTCGCGCCATCGGCCGTTGAGGTTCAGCCTCAACAGACGCTTTTTCGGCGGCTGCGCGGGTGCATGCATCGGGTCAATCCTGACAAAAAAATGCGCCGTTTGACGGCGCGCTTCCATGACAAAAATCAAGACAAGTCAGCTCGATTACGGGCCTCATCGCGTGATTTACCTGACCGAAGTCAAGGATAGCGCCGAACGAGACCGGTAGATTTTTCACGTTGATTTTAGGCGAGGCTGACGATGGCGCTTCGCGCCCGATGCTGGTGCGCATGGGCATCGCGCCGGAAAGCAGGATCGCGCTCCTTCAGTTCGACACTGTCGATTTTTTGGAGACCGGTATGCTGACGCAAATGGTGCGTGCAGACAAAGCTCCGGGACAAACAGCGCAAGACGTTTCTGCGCTCAGCGTATTTTTCAATCCGAAGAGCGTCGCTGTGGTGGGCGCCTCATCGGACCCGAAGAAGCCGGGCAACACCGCACTGCGCCACATGATCTCCATGGGCTACAAAGGGAAACTGTACCCGGTCAATCCGCGCGAAAAGGGCATCCTGGGATTGCCTTGCTACAAGAGCGTGAGCGACATCCCCGAACCGGTCGATCTGTGCATTCTGATGGTGGCGGCCGAGCTGACCGTGTCGGTTGCCAAGGAGCTGGTCGAGCGGAAAGGCCGCTTCAATGACGTCAAGGGCGCGATCTGCATGTCGGCGGGTTTCGGCGAAGTCGCCACTGCCGAGGCCGGTCAGCGGCAAAAGGATCTGATCGACATTCTGCGGTCCGCGTCGATACGGCTCATTGGCCCGAACTGCGTCGGCGTCATGGATACGGTGAGCGGCTTCAACACCAATTTCGACATTGGCTCCTATCCGCACGGCGGCATCGGCGTACTCACGCAGAGCGGCGCCTTCGGCAATTCATTTCTGTTTGCTTCGGGGACGACCGGCCGGGTGGGTCTGAACAAATATGTCTCCATGGGCAACATGGCCGACGTTCAGATGGCTGAGCTGCTCGCCTTCTTGAAGGACGACGAGTTGACGCGCGTGATCGGTGTCTACCTCGAAGGTTTGTCCGATCCGCGCGGCTTTTTCCAAGCGGCTTGCGAAGCCGCCGCGGTCAAGCCGGTGGTGGTGCTGAAAAGTGGCCGCAGCGAATTGGGCTCGACCGCAGCGCTCTCTCACACCGGTGCGATCGCCGGCGCCGAGGCGATCTACGAAGGCGCATTCCGCCAGTTCGGATTGCTCCGCGTGCGCAGCGTCGCGGAGTTCTACGACACGCTGCGCGCGTTCTCGATGCAACCGGTACCGAAGGGCCACCGCGTCGCCGTGCTCACCCACATGGGCGGGCCGGGGACGATGTGCATCGACGAGATTTCCGAATTGCCCGGCATTGAAATGGCGTCGTTCACCGATGAAACCTGCGCGGCATTGAATGCGATTCTGTCGCCCGCCGCCAATATCGGCCATCCGCCCGGTTATATCGACCTCACCGCCGCGCATTTCGAGCATTTACACAATGAGGTGCTGCGAATCCTGTTTAGGGACCCGAACGTCGACTTGGTGATCCAGATTTTGGCGCCCAGCGCGTTCCTCGATCAGCCGCTGCTCGCCAAGGAAGTTGCCAACGCGTTCCAGTCGCAAGGCGGCACGGCGAAGCCGCTGCTCAATGTCATCACCTTCGGCGACTTTGCCGACGAATTGCGCCGCGGCTTAGAAGGCGCCAGCTTGCCGACCTTCGATTACCCGGACACGGTCGCGCGGGTCGCGGCCAATCTCGCGAATTACGGCACCGTTCGCGCATCGGCCGTGCAAGCTGACAGAAAAACGCGGTTGGCCACCGCGGCAGGGCCGGCGGCGCAACTGATTGCTGCCGCTGCCGAGGATGGGCGCGTTAGCCTGCTCGAACCGGAAGCCTACGCGGTGTGCAAGCAGTACGACATCCCGGTGCCGCCATACAAAATGGTCGATTCGCCGGAGGGTGCCTTGGCGGCCGCCAATCAGATCGGCTACCCGGTCGTGATCAAAGTGGTGTCGGCGCAGATCCTGCACAAATCCGACGTCGGCGGTGTTTTGCTTGGCATCGGTTCCGACAGTGCGCTGGAAAAATCCTATGCGCAGCTCGTGGACAATGTCCGCAAGGCAGCGCCCGGAATCGGCAAGCCGAGTGTGCTGGTGCAGAAAATGATGCCGGCGGCGACCGAGCTCGTGCTGGGCGCGATCCGCGATAAGCTGTTCGGCCCGGTGGTGATGTTCGGCCTCGGCGGCATCTATGTCGAAGTGCTCAAGCGCGTCGGATTCCGGCTGGCGCCATTCGGCATCGAGCAGGCGCGCTCGCTCATCCACGACATGCTGCCGCCGATGATCATCGCAGGCGTGCGCGGCCGCAAGAAACTCAATGTCGCTGCCATCGCCGCCATGCTGGTGTCGCTTGGCCGGTTGCTGGAGGAGCACCCGCAGATCGACGAAGTGGACCTCAACCCCTGCCTGGCGCTTGACGACGGCTGCCTGGCGGTGGACGCGCGCATCATTCTCGCCAAGTCCGAGTGAGATAGCTCAATGACCGCCATGCGCCCGAAAGAGTTATTCGCAATATCAAAGGGTAAGCCGCAGGAATGACCGACCTTCGCGACTATAATGCCGCTGTCGATTTCGTGGATCGCAACGTCGCCGAGGGACGGGGCGAGAAGACCGCGTTCATCGACCCGTCGCGCAGCCTGACCTATGGCGAACTGCGCGACACCGCAGCGCGCATCGGCCCGATGCTGGCGCGCATGGGGATTGAACCGGAAAACCGGATCGCTCTTGTTATGCTCGATACCGTCGACTTTCCCGTGCTGTTCTGGGGCGCCATCCGGGCGGGCATCGTTCCGGTCCTCGTCAACACGCGTCTGACGGTCGACCAGTATCGCTACCTTTTCGAGGATTCGCGTGCCAAGGCGGTCTTTGTTTCAACCGAATTGCTCCCTGCCGTTCAGGAAGCAGCGAACGAGTTGTCGACCCTCAAGTACGTTGTTGTCGTTGGCGGCGGCCCGGCGTCTGTGCCGAGGCTTGACACGCTGTTGGCGGCCGAGAACGAAGGCTCGGCGCCGGCCAGAACCTGTGCCGATGAGGTCGCGTATTGGCTCTATTCGTCCGGCACGACCGGAATGCCGAAGGGAACGATGCATGTGCATTCGACGCCAATGAACATCGCGCGCACCTCGGGGCATTACCGCATCGGCATCCGTGAAGACGACGTGATCTTTTCTCCGCCAAAGCTGTTCTTCGCCTATGGGCTCGGCAATTCGATGTTGTGTCCGATGGCGTTCGGCGCAACCTCGGTGCTCTATCCGGAACGGCCGACGCCGCAGACCGTGTTCGAGATGCTGCGTAGCTATCAGCCGACGATGTTTTTTGCCGTGCCGACGCTTTATGCGGCAATGCTCGCAGATTCCGAATGTAAGCCGGAAAACATGTCGAACCGGATGCGACTCTGCTTTTCGGCTGGCGAGCCGTTGCCTGCGCATGTCGGACAGGCCTGGAAGCAACGGTTTGGCCTCGACATCGTGAACGGCGTCGGCTCGACCGAGATGGGGCATCTCTTTCTGACCAACCTGCCGAACGCGGTGGAATACGGCACCTCCGGCGTGGCGGTGGACGGCTACGATCTCCGGCTGGTCGACGACGATGGAAACGACGTAGGTGACGACGAAATCGGCGAACTCCTGGTGCGCGGGGAGTTGTCGGCGGTCGGCTATTGGAACCAGCGCGAGAAATCGCGCCGCACTTTTGTCGGCGATTGGACGCGCACCGGGGACAAATATGTGCGGCGCCAGGACGGAGTCTATACTTACTTCGGCCGCACCGACGATATGTTCAAGGTCAGCGGCATTTGGGTTTCGCCGTTCGAAGTCGAGGGCGCGCTGATCAGCCATCCAAAAGTCCTCGAAGCTGCGGTCGTGCCGGCCGAGGATGACAACGGCTTGATCAAGCCGAAGGCCTTTGTCGTGCTGCGGGATCATCGCGACAACGATACCAGCCGGGCGCTCTATGAAGAGCTCAAGGTGCATGTAAAGCGATCGATCGGTCCCTGGAAATATCCGCGCTGGATCGAATTTGTCGACAACCTGCCAAAGACCGCGACGGGAAAAATTCAGCGCTTCATGCTGCGCGACAAGCCGGTCAATGGTGGAGAGCATTGATGCCACCGCTCTCTCATTTTTCCTGGCCTTTTTTCAACGATAGCCACCGCAAGTTTGCGCCGGCGCTGGCGCAGTGGGCGAGCCAAAACGTCGATCAATATGTCGATCACACGAACGTCGATCAGTCCTGCCGTGCGCTGGTTCGCGCCTTGGGCGAGGCGGGTTGGCTGAGGGCGGTGGTCCCGGCGGCCTATGGCGGCCTATCGGAAAAACTCGATGTGCGCACGCTTTGTAGCGCGCGCGAGATTCTCGCCTGGCATGACAGTCTCGCCGATTTTGCTTTCGCCATGCAGGGGCTGGGAACCGGCTCGCTGTCGCTGTTCGGCAGCGACGAGATCAAGGCCAAATATCTGCCGCCGGTGCGCGACGGCCGTCACATCGCGGCCTTTGCGCTGTCGGAACCGGAGGCGGGCTCCGACGTCAGCGCGCTAGAAACGACCGCGGCCAAGGACGGTCCGGCGCATGTCCGCATTGATGGTATGAAGACATGGATCTCCAATGGCGGGATCGCCGATCATTACGTCGTTTTCGCACGTACCGGCGAAGCGCCCGGCGCCAAGGGACTTTCCTGCTTTATCGTCGATGCCGATACGCCCGGACTTGAAATCGCCGGCCGCATCAACGTCATCGCTCCACATCCCTTGGCGACGCTTCGCTTCACCGGGTGTCGCGTTCCGCTGGCCAATCGACTCGGCGGTCCCGGGGAAGGCTTCAAGGTCGCGATGGCGACGCTCGATATCTTCCGCTCCACCGTCGCCGCCGCCGCGCTCGGCATGGCGCGGCGTGCCTTCGATGAAATGAGCGATCGTGCGGCAACGCGCAATTTGTTCGGGGCGCCGCTGGCGGACCTGCAGCTCACGCAAGTTGCGCTCGCCGATAGCGCCATCGACATCGACGCCGCGGCATTGCTGGTTTATCGGGCCGCCTGGGAAAAAGATCGCGGCGCGCCACGCATCACGCGCGAGGCCTCGACCGCCAAGGCCTTCGCCACCGAGATGGCGCAGCGCGTGATCGATCGCGCCGTGCAGATTTTTGGCGGCAATGGCGTGCGCGTCGGCGTCAAGGTCGAAGCGCTTTACCGTGAAATTCGCGCGCTGCGCATCTACGAAGGCGCAACCGAAGTGCAGAAGCTGATCGTGGCGCGCGAAGTCATGAAGGCGCGCAACGCCGTGCGCCGCGATGCGGCAGAGTAGCGACAATGCTGCTGACCGAGGAGCAGGAACAGGTTCGCGAGGTTGCGCGTGAATTCGCGCAGCGCTCGCTCGCGCCGCATTCGGCCGAATGGGACAGTCAGTCGGTGTTTCCGCTGGCGGCGCTGCGCGAATTAGGCAAGCTCGGCTTTATGGGGATGACGGTGCCGCTGGAATGGGACGGGGCGGGTTCCGAATACGTCGCCTACGCACTGGCGCTGGAGGAAATTGCGGCCGGCGACGGCGCGGTCTCGACCATCATGAGCGGCCACAATTCGGTCGGCTGCATGCCGCTGGTCGAATATGGAACGCCCGAACAGAAGGAGAAATACTTGCGGCCGATGGCGCGCGGCGAACTGTTGAGCGCGTTCTGTCTCAGCGAGCCGCAAAGCGGCTCGGATGCCGGCGCGATCCGGACACGCGCCGAAAAGCGGCGCGGCAGCTATGTTCTGAACGGCACAAAGCAGTTCATCACGTCCGGCAAGAATGCCGACGTCGCGCTGGTTTTTGCCGCGACCGACCTGACGGCGGGAAAACAGGGCATTAGCTGCTTCATCGTGGAAACGCGGCAGTCCGGCTATTGTGTCGGTCGCATCGAGAACAAGATGGGTCAGCACGCGTCCGATACCTGTGAAGTGCGCTTCGAGGACTTGAGCGTCGGCGAGGAAAGTCGGCTTGGCGCCGAAGGGCAGGGCTACCGTATCGCGCTGGCGAATCTGGAAGGCGGACGCATCGGCATCGCCGCCCAAGCGGTGGGCATGGCGCGCGCCGCCTACGAGATCGCGCTAAGCTACGCGCAGGAGCGCAAGAGCTTCGGCAAGACGATCATTGAACATCAGGCCGTCTCTTTTCGCCTTGCCGACATGGCAACCCAGCTCGAGGCTGCGCATCAATTGGTGCTTCATGCCGCCGCCTTGCGCAGCCAAGGAATGCCTTGTCTTAAACAGGCGTCGATGGCGAAATTGTTTGCCACGGAAGCGGCCGAAAGCATCTGTTCCGACGCCATTCAGACGTTGGGTGGCGCCGGCTACATGGCGGACTACGGCGTCGAACGTATTTTCCGCGCCGTACGCGGCAGCAAGATCTACGAGGGTACCAACGACATCCAGCGACTGGTCATTGGCCGCGCGATCGTGGCCGAAGCCCAGCCAGATAGGCGGCATTGAGCATGTTCCGGATCGATAGCAAAGATGCCGTCGCCACTTTGACGCTGAGCCACCCGCCGGTGAACGCGATCAGCGAAGAATGGGTGCGGACCTTCGAGGAAAAGCTTGATGAATTGGCCGGTGGTCCCCGTTGTACGGTCTTGCACATCCGCTCGGACCAGAAGGTGTTTTGTGCCGGCGCCGATCTCAAGGAGGTCCGCGCGCGCATGGATGCGCGCGACGGCGCCGACCGGATGTACGCCTATGTCGCGGGCATCCAGCGGCTTTACGCGCGGATCGAGCGTTTGCCGCAGGTGACGCTGGCCGAGATCGGCGGCGCGGCGATGGGCGGCGGGCTTGAATTGGCGCTGGCCTGCGATCTGCGGATCGCGGCAGCCGAAGCCAAGCTGGGGCTGCCGGAGGCGCGGCTCGGATTGATCCCCGGGGCCGGCGGCACGCAACGTCTTACGCGGCTGTGCGGGCCGGCGATTGCTTCCCGCGTCATTCTCGGCGCGGAAATCCTTGACGGGAGGGGCGCCAGCGAGCTCGGTGTCGTGCACTGGAGTGTGCCGCGCGCCGAGCTCGCCGAGCGCGCGCAGGAGATCGCCCGCCGAATTGCCGATCTTCCGGCGGCGGCGTTGGCCGCCAGCAAGGCCTGCATCGCGGCCGCCGTGCCAAAAGAGCGC
This sequence comes from uncultured Alphaproteobacteria bacterium, assembly GCA_963727555.1. Classification (GTDB taxonomy): domain Bacteria; phylum Pseudomonadota; class Alphaproteobacteria; order Rhizobiales; family Xanthobacteraceae; genus Pseudolabrys. The sequence goes on along the minus strand of CAVSGT010000004.1, from coordinate 75,433 downwards.
GGCGGCTATACGGATGAATTGGAATATACCCGGAGCCTATTGAACGACGCCGAGACGCGCCAGCGCGTCGAGGCGTTCCTGGCGGGCTCGGCCGAGACGCAGATGAAAAGAGGAGCGGCACGATGAAATTCGACGGCAAGGTTGCTCTGGTCACCGGCGGTGCCTCCGGCATCGGCAGAGCCACGGTGATGGCTTTTGCCCGCGCGGGCGCGACGGTGATCTGCGCCGATGTGAACGCCGCCAAAGGCGAGGAACTGAAGCAGGAAGCCGCCGGCGCCAAGCTGTCGGTCGATTTCGCCGCCATCGACATGAGCAACTCCGATTCCATCCGCGCCGGTGCCGCCGAGGTGCTGAAGAAATATCCGCGCGTCGACATTCTGGTGAACGCCGCCGGCTGGGGCGATATCCAGCCCTTCATGCAGAACGAGCCGGACTTCATCAACAAGGTGATCGCCATCAACTTGGCGGGTCCCGTGCATCTCAGCCAGGCGCTGCTACCGCCGATGATCGAGGCCAATGCCGGCAAGATCGTCAATATCGCCAGCGACGCCGGTCGCGTCGGCAGCGGCGGCGAGACGACCTATGCCGGCGCCAAGGGCGGGGTGATCGCATTCACCAAGTCGCTGGCGCGCGAGGTCGCCCGCTACAAGATCAACGTCAACTGCGTGTGCCCGGGCCCGACCGATACGCCGATGCTGGCCACGCGGCCGGAGAAGCTGCGCGAGGCTTTCGTCAAGGCGATCCCGTTCCGGCGCTTCGCCAAGCCGGAGGAGATCGCCGACGCCGTCTTGTTCTTCGCCAGTCCGCGCTCCGATTACGTCACCGGCCAGGTGCTGAGCGTAAGCGGCGGGCTCACTTTCGCAGGTTAGGCGCTTGATTCCGAGAAGCCGAAAACCGTTTTCGGACAAGACCATGCGCAAATCCAAATGGAGGCATCGATGACTGCAGCGGCAATGGCTAAAGGTGCGGCTAACGGCGACACCGCGGTGCGCTTTCGTCCCGCCGGTCTCGATTTTTCCAATTTCAAGCCAAAGCACTTCCTTTGGCAGGTCGACGGCAAGGTGGCGACCATCACTTTGAACCGGCCGGAACGAAAGAATCCGTTGACGCTGGAATCCTATGCCGAGCTGCGCGACACGTTCCGCAACCTTGCCTATGTCGACGACATCAAGAACGTGGTGATCGTCGGCGCCGGCGGAAATTTCTGCTCCGGCGGCGACGTGCACGAGATCATCGGCCCGCTGGTCGAGATGCAGCGCAAGGACGACATGGCCGGTCTGCTCGCCTTCACGCGCATGACGGGTCAACTGGTCAAGGAGATGCGCGCCTGTCCGCAGCCGATCGTGTCGGCGATCGACGGCATCTGCGCCGGCGCCGGCGCGATTATCGCCATGGCGTCGGACCTGCGCGTCGGCACGGCGCGCAGCAAGGTCGCGTTCCTGTTCGTGCGGGTCGGGCTTGCCGGCGCCGACATGGGCGCTTGCGCGATCCTGCCGCGCATTATCGGGCACGGCCGTGCGTCGGAGTTGCTCTATACCGGCCGTTCGATGGACGGTACCGAGGCCGAGCGTTGGGGCTTCTACAACAAGTTAAGCGAGCCGGAGACGGTGCTTGCCGACGCGCAGGCCTTGGCCAAGGCGCTGTCGGATGGGCCGACCTTTGCAAACGCGATGACCAAGAAGTGCCTGCATCAGGAATGGAGCATGAGCGTCGAGGAGGCGATCGAAGCGGAAGCGCAGGCGCAGGCGATCTGCATGCAGACCAAGGACTATGAGCGCGCCTATGAGGCCTTCGTCGCCAAGCAGAAGCCGGTGTTCCAAGGTAATTGAGAAGACCCAAAGAGATCGAGAAAAACCCAAGCAAACGGAACGCCGCGGCTGTCATGGCCGCGGCGTCTTGCTATTGCGGCCGATCGCTTATTGGTCAAATTCACACGGGAGTGATAGAGTTTTACGATCACCCGGTTGGACGTCGATGAGACCATGAAGCTCAGCCAATTGCGCAATTTCACCGCTGTGGTCGAGGCCGGCGCGGTGCGCCAGGCGGCCAAGGTGCTGAACCTGTCGCAGTCATCGGTCACCAAGAGCATCCAGCAGTTGGAACAGGACCTCGGCGTCGAGTTGCTGCACCGCGGTGCCCACGGCGTCGCCGCGACCGAGGCGGGCAAGGCGTTGTTTGCGCGCATCAAGACCGTCGAAGCTGAGCTGCGCCATGCCCGCAACGATGTCGAGACCATTCAAGGAGCGGGGCTTGGCGAAATCTGCGTCAGCGCCTCGCCCTCGGTCGCCACTGGGCTGCTGCCGCGCGCGATCATCGCATTCCAGCGCACGCATCCGCGTGTCAGCTTTCACATCCTTGAAGGCGTCTATCCCGACACGCTGCCGGCGATCCGCACCGGCGAGCTCGATCTCGCCATCTGCCTGGTGCCCGGCCGCCCGCGCGACGACAGCTTGAGTTTCATCAGCCTGGTCAAGGATCGGCTGGTGCCGGCGGTGCGCGCCGACCATCCCGTGCTGGGCCGGCGCAAAGTGACGCTGGCGGATCTCGCCGATTTCGATTGGATCATCTATCGCCGCAGTCACACCGGACTTGACGTGTTCGAGCAGACCTTCATCGCCAACCGGCTAGAGCCGCCGAAAAGCACGATCGAGTGTACCTCGTTCGCGTGCGCGCTGGCCCTGGTCGAGAACGGCGACTATGTCACGTTGGTGCCAACGCAGATTTTCGCCGGCAATCGCAACAGGCCCTCGATCGCCCCGGTGCTGCTCGATGCGCCGATGCAGCCTTGGCAGGTCATGGCGATTTCGCGCGCCAAGCGGGAACTCTCCGCCGTTTGTCTGGCGTTTCTGGCCGAACTGCAGAAGACGGCGGCGAAGATCGACCTGCCGATCGACAATGTGCGGCGGGCGGCACGGCCGCGGTCCTGATCCGGCGCCGCCGTGATGATCGAAATAATCGATCACGATGCCGATAAATTGCATCAATAAACGATAGCAGAAGATCCTATAATCGCGGCGCGGATGGCGGTCGCGCGCCGCCCTTGGTCCGGCGGACGAGCGATTGCCCATGCGCACGTCGACCAGGCGGAGGAAGCGCAACGATGTTCTCGACAGCAAAATTCGCGCTCATTCTGTTCGCGCTCCCGCAACTTCTCAAATTCATGGCATGGCGGCATCCGCATTTCGCCGCGCGCCTGAAAGAGCGCAATCTGGTGGCGCAGATCAAGGCGCGCGACGAGGGCACCGGGCGCTGGATCGAGCTTCGCGACGGCAAAGTTCGCTCGGGCGCCGGGCTGCATGCCAAGCCCGATATCACGCTCGCCTTCAAGAATGCCGCGACCGGCGCCGCGCTGCTGACGCCGCCGATCAACTGGCTCAACCAGATCAATGCTCAGAAGGATTTCGCGCTCGGCGTCGATGGTCCTGAAGACCTGACAAACTGGTTTGCGCAAATCCTCATGGGCATGCAGACCGCGCACTGGAAATTCGGCACGCCGATGCCCGACGGCTCGATGCGCTATTGCAACATGACCAATGGCGGACCGGTTTTCATCACCGTCAAGGACGACAAGATCGTGCGCATGACGCCGATCGATTTCGACGACAGCGACCCGCAGCCGTGGACGATTAAGGCGCGCGGTCTGAATTTCACGCCGCCGCGCAAGACCACGCTGGCTCCGCACGGTCAAAACGCCAAGTCGATCATCTATTCGCCTGATCGGCTGCTCTATCCGATGAAGCGCGTCGACTTCGATCCCAACGGCGAGCGCAATCCGGGCAACCGCGGCAAGTCGGACTATGTGCGCATTTCGTGGGACGAGGCGCTAGACCTCGTCGCCAACGAAATCAAGCGCTGCAAGCGCGACCATGGCCCGGGCGCGATCGCCACTTCACACGGCTCGCACCATACCTGGGGCAATATCGGCTATTACCTGTCGGCGTTGTTCCGTTTCGCCAACGCGGTCGGCATGACGCGCGTGCATCATAATCCGGATTCGTGGGAAGGCTGGTACTGGGGCGCGGTGCACCACTGGGGCTACACGCTGCGCGTCGGCCAGTCGGAAACCTACGGCACCGTCGAGGACTGCCTACAGAACTGCGAGATGATCGTGTTCTGGTCGGCCGATCCGGAATCGACGTCAGGCTCCTACGGGGCGCAGGAAGGCACGGTGCGCCGGCAATGGCTGAAAAACCCCAAGCTCGGTATCAAGGTCGTCCACGTCGATCCCTACTACAACGCGTCGGCGCAGTTCCTGCCCGGCAAATGGTTCGCGCCCAAGCCGACCACGTCGCCGGCCATGGCCATGGCGATCGCCTATGTTTGGATCAAGGAAAATCTCTACGACAAAGACTACGTCAAGACCCACACGGTCGGCTTCGACGTCTGGAAGGCCTATCTGCTGGGTGAGGAAGACGGCGTCCCCAAGACGCCCGAGTGGCAGGAGAAAGAAACCGGCGTTCCGGCCAAGGACGTGCGCGCGCTGGCGCGCGAATGGGGCAAGAAGCGCGTCTATCTGGCGCCCGGCGGCTGGGGCAACGGCCATGGCGGCGCCTGCCGCAACCAGACCGGCATCCAGTGGGCGCGCACCATGGTCTGCCTGGCGGCGATGCAAGGGCTGGGCAAGCCCGGCATCAACATGGGCAACCTGCAATGGGGCGCCCCGCTCGACTTCAATTTCTATTTCCCCGGCTATGCCGACGGCGGCATGTCGGGCGATCTGGAAAACACGTCGATGCCGATCGAACTCTATCAGCGCATGCCGCAACTGCCGACCATAAGCTCCAATTCACAGACCATCCCGCGCATATGGATGCCGGAGGCGATTGCCGACGGCAAGGCGGAGGGCTACCGCTGGAACGGCAAGTCGATCGAGCACCAGTTCGCCAAGTTCAGCTATCCGGCGCCCGGCCACGCGCCGGTGCGCATGCTCTACAAATACGGCGGCTCGATGCTGGCGACCATGAACAACACCAGCCGCCACGTGCGGATGTACCAATCGGAAAATTTGGAGTTCGTGGTCAATCAGTCGATCTGGTTCGAGGGCGAGGCCAAGTTCGCCGACGTTGTCCTGCCAGTCTGCACCAATTTCGAACGCGTCGACATCTCGGAATGGGCCGGGCTCGGTGGCTACGGCCACCACGGGCAGCAGCAGCTCAATCACCGCGTCATCATCTTGCAGGCGCCGGCGATCGAGCCGCTTGGCGAATCGAAATCCGATTTCTGGATTTTTACCGAAATCAGCAAGCGGCTTGGGCTGGCGAACTACTTCAACGAGGGCTGTAACGAGATCGACTGGGTCAAGCGGCATTTCGATGCCTCCGACCTGCCGAAAGTGATCTCCTGGAAGCAGTTCATCAAGAAGGGCTACTACGCCGTGCCGGCGGAGAAGGAACATCTGCGCGCGCCGGTGTCGTTCCGCTGGTTCTGGGAAAACCGCAAGAAGGACGTGCCGGAGGCGCAGCCGCTGCCGTCGGATTACACCGAGGAATTCCTGCGCGGCCTGCAGACGCAATCCGGCAAGCTCGAATTCGAATGCAACAGCCTGAAGCGTTTCGCCGACCCCGAACGGCCGCCGATCGTCAAATATGAGCCGTCTTGGGAGGGGCCGCATTCGGGCGAACTGTTCGAGCGCTATCCGCTGCAACTGCTCACGCCGCATTCCAAATACAGCTACCACACGCAAGGCGACGGCAAGGATTCGTTCCTTCTCAACATCGAGGATCACCGCGTCAATATCGACGGCTATTATTATTGGATCGTCCGCTTGAACGCGCAGGACGCAGCCGAGCGCGGCATCAAGAAGCACGATCTGATCAAGGTCTATAACGATCGCGGCGCGGTGATCTGCGCTGCGCTGCCGACCCAGCGGTTGCCGCGCGGCGTCTGCCACGGCTACGAGTCATCCGCCATCTACGATCCGATGGGCGAACCTGGCAAATCGGTCGATCGCGGCGGTGTTCTCAATCTGCTGACGCCCGAGCGCACGCAAACCAAGACGACGCACTCGCTGGCGGGCTCGCAGGCGCTGGTGCAGGTCGTGCCGTGGGACGGCGGCACCGAGCATGTCTCGGAAGCCTTCGCTAAAATGGCCAAGCCGAAGGGCGCAGCCCGCGCCAAGCCCAAAGCGCCGCAACTGGTGCCGGCAAAATAGTCATAACGGGAGGGGCCGATCCAATGGCTTATGTATTCAAGGAAAACGAACTGCCCTCGCTGATCGACGCCAAAGCGGCGCGCGAGCGCATTTTCTTCGTCAATAAGGAGCTCGCCCATACCGACGACATGCTGGCCGGCGTCATGCACTACAAGAAAGACGCGGCCTCGCCCCTGCACCTGCACAAAAACTGCGAGCATTTCTATTTCATTATCGACGGCAAGGCGACCGTCGAATCCGACGACGGCACACGCGCGGTCGGTCCCGGCGACATGATCTTCATACCGGCTGAAGAGAAGCATCGTCTGCGCGCCACCGAGCCGCTGTTCTATTTCGAGTGGCAGGCGCCCAACCGCTTCAAGACCACCATCCTCGAAGGCACCGACGACGACCTGCGCTGGGAGCGCAAGGACGGCAAAGTGTGGATCCAGAGCTGAGCCGGCGGAGCGCAGTCATGTCGCTGACATTTATCGATACCAACAAGCTGCCGAAAAAGGCTTCGGCCGGACAGGGCGAGGTCACCGAAGTGCTGAACGAGGCGCTGTGCAATGCGCACAACGTGCACGGTTCGTTGCGCTGGCTCAATTCGGCCGAGACATTCAAGCCCGATGTCGTGAATAGGCATCAGCTCATCTATTTGATGGACGGCAGGGGCAATATCCAGCTTAACGGCAAGGACTACGCCGTCGAAAAAGGCGCCGGCATCTATCTCGGCCCTTCCGAGACCGCGACCATCCAGGCGGCAAACGGCGCTTCGCTGAAGCTCTTCCATCTCATCGTGCCGCAAATACCGAAGTGAGAGTCGACCGCGGGCAAATGGTGTGACGACCATGAATAAATGGAACATGATCATCGACGTCGCCGAGTGCACCAACTGCAACCTGTGCACGCTGGCGGCTATGGACGAATATGTCGGCAACGAGTTTCCCGGCTATTCGGCGCCGATGCCGAAGCACGGCCACAAGTGGATCGACATCCTGCAGAAGGAGCGGGGGCAGGTGCCGGCGATCGACATCGCTTACGTGCCGACGATGTGCAACCACTGCGACAACGCGCCCTGCATCGCTAAAGGCGGCGGCGCGATCGCCAAGCGCGACGACGGCATCGTACTGATCGATCCGGTCAAGGCCAAAGGCCGCAAGGATCTGGTTGGCGCCTGTCCCTATGGCCACATTTGGTGGAACGAGGACCTGCAACTGCCGCAGGCCTGGACGTTCGACGCCCATCTCATCGACCAGGGCTGGAAACAGACGCGCGGCCAGCAGTCGTGCCCGACCGGCGCGATGCGCGCGATTTGCGTTGAGGATGCTGAGATGGCGACGCTCGCGCGCGAGCAGGGGCTCGACGTCATCAAGCCCGAGCTCGGCACCAAGCCGCGCATCTATTACAAGAATCTATGGCGCTATTCGAAATGCTTTATCGGCGGCTCCGTGTCGGCGGAGGCGAACGGTGTCGTCGATTGCGTCGAGGCTGCGACTGTGCGCTTGCTCAAGAACGGCGCGGTTGTCGCGGAAGCAGCGACCGACAATTACGGCGATTTCAAATTCGACCGGCTGGACGAGAACTCGGGCGACTACGTTATCGAGATTTCGGCCGGGCAGGCCAAGAAAACGCTCACCGCAAAGCTCGGCGCCAGCATCAATCTCGGCGAAATCCGGCTGTAATGCATGTTCGACGTGCGTCGGGCCAATATCCGTTCATTCCCGCGAAAGCGGGACTCCAGAATCAAAATCACAGAATCGGAAAGTCACTTTGCTGGGTCCCCGCTGGCGCCTGTGCTCGGGCCGACCGGAGGTCGGACCCGAGTACGGGGACGAGCGGAAGAGGGACCGATCTCGGGATACCGGGATGTCTGACCCTTCAATCCCGCTGGTCGTGCCTCAGCTCGGTGCGCTCTACCAGACGCTTGCCCCGGTAACGGAGGCGCTGTTGCGCGCCGCCGTCGGGCTGGCGCTGGTGCCGCACGGCTTGCGCATGACCTTCGGATTCTTTCCCACGACCGGCCAGCCGCTGCGAAATATCAAGATGATTGCCGATTACCTCGACAAGCAGGGCTACCGTCCGGGCAAAATTTGGGCGCCGGCCATTTCGGCAACGCAGCTCATTTGCGGGCCGTTGCTGGCGCTCGGCCTGTTCACGCGTCTGGCGGCCGTGCCGATCGTTCTGTTTCTGCTGGTGTCGAATGTCGAGCGCTGGCGCGTCGGCAAATATTTCTGGAACCAGCTCGGGCTCGAATACACGTTGATGTGGACGGTCGCGGCGATTTACTTTTTGGTGCACGGCGGCGGCGCCTATTCGCTCGACCGCCTCATCGTCGGCCGCGAATTCTGATCGATCAGAAGAAGGCCTGGATGCCGGTCTGCGCGCGACCGAGGATCAGCGCGTGGATGTCGTGCGTGCCCTCATAGGTATTCACCGTCTCCAGGTTCGAGAGCACCCGCATCACATGATATTCCTCGGATATGCCGTTGCCGCCGTGCATGTCGCGGGCCATGCGCGCTACATCGAGCGCCTTGCCGCAATTGTTGCGCTTCATCAGTGAAATGGACGGCGGCGCGGCCTTGCCGGCATCCAGCATGCGGCCGAGCCGCAGCGCGCCCTGTAGCCCGAGCGCAATCTCGGTTTGCATGTCGGCGAGCTTTTTCTGGATCAGCTGATTGGCGGCGAGCGGACGGCCGAACTGTTTGCGGTCGAGGGTATATTGACGCGCCGCGTGCCAGCAGAATTCGGCGGCGCCCATGGCGCCCCAGGCGATACCGTAGCGCGCGTTGTTGAGGCAGCCGAAGGGGCCGGCGAGGCCCTTCACGTTCGGTAGCAGGTTGTCTTCGGGGATGACGCAGTCTTCCAGCACGATCTCGCCGGTGATGGACGCGCGCAAGGAGAGCTTGCCCTCGATCTTGGGCGTGCTGAAGCCTTTGGTATCGCGCTCGACAATGAAGCCGCGGATGACGCCTTCAAGCTTCGCCCACACCACCGCGATGTCGGCGACCGGCGCATTGGAGATCCAGGTCTTGGCGCCGTTGAGCTTGTAGCCGCCGGAGACTTTCTCGGCGCGCGTCGCCATCGAGCCGGGATCGGAGCCGTGATCGGGCTCGGTCAGACCGAAGCAACCGACCAGTTCGGCGGTTGCCAGCTTGGGCAAATATTTGCGCCGCTGCGCTTCGCTGCCGTAGGCGTGGATTGGGTGCATCACCAGTGAGGACTGCACCGACATGGCCGAGCGATAGCCGGAATCGACCCGTTCGATCTCGCGCGCGATCAAGCCGTATGAAACGTAACCAAGCCCGGCGCCGCCGTAGTCTTCCGGGATGGTGGGGCCGAGCAGCCCGAGCTTGCCCATCTCGGGCAGCATGTTGGAATCGAACACCTCGTCGCGATAAGCATCGATCACACGGGGCTTGAGATAATCCTGCGCGAATCCGTGCGCCGTGTCGCGCACCATGCGCTCTTCTTCCGTGAGCTCGTCTTCCAGGCCGAGCGGGTCCTCCCACTGGAACGCCGAGTCCTTCAGCATCGCGGGCTTGCCCTCGCGTCTTTCAGCCGCTTGCGACATGACCCCTCCCAGCTTGCGCAACGGGCCGGTGCGCGGCCCACATTCTCAAGGCTACTCGTAATTCGAAAACGGCGTAAGAGGCGTTGACCAAAGTCAACATAACCGCTTACTGCGTCTTTGTTATACAGCCGCCATCCGGAGTTGCAGGCCAATTGCGCCATTGGCCGCGCGCTTTGCCGGCAGAGCGTTAATGAATGTGGCTTGATCCCGCGCAATCTCCGCCTTTTGGGTAATATCCGGCGGCCGTTCGGCGCGGCTAATCAACGATCCCATCAACAAATGTCATCGGCGGGCGGCGGATCGGCTCTGGTACGGCAAGAACTCTTTTGCCATATCAAAGACTTAATAGCGCTCTCCTGTGCCGCTGTGGCGATGCGCGCGACAGCACATACATGACCTAGCCGGGGACCGGACCGCACCCCAAGGCTGCGTCATCGTTCACATTGGAATCGGAATGCGACCGCGTTAGACGGACGAAGCTTAACCACAGAGCCGCGAGCTAGATGCAGGGATCGGAAGGGATATTTGGAATGCTCAAGCGTATGATCATCATGTTGATTGCGGTCGGCTTGGTATTCGGCGCGATTTTCGGCTTTCAGGCCTTTAAGACCAAGATGATCCAGCAGGCGATCGCTTCGCTTGGCAATCCTCCGCAAACCGTGTCCACCATCAAGGCCGAGGCGCAGCCGTGGCAGACCAAGCTCGAAGCGGTCGGCAGCGTTCGTGCCGTCAACGGCGGCAACATTAGCTCGCAGGTTGCCGGCACCGTTTCGGCGATTCATTTTCAATCGGGCGCCGAGGTGAAGAAGGGCACTTTGCTGGTCGAGCTGAACGCTGCCGAAGACATCGCGCGTCTCAATGCGCTAAAGGCGACCACCGCGCTGGCGCAGGCGAACTACGACCGCGACCGTACGCTGCTGGCGTCCCATGCGGTCAGTCAGAAAACCGTCGACACCGATTTGGCGACCTTGAAGAGCGATCAGGCGCAGGTCGTACAACAGCAGGTGCTGGTCGATTACAAGATGATCAAGGCGCCGTATTCCGGCCGGCTCGGCATACGGCAGGTCGATCTCGGTCAATATATCGCGCCGGGAGCGCCGGTCGTGGCGCTGCAGCAGCTCGATCCGATCTTTGTGGATTTCTACCTGCCGCAGCAATCGCTCGCCAAGCTTAAAGTCGGTCAACCGATTTCGGCAAAGGTGGATACTTATCCGGGCGCCACCTTCAGCGGCAAAGTCTCGTCGATCAATTCGTTGGTCGACACCGCAACGCGCAACGTGCAGGTGCGCGCGACGATCGGCAATCCCGATGAAAAGCTGTTGCCGGGAATGTTCGCGACCGTCGATATCGATATCGGCACGCCGCAGAATTATGTGACGCTGCCAAAGACAGCGATCGCCTACAATTCCTATGGCGATATCGTCTACGTGGTCGACAACAAAGGCAAAAATGGAGACGGCCAGCCACAACTCGTGGCGCGGCAAACCTTCGTGACCACCGGCCCGAGCCGCGGCGACCAGGTTGCGGTGCTCAAGGGCGTCAAGGACGGCGAGACGGTGGTGTCCGCGGGTCAAGTCAAGCTGCACAACGGCGCGCCGGTGATGATCAACAATTCGGTGCAGCCGCCCAACAATCCCAATCCGCATCCGAGCGAAGATTAGCCGGTTTCGTCAGCGATGAATTTTACCGATATCTTTGTCCGGCGGCCGGTTCTCGCGACCGTTGTCAATCTGATGATCCTGGCGCTCGGTCTGCGCGCCATGGGATCGCTGCCGGTGCTGCAATATCCGCGCACCGAGAACGCGGTGGTGACGGTGACGACGACCTATTACGGCGCCGATCCCGACGTCATCGCCGGCTTCATCACCACGCCGCTGGAAAACGCCATCGCGCAGGCCAACGGCATCGACTACATGAGCTCGAAGAGCACGAGCGGGGTCAGCACGATCACCGTCAGTCTTCGGCTGAACTACGACGCCGACAAGGCGCTGACCGAAATAAACACCAAGGTCAATTCGGTGCTCAACCAGCTGCCGGCGCAATCGCAGCAGCCGGTTTTGACCGTCAAGATCGGCCAGACCATCGACGCCATGTATCTCGGCTTCGACAGCGATGTGCTGGCGCGCAACAAGATCACCGATTACCTCACCCGCGTGGTGCAGCCGCAGCTACAGGCGGTTCCCGGCGTGCAGACCGCGGAAATTCTGGGCGGCCAGAACTTCGCGCTACGCGCCTGGCTCGACCCCGCCAAGCTTGCCGCCTATGGCCTCACCGCCGCCGACGTCAGCCTCGCGCTGGCGCAAAACAATTACATTTCAGGGCTCGGCACCACCAAAGGACAGATGGTGCAGGTCAATTTGACCGCGTCGACCGGCCTGCATTCGGAAAAAGAATTCGCCAATCTCGTGGTTAAGCACGTGAACGGCGCGATCGTTCGTCTGAAAGACATCGCCAATGTCACGCTCGGCGCCGACAGCTACGACGTGCAAGTCGCCTTCGACGGCAAGCAAGCGGTCTATATCGGTATCCAGGTGGCGCCCGCCGCCAATCTGCTCGACGTGATAGCCGGCGTGCACAAGGTCTTTCCGCAGATCCATGCGCAATTGCCGAATGGCTTGCGCGGACAGATCGTCTACAACTCGACCGACTTTGTGAACAGCGCGATCCACGACGTGGTGCGGACGCTGCTCGAGGCGCTGGTGATCGTGAACCTGGTCGTGTTCCTATTCCTTGGCTCGGTGCGCTCGGTGTTCATTCCGATGGTCGCCATACCGCTGTCGTTGGTCGGCGCCTTCACCGTCATGCTGGCGTTCGGCTTTTCGATCAATCTGCTCACCCTGCTGGCGCTGGTGCTCGCCATCGGCCTGGTGGTGGACGACGCCATTATCGTGGTCGAAAACGTCAACCGCCATCTCGAGGAGGGGCTATCGCCGATCGAGGCGGCGATCCAGGGCGCGCGCGAGCTGGGCCGTCCGATCATCGCGATGACGGTCGTTCTGATCGCGGTCTACGTCCCGATCGCCTTCCAGGGCGGCTTGACCGGCGCGCTGTTCACCGAATTCGCCTTTACGCTGGTGGGCACGGTGACGATTTCGGCCATCGTCGCGCTGACGCTGTCGCCGATGATGAGCTCCCGACTGCTGAAGCCGCATAATGCGGACGGCGGCGGCCGGGAGCAGCGTCTGGTCCAATTCATCGACCGCACGTTCGAAGCCTTGCGCCATCGCTACCAGCGGCGGCTGCATGGCAGTCTCAATTATCTGCCGGTGACCGCGGTCTTTGCACTGATTGTGCTGTCGAGCATCTATTTCCTCTATGCCGGCGCCAAGAGCGAACTGGCGCCGCAGGAAGATCAGGGCGTCGTGATCTCGTCTTCGACCATGGCGCCGGATGCCACGCTGCAGCAAAAGCTCCTTTATTCGCGGCAGGTTTACGGCATCATGAAGAGTTTTCCGGAAACCGATCACGTCTTCCAGATCGACGCGCCCGGCATGGCGATTGCCGGCATGGTGCTCAAGCCGTGGGATCAGCGCGCCCGGACGAGCAACCAGTTGCAGCCGATCGTCCAACAGCAACTGAACCAAGTCGCGGGTGCGCGGGTCGCGGCCTTCCAGCTTCCGCCGCTGCCCGGCAGCCAGGGCCTGCCGGTGCAGTTCGTCATTACGACGACCGATTCCTTCGACCGGCTCAACACGATCGCGCAGCAATTCCTGCAGCAAGCCGTGGCGAGCGGCATGTTCATCTTCCTCGATTCGGACCTCAAGATCGACAATCCGGAATCGGTCGTGGAGATCGATCGCGACAAGGCCGCGCAGCTCGGCCTCAAGATGAGCGACGTCGGCAGCGCCATGGCCTCGATGCTGGGCGGCGGCTACGTCAACTATTTCAGCCTCGACCGGCGCTCGTACAAAGTGATCCCGCAGGTGCAGCAGCGTTTCCGGCTGAATACCGATCAATTGCTCAATTACTACGTCGCCAACGTCAACCGCATTCCGGTGCCGTTATCGACGATCGCGCGCATCACCACCCACACGGTGCCGGAATCGCTCGACCACTTTCAGCAACTCAACAGCGCGACCATCCAAGGCGTGGCGGCGCCGGGTGTGGCCCAAGCCGAGGCGCTCGATTTCCTCAACAACCTCGCCAAGCGGACGCTACCGCAAGGCTACACCGTCGATTACAGCGGCCTGTCGCGGCAATACGTGCAGGAGTCGAGCGGTTTCATCGTGACCTTCGGCTTTGCGCTGGTCATCATCTTCCTGTCGCTGGCGGCTTTGTTCGAGAGCTTCCGCGACCCGTGCATCATTCTGGTGTCGGTGCCGATGTCGATTGCCGGCGCGTTGATTTTCGTCAGCCTCGGCATCGGCGGCGCCTCGCTCAATATCTATACCGAAGTCGGCCTGGTGACGCTGATGGGCTTGATCAGCAAGCACGCCATCCTGATCGTGGAGTTCGCCAACGACCTGCAGCGTACCGGCGTCGCCAAGCGCGAGGCGGTCGAGCAGGCGGCCGGCATCCGGCTGCGTCCGATCCTGATGACGACCGCCGCCATGGTGCTGGGCGTCGTGCCGCTGATCATCGCGACCGGCGCCGGCGCGGTGTCGCGGTTCAATATGGGCCTGGTGATCGCCAGCGGCCTTTCGATCGGCACGCTGTTCACTTTGTTCGTGGTGCCGGCTGTCTATCTGTTGCTGGCGACCGATCACTCGCACGAAGCCGAGCGTGAGCTTTCGCCGGCGTCAAATCCGGCCTAGAGTCTGATCCGTTCAGATTGAATCAGAATGCCGCCTAACATTTTGCTGGCGCATGATCTTTTCCGAAAACCGGTTCCCACTTTTCGGGATCATGCGCTAGCGCGACGTCCACGATCGCCGCTCAGTAAAAAAACGCCCGGCCAAACGAGTGGCCGGGGCGAGTGTGCGGGCTGGTGATTTCAAGCCGGCTTGGCGTTGCTGCCGTTATTGGTAGGTCTGCTGGCCGCCCGCCTGTTCGTAGAGCTCCGCGATCCGCTTGCGCGCATAAAACATGCGCGTCTTAACGGTGTTGCGCGGCACGCCGACGATCTCGGCTGCTTCTTCCACCGACTTCTCATGGTAGTAAACGAGGTCGATGATTTCGCGGTGCTCGGGCGATAGCTGCCGCAGGCACTTTTGCAGCAGAATGCCGGTGTCCTTTTTCTCCAGCGAAACTTGCGGGTTATCGGAGTCGTCGGCGATGGCTTCCACGACGTCGTCATCGACCACGTCGTCCTTGCGCTGGCGCAGGATCGAGATCGCCTTGTAACGGGCGATCGCCAGGATCCAGGTCGAGACCTGGCTGCGGCCTTCGAAACGGCCGGCCTGACGCCACACGTCGAAGAACACCTCGCTGACGATATCCTCGGCCTTGCCCTCATCGCCGATCAGGCGCAGCACAAAGCGGTAGACCCGCACATTGTGGCGGCCGTAGAGGGTCCGCATGGCCAGCCGGTCGCCGGCCGCGATTTTATTCAGCAGATCCCGATCAGAGCTCTCGTGAGCGGCAACGTAGGGCCAGATGACTGCGGTTTGGGGGAGAACCTGCACGTTCGCCATTGTCGCCTCCATGCGCCGCTAACAGGCGCTTTCCATGAGGCTGGAGTAGCAAGCCACCGTTTCCCTTATTTTTCGTGGAACAAAAATCGGGTTTCGTCGGGCAGGACTTTTGTTTCGTGGGAGGTCGCCTGACGAAACAAACGGGGCGGGCGACGAAACAATCGGCCGTCAGGGGGCCTCGCCGCCTGGGGAAAACAGGTAGCCGCCGCCGCGCACGGTGCGGATGACCGACGGGTGGGCCGGATCAGGCTCGATTTTGCGGCGAATCCGCATGATCCGCAGGTCGATGGCGCGGTCGAAAGCCTCGGCATCGCGCGCATTGGCCAGATCGAGCAGGCGCTCGCGCGACAGCACACGCTTGGGATTGGCGGCAAAGACCTTGAGCAGGCCGAATTCCGAGGCCGTCAGGGGGTGTTCGTTGCCCTCATCGTCGCGCAGGATTTGCGCCTCCAGATCGAGCCATTTGGTGCCGAATCGGACCGGTTTCGGTGCGTCCGCGGCGGCTGGCGCCAAAGTCGGCGCCGGCTGCGGGGAGGGGGCTGCGGCCGCCGCCGGGGCACTGCGGCGCAGGACCGAGCGGACCCGCGCTAGCAATTCGCGCAGCTCGCACGGCTTGGCCAGATAGTCGTCTGCACCGAGTTCAAGCCCGACCACGCGGTCGATCGGGCTTGCGGTCGCGGTCAGCATGATGATCGGGACGGTCGAGCGCTGCTTGAGATCGCGAATGATCGATAGCCCGTCCTCCTGCGGCATGTTGAGATCGAGCACGATGAGGTCGGGCAACTGTTTGGCGATGCTGGCGCGCAGACTGGCGGCGCCGTCGCATAGCGTGACGGAAAATCCGTGCATGCGCAGATAGTCGCCGACCATCTCGCGGGCGGGCGCCTCGTCGTCGACGACGACTATGTGTTGGGAGCGGCTCATGGCGGCGGCAGTGTCACCGTGAAGGTCGTGCCGAGGCCGGGACCCGGGCTCGCCGCGGCGATGGTGCCGCCGTGCAGATCGATGATCCGTTTGACGATCGAGAGCCCGAGACCGGTGGAGTTCTCGCCGCCGGTGGGCTTGGCCGACAGCCGCTGAAAGCGCCCGAACAGCCGCGTAAGGTCCTCCGGCGAAAGGCCGGCTCCCGCGTCCTTGACGCGAATGACCGTACTGTTGCCGTCGCGCGCGATTTCGACATCGATGCGGCCGCCGATCGGACTGTATTTGACGGCGTTGCTCAGCAAGTTGTCGATCGTCTCCCGCATGCGGTCCGAATCGACCAGCGCGGGATGCTCGACCGGAACGGACACGGAGATGATCTGCTGCTTTCGTTCGGCCAGCGGCCGGTTGGCCTCGGCCACCTCGTTCACCAGGCTGGCGAGATCGATCAATTCGCGCCGCACGGTGATGTCGAGCGCGTCCGCCATGGCGTCGGCGACGAGCGTGTCGACCATTTCGGTCAGCCGTTTGGTCGCGGTGCGAATATGACCGAGCTGCTGCCGCATGCTGTCGACCGGGGAGACGGCGTGCTGCAACATGTCGGAGAGCATTTCGGTGCGGCCGAGGATCACGCTGAGGGGGTTCTTGAGGTCGTGCGCGACGGTGCCGAGGATTTCGTTCTTGTATTCGTTGGCTCGCTGCAATCGCGCCCATTGCGACGCCAGCCGCCGGTTGGCCGAGGTCAAATCGCGCGTGCGTTGGGCGACACGATCCTCAAGGCGGACATTGGCTTCCTGCAACTGCTCATAAAGGATGACATTGTCGAAGGCGATCGACAGGCGGCTTGCGAAAATCTCCACCAGCGCGCGGTCGGTGTCTGACAGTTCCTTGGCGGCTTCCAGCAGAACGACGACCTCGCGGCCGCTGCCGGTCTGCAAATACAGCACCGAACGCTGTGGCATGAATTCGTGCTGGCGGCGGCGGAATGCCTCTCCCACCAACTGGCGCAATTCGTTGCCGAGGCCTGGCGTTCCGGTGTCGCCGATGAAGCGGCTGTAACAGCCCGATCCCGCCAGCACCAGAAAGCTCTCGTCGGTATTGCCAACCTCGCGCAGCACCAAAATGCCGGCGCAGTCGGCATTAAGCAGCGAGGCGATCTGCGTCAGCACGCCTTCGGCCAGCCGCTGCATCGACTTGAAATCATACAGAGTCGAGGCGGCATCGATGATGATCTCCAGACCGCGCCGGGTCTCCACCATGCGCTGAAGCTGCTGATAGCTGCGCAGCGCCGCGGTCAACGAGGTGAACAGCTTGTCGGCCGTGAGCTCGGTCTTCGCCTTGTAGTCGTTGATGTCGTAGTCGACGATGACGCGGCGTTCCGGCGCCTGGCCGGGCTGACCGGTGCGCAAAATGATGCGGACCGTCTCGTTCTTCAGCTCCTTGCGGATGCTCTCGACCAGTCCCAGCCCGGCATCGTCCGTCTCCATGATGACGTCGAGCAAGACCGCCGCCATGTCCGGATGCTCGCGCATGAGCTCGCGGCCTTCCGCGGCCGAATAGGCGGACAGGATTTCCAGGCCTTGCCCGTTCAAGCTGTAGTCGCTGAGCGCAAAACGCGTTCCGTTGTGGACCGCGGGATCGTCGTCGATCACCGCGATCTTCCAGCGTGGCCCGGTCTCCGCCGGCGCTGCCGGCGTGTCGTCGATCAGCTTGAGGACGTCGTCGGGTTCGGCCATGTGGCTTGTCCGTTGCTTGCGTCATCGGCGGCTACCGAAGATGCGCGCGGTGCCGAGCGCGGTATGGTGATGCGGAACGTCGTGCCTTCGCCAAGCTTGGATTCCAGAGCGATGCGGCCGCCTAGCGTCTGCGTGACGAGATTGTAGATGATGTGCAGCCCGAGCCCGGTGCCGCCTTGATTGCGACGGGTGGTGAAGAACGGGTCAAAAGCGCGCCGCGTTGTCTCTTCGGTCATGCCGATACCGTCATCGGCCACGACAATGACCGCGTCATTTTCGCCGGATGTCTGCGCCTGGATCCTGATGCGGCCGGGGCTGCCGCCGGGGAAAGCGTGGACGACGGCATTGAGGAACAGATTGGTGAGCACCTGCCCATAGGAGCCCGGGTAGCTGTCCATGAAGATGCCGTCGGGAATGTCGATGGCGAGCGCGATTTTGGACTTTTTGAGCACCGGGCGCAGGCTGGCGATGATCTGCTGCGTTGCCTGGCTGAGGTCGAACTGCCGCCGGTCGGCATGACTGCGGTCGACAGCGACCTGCTTGAACGACTGGATCAACTCTCCGGCGCGCTGCAGATTGGTGACGAGCTGCTGCGCGGCGTCGCGGTTTCCCGCGATGAATTCATCGAGCCGGGAGCGGCGCAACGGCCCCTCGTTGAGTTCGGCCTTAAAGGTCTCGCAGCGTCGGGCAAGGCTCGACGCGACGGTGAGGCTGATGCCGACCGGATTATTGACTTCGTGGGCGACGCCGGCGACCAGACCGCCGAGCGCCGCCAATTTTTCCGCGTCGATCAGGTTCTTTTGCGTCGCGCGCAGTTCCTCCAGCGCGTTCTCGGCTCGCTCCTTCGACGCCCGCAGATCGTCTTCGGCCTTGCGGCGCGCAATCGCGTTGTCGCGGAAAACCTCCACGGCGCGCGCCATCTCGCCGATCTCGTCGGACGCATTGGTGTCGCGGACCGGCCGGTCATATTGCCCGGATACGATCGCATCCATCGACGTCATCAATTCGCGCAACGGTTCGCGGATGCTGTGCGCGATGATGAAGCCGCCGGCCATGATCGCCAGCAAAAACACCACGGAAATCAGCGCGACTTTACGATAAATGTCGGTCAAGGTTTGATCGAACCGCTGCTGCGCCTGCTGCTCGCGCTGCCGCATCTGGGCGGACAGTCTGTCGATGGTAGACACCATCGAGGCTTGATTGCCGTCGATGGATGTGAGCATCGCCGTTCGTGCCGCGAACTTCTCGGCAAGCAGAGTCAGCCCGCGACCGAATGACTGGGCGCGTGTATTGAGGGCGGCCAAGGCCGATCGCTGCAGATCGTTTTCCGCAAGATCCGACATCACCGGGATGGTGCGCTCGATGGTCTGGATGTTGCGATGCGCCTCCGCGGCGGCATCGGACGCGAGCGACAGATAATAGGCGTTGGCGGCGACCAGCGTCGCGGTGAACGCCTCGCGCGACTTGCTCAAGGACGGCACGATCAGCGCGTCGCGCGTGCTCACCGACGCTTCGATGATGGCATAAAGGCCGGCCATCTCCTTGGCCGCCTTGAGCACCTCGTCTTCATACGTTCGCGTGATTTCGGTCTGCACGCCGCGCAGCTTGCCGAAGCCTTCGAAAAAACGCTCGGTGAGCGCGGTTAACTGGTTCACCGACGACGACAGCATCGGGTCGGCCGCGCCACGCGTCTTCAGCGTGCCCAGCACCGCTTCGTGCAAGCGGAGAATCTCGGAAAATATGTCGCTGCGCGGCTCGTTGATGTAGCGATGGATCAAATTCTGCAGACGGCTGGTCTCGCTTTCCAGCAACGCAAGCAGCGTGTCGGATTCGCGCACCTGGCGGACTTCTTTCCAGGCGGTACTCAGCGTGGTGGCGCCGTTCCAGATCAACGCGCCCAGCAAGAGCGCGAACGCGCTATTCAGCGTCGCGATCGACAGAATGCGCCAGCGGATCGGCAGGGCGCGGACGAGACGTTGAATGTCGAGGCGGCGCCCGCCCGCGTGAGCGGCGGCTTGCGGAGCGCCTGACTGTCGCTGGTCCATGGCCACCAAGGCGAGGCTCACTGGACCAGTCGGATGCGATCGATCAGTTGACGCAGCGCGGGATCGGTCGCCGCTTTGACGTAAATTCCGGACATGGCGTCTTCAAACGGCTTGCGGTCGAATTTGGCGACGATCACGTTGCCGGCCTTCTGCGCCTGCGCCTGCGATTGCACTTCCAGCGCATGCCATTGCTTGCGCATGAAAATATTCGACTCGCGGGCAGCCGCGCGAAATATCTTCTGATCCTCGGCCGACAGGCTTCGCCAGGCCTTCAGCGACATCACCAGCACTTCCGGGCTCATGGTGTGTTCGGTCAGCGTGTAATAGCGTGCGGCCTTGTAGTGATTGGTCGTCACATAAGACGGCCAGTTGTTTTCGGCGCCGTCGATCAGCTTGGTGGTCAGCGCCGTTTCCACCTGGCCATAGGGCAATTCGACCGGCACGGCGCCGAGCGCCTTGATCATTTCGCTCATGAGTTTCGATTGTTGCACGCGGATGCGCAGCCCCTTCATGTCGGCGAGCGTGCGCACCGGCCGCACGCTGTTGTAGATCGAGCGCGCGCCGGAATCGTAAAACGTCAGGCCGATGAAGCCGTAAGGCTGGAAGCTGGCGAGAATCTCATCGCCGATCGGGCCGTCGAGCACGTGATGCAGATGCTCGGGCGAGCGGAAGAGAAAGGGCAGCGCCAACAAATTGGCGGTCGGAACCAGCGAGCCGATCGGCGCGACGTTGGTGCGGTTGAGATCGATGGCGCCGACGCGGGTCTGCTCGATCGTCTCCTTCTCCTCGCCGAGCTGGCGGGAATGGAAAACCCGCAGCATCTGCCGCCCGCCGGTGCGCTGTTCGATCAGGCGGCCCATATAAATGACCGCGCGCACCGTCGGATAGTCGGCGGTTTGCGTGTCGGCCACGCGAAACTCGCGCGCCTGCGCTTGCGGCGTCGCCAAGAACGCGAGCGCGCAGCACATCGCTGCAACGCCTAGACGCAGGATTTGCGCTGTCACGATCGATTGCCCCACGTCCGCCGTGGCCTGTCGATTAGTGGTTGTAAGTTTACCGGATCGGTTGCCGTTTGACCATGGGACCAAAGCCGGGCGCAAGGCGAATCCATTCTCACTCTATGGACCCCAAGATTTACCGGCATTGTACGGCAACGACTTAGGCCCGCCCCGCGCATTTGGCCTGCTGCGCCGCCAGCCGCTATGCTGGGCGCCAGTGGAACGATGCTGAGCACGAGTTGTGACGCCGAGCGCGAGTGCATCCAGTGGCCGATCAAATTGAAGTTAAAAATGTAAGCTTTGAATACACGGTCGATAGCGGCCGCGTCTTGGCAGTCAAGGACATCAATTTCACCGTCGCGCCGTCCGAATTCATGTGCCTGTTGGGACCGAGTGGCTGCGGCAAGACCACGATCTTGAACATCCTGGCCGGATTGCTCACCCCCACCCAAGGCGAGATCCGCATCGGCGATGCGCCGCTCGACAAGAACCGGCAGAACCGCGGCGTCGTGTTTCAGGATTTCGCCCAGCTCTTTCCATGGCGCACGGCGCGCCACAATGTCGAGTTCGGGCTGGAAATGCGCAAGGTCGACAAGGACACGCGCGAGAAGACCGCGCTCGAATTCCTGCGCCTCGTCGGCCTCGAGAAGTTCGCCGACGTGTTCCCGCACCAGCTATCCGGCGGCATGCAGCAGCGCGTCGCCATTGCCCGCTCGCTCGCCTACAATCCGCAAGTGCTGCTGATGGACGAGCCGTTCGCCGCGCTCGATGCCATGACGCGCGACGACATGCAGCAACTGCTCACCGGCATCTGGCAGAAGACCAAGAAGACCATCGTCTACATCACCCACAATGTCGCCGAGGCCGTCTACCTCGGCGACAAGGTGATCGTGCTCAACGCCCATCCCGGCACCATCAAGGCCGAGCTCACGCTCAACCTGCCGCGGCCGCGCGACCCGTTGAGCGAATTTTTCGTCGAAAGCCAGCGCGAAATCATGCGCCATTTGCGGCACTGAAAGGTCGACATGACGCCGATCAGAACAATCGCCTTTATCGGGCTCGGCAACATGGGGACGCCGATGGCGGCGCAGCTTGCCGCCAAAGGTTTTGCCCTGGCGCTGTTCGACCGGCGCCCGGAAGCGGCGCGCGCATTTGCCGCCGTCCACGGCGGCCGCGTGGCCGCGACACTGAGCGAGGTTGCGCGCGGCGCGGATGCGGCGATCACCATGCTGCCCGATGACAAGGCCGTTCGTGAGGTCGTGCTCGGCGCCGATGGTCTCGCCGCGGCGCTGGCGCCCGGTTGCGTTGTCATCGACATGGGCACGTCGGATCCGCGCGCCACGGTCGAGATCGGCGCCGAATTGGCCAAGCGCGGCATTGCTTACGCGGATGCGCCGGTCATGGGGGGCGTGGTGTTCGCCAAGGATGCGACCCTCGACGTGATGGTCGGCGGCAGCGACGAAGATATTGCGCGCTGCCAGCCGATTTTTGCCGCGCTCGGACGCCAGCAATTTCGTTGCGGCGCACTCGGCTCAGGGCACGCGCTCAAGGCGCTAGCCAACTACGTGAACGCTACCACACTGATCAACTTCATCGAGGCGTTGTCCATCGGCCGCAAGTTCGGGCTCGACAGCAAGGTGATGGCGGATGCGCTGGTGCAGATGTGCGCCGGCCGCCAGCATCCGCTTGAGAAGAAGGTGATCCCGCAGGTGCTTACCCGCAAATTCGCAACCGGCATGGCGCTTGGCCTGATCGCCAAGGACGTGTCGATCGCCGCGAATTTCGGGCACTCGATCGGCGCCATGACCCCGCTCGCCGATTGTGTCAGTGCAATTTGGGGCAAGGCCGTGGCCGAGATCGGCGCCAATGCCGATCAAACCGAGGTGGCCCGGCTATGGGAAGAAAGCAACGGAGTGACGCTCTAAACCGACAAAGACATGGCTAAAAACGGGAGGAAAACCATGACCAAGCTTACGCTGCCGCGACGCGACTTTCTCGCCATCGCCGGCGCCACGCTCGCCACCTCGGCGTTCCCGATGGTGCGCGCCTATGGCGCCGAGCCGCTCAACTTCGGCTTCCAGGATACGTCCTGGGGCACGATCGGCATGATCGCCGAAGCCGAGGATTTGTTCAAGAAAGCCAACGCCAACATCAAGATCTTCCACTTCGGCAGCGGCAAGGCCACGCGCGACGCCATGATTTCGGGTCGCGTCGACATGGGCGTGATCGGTGCGACGCCGTTCATCATCGGCGCGGCCAAGGGCCAGATGGAGGCCATCGGCCTTGCGCTCTACGGCTCCAAGACGCTTGCCGTGGTCGCAGGGCTAAAGTCGGGCGCCAACTCGATCAAGGACCTGAAGGGCAAGCGCATCGGCTCGCAGTTCGGCTCGGCGACCGACCACGTGTTCCAGAGCAAGATCCTGCCGAAGGCGGGCCTATCGCCAAAGGACGTGCAGATGGTCAACGTCCGCTTCCAGAACCACGTTTCGGCGCTCGCTGCGGGCTCGGTCGACGCTTTCGCGGGCGTCGAGCCGTTCCCGTCGATCGCCGAAGTCGACAAGCTCGGCAAGGTGCTGACCGACTACAGCCCTTACGACCTGCAACCGGTCATCCTCGGCTGTGCAACAGCCGATGTTGAAAAGCGGCGCGGCGACGTCGTCGCCTTCCTGCGCGGCTGGCTCGCCGGCGTGAAGATCTTCAACGACAATCGCGACCAGGCGACGAAGATCGTCATCGATACCTTCGGGAAGAAGGGCTTCAAGGTCAGCGAAAAAGTCGTCAAGCTGATGCTGTCGAAGATCGACGTCAATCCGGAGTTCAAGCCGGAGCTGAAGGACTATCTGACCAACCAGTCGAAGGTCCTGATGAAACAGAAGAAGATTGCGGCAATTCCGGATTGGGACAAGCTGCTCAACAGCAGCCTGTTGGCTGAAGCGCAAAAGGGCTGAGGTCCGAATTGGGAATGAGGCGGGCACTGTCGCTCGGGCTGCCGCTGGTCACCTTCGCAGTGATCGCGGTGGCATGGCAACTCTTCGTCGCTTACGGGGGATTCTCGCCCAAGCTGGTGCCCGGCCTTCCCGATATTGTCGACGCTTTCGTGCGGCTGGCCGGCAACGGCATCATGTGGGCGGCGACCGTGGCGACACTCTATCGCCTGGTCGCCGGCTTCCTGATCGCCGCCGTTGTCGGCGTATTGCTCGGCATCGCCATGGGGCGGCGGCAGTGGGTGGAAGATACGCTCGTGCCCATCGTCACCTTCCTCTATCCGATCCCGGGCTTGGCCTATGCCCCGCTGTTCGTGCTCTGGTTCGGCCTCGGCGATACGCCGACCATTCTGCTGGTCGGCGTGTCCTCCTGCTTCACCGTCATCATCAACACCTGGAAGGGGGTGAAGGCGGTCAAACCGATCTGGCTGCGTTCGGCGGAAGTGATGGGCGCCGCCGATCGTGAACTGTTCCGCCGCGTCATCCTGCCGGGGGCGCTGCCCTATATCCTGATCGGCCTGCGGCTGGGCTTGGCGCAAGCTTGGCGCATCCTGATCGCGGTCGAGATGCTGATGTCGGTCCAGCAGGGCCTCGGCTGGTTGATCTTCGGCGCGCAGACCTTCCTCAACACCGACGTGATGCTCGCCACCATCGCGGTTATCGGCGTGATCGGCATCCTGCTCGAGCGGCAGGTGTTCGCCCGCGTCGAGCGTTACACGGTGGTGCGCTGGGGCATGGTGACGGCATGAAGGCTAAACGTTCCTGGATGGCGCTTGCGCGCGGGGTGGCCGGCGTGGTGGTGCTGCTCGTCATCTGGGAGATCTTTGCGCGCAGCGGCATGTTTTCCACGGCGATGACGCCGCCGCTGGAATCGATCGCAGTAATTATATGGCAAATGTTGATCGACGGCACTTTGGTCGACAATACGGCGGCAACCATCGTGCGGGTGTTCATCGGTCTGGGGATTTCGTTCGCCTTCGCCATTCCGATCGGTGTCTTGATGGCGCGCTATTGGGTCGCCGAACGCATCTTCAATCCGGTGCTGAGCGTGCTTTTGCCGATCCCGTCGCTTGCCTGGGTGCCGTTGTTCATCCTCTGGTTCGGCATCGGCGATCGCGCCACCATCGTGGTGGTTATCTACGCCTCGTCGTTCCCGATGGTTTATGCGGTGTGGGCCGGCGTGCGCGCGGTCAATCCGATCTGGTTGCGCGCGGCGATGGTCATGGGTGCCGACGGCACGACGCTGTTTCGCAAGGTGATCTGGCCAGGCTCGCTGCCCTACATCATTACGGGCTTGCGGCTGTCGTTCGGGCGCGCCTGGATCGGTGTCATCGGCGGCGAACTGCTGTCGAGCCCGAAGCTCGGACTGGGCGAGATCATCTTCGACGCCAAGGAATTCCTCAACTCCGGCATCATGCTGGCGACGCTGATCGTGATCGGCGCCATCGGCGTGTTCTTCGAGCGCTTCGTGTTCCAGACGCTGGAGGCGGTGACAGTGCGGCGCTGGGGCATGGTCGCGGGCTCTGGCCCGTGATCGTTCAGCGGCCCTGATAGGCCGGCGTGTAGACGATCAGGCCGTCAAGCTCTTCCGTCACTTTGATCTGGCAGGACAGCCGCGACGTCGGCTTCACCTCGAAAGCGGAGTCCAGCATCTCCTCTTCCTCGGCCGAGGGCGGGCCGACGATCGGGCTCCATTTTTCGTCGACATGCACCAGGCAGGTGGCGCAGGTGCAGGAGCCGCCGCATTCGGCGACGATGCTCGACACTTCGTTGCGCAAGGCTGTCTCCATCACCGTCGAGCCGATGTCGGCGTCGACAGTGTGCACCGTGCCGTCGTGTTCGATATAGGTGATCTTCGGCATGTGGCTTACGAGCGGAAATAAACCGTTCGTCCCCGCGAAAGCGGGGACCCAGGGCAGACAACCGAAAGATCTGCGAATTCGGCCCTGGATTCCCGCTTGCGCGGGAATGAGCGGAGAGTGGATCGGATCATGCGGTTCAAGCCACGCCCAGCTTCTTCTGCAGATTGGTCGAGGAGGTGGTGTACTGGAACACCAGCTTCTTGTCCGGGAACACGTAGTGATAGGCCTTCTGCGACATCAGCGCGGCCTCATGGAAGCCGGACAAGATGAGCTTGAGCTTGCCGGCATAGGTGTTGATGTCGCCGATGGCGAATAGGCCGGGCACGCTGGTTTCGAAAGCGGCGGTCTCGACCGGGATCAGATTGTTCTCGAGATCTAACCCCCATTCGGCGACCGGGCCGAGCTTCATGGTGAGCCCGAAGAACGGCAGCATGGCGTCGACCTCGACGCGGGTGAGCGAGCCGTCCTTTTCCTTGATGCTGGCGGCGTGGAGCTGGCCGTCGGCGCCTTCGAGGTCGGCGACCTGGCCGATCTTCAGGTCCATGTCGCCGGCCGCGACCAGCGCGCGCATCTTGTTGACGCTGTCGGGGGCGCCGCGGAAGTCGTCGCGCCGGTGTACCAGCGTCAGCCGCTTGGCGATCGGCTGCAAATTGAGCGTCCAGTCGAGCGCCGAGTTGCCGCCGCCGACGATCAGGATGCGCTTGTCGCGGAAATGATCCATCTTGCGCACGGCATAGTGCACCGACTTGTCCTCATAGGGCTCGATGCCGCTGATCGGCGGGCGCTTGGGCTGGAACGAGCCGCCGCCGGCCGCAATCACCACAACCTTGCACTCGAATATCTTGCCGCCGTCGGTGCCGACGCGGAAGGCGGGTTCGCCGGTCTTCTCGACCATGGTCACCATCTCGCCGAGATGAAAGGTCGGATTGAACGGCTTGATCTGCTGCATCAGGGCTTCGGTCAGGCCGTGCCCGGTGATGTAGGGGATGCCGGGAATGTCGTAGATCGGCTTTTCCGGATAAAGCTCGGCGCATTGCCCGCCGACTTTGTCGAGGATGTCGACCAGATGCGCCTTGATGTCGAGCAGGCCGAGCTCGAACACGGCGAACAAGCCGATGGGTCCTGCACCGATGATCAGAACGTCGGTCTTGATAGGCTCACTCATTCTTATCTTTCCGGCGTTCGCCGGCTCCATGTCTTTCGGTTTGAAATGAAATCACGCCGATTGGCGCGCGGGTTGCGGGGAGGGAGCACCGACCAGGCGCAACAGCTCGCTGAGATTCTGCTCCGGCGTCTTGCCGCTGGTGATCAGCGCCGTCTCCGCCTTGGCATAGAGCGGCTCGCGGCTCTTGAGGATCGAGATCAGGTCTTCCATCGCACGCGCACTGTTGGCCATCGGACGCATATCGCCCTGCGCCATCACCCGTTGCATATGCTCTTGCGGGGCGGCGCGGACCCAGACGGTGAAGCACGATGCGAGCAACAGTTCAAGCGTACCCGGCTCGGTGACGATGCTGCCGCTGGTGGCCAGCACGAAGGACCGATGCTGCGCCAGCACTTGCTCGAGCGCCTCGCGCTCGGCGCGGCGGAAGGTTTCTTGGCCGAACATGTCGAAGATTTCGCTCAGGTTGGCGCCGCTGCGCTTCTCGACCTCGCGGTCGAGCTCGATGAAGGGCACTTCCAGCCGTGCCGCCAGCAGGCGGCCGAGGGTGGATTTACCGCCGCCGCGCAGCCCGATCAGCGCGATGCGACGCTTGCGCAGGTCGTCCGAGGCATCGCCGAAATGGCGCAGCAGCAGGTCGCGCGCCTCGGCCAGCGCCGGTGCCGGCAGCCGCTCCAGGAACTGCGACAGCAGCACGAAATCGAGCGGCGGCTCGGCGCGCTCTTCGATCAATTGCGTCACCGGCAGCCCGAGCGCGCGGGAAATCCGCCGCAGCAGCACGATCGAGCAGTTGCCCAAGCCGGCCTCTAGCTGGGCGAGGTAGCGCTCCGACACCTGCGCGTGCGCCGCCAGCGCCTTGCGCGACATGCCGCGCTGGCTGCGCAGCGTGCGCACCCGCTCGCCCAATTTGCGCAGGTAGGCGTCGGTGTCGCGGTTGTGGACGGGCTTGACTGCGGTCATCACACTCCGGTTATCCTGAATTATATTTCCGGTCAATAGGGTCCGCGGGCGGTCGTGGCAACCGTGCGCCGGCCGGCGTTTTCCGCCACAATGTCAATGCTTTACTGGCCTTTTGGCGGGCGTTTCGCGCCGTGGGATTAAGCCGGGCGGTTGCGACAACACAGTTGAAGATTGCGAGCGGGGCTGCTACCTAAATGCAAAATAATGCATAGAGGGAGAATGCGGCGCGCGACACCTGCGCGCGGCCAAACGCCATGCAGAGCATCGACTTCGAGACCGATCCCGCGCGTTACCGCCATTGGCGCATCGAGATCGACGGCGACATCGCTTATCTGATCATGGACGTCGATCAGGCCGGCGGGCTTGGCGATTACGAGCTCAAGCTCAACTCCTACGACCTCGGCGTCGACATCGAGCTCAACGACGCGGTGCAGCGGCTGCGCTTCGAGCATCCGGAAGTGCACTGTGTCGTCATCAAGTCCGGTAAGGACAACGTGTTCTGTGCCGGCGCCAATATCCGCATGCTCGGCAAGTCCACGCACGGGCAGAAGGTGAACTTCTGCAAGTTCACCAATGAAACGCGGCTCGCCATCGAGGACGCTTCGGAAAATTCCAAGCAGGCCTATCTCTGCGCCATCAACGGCAATGCCGCCGGCGGCGGCTACGAGCTGGCGCTGGCCGCCGACCACATCATGCTGGTCGACGACCGCCGCTCGGCGGTGGCGCTGCCGGAAACGCCGCTCTTGGCGGTGCTGCCGGGCACCGGCGGGCTCACCCGCGTCACCGACAAGCGCAAGGTGCGGCGCGACCGCGCCGACGTGTTCTGTTCGATCGAGGAGGGTGTCCGCGGCGCGAAAGCCGTCGAGTGGCGGTTGGTCGACGAGGTGGTGCCCAATTCGAAATGGAAAGATGCGGTGGCCGCGCGCGCACACGAGATTGCCGCGCGTTCCGACCGGCCGAAAGACGCCAAGGGCATCGCGTTGACGCCACTCGACCGTAAGATCGAGGCCGACCGGGTGACTTATTCGCATGTCGACGTCGAGATCGACCGTGCGCGCGGACTGGCCAACGTCACCGTGCGCGGGCCGGCGCAAGGCGCACCGGCCTCGGTCGAAGCCGCGCATGCGCTGGGCGCTAAGTTCTGGCCGCTCAAGGTGGCGCGCGAGCTGGAAGACGCCATCCTGCATCTGCGCGCCAATGAGGCAGCCATCGGCGTGCTGCTCCTGCGCACCGACGGCAATGCGCAAGCCGTGCTCGAGCACGACGATTTCCTTGCCAAAGCCAACGGCGATTGGCTGATGCGCGAGATCCGCCATTACCTCAAGCGCGTGCTCAAGCGCCTCGACGTGACGCCACGCAGTATGATCGCGCTGATCGAACCGGGCTCCTGTTTTGCCGGCACGCTGGCCGAACTTGCCTTTGCCGCCGACCGTTCGCTGATGCTGATCGGCACGCGCGAGGGCGAAAACCGAAAAGCCGCCGCGATCACGCTCGGGCAGGTCAATTTTGGTTTCTATCCCATGGGCAACGGCTTGACGCGGCTGCAGACCCGCTTCCTGGGCGAGCCCGAGCAGGTCGATCATGTGAAGGAAAAGATCGGCGTGGCGGTCGAGGGCGAAGAAGCCGCCGAGCTCGGCCTCGTCACCGTGGCCTACGAAGACTTCGATTGGGACGACGAGCTGCGCGTCATGCTCGAGGAACGCACCAGCTTCTCGCCCGACGCCATGACCGGCATGGAAGCCAATCTGCGCTTCGCCGGCCCGGAGACCATGGAGACCAAGATTTTCGGACGGCTGACCGCCTGGCAGAACTGGATCTTCCAGCGGCCGAACGCGATCGGCGAGCAGGGTGCGCTGAAGCTCTACGGCAGCGGCGTGTCGCCGACCTTCAACAAAGAACGAATTTGAGATTTCCGAGCGGCGGAAAAGCAAGAGGACGCAACGATGAACATCGCAGCAGTCGACTATGACGGCTTGATCCCCAACAACGTCGCGCTCGGGCAGGACCCGCGCGTCAAGCGCGCGCTGGAGAAGTGGCACCCCGGCTACCTCGACTGGTGGAACGACATGGGGCCGGAGGGCTTCCAGGAATCGCTGGTTTATCTGCGCACCGCAATCAGCGTCGACCCCAAAGGCTGGGCCAAATTCGACTACGTGCGCATGCCGGAATACCGCTGGGGCGTGCTGCTAGCGCCGCAGCACGAGGGGCGCAAGATTCCCTTCGGCATGCACAAGGGCGAGGACGCCTGGCAGGAAGTGCCGGGCGAATACCGCGCCATGCTGCGCCGCCTAGTGGTCATCCAGGGCGACACCGAGCCGGCCTCGGTCGAGCAGCAGCGCCACCTCGGCAAGACCGCGCCCTCGCTTTACGACATGCGCAACCTGTTCCAGGTCAACGTGGAAGAGGGTCGCCACCTCTGGGCCATGGTCTATCTGCTGCAGAAATATTTCGGCACCGACGGCCGCGAGGAAGCGGAAGCGCTGCTGCAGCGCCGCTCGGGCGATCCCGACACGCCGCGCATGCTCGGCGCCTTCAACGAGAAGACGCCGGACTGGCTGTCGTTCTTCATGTTCACTTATTTCACCGACCGCGACGGCAAGATGCAGCTCGAGGCGCTGGCGCAATCGGGCTTCGATCCGCTGTCGCGCACCTGCCGTTTCATGTTGACCGAGGAAGCCCACCACATGTTCGTGGGCGAGACCGGCGTTACCCGCGTGGTGCAGCGCACCTGCGAGGCGATGAAGGAGGCCGGCATCGGCGACCCCCACGACATCGACAAGGTGCGCAAGCTCGGCGTCATCGACCTGCCGACCATCCAGAAGAAGGCGAACCTGCATTTCTCGCTGACGCTCGACCTGTTCGGCAACGAAATCTCGACCAATGCCGCCAATTCCTTCCATGCCGGTCTGAAAGGCCGCTATCGCGAGCATCGGCTCGAGGACGATCATCAGTTGGAGAACAGCACCTATCCGGTGCTGCGGCTGATCGACGGCAAGGTCCAGAACGACGATGCGTCGGCACTATCGGCGCTCAACATGCGGCTGCGTGACGACTATGTCGTCGACGCCAACATGGGCGTCAGCCGCTGGAACAAGGTTATCGAGCAGCACGGCATCCCGTTCCAGCTCAAGCTGCCGCACGTCGCCTTCCACCGCCACATCGGTGAATTCTCGCGCACAAATGCCGATGTCGACGGCAATATCCTCTCGCCCGCCGAGTGGACCAAGCGGCGCACCGATTTTCTGCCCTCGGCGGCGGACAAGGACTACATCGAACATTTGATGCAGCCGCAGTTCGAGCCCGGCAAATTTGCCGGTTGGATCGCGCCGCCCAAGGTCGGCATCGACAACAAGCCGGGCGATTTCGAATACGTGAAGATCGCCGACGCGTGAGGCGGCGTGGATAGGCTCACGTCTTTTCCGGCGCGATGGTCGCCTTCAGGCCGCCAAGGTCCGACCCGGCGAGTTCAATCCGCCAGCCATAGGCGTTGAGTACGTCCTGGACGATTGCGAGGCCGAGGCCGGCGCCTTCGCCGCGCGTATCGAGCCGCGCCCCGCGCTTAAGCATGCGCGCGCGTTCGGCTGGTGCAATGCCGGGCCCGTCGTCCTCGACCGCGATCGACGCGCCGGCACCATCCGCGCTGACGCGCACGTTGCCAACGGCATGACGCGCCGCGTTTTCCAGGAGATTGCCTAGCACTTCGGCGAGATCGGTGCGGTCGAGCGGCACGTTTGGCTCGCCGGCGATGCAGCTTTCGAATTGCAATCGCCGCCCGGCCGGCGTTCGCGATAGCGTGGCGACCAGGGAACCAACGAGCGGTTTAAGCGGAGTGACGACGCCGCCGCGTTGCCGCGCCGTGCCGCGCACCCGGGCGCGCGCCAGCTCGCGGTCGACGTGGCGGTTCATGGTGTCGCCCACCGCTTCGATATCCTGTGCGATTGCCGCTTCACCGCGTGCACGCAGCCGCGCGGCGTCGGCGGCAAGCGCGGCGAGTGGTGTCTTCAGGCCGTGGGCGAGGTCGGCGGCGCGGCTGCGCGAGCGCTCGATCTCGCGCTCCTGGGCATCGATCAAGCCGTTGACCTCTTCGACCAGCGGCCGCACCTCGACCGGCACTTCCGTGGGCAGATGTTCGCGCCGTCCTGAGCGAATATCCGCAACGCCGCGGCGTAGCGCGTCAAGCGGGCGCAGGCCGAGTGCGACCTGGATCGACGTGGCCATCGCCAGCACCAGGCCGAGCACGCCGAGGGCCATCGCGAGATCCCTGGCGAAGTGCGACGCGGCCGCCGACACGCGCGCGAGATCGGTCGCGACCGCCACGCGCACCGGCACGCGCCGGTCGCCGATGGTGAGCAGCACGCGGCGCTCGCTGACCAGCAGCCGCGCCTTGGCGGGCCCGGGGATAACGTGGTGATGCAGTTCGCCTGGCGAAGGCTCGTCCGCCGGCAGTCGCAGCGCAGTGTCCCACAGCGAGCGCGAACGCAGCAACTGGCCGCGGTCGTGGGACACCTGCCAGTACAGGCCTGACAAGGGATCGGCGAAACGCGGATCGGCCGGCGGCCGACTCACCACCAATTGCCCTTGTGCATCGGTGTCGATGCCGGCGACCAGTTGCTTGAGGTAGACGTCGAGGTCGTCGCCGATGGTGCGGGTGACGTGGCGCTCGAACAGCAGGGTCAGCCCAGCACCGGCGATGGTCAGCGCCACCAGAATGGCGACGATGCCGCCGGCCACCAGCCGCAGCCGCAGCGAGCCCCACCTCACGGCGGTGTCTCCAGCACCAGATAGCCGAAGCCGCGCCGCGTCTCGATCAGTTCCGGCCCCAACTTCTTGCGCACGCGGCCGACCAGCACTTCCAGCGCATTGGAGTCGTGGTCCTCGCCATGGCCGTAGACGTTTTCGTCGAGCTCGTGTTGCGACACCACGCGGCCGCGATGGCGCAGAAGGTAGGCGACCAGCCGGTATTCCAGCGGCGTCAGCGCGACCGGCACGCCGCGCACGCTTACCTTCATCTGGCGTTCGTCGAGCTCGATGTCGCCGGCGACCACCAACGAGGAAGCATGGCCGGCGGAGCGGCGCACGATCGAGCGCAGCCGCGCCAGCAATTCCTCCATGCGGAACGGCTTGGGCAGGTAGTCGTCGGCGCCGGCATCGATGCCGTCGACGCGCTCGGCCCAGCTGCCGCGCGCGGTCAGGATCAGCACCGGCATGGTGCGGCCATTGGCACGCCAGCGCTTGAGCACCGCCAGCCCGTCCATGCCAGGCAGGCCGAGATCGAGGACGACGGCGCCGTAGTCCTCGGTGTCGCCGCGGAACCAGGCTTCCTCGCCGTTGCGCACGGTCTCGACCACATAGCCCGCGGCTTGAAGCGCGCGCTCGACATCCGAAGCGATCCGCCGGTCGTCCTCGACAAGCAGCAGGCGCATCACTTCTCCTTGATCCGCTCGATCTTGCCGCTGCGCGCGTCGATCTCGACTTCGTACAGGCGGCCCTTGTCGTCGATGACGCGGAACTCGTAGCGCCAGCGGCCGTCATCGCGCTCGATTTCGACACCGGCGACTTCGCCCGGCAGCTTGCCGCGCACGGCGGCGAGAATGTCCGCCAACGATTTGATCTCGCCGGCTTCGACCGCGCGGCGGACCGCGTCGCGCTCGTCCTCGTCGTGGTCGCGCGCCAGCGCGGCCGGCGCCGCCGCCGCCAGCAGGGCGCCCGCCAGCAGCGGCATCGCCAGGAACTTTGAAAAGCCACGTAAACGCATCGGATAATGATGCCCCAACCGACCTGACAAATCGCTGACATGGATCAACAGGGGGCCGTCAGCGGGGTCGGGCCATGGTCGCGGCCGTAGCGACCGAATGCCCGGTCGCCTGGAAACTCTACAGCTCAATGAGGACACCATGCGCAAAACCATCATTTTCGGTGCCATCGCGGCCCTGTTTGGCCTGGCGGCCGCGGCCCAGGCCAGCAACGACCAGGCCAAGCCGGCCACGAAGGACGGCGCTCAGATCACCCAGAAGGCGGAGACCGAGGGCCGCGGCGAGATGGCTGAGCACAAGACGAAAGCGCGCGCCGAGGTTCGCGAGCGCGACGACGATGCCCGCGAACACGGCAAGGAAGCCCGCGAGCGCGAGCACGAATCGGGCGCGTACGAGGACCGCGACTGACACGGTCTTCGCTGCCCGCATCGGGGAGCCGGTGGCCCTGCCAGCCGCCGGCTCCTTTGTTTTGGGGCAGGGCGCTTCGCCCTTGTTCGTCCTTGGCTGACAATTCGCTGACATCGCCCAACAGGCCGGTGTCAGCGCCATTCAGGCAAGGCCCCGTCATCGCCCGCCGCGTGGTGCGGCCGGACCGCCAAAATGGGAGACCACAAATGGCTAAGATCTCATCCTTCAACATCGCTGCCGGGGTGTTCGGTACGGCGGCCTTCGTGAAGATTTCGGCATTTGCCCTTGCCGTCGCGATGCTCGGCGTCACGACATCCGCCCAAGCTGGCAGCCTCGGCCGTCTCTGCACCGCGGCGCCGCAGAGCCAGTGGCTATCAATCAACGAA
The DNA here is from genome assembly GCA_963727555.1 of uncultured Alphaproteobacteria bacterium. Taxonomy (GTDB): domain Bacteria; phylum Pseudomonadota; class Alphaproteobacteria; order Rhizobiales; family Xanthobacteraceae; genus Pseudolabrys. The sequence continues at coordinate 40,941 of CAVSGT010000004.1, read as the reverse complement.
CTGCAGGCCAAGGTCGAAGCCCGGGGCTACACGGTGAAGAAGGCCAAGCTGAAGAAGGCCTGCGGCGAGCTCTATGCGCTCGATAGGGACGGCAAGCGGGTCGAGCTGTTCGTCGACCCGACCAACGGCCAAGTCGTCGGCCAGCTCTGACGGCCCTGAGCGATGACAACCGTCAACCACGCAATCGAAGCCGGCAGCGCGACGCCGCCGGCAACGGTCAAGGTCTGGGACCCCTTCGTGCGGGTTTTCCATTGGTCGCTGGCCACGTTGTTTCTGCTGGCCTATGTCACCGGCGACGATGTCGAGAAGGTGCACATCGCTGCCGGCTACGCCATCGCCGGATTGCTCGCCTTACGGATTGTGTGGGGTTTCGTTGGTCCGCGCCACGCGCGCTTCAACGACTTCATCCGCTCGCCACGCGCGGTGACGGCGTATCTACGCGACGTCGTGCTACTACGGGCGCCGCGCTATCTCGGCCATAATCCGGCCGGCGGCGCCATGATCGTCGCGCTGGTCGTCATGCTCATCGGCACTAGTATCACCGGTTACATGATGACGACCGACGCCTACTGGGGCGCGAAGTGGGTGGAGGAAGTGCACGAAGTGTTCGCCAACCTCACGGTCGGCCTCATCGTCGTCCATGTGCTCGGCGTGCTGGTGGCGAGCTTCGAACACCGCGAGAACCTGGTGAAGGCAATGATCACTGGCCGCAAGTGGGCTCACGATCATTGAATGCTTATCCTGGGCGGTACGGCCCGACCGGGCCGTACCGGAACGGCCGGAGGCTATGACCCCGCAGGCGCCTCCAAATCCTCATCCCTCAGCTTGAAGCGCTGAATCTTCCCCGTGGCGGTGCGCGGCAAGTCGCTGCGCCATTCGATCCAGCGCGGATATTTCCAAGCGCCGGCGTGCTCCTTGACGTGGACTTTCAGGCTCTCCAGCAGGCCGCCATCGGCGACATAGCCGGTCTTGAGCACGATGAAAGCTTTCGGCTTGATCAGTCCGTCGGCGTCCTCCTTGCCGATGACGGCGGCCTCCAGCACCGCCTCGTGCGAGGTGAGCGCGGCTTCGACGTCGAATGGCGACACCCACATGCCGGAAACCTTGAACATGTCGTCGGTGCGCCCGCAGTAGTAATAATAGCCGTCGGCGTCGCGGCGGTATTTGTCGCCGGTATAGGTCCAGTCGCCGACGAAGGTGCGCCGGCTCTTGGCGCGCTGGTTCCAGTAGCCTTCGCCGGCCGACGGCCCGCGCACGATCAGTTCGCCGATTTCGTCGGTGTCGAGTTCGCGGCCCTTCTCGTCGACGATGCGCGCCTCATAACCGGGCACCGGCTTGCCGGTTGAGCCGTAGCGGATGTCGTCGGGCCGGTTGCTCAGGAAGGTTTGCAAGAGTTCGGTCGAGCCGATGCCGTCGAGCACATCGACGCCGACCACCTCGCGCCAGCGCTCGCCGATATGGGCCGGCATCGCCTCGCCGGCCGAGACGCAGACGCGCAGGCGATCGGAACCGGCGCCTTTGCCGATCTGCGGATGCGCGAGCAGCGCGGTGTAGAGCGACGGCACGCCGTAGAAGATGTTGGGCCGATGCTTGCGCATCATCTCGAACACGCCTTCCGGCGAGGGCCGGTGCGGCCACAGCGCGGTGGTGGCGCCGACGGACATGGGAAACGTCATGGCGTTGCCAAGCCCGTAGGCGAAGAACAATTTCGCCGCCGAATGCACCACGTCGTCGTGGCGGATGCCGATCACGCCCTGGCCGAACAGTTTGGCCGTCGCCATCAGGCTGGAGTGGACGTGCTTGACGCCCTTGGGATCGCCGGTCGAGCCCGAGGTGTAGAGCCAGAACGCCACTTCGTCCGACAGCGTGTCGGCGGTGAACGGCGCGGGGCTTGCCGCCGCAAGCACATCCTCGAACGGATGCACGTCGCGTCCGGGCACTGCGGTTTTGTCGTCGGCGGCGCCGACCAAAATTACCGCGCGCAGATGCGGCAGCCGCTCGAGGGTCGGCCATATCGCCGGCGCCAGCGGCGCGGCGGCGACCAGCGCCGCGGCGCGGCAGTCGGCGAGGATATAGGCGTATTGCGGGACATTGAGGAACGTATTGAGCGGGATCGGAATGCTGCCCGCGCGGATCGTGCCCCAGAACGCCACCGGATAATCGACCGTGTCGTGCAACAGCAGCGCGACGCGCTCCTCCTGCCGGATGCCGAGTTGGCGCAGCGCGTTGGCGAAGCGATAGCTGCGCGCCTGCAAGTCGCCATAGCTCAGCGAGCGGTCGGGATCGACGAAGGCAATCTTGCCGGCGCGGCCGCGCTTGATATGGGCGTCGACGAAATCGGTTGCGGCGTTGTAGGGCCGGCGCTCGCTGAAATCGTCCGACATGGCCGCGCCCGTCATCCCTGAAACAACCGCGTGACCAGCCGCCGCGCCAATACGCCGGCGACGCGCCGGCGATAATGGCCGGGCGTGAACGTGGTCTTCATCGGCATGATCTGGTCGCGCACCAGCGCGTCGAGGCCCTTGATCACGCGCTCGTCAAGGCCGCCGCCGCAAAGCTCGGCTGTGCCGGCGAGCAGCACCGGGCGCGGGTTGGTGCCGGTGAAGGCAACACGCAGATCGGCGAGCTTGTCACCCTCGCGCTTGAGAGCGGCCGCGACGCCGGCCACCGGATATTCGATCGAGCGGCGGATGCGGATCTTGTCATAGGCCGAGCGCAGACCCGGCGTGTTTTTGGCGCGCACGGCGGTGACGATCTCGCCGGGGCGCAGCGAGAGATAGAACTTGCCGTCACCTTGCGTTTCGGTGACCGGCACATCCTGGCGCGCGAAGCCGATGTAAAGTTTTTCAAGCGGGATGGTGCGCTTGCCGGTGGGACCTGCGATGTCGACCTCGGCGCCGAGCGTCAGCAGCGCCGGCGCCAGATCGCCCGAGAAGGTCGCGAAACAAACCCCGCGGCTCTTCGGCGCCACGTGGCAGATGGTGCCGGTGGTCTTGAGGCAATGGTGATTGGCGTCGCGCCACCATTCGCTCTGATTGTAGAAGATGCAGCGGGTATCGAGACACAGATTGCCGCCGACCGTGCCCATGTTGCGGTGGGTGGGGCCTGCGATATGCGCCGCCGCCTGCGCCAGCACCGGATAGTGCTTGATGACGTCCGGATGCTCGGCGAGCTGCGTGAGCGTGACCGCGGCGCCCAGTTCCAGCGAACTTTGGTCCGCCTTGATCGCGTGCAGTTCATGCACGCGGTTCATGTCTATCAGCACCGCCGGCGCAACGATCCCCCGCCTGATGTTGACCACCAGATCGGTGCCGCCGCCGAGCGGCATGCTGTCGGGATGCTGAGCGCGCGCGGCGAGCGCTTCCTCGAGCGTCGCCGGATTGAGCACGCGGAATTCGGGCAGGGCGTCCATCAGCCGACCCCCGCACAACAAATCCGCTCATGCCCGCGCAAGCGGGCATCCAGTTCTTTGGCCCTGGGTCCCCGCTTTCGCGGGGACGAGTGGAGACTATCCATTCTTCTTCTCCAGCGCGCGCCGCCGCTTCTCGATCGCCTCGAACACGCGGTCGGGCGTCACCGGCAGATCGTTGAAGCGGATGCCGATGGCGTCGGCGATGGCATTGGTCAGCGCCGGCAGGAAGGCGGCGAGCGAGCCTTCGCCCGCTTCCTTGGCGCCGAACGGCCCATGCGGATCGACACTCTCGACAATGCCGACTTCGATCGGCGGGGAATCCTGGATGGTCGGCACCCGGTAGTCGAGCATATTGGCGGTGAGCATGAGCCCGTCGTGATAGGCGGCTTCCTCGCTCATGGCTTGGCCCATGCCCATCCAGACCGAGCCCTGTACCTGGCCTTCCACCGTCAGCCGGTTGAGCGCCTTGCCGCAATCATGCGCCACCCAGACTTTGTCGACGGTGACGACGCCGGTCTCCTCGTCGACGCTCACCTCCACCACCTGCGCCGAATAGGAATAGCCCATGGTGCCGCCGATGGCGGCGCCGCGATATTTCTTGCCGCCGTGCGATTCCGGAAGGGTCGAATAGGTGCCGGTGACGGTGATGGTGCCTGAGTCCTTCAGCGCCTCCATCACCACTTCGTCGAACGTGGCGCCCTTGTCCTGCGCGCCGGCGCGGTAGACCTCGCCCAAACATTCGATGTCTTCCGGCCGCGCCTCCAGCTTGCGGGCGGCGGCGGCGGTCAGCACGCTCTTTAAGTTGCGCGCGGCATCGAGCGCGGCATTGCCGACCATGAAGGTGACGCGCGAGGAGTAGGAGCCATTGTCTTTCGGCACCACTTCCGAGTCGCCGGTCACAACGCGCACGCGCGATAAATCGAGCCCGAGTATTTCGGCGACGGTTTGCGCCAGAATGGTGGTGGAGCCTTGGCCGATATCGGCGGCGCCCGACAGCACCACAATCGAACCGTCGAAATCGAGCTTGATCTTGACGGTGGCGTGCGGCTCGCCGGTCCAGTTCACTGGCTTGGACGCGCCCTAGATGTAATGCGAGCAGGCAAAGCCCAAACCCTTCTTATGCCTTTGCCCGCATCTTGCCCTTGCGCGTTTTCCAGCCGCTCTCGCGCTCCACCCAATCCATGCATTCCGGCAGGCCGTAGGAATTCACCATCAGGTCGTTGTCGGTGAAGGTCGGCGCGCTCAGCAGATTGGCGCGCCGCACCGCGAAGGGATCGAGCCTGAGCTCGGCCGCCATCTCATCGACCAGGCTTTCGAAGGCAAAGCGGATGTCGACGGTGCCGTGGCCGCGGAACGCGCCGCAAGGCGGCGTGTTGGTGAGCACGCGCCGGCCGATATATTTGACGTTGTGCAGATCGTAGATGGCGTAGAGCATCGAGCCGGCATAAAGGATGGTCACCACGCCGTAGCCGGAATGGGCGCCGCCGCGCTGGTCGCAATCGCATTCGACCGCGGTGATGCGGCCGTCCTTGCGCATGCCGATCTTCAGCTTGATATCGGTTTCCGGCCGCCCGCGATGGGTGATGAAGGTCTCCTCGCGGTTGGTGACCAGGCGCACGCTGCCGTTGGCCTTGCGCGCCAATAGCGCCGCGATCAATTCGATGGCCAGCGTCTCGGTGCGGCAGCCGAAGCCGCCGCCGACATGCGGCTTGATCACCCGGATGCGCGACATCTCCATGCCGAGGATTTGCGACAGCATCAGGTGCACGTAATAGGGCACCTGCGTGGAGGCATGCACCGTCATGCGCTCGCGCACCGCGTCGTATTCGGCGACGGCGGCGTGCATCTCCATCTGGTTCTGGCAGACTTCGGCGCAGTTATAGGTGCCTTCGCGTATCAGGTCGGCTTCGGCGAAACCCTGCGCGGTCGAGCCCAGCTCGAACAGCACGTCGCGCTCGATATTGCCGGGCTTCTTCTCGTGCAGCGGCACGGCGTCAGGCGCGAGCGCGGCCTGCGATGTGTAATAACCCGGCAGCTCGCGCACTTTCAATTTGATGCGGCGCAAGGCTTCACGTGCGGTCGCATCATCGACAGCCGCCACGGCGGCCACCGGTTCACCGCGATAGCGCACCTTGTCGCGCGCCAGCGGATACTCGCTGCGGGCGATCGGCAGCACGCCGAAGCCCTTGTCGCAATCGGCGCCGGTGACGATCGCGACGACACCGGGAACCTTCTCCGCCTCCGACACATCAACCGCGATGATCTCGGCATGCGAATAGGGGCTGCGATAGATGCGGCCGGCAAGCTGATCGGCGCCGAGAATGTCGGCGGTATATTTGGCGCGGCCGGAGACCTTTTCCGGCCCGTCGATCATCGGCACGTAACCGCCGATATTGTGCGCCGGGACGGGCTTGTTCATGCGGGGGCTCCTAATAAACTCGCCCGTATCGTTCCTCCGCTGTCATTGCCGGGCTTGACCCGGCAATCCATGAGGCTCGTGCCGCAATAGCCAACGGAACGGTTTCCCGTGTGGGACTTCATCGTGGATGCGCGGGTCAAGCCCGCGCATGACGCCCAAGTGTGCTGCGTATTCGTGCATCACGGCGCTACCCCTTGCGCATTCAGCGCCACCGCGTATTTCACCGCTTCAATGATCTTCACATAGCCCGTGCAGCGGCAGATATTGCTGCCGAGTGCGTCCATGATCTCGGCGTCGCTCGGATTTGGATTTTTTCGCAACAGCCCGGCCGAGGCCATGACGAAGCCGGGCGTGCAATAGCCGCATTGCGAGCCGAGCTTCTCGTGGAAGCCGCGCTGCACGGCCGACAACTGTCCGTCGTGGCCAAGCGACTCGATGGTGTCGATGCGCTTGCCGGCAACCGTCGCGGCGAGTGTGAGACACGACAGCGTCGGCTTGTCGTCGATCAGCACGGTGCAGGCGCCGCATTCGCCGCCGTCGCAGCCGGTCTTGGTGCCGGTCAGCCCGATCTGCTCGCGCAGGTAATCGAGCAATAGAACATTGTCCGCAACCGCGTCGGCGCGGTCGCGGCCATTGAGCGTGAACTCAAGCAGCCGGGCCAAACGTTTCTCCCTCTGCGGCGCGTTGTTGTCGAATCGCGCTTCGTCTTGTTGAGTTTACGACACACCAGGGCGTCGTGCCTCTCCAGGCCCATTACCGGGAATGGCTGGAACGATTACCCGTGGCTGAAACGGGCAATGATGTCGGGCGGAATTGTTACCGCGTGGATCTTGTCGGGATTGGCCTTGTCGCGCGCCGCCCAGACCCGGGTTTCGCCGCCTTCCACCGCCAGTTCGCCGCCGACGGAGACCAGGTGCTCGATGTCGAAGCTCGAGCGGCGGAACTCGGCGACGCGCGAGGCGATGTCGACGATGTCGCCGAAATTCACGGGTTTTAGGAAATTGGCGCGGGCATCGACCAGCGGGATGCCGATCACGCTGAACGTCTCCGCCAGTTGGTGCGGCTTCACCCCAAGCGCGGCTTCAAACAGCATCCAGGTGCTGGTGTCGAAGAATTCGAAAAAGCGGCTGTTGAACACGATGCCGGCCGGATCGCACTGGCCCCATTCGATGGTCATTTGTCGGTGGTAAACGAACGATGCCACGCTTGGGCTCTCCGGCTATTGGGCCACTATAGTGGCGGGTGCGGCTTGCGTAAATTCTCAGCGCCGCTTGGCGGGCTTGCGCTTGCGTTTGCGCGGGTCCGGCCACTCGAGCACCTCTTGCGCGCGTAATTCCACGCGCGGCGAGCGCCGGCGCATGGCCATCGCCCATTTCGGCGCCAGCGGCAGATGCGGCGAGGCATCGAGCGCTTCCAAGATCCAGTCGAGATCTTCCGTCGCGATCACCCAACGTTTGGGCGCGTAGCGCGCAAGCGAGAAAGGCTTCGAGTAGGCCAGCAACGATTTCTTGCCGCTCGGCAGGCAATATTCGTGGGCATAGGACATCGCCAGTTCGCGTAAGGAACGGTAGATCGGATCGCGCCAGCGCAGAATCGCGTGATTGGTCTTGCTGATCGCGCCCCACAGTCCGCGCTGCTTGAACGGCGCGATGACGTGGTCCTGGTCGGTTGGCGCCGCCTGCATGTCCATCAGCAGCGCCGGTTGGCCGTGGTAGGCAAAGGCGGCGCAGGCCAATATCGCGGCTTCTGAACAGTGCGCGGTGCGCGCCTTCAACACGCGGCGCGGCGATAGGGTGCCGTGGCCGCCGAGCTCGAAATTGACCGGCAGCGCGTCGAGGTAGTCCTGGATCTTCTGCGGCGTGTTGAGGCGCGCGAAGGTGCGGTGCTCGGCGGGCGTGAGCAGCGCGCGCAGCGCGTCGCGGTAGTGGCGACTGGTCATACGCAAAGTCTAGCCAGCGCGCGGGCAGGGCGGGGCGCGTGCCGCCATTGGCTCCACAGCAAAGTTGCCGTCCGGCGGCGCGTGCCTGCCATATGCGCGGCCTTGCATGGAAAGACCGGCGGAATTGACGGTAGCGCCGTTCTCCGCAGTCCCGACGGGAAGGAAAGAATTGCATCCCCAGCGACCCTGGGAGGGAAATATCGTCTTATTTTCAGGCCCTTATTGCGCCGGCAGAGAATAGGCTTCTATTTAAGGGCTCCGACGCTCTGGAGCCCTTACCCGTGCAATTCTCCGCCATCCCGAAGACCGCCCCGTTTGCCGACGAGGACATCGAGCTGCTCAACCGCGTGGTGGGGCCGGCGAGCCAAGTCCAGCGCGCCTGGCTCGCGGGTTTCCTCGCTGGCGTCGAGTTGGTTTCGGGTCAGGCGCAGCCGGACGGGCCGCCGCGCCCGGCCGAGCCTTTGACGATCGTCTATGCCAGCGAGTTCGGGGAATTCCGAAAAGCTTGCCGGCGATCTGGCCAAGCAGGCGCGCAAGCATGGGCTGAAGCCGACGCTCATCGACATGGCCGATCTCGATCTCGCCGAGCTCGGCGCCGCCAAGCGTCTGGTGGTGATCGCAGCGACCTGGGGCGAGGGCGATCCGCCGGCGCGCGCCGTGCGCCCCTATAACGAGTTGATGGGCGAGGGCGCGCCGCGCCTCGACGGCGTCGAGTTCGGCGTGCTGGCGCTGGGCGATACGGCCTACGCGGAATTTTGCGCCGTCGGCAAGAAGCTCGACGAGCGACTGGCCGCGCTTGGCGGCAAGCGCGTGGTCGATCGCGTCGATTGCGATCTCGACTTTGCAACGCCCGCCGCGCAATGGATCGGCGACGCGGTCAAGGCGCTGGCGCCGCCGGACGCCAATCGCGGGCGGGTGATCGAGGTCGATTTCGGCAAGCAAGCCGCCTCGCCGAACACCGATATTGTCGAGGCCGAGATCGCCGAGCACGTCAACCTGAATTCATCGCGCTCGAACAAGGAAACCATCCATCTCGCGCTTGCGTTCGACGGCGTGGCGCCGGCCTATGAGCCCGGCGACTCGCTCGATCTCTATGCCGAGAACGATCCGGCCTATGTCGACGAGTTGCTCAAGCTCGCCGGGCTGTCGGGCGACGAGACGCTGCGCGCGGAATTGATCAAGTCGCGCGACGTCACCACGCTGTCGCTCAAGACCGTCGAGACCTATGCCGCGCAGACCGGTCACCAATATGTCGAGGCGCTGATCGCCGACGGGCAAGCGAAAGACTGGATCGCCGGCCGTCAGCTCATCGACCTGATCGCCACCTTCCCGATCGCGCTCACCGCCGAGCATTTGCGCGCGGCGACGCGGCCGCTGGCCCCGCGCGCCTATTCGATCGCCTCCTCGCGCCGCGAGGTCGGCGAGGAAGCGCATCTCTTGATTTCCGCCGTGCGCTACCAAAGCCAGGGCCGCGCCCGCAAAGGCGTCGCCTCCAACTACGTCGCCGAGCGGCTCAAGCGCGGCGGCCGCGTGCGTGTGAAGCTCAAGCCCAACAAGCATTTCGCGCTGCCGGCGGCCGACAAGGACATCATCATGGTTGGGCCCGGCACCGGTATCGCGCCGTTCCGCGCCTTTGTGCAGGAGCGCCGCGCGACGCAGGCCGGCGGCCGAAGCTGGTTGTTCTTCGGCGACCGCCAGTTTACCCACGATTTTCTCTACCAGCTCGACTGGCAGGAGGCGCTCAAGGACGGCGCGCTGACCCGCATGGACGTCGCTTTCTCGCGCGACACGCCCGAGAAAATCTACGTGCAGCACAAGATCTGGGAGCGGCGCCGCGATCTGATCGAATGGCTCGACGGCGGCGCGCAGTTCTACGTTTGCGGCGACGCCAAGGCCATGGCCAAAGACGTGCGCGCGACGCTGGTGCGCGCTTACGCCGACGTGAAGCAGCTTTCGCCCGAGGCGGCCGAACAGGCGGTGTCGAGCCTGGAGCGCGACAAGCGCTATCTGACGGACACGTATTGAGATCGTGCCTCGGGCGCAGCGCAGCGCGCAGCGGTGCGCTGCAGGCCCGGGGCCCAGCGCAACCGAACAATAGGTCCCGGATCAGCGGCGCAGCGCTTCGCGCCGCACCGCGTCCGGGACAAGAGGCCAACATGACCGACGACGTCTCGCGCAACGAGCGCATCAAGGAGGCGAGCGATTACCTGCGCGGGACGCTCGCCGAAGGCCTGCGCGAGGAGATTACCGGCGCGATCGTCGAGGACGATCAGCAACTGGTCAAATTCCACGGCATGTATCTGCAGGACGACCGCGACCTGCGCCCCGAGCGCACGCGCAAGAAAATGGAGAAGGCCTTCGCCTTCATGATCCGCGTGCGCGTCCCGGGCGGCGTGCTGAGCGCCGCGCAATGGCTGGCGCTCGATCAGGTGGCGCGCGACTACGGCAACCACACCATGCGGCTGACCACGCGGCAGACGGTGCAGTTGCACGGCATCATCAAATCGAATCTGAAGGCAACGCTGAGAGCGATCGATACGGCGCTGCTTAATTCCATTGCAGCCTGCGGCGACGTCAACCGCAACGTGATGTGCGGCGTCAATCCCGATAAGTCGCGCGCGCATGCGGCGGCGCTGGAGTTGGCGCGCGCCGTCTCCGACCATCTGACGCCGCACAGCCCGGCCTATCGCGAGATCTGGCTCGATGGCGAACGCATCGCCGGCGGCGAAGATGAGGCGGTCGAGCCGATCTACGGCAAAACTTATCTGCCGCGCAAATTCAAGACCGTAGTGGCGGTGCCGCCGGAAAACGACGTCGATATATTCGCGCACGACTTAGGCTACATCGCCATCCTCGACGAACAAGGCGATATCGCCGGCTGGAACGTCAGCGTCGGCGGCGGCATGGGCATGACCCATGGCGAGCCCGACACCTATCCGCGCACCGCCGAGGTGATGGGATTTTGCGAAACCAAGGACGCGGTCAAGATCGCCGAAGCCGTGGTCAGCGTGCAGCGCGACTGGGGCGACCGCCTAAATCGTAAGCACGCGCGGCTTAAATACACCATCGAGGACCGCGGCCTCGAGGCCTTCCGCGCCGAGGTCGAAAAGCGCGCCGGCGTCACGCTCGCGCCGGCAAGGCCCTTCGCGTTCACCTCGACCGGCGATCGCTACGGCTGGAGCGAAGGCGCCGACGGCAAAGCCCATCTCACGCTGTTCGTGCAGAACGGCCGGCTGCGCGATGACGCCCGCGCGCTGCAACTGTCGGTGCTGCGCGAGATCGCGCAACGGCTGGGCGGAGAATTTCGTATAACGCCGAACCAGAACATCATTCTCGCCAACATTCCCACCGAGAAGCAGGCGGAGATCGAGCATGTTGCGCGCGAATCCGGCCTGCTGGCGCCCTGGTCGGGCTTGCGGCGCAACGCCATGGCCTGTGTCGCGCTGCCGACCTGCGGTCTGGCGCTCGCGGAAAGCGAGCGCTATCTGCCCGATCTGCTTGGCGCTTTGGACGAGCGCCTGGCCGCGCATGGGCTCTCCGCCGACGACATCGTCATCCGCATGACCGGTTGTCCGAACGGCTGCGCGCGTCCCTATCTCGCCGAGATCGGCTTGGTCGGCAAAGGCCCCGCCCGCTACAATCTTTATCTCGGCGCCGCCTTCGACGGCTCGCGTCTCAACAAGCTCTACGCCGAAGACCTCGATCACGCCGGCATCGTCGCCGCGCTCGATCCGCTGTTCGCGGCCTACGCGGCGCAGCGCCGGCGCGGCGAGCGCTTCGGCGACTTCGTCGTCCGCGCCGGCTTCGTCGCTAAGACGGGCAATGGCCGCGACTTCCACGCCAATGTGCGGCCGCGCGCAGCCACGACTTAATGCGTACTAGTGCCTGCCGTACAGCTCATACATTAAGATCAAAACAATGATCACGAGAACTGCAACCAGGCCCTGCCAAAACAAGAGCGGGTTACGCTCGATGAGCGGCGTCGGCGACGAATGGAGATAGTCCTTGTTCGGATGTCGAAGGTCGAAAGCAAACGCGGATAATTCGTCATACCGCTGGTTCGGATCAGGATGGACGGCCTTCCTGAGCGTGCCGTCGATCCATGCGGGAAGCTCGCGATTGTCATCGAGGGCGGATTTGTACCGCAATTTTCGTTGCTGCGATTTCGTCCGGGCTTTCGGCACCTCTGAGCCATACGGCAGCCGGCCGGTCAGCATCTGATAGGTGATGATCCCGAGTGAGAAGATGTCCGAACGCGTAGAGCCGCCTTCGCCCAGGAAGTATTCCGGCGCTGTGTACTGCACCGTCCCTAGGATATCGTTCAGCGCGTTCGAAGATGCATCGTCGGTGATGCCGGAAATTCTAGTCGAGCCGAAATCGATGATTTTCGCCGTCCCGTTCCGGTCGATCATGACGTTTTCCGGGCGGAGGTCTTGATGCAGCATCTCCATCCGGTGGAAGGCCTGCAGGCCCTTGGCAACTTGCTCCACAATCCCGCGGACGCTTTCGAGGCTGGGTTTTGGATTGTCGATCATCCATTGAGTCAACGTCTGCCCATCGATGAATTCCGTCGCGACATAGAGATAGCTTTGTTTTCTCGATGGGAGCGGCTTGAGAACGTGCGCGTTGTTAATGCGGCGCGCAATCCATTCTTCCATCCTGAACCGCTGCAAGTGAGCTTGATCGGCGCTCAGGTCAATCGATGGCGTCTTGATGACAACCGTGGCGCCGTCGACGGTGTCGGTTGCGAGATAGATGTGGCTGCGGCTGCTCGCGTGAATTTCCCGGATGATTTGGTAGCCGTCGACGAGCGCTCTCGCTTCCAGGAGCGGAGGGCAGGGCAAGTCAGCCTCCAGCCCGATTATGTCGCTCGGCTCGCTGTCCGGCAATTTATCGATCCGCACGACTTGCACGGTCAGATTGTCCGGACTGCCGTGCCGGCAAGCCTCGTCGATGATGGTTTTAGCGACCCCGCCCAGATCGTCGGCGCCACGATGGATGGTATCGGCGATGAAGCGGGGATTGACGTATTCGTAGACCCCGTCCGTCGCCAGGACGAAGGTGTCGCCCTTGTCGACCGGAATGGCCCGATAATCGATCTCGACCTGATGGTTCACGCCCAAAGCGCGGCCGAGATAGCTTTGTTCCGAAGAGATAACGACGCGATGGTCCTCGGTGAGCTGTTCGAGGGTCTTGCCCGTCATCCGATAGATACGCGCGTCGCCAACGTGAAAAAGATGCGCCGTCGTCGATCGGAGGACCATCGCGCTGAGCGTGCAGACGTAGCCTTTGTCGTGCTCATGCGGATATTGGCTTCGCCGCGTTTGCGCGTGCAGCCAGGAATTGGTCGCTGCGATGACGCGCTGCGCAGACATTTTGACCGACCAGGTCTCCGACGTGCAGTAGTAGTCGGCCAGAAAGCTTTTGACCGCGGATTCGCTGGCGATATGGCTGACGTCACTGCTGCTGATGCCATCGGCGAGCACAATCGCGATGCCTTTCAGGCTCAAAAGCGGCTCGTCCGGAATCATCGCGCCGTGGAAATCCTGATTAACCTCCTTTCGGCCTTTATCGGAGTGCTGGCCGATCGATATGATGAGAGTACCCGACATGCGGCGAACCAAAAAAAGAACCCCAACCCGGGTGGGTTGAGGTTCTACGGTAACAGCAAATCGCGATTAGGCGACGCTCTTGAGTTGTGCGGCAACAGCACGCTTCGGCGCGGTCCGAACGTGCGTGGCATAGAGGGTCAGGCCGGTGAAGGCGAGGCCGCCCGCCAGATTGCCGAGCACGGTCGGGATCTCGTTCCAGATGAAGTAGTCCATGATCGAGAAGGGTGCGTGGAGCATCAATCCCGACGGGAACAGGAACATGTTCACGACGGAGTGCTCAAAGACCATGTAGAAGAACACCAGGATCGGCATCCACATCGCCAGGATCTTGCCGGGGACCGTCGTCGAGATCATGGCTCCGACGACGCCGGTCGACACCATCCAGTTGCACAGCATGCCGCGCATGAAGAGCGTGATCATGCCCATCGTCCCGTGCGCCGCGTAGCCGAGCGTGCGGGCTTCGCCGATGTTGCCGATAACGGTGCCGACCTTATCCGGCGGCTGTGTGAAGCCGAACGTCGTCGTAAACGCCATGAAAAATGCGACGGTGAGAGCACCCGCGAAGTTGCCGAGAAAGACCAGGCCCCAATTCCTCAGGATGCCCATGATCGTGACGCCCGGCCGCTTGTCGAGCCAGGCCAAGGGGGTGAGCATGAACACGCCGGTCAGCAGATCGAAGCCCAAGAGGATCAGCATGCAAAATCCGACCGGGAACAGAACCGCGCCGACGATCGGCTGGCCGGTGTGCACGTTGATGGTGACCGCAAACCAAGCCGCCAAAGCCAAAATGGCGCCGGCCATGTATGCGCGGACGATCGTGTCTCTGGTCGACATGAAAATTTTGGATTCACCGGCATCGATCATCTTGGTGACGAATTCCGAAGGAACGAGATAAGACACGGGACCTCCTTTTACGTTCGTTGCAATTCCAACGAGGCCCCGAGCAATAGGCATGCCAACTGCGCGAAGGCGGCGCGCAAACGTTGCGCACGCTCTGCGGTTTCTGTGGAGAAGGGCGACTTTGCGGATTTGAACGCGGCGATGGTCCGCAGCCCGCGCACTGCTCTTTTCGCAACTGCACAAAATGCAGTCGGCAGTGAACAATTTGCGTGCAGTAGCATGCGCGGCATTCGGAAACGCATCGTCATATCAATCAGTTAGTTTTGGCATGCCCATTGCTGAGATGGCGCTGAGGAAACGGCATGCAGGTGCCAGACGGATGACGGAAGCCGCACGGAACGGTGAGGCTGCAACGGGCGACTTTGAGCCGGAACAGAAGCGCTATCTGGAAGGGTTCGTCGCCGGCTTGCAGATCGCCAAGACGGCGAAGGGCGTGGCAGGCGCGGCTGCGCCCGCTGCTGCGCCTGAGCCGGTGGGACCGGATGCGGCGGCATTAAAAGCGCAGGACCGCGTGCTGGCCGCGGGCGGCAAGCTATCCGATCCCGAGAAGTTCAAGCGCGAGGAGAATCCGCTTGATACCTACGAACGGCTGAAGGATCTCGCGCTCGCGCAACGAGTATCCCAAGCCGCCCGACAATTTCCGCTGGCGCTTTCTTCGGGCCTGTTCTATGTGGCGCCGAACCAGAACTCCTACATGTGCCGGCTGCGCATTCCGAACGGCATCGTCAAAGCCGCGCAGTTCGCCGGCCTTGCCGATCTCGCCGAGCGCTACGGCGGTGGCTACGCGCATGTGACGACGCGCGCCAATCTGCAGATCCGCGAGATCGAAGCCAAGAACGCCGTCGCCATGGTCGAGGCGGTGCAGGATTTGGGGCTGTGCTCGCGGGGCTCCGGCGCCGACAATATCCGTAATGTTACCGGCACGCCACCGCCGGCATCGACCCGCAGGAGCTGATCGACACGCGCCCTTATGCGCGCGAATGGCACTTCCACATCCTCAACGACCGCTCGCTTTATGGGTTGCCGCGCAAATTCAACGTCGCTTTCGACGGCGCCGGCATTATTCCCGTGCTGGAGGATACCAACGACATCGGCTTCCAGGCGGTTGAGGTGAACGACGGCTTCGGCGCTCGCGCCCGGCATCTGGTTCCGGCTCTGCCTCGGCGGCCTGACCGGCCACTCACAGCTTTGCCGGCGACACCGGCGTGCTGGTGAAGCCGGCCGACGCCACCAAGGTCGCCGACGCCGTGGTGCGCGTGTTCATCGATCACGGCGACCGTTCCGACCGCACCAAGGCGCGGCTGAAATACGTGCTCGACAAAATGGGGGTCGAGAAATTCCTCGGCCTGATGGAGGAAAAGCTCGGCCGCAAGCTCGACCGCGCCGTGCCCGGCGCGCTGGCGCCGCGCCCGCCCTTCAGCCGCACCGCGCATCTCGGCGTTCATGCGCAGAAGCAGGACGGGCTGCACTGGATCGGTGTCGCGGTGCCGGTCGGCCGCCTGACCGTCGCGCAGATGCGCGGCCTCGCCGACATCGCGCGCGACTGCGGCGACGGCGATATCCGGCTCACGGTCTGGCAGAACCTGCTTATTTCCGGCGTGCCGACCGAGAAGCTGAAAGCGGCGCAGGAGAAGATCGAGGGGCTGGGGCTTGCCATCGAAGCCAATGCCATCCGCGCCGGGCTCGTTGCCTGCACCGGCAATACCGGCTGCAAATTCGCCGCTTCCGACACCAAGCGCCACGCCGAGGAGATCGCACGCTGGTGCGAGACGCGCGTCTCGCTCGATACGCCGGTCAACATCCATCTCACCGGCTGCCATCACTCCTGCGCTCAGCATTTCGTCTCCGAGATCGGGCTGCTGGCCTGCAAGGTGCAGGAGAACGAGGAAGCCGATCCGGTCGAGGGCTATCACGTGCTGATCGGCGGCGGCTTCGGGCCCTATGCCGCGCTCGGCCGCGAGATCTATCGCGACGTCAAGGCCGAGGACGCGCCGCAGACAATCGAGCGCATCCTCAAAGCCTATCTGGCGCACCGCGCTTCAAGCGATGAAAGCTTCATCGCCTTCGCGCGCCGCCACGAGATCGATGCGCTCAAAGCGATGAGCGAGGAGGCGGCCGCATGAGCATCACGCCGCGACCGCCGATCCCGTCATTCCTGCCGGAGACGGCGCCGTTTACGCCGCAGCAGCGCGCCTGGCTCGACGGCTTGTTCGCCGGCCTGTTCGGGCTGGAAGGCGGGGTGACGCCGCTGTCTAAGCAGGACGTGGCCAAGTTGTTGCCGGGCCTGGTCGATGCGCCGGACGAAGCATCTGAGGAGGTCGACGACGGCGCGCCCTGGCACGACCCGGCGATGCCGCTGCCCGACCGCATGCAGCTCGCCGACGGCAAGCCGCTGCCGCGGCGGATGATGGCGGCGATGGCGCAGCAGGACTGCGGCCAGTGCGGCTATAATTGCAAGGACTATGCGGATGCGCTGTTCAAGAAATCGGAAAAGCGCCTGAACCTGTGCGTGCCGGGCGGCAAGGACACCGCCCGCATGCTCAAGCAGCTCTATCAGGACCTCGATGCCGGCTCATCCAAAGCCGGCGTCGCGCCGGCGGAAGCGACGCCGGCGCCGCTCGCCGAACCCGGCCGCTCGCGCGACAATCCGGTCACCGCGACCTTCCTCTCGCGCCGCCGTCTCAACAAAGAGGGCTCGCAAAAGGAAACCTGGCACATCGAATTCGATCTCGCCGAGTGCGGTCTGGACTACCAGGTCGGCGACAGTTTCGGCGTTTTCCCGGCCAACGATGCAGAGTTGGTTGACGCGGTCATCGCCGCGCTCGATGCGCCGCCGGATTTCCCGATCGGCGGCGCGCACATTGCGCGAGGTTCTGATCGATGGCGTCTCGCTATCGCCGGCGCCTGACATGTTGTTCCAGCTCATCTCCTATTTGACGGGCGGCGAGCGTCGGCAGAAGGCGAAGGCGCTTGCCGAGGGCCGCGACCCCGACGGCGATGCCGCCACCCTCGACGTGCTGGCCGCCTTGCAGAAATTCCCTGGCATCCGCCCCGATCCGGAAGCTTTCATTGAGTCGCTCGAGCCCTTGCAGCCGCGCGTCTATTCGATCTCATCGTCCTTGAAGGCCAACCCGGGGCAGGTCTCGCTCACGGTCGATGCGGTGCGCTATGAGGTGGCCAAGCGCACGTGGCTCGGTGTCGCCTCGACCTTTCTCGCCGGCCGCATCAATCCCGGCGACCAGATCAGGGTCTATGTGCAAAAGGCGCAGCATTTCGCGCTGCCGGCCGATCCGAACAAGCCGATCATCATGGTCGGGCCGGGCACCGGCATCGCGCCGTTCCGCGCCTTCCTGCAGGAGCGCATCGCGACCAAGGCGCCGGGGCCCAACTGGCTGTATTTCGGTCATCAGCGCAGCGATTACGATTTCTTCTATGAGGACGAGCTCAAGGGCATGCGCCGCGCCGGGCATCTGCACCGCCTGACGTTCGCATGGTCGCGTGACGGCGACGAAAAGATTTATGTGCAGCACCGCATGCGCGAGGACGGCCGCGACATCTGGGCTTGGCTCGAACGCGGCGCGCACATTTATGTCTGCGGCGACGCGCTGCGCATGGCCAAGGACGTCGAGCGCGCGCTGATCGACGTGGTCGCCGAGCATGGCAAGCGCAGCCCGGAAGACGCCGCGCGTTTCGTGGCCGAGCTGAAGAAGAACGACCGCTATCAGGCGGACGTCTACTAGAGGATCATCGCCGTTGAAAATCGCACGCACACCTTCCGAAGCAAAGCCCGGCCGCATGCAGCCGCTGGCGCGGCTGCCGGTGTTTCTCGCGCTCGAGGGAAAACGCGCGCTGCTGGCGGGCGGCAACCAGGCGGCGGCTTGGAAGGCCGAGCTGTTGTCGGCGGCGGGCGCGCGCGTGGAAGTTTACGCGTCTGAGGTTTGCGACGAGCTGCGCCAGCTCATCGGCAATCCGCCGCGCGGCGAAATCGTGCTGCGCGCCAGCGCCTGGACGCTCGGGGATTTTGAGGGCGCCGCGGTCGCCATTGGCGCGTTTGAAGACGATGAAGCGGCCGCGAGCTTTGCGAACGCCGCCCGCACCGCCGGCGTCCCGGTCAATGTGATCGACAAGCCGGCTTTCTGCGATTTTGCCTTCGGCTCCATCGTCAACCGCTCGCCTCTGGTGATCGGCATTTCCACCGACGGCGCCGCGCCGGTGTTCGCGCAAGCGATCAGGGCAAAGTTGGAAGCCTTACTGCCGAAAGGCTTTGCCGAATGGGCCGCCGCGGCGGCGCGCTGGCGCAACGCGGTGAAAGCTTCCGGCCTTCCGTTCTCCGGCCGGCGCAAGTTCTGGCAATTGTTTACCGCGCACGCCGTCAGCCATCCCGACCGCACGCCGAGCGATGTCGACTTCGAGACCTTCATCGCCGAGGTGAGGGGATTGGGCACCACGGTCGAGAGCGGCTCGGTGACGCTTGTCGGCGCCGGTCCCGGCGACCCGGAATTGCTCACGCTGCGCGCGGTGCGCGCGCTGCAATCGGCCGACGTGATCCTGTTCGACGAATTGGTCTCGCGCGACGTGCTCGACTTCGCCCGCCGCGAAGCCAAGAAAATGCTGGTCGGCAAGACCGGCTACGGGCCGTCCTGCAAGCAAGACGAGATCAATGCGCTGATGGTCAATCTGGCCAAGCAGGGCAAGCGCGTCGTCCGCCTCAAGGGCGGCGATCCGCTGATCTTCGCCCGCGCCGGCGAGGAGATCGAAGCCTGCAAAGCCGCCAATATCGCGGTCGAGGTGGTGCCCGGCATCACTGCGGCGCAGGGCGCAGCCGCCAGGCTCGGCCTGCCGCTCACCGGGCGCGGGCAGGCGCGGCGCCTGCAATACGTCACCGGGCACGCCAAGGATGGCGCGCTGCCGAAGGACATCGATTGGCACAGCCTCGCCGACCCGGCGACGACCACGGCGATCTACATGCCGGCGAAAACACTCGCAGCGCTGGTCATGAAGGCCATAGCCGAGGGCCTCGACCCACGAACGCCGGCGCTCGGCATCGCCCGCGCTACGCGGCCCGATCAGGCGGTGATCGCCGCCCCGATCGGCGAGTTGCCCGAGCGCCTCGCGCAAGCCGGCTTGCCCGGCCCGCTGCTGGTCATGCTCGGCCGTGTCATCGGCGAGCAGATCGCGGCCCCGGTGCGCGATCAACAAAATCAGCGGATATCGTAGCGGATCGGCACCACGATCGCGATTTGTGCGCCTTTCACCTCGGGCGGCGGCGGCGGCAGCGGTGCCGCGCGCGCCACCAGCGCCAGCGTCTCGCGGTCGAGCAAGGACGAGCCCGACGAGCGCACGATGCGCGCGTGATGCACGCCGCCACGGCGGTCGACACTGAAGGCCAGCTGGGCGGTGCCGTGCTCGCCGCGCGCGCGCGCTTCGGACGGGTAGCGCTTGGCGCGTTCGAGCCTGGCGACGAGCTGCGATTTCCAGTTCGGCACCGCGTAAGGATTGCGCGAGGCCGCGCCCGGCGTGGGCGCCGCGGCGCGCGCGGCCTTGGTCTCGGCGGTGCTCGGTGCGCTGGCGAGACTGGCGTGGCGGTGCCGCGGCTTCTTCTTTTCCTGCGCCTTCTGCTGTTCTTTTGGCTTTTCCGGTTCTTTCAGTTTTTTCGGTCGATCGGTTTCGGCGGCGGCATCACTGTCAGTTCAGCTTGCGGCAGCGGCGGCAGGTCGAGTTTCTCAACCGGTCTCTGTCGGCGCAGGTTCGCGGCAGCGGCAGCAGCAGCGAGCTTTTCGACCGGCTTCACCGGATCGGGCTCAGGCTGCGGCTCGGCATCCGCCTGCTGCGGGCCGGGCGGCAATTCGATCGGCTTGGTTTCCGGCGCGACCGGCAAAGCGGCGAGCTCGATGGTGATCACCGGCGCATTCGCCACCAGATCGTCATGCGGGTTCCAGCGCGCCAGCAGCGCCATGGCGCCGGCGGCGTGAAAGCCAAAGACAAGCGCAAAACAAACGCCCCAGCGCAGAGATGTCGCGCGCCGTCATTGCGGCTCCTCCGCTTCCAGCGCGACCAGCGCCACGTGCAGATAGCCGGCGCCACGTAATTCGTTCATCAACGCCATGAGGTCGCCGTAAGGAACGGCCTTGTCGGCGCGCAGGAAGACGCGTTGCGTCTTGTCGCCGCCGGTCGCCTTGTCGAGCGCAGCGGCGAGCGCAGCGCGGGCGTACCGCGTCGTTGTCGACCGTCACGCTCAAGTCGGCCTTCAGGGTCAGGATCAGCGGCTTGTCGGGATGCGGGCTTGCCTCGGCATTGGCGGCCGGCAGGTTGACGGAAATATTCACGGTCGCCAGCGGCGCCGCGATCATGAAGATGATCAGCAAGACCAGCATCACGTCGATGAACGGCGTGACATTGATCTCGTGCATCTCCTCAAGAGCTTCGTCGCCGTGGTCGAGCCGCACGCTCATGGCTCACTCCGCTGCCGCCGGTCGCCGGCGCACGGCCGAGGCCTGGTCGAAGGCGCCGCGGTCGAGGTCGCGGCTCACCAGGCGCAGGACTTGCGCGCTGGCATCGGCGAGCAGCGCGCGATAGCCGGCGATCCAGCGCGAAAACATGTTGTACATCACCACGGCCGGGATCGCCGCCACCAGTCCGAGCGCGGTCGCCAGCAGCGCCTGCGCAATGCCCGGCGCCACCACCGCCAGATTGGTGGTGTGCTGCTTGGAGATGCCGATGAAGCTGTTCATGATTCCCCAGACGGTGCCGAACAGGCCGACGAAGGGCGCGGTGGCGCCGACGCTGGCAAGTATGCCGGTGCCGCGGATCATGCGGCGGCCGGCGGCCGCCTCGATGCGCTCCAGCCGCGAAGCGATGCGTTGCTTCACGCCCTCGGGCGACAGCGCGTCGGCCGACAGCCGCAATTCGGTCTCCGCCGCGCGCACGAGCGTCAGCGCGACCTCGCTTTTGCCGCGCAGCCGCGCCATCGCGTCGCTCAGCGAGCGCGCCTCGTCGAGCGCCGCGAGCGCGCGACGCAGCCGGCCGCGCGCACCCAGCAACTCGATCGACTTGGCGAGCCAGATGGTCCAGGTCAGCACGGACGCGAAAGCCAGCCCGACGATCACCGCTTTGACGACGATGTCGGCGGACATGAACATGCCCCAAGGCGACAGGTCGTGCGGCAATTGCAGCAGGATATCGGGCGCCGGCGGGGCGGGCGGCGCTTGCGCGAAGCCTTGAGTCGGCAGGACGAGCGCGAGGGCGGCTATCGGCAGCCGGCGCATGGCCTGCAGAACGCGCGGATTGCGGCTCATCTTGCTCAGGGTCCTCATCGCTTTGCCTAACACTGCGACTGCGGCGTGGCGATGATCAAGCCCGTCACAAAGCGCCAATAAAATGGCCCCGGGGAGCGCCCCCGGGGCCATTCACGTCCGCCGGTGCGGTCGGAAACTTACTTCGCCATCCGCTTGGCCGCTTCCTTGACCAGGCTGAGGTCGGAGTGCGCCTTGACGTCGATGTGCTTCTTGACGAAGCCGAGCTCCTGCACGGTGTCGACGTTGCGCTGCAGGGCGTCGAGGTCCGGAAGCAAATTCGGGTCGCGGTAGGTGTCACCCTTGGTGAACAGCCAGCCGAAGCGGCTGGCCGGCGCCTTGGTCAGCTTGGACGCGATCTCGGCTGCGGCGTCGTGGTTCTTGGGGTCGAGATACCAGTGCACGACCCGCAACATGTCCTCCATGAAGTCGACGAGCTGGGCATGGTGCGCATCGATGAACGGCTTGCGCGCGGTCCACACGATCATCTGTGTCTTGCCTAGCGCCTGGTCCTGGGTGAACAGCACCTTGCCGCCGGCGCGCAGCTTGGGATTGAGCGCGAAGGGCAGCACGGCCGGGATCAGGTCCGCCTTCTTCTCCAGCAGCATGGCGGGCATGGCCGGCAGCGGGCCTTCGACGATGGTGTAGTCGCGCTTGGGCTCGAGCCCGTGCTTGCGCAGCATGGCGCGGCTGGCGATGTCGACGGCGCTGCCGGCGGCATTGGTGCCGACCACCTTGCCCTTGAGGTCCTCGACCTTGGCGATGCCTGAGTCCTTGCGCACGTAATACTGCTCGGAGAAGTAGCCGGGGACGCCGTCCTGGAACTCGTCGGCGATTACGCGGATGTCGTCCATGCCGGCATTGGCGATGGCGATGGCGAGCGTCGAATAGGCGAGGTTGGAGATTTCCAGCTCGTTATTGGCGAGCGCCGTGATCATCGGCGGCGTGCCGCGGAAATGGATAGTCTCGAGCGTGTAGGACTTGCCGAGATGCGTCATCAGCTCCTTCTTGTAGAGAAGGATCGACGCCCAGTTGGCGACCGGCGCCACCCAGGACATGCGGATCTTCACCGGCTCCGCATTGGCGGTAGTTCCGGCGGCAATGAGGCCGAGCGCGCACACGCCGGCCAGCGCGAGTTTGTGAAAACGCATTATCTCCTCCCAGTGTTACCGGCTTGCTCATCACTGCGCCGGCAAGCTTCGTTGTTGTGATTGGCCAAGATTGTCGGGGTTCCAACCGATTTTGGCAAGCCTTACCGCTGCGTCGCTTTGCCCGGTATGCGGTACATGGTTTACACGGTGGTCGGCTCGTGTGCTTCCTGGTGCCAGATCAAAAGCCGGCGGCGGATCAGCGCCATCGCCTTGACCAGCACATAGCCGACCACGGCGATTTCGACGATGCCGGCGAACACGCCGGTCGAGTTGGCAAAGCGCGAGGCCTCCATCATTGCGCCGCCGAGGCCGTAGCCGCCCATCAGCATTTCGGCCACCACCGCCACGATCAGCGATAGCGGTAAGGCCACCTGCAGGCCGGTCATGATTTGCGGAAACGCCGCCGGCAGCACGATCTGGGTCAGCAGTTCTCGGTTGTTCGCGCCCATGTTGCGCGCCGACCAGATCAATTCGCGCTCGACACCTTGGATGGCGATGACGGTCGCCGCGATCACCGGAAAGATGGCGTCGACCACGATGATCGTGATCTTGGAAACGTCGTAGACGCCGAGCCAAAGGATCACCACCGGCAGGAAGGCGATCTTCGGCATCGGAAAGCCGACCGAGACGATGGGGTCGAAGAACCACTGGGCGACGATGTTGCGCGACATCGCCATGCCGATGGCGACGCCGCCGACGGCGGCGATGCAGAACGCGACCATCGCGCGATAAAGCGTGAGGCCGGTATTGAGCGCGAGGTCGCCGGAGGCGCCGTCGCTCCAGATGCGCTCGACCACGGCGCTGAACGCCGGTAGCTGGAAATGGGTGAAGGTCCCGCTGCGCGCCAGCGCCTCCCAGGCCGCCAGCAGCAGCACGATCGAGAACACGCGCATGGCGCCCGACAGCGCCAGCCGGCCGAGCCGCAGCGCCAGCGGATCGGGCACGCCGGCCGCGGTCAGCGTCGCTTGCGTCACGGTCCCGCTCACGCGCGCCATTGCAGCACCCGCTCGGTGATCGCGAGATAAATCCGGTCGGCGGCGAAGCCGAGGAACGCCACCGTCAGCACCACCGCGTACATCGCGTCATAGCTGCCGTTGGAACCGAGCACGCCGATCAGGTAGCCGAAGCCCTTGTGGGCGACGATCAACTCGGCCGACACCAGCAGGATGAACGACAGCGCCAGCGCCGTGCGGATGCCGTTGAGCAGCTCCGGCATGGCGCTCGGCACCACCACGTCGCGCAGCACGCGCAGGCGGCTGGCGCCCATGCAACGCGCCGACCAGAGCAGCGTCTGATCGCTGGAGCGCGCGCCGTTGAAGGCGCCGATGGTCACCGGCAGCATGCAGCCGAGGAAAATGAGCAGGATCTTCGAGCCGTCGCCGAAACCGAGCCAGATGACGGTGACCGGGATCAGCGCCGACTTCGGCAGCGGATAGAAGACTTCGACGATGGGGGCGAGCAACACGTTCACCGGCTTCCACCAGGCCATGGCGATGCCGGCCAGCGTGCCGAAGACGATCGACAGCGCTAAGCCCGCGCCGGCGCGATAGAGCGAGGACAGCCCGTTGGTGATCAATTCGCCGTCGCGCATCATGTCGACCCAGGCGCCGATCACGGCGGTCAGCGACGGCAGCGCGGTCGAGGACACCAACTCGAAATGGGCGGCGAGCTGCCAGGCAATCGCCAGCAGCAGGAGGGGCGAATATCGCCAGAGCGTCGCGGTCATGCATCCCTCGCTGCGCGGCTGCCCTGGGCCTTGATCGCTTCCTCGCGCACCAGATGCCAGATTTCGTCGACCTTCTCGACGAACGCCTTATCCTTGAAGATGTCTTGATTGTTCTTGTCGAATTTCGTGTCGACGATGGTCTTGATCTTGCCCGGTCGCGCCGACATCACCGCCACGCGGTCGGCGAGATAGACGGCCTCCTGCACATCGTGGGTCACGAAGACGACGGTCTTCGGCGTGCGATGCCAAATCCCCAACAATTCGCTCTGCATCAGCCCGCGCGTCTGCGCGTCGAGCGCGCCGAACGGCTCGTCCATCAACAGGATGGTCGGGTCGAAAGCGAGCGTTCGGGCAATCGCCGTGCGCTGTTTCATGCCGCCCGACAGTTGCGAGGGATAGCTATCCTCGAAGCCGGTCAGCCCGACCATCTCGATGAAGTCGCGCGCGCGCTTTTCGCGCTCGGCTTTCGGCATGCCCTGCCGTTCAAGGCCGTAGAGGATGTTGCCGCGCACGGTCTTCCAGGGAAACAAGGCAAAGTGCTGGAAAACGATGCCGCGGTCGGGACCGGGGCCGGCAACTGCCTTGCCGTCGATGCGGATGGCGCCCGTCTCGACCGGCAAAAAACCGCCGATCAGATAAAGAAGCGTCGACTTGCCGCAGCCTGAAGGGCCGAGCAGCGCCACGAATTCGCGGTTGGCCACCTCGAGTGAGACCTCGTCCAGCGCCAGCACCTCGCGGCCGCGCGGCGGCCGATAGACATGGCTGACGCCATCGATGACGATTTGTGCTGGCCCGGGCATGTTGGAAAGAAAGCGTCCCTAACCGCCGCCGTCTGTCAAGCGCCGTCATTGCTGTTTGACCGGCAAGCCTGTCCTATAATGTGGGATATCAAACCATCAGAACTGCGAGAGGAAACATCCGTGCCCAGTCCCCTTAGCGAAGCCCGCGCCGAGCTTGCGCTCGCCAACCGCATCGTCGCCCGTGAAGGCGTCATCGATGCTTTCGGCCATGTCAGCATGCGCCATCCCGACAACCCGTCGCGCTATTTGTTGTCGCGCTCGCGCGCGCCCGAGCTGGTGACACCGGGGGACTTCATCGAATACGACCTTGATTCCCAGCCGGTGCGCGAGCCCGGTGTCGGCCAGTATTCGGAGCGGGTGATCCACGGCGAGATCTACAAGGCGCGGCCGGAGGTGAATTCCGTCTGCCACCATCATTGCCCGGCCTTCATGCCGCTGCTCGCCACCGGCACCGACTATGTGCCGGTTTTCCACCTCGGCGCGGTCGGCGGCATCAGGCCGCCGATCTGGGATCAGCACGACGAGTTCGGCGACACCAATATGTTGGTGGTCAAGCCGGAGGAGGGCGCCTCGCTCGCCCGCGCGCTGGGGCAGGGCTGGATGGTGCTGATGAAGCGGCACGGCGTCACCGTCGCCGGCGCAAGCGTGAAGGATTGCGTATTCCGCTGCGTCTACTCGGCACGCAATGCCGCCTACCAAGTGCAGGCGCTGAGCATCGGCAGCAACATCGCCTCGCTGTCGCCGGGCGAGACGGAACTGGCCGGCGCCATCAGCAGCAAGACCACCGGGCTTACCCGCTCGTGGGAGTACTGGTCGATGCGGGTCGCCAAGAACGATGCGTTGCCGACGGCCGGCAAGGCGACGAAGAAGAAGGCCAAGCGCGCCCCGGCGCGTAAACGCGGCGTGGCGAAGAAGTCCAAGAAGGCGACGGCTAAGCGCCGCTAGGAGTTGCAGCGCCTAGTGTCATCTGCTCGTCTCCGCGAACGCGGGGACCCAGGCCGTAATCTTGGGTCGACGAATGTCATACTGGATTCTCGCCGGAGCCTGCTTCCGCGAAGGTGGCGGCGGGAATGAGCGGCGTTTGCCGCAAGCTAAACCTACATTGCGCTAGAGTTTGATCCACCAAGGTTGAACCATTCTCCGTTCATTCCCGCGAAAGCGGGAATCCAGCTCTTTGGCCCTGGGTCCCCGCTTTCGTGTTTGGTCCCGGAGGATTAGCCAGAGCCTGGAGCGGGGCGAGGTATCCTAGGCACTTGAGGCGGGTTCGATTGTAGTCGCGGACGAAGCCGAGAAGGAAGCCGTCGCGATCGGCGTGGGAAGCAAACATTCTGTGGGCGATGCCGCGCTTGGGCTGGCGGCCGATGGCCTCGACGATACGACGGTTGAAGCGTTCGACCAATCCGTTGGTCTGTGGGCGGTAGGGCTTTGTGAGCCGGTGTTCGATCTTGAGTTTGGCGCAGACCAGATCAAAGGGATGTTGGCCGGAAGGCCGGTCATGCGGTTTGCCCTTCATGTCGACGGCGAAGCGATCGGTGAACTCACTGCCGTTGTCGGTAAGGATGGTGTGAACGCGATGCGGGAAGTGGGCAAGGAATCGCTTGAGGAAAGCCGCTGCGGTGTTGCCGTCGCGTTTGGGATGGATCTCCAGGTAGACATAGCGGGTGGCACGATCGATGGCGACGAAGGCATAGCTCTTGCGTCGCTGCAGGGCGGGCAGGTGTTTGAGGTCAATGTGGATAAAGCCGACGCCCGCCTGCTCGAAGCTTCCGACTGCAGGTTTGTCGGGCTTGGGCCGCTGGCTGATACCATGGCGTTTGAGACAACGGTGGATGGCGCTGCGCGAGAGCTTGCCGTTGACGCAGCGGCGCATCACCTCAGCGATGTCGTCGAGCGGCAGTCCAAGTCGCGTGCGCAACTCGCAGACCAGCGCCTCCTCCAAGGCAGACAGGCTGATCGCCAAGCGCTTCGGTGTATGCGAACGATCGGTGACGCTGGCGCGGTCACGCCAGCGACGGATGGTGGTCTCGCTGACGCCCAGCTTAGCCGCCAACTCCGCCACCGGCCGCGTGCTGTGTTGAATGTAGGCCCTGGTCTTCGGCGTGGTCGTGGCGTTAGCGTGCAAGTTCAGGTCCATGACGCGAGGCGCTCCCTGACATAGGCTATGCCTCGGTCTACCCCGATTCCATCCAACCAATCACCTGAGACCAAACACTTTCGCGGGGACGAACGGGTACTGCAGATTCAAACTCAATGGATCGGACTCTCGGACCGCTTCTTCGCTGCGCTGATGGCATCGAGCATAACAGCGCGCCCCTGGTCGAGCGTGCCGCGCACCATCTCGTCCTTGCCGATGGCGCCCATTTCGCGCTGGCGGGCAACGGTCGCCTCCACCATCAGCGGGTCGATGCCGAGCTCGCGTAGTGTGGCGGCCGACTCTTCCATCTCGGCGGCGCGCCGCACGCCGTGGCTCGCCATGCGTTCGAGATTGTATTCCGACATCTGCGCCCAATCGACGCCCGGGTAATTGTTCTTGAGCGAGGCCGTCACCTCGTCGAGCACGCCGGCGCGGGCGGCGGCGACGAAGCATTCGAAGGTGAGCGCCTCGATGCCCTTGATCAGCACGCTGCGGATCATCTTGATGGCGGCGGCGGCGCCGGTTTCCGGCGCCACCACCGAGGCCCTCATCTCGAGTTCTTGCAACAGCGGTGAGATCGCCTCGGCATGCGGGCCGGCAAGCAGCATCGGGGTGCGGTGGCGGGCCGGATGGATGGCGGCGATCACCGCGACGTCCACGTAGCGCGCCTTGTCGCCGAGCAGCTTGGCGGTTTCCTGCTTGCGGCCGGGCGAGACCGAATTGATGTCGAGATAGAATGGATTGCCTTTGAGATGCGGCTCGACCGAGCGGGCCGCATCGAGGCTGGAGGCCGCCGTCACCGCCGCAATGACCATGTCGGTTTCGGCAACCGCTTCGGCGGCGGAATTTGCCAGCCGCACGCCGATTTTATCGCCTGCCGTTTTCAACCGCGCGCCTTCTGGCACCGGGAACAGAATATCCCAGGCGGCAATGCGCTCGATGCCGGTTTCGCGCAGGCCGGAGGCGATGGCTTGCCCCGCTTCGCCGAAGCCGATGAAAGAGACACGGGGAGTATTCTGACCGGTCATAGGGCGTCCTTCGTAACAGCAAGCAGATTGTCGCGAACGCCTTCGGACAAATCATCCAAGCCTTCGGTCAATAGGCGTCGCCATTCCCTGCCTCGCTTGTACGCCTCTTGCCAGGCCGACTTCAATTCATGAGGGCGCCTCTTGAGCAGTATCGTCAGCAAGGCTTCGGCCTGTTGTATGTCTTTGTCGCGCTTGGCTGCGCCCTCCGGTCGGCGCCGTGCAATCATGAGCTTGTGCACGGCGTAACGGTGGGGCGCAGGGACGTTCACGTAGACGCCCGCGCCATGCAGGACGACGGCGGGCTCGGGATCGTGGATCAGATAATCGAGAAATCGAAAGGGCAGGGCGTCCGTCTGCAGAGCGGGTAGCCGTTGTGGTTTGTCGGTCTCAGCGCCTTCATTCGGTGTGAGAAAGTCGACGCGCAAACCGCCCTTCGCGGCGTAGCTCGTGATCTGCTCGCCGTGAATGGTTGGCACGGCCCGAAACGTCTTGTCGGCCTCCTTAAGAACGTCAAGCACCGGTGGCGTTTGGTCGCCGACCGCGACGGAAACGTTTTTGAACTGGGCGATATCGACGTCGCCGGTTTGAAGAATAGAAATGGGCAGCTTTTGCCCAAGCATCGCCGAATAGGTTTGATAGGCGACAGTGCCGATCAAAACGCCGCGCAGGCGGAAAACGCCGGCCTTCGCCAAAGCCGCGACGATATCGCCGATCTCCGAAATGGGCTTCGGCATTCCGAAAGAGCGCACCAGTGTCGAGACCAAGGAGCGGCGTTCTCGCTCGTCTGCGACTGCCTCTTGATGATGCTCGATCTTTTTCAGCAGTTCCGGTGTCTCGGGGCCGACGTAGCGCTGGCTGCGCACGCCGTCGACGGTCGACTGAAAATACCAGTAGCGCCGGCCGTTGGCGGTCTTAGGGGTGAAGGCGCCGCCGCCGGCGAACGAGGCATCGAACGATGCCGCCGCGCAGCGCTCTACTAGTTCGGCGTAGGTCGTTTGCAGGACGAGGGAAGGCGCTGCCATGGCGGCTCGACGGTTTTATACTCACTTCGCGAAGTGAGTATAAAACCCCGATACCGCGAAAACAAGAAATTATACTCACTTTGCAAAATGAGTATAATCTATACAAAATATCCTTTATTGACAATATCTTACTTATGCGCCACCTCCGGCGTGCCGTGGGTGTGGAACGACTCGATGGTCTTCAGGCCCCAGGCCTGGCCCTTCTTGCGCTCCTCCTCGGTCCAGGTGATCGGCTTCCAATCCGGCGCCAGGATCAGCCGGGCGCTGGCATTGGCCACCTCGACCCGATTGCCGCCCGGCTCGTAGACGTACAGGAAGAAGGTCTGCTGAATGGCGTGCTTGTGCGGCCCGGTCTCGATGAAAACGCCGTTTTCCAAAAAGATGTCGGCGGCGAGCAGCACTTCCTCGCGTGAATTGAGCGCGTAGGTGACGTGATGAAAGCGGCCGCGCGCGCCGGTCGCGTCGCGGGTATAGGCGAAGTCGTAGGACTTGTTGGTCACCGTCATCCAGATGCCGGCTTCGCTGCCGTCACCAAGCACGATGCGCTCGGTCAGGCGGAAGCCGAGATAGTCCTCGAAGAATTTGCGGCAGCTGCTGATATCGGCGGCCAAACCGTTCCAGTGGTCGATCCGGCGCACATTGCAGCCGCGTGCCGGGAAACGCTGCGCCTGGTTCTTGAGCGCCGGCTTGAGCGCGGGCGGCGGCTCGTACCATTCGGTGTCGTAATAAAGCTCGATGACGTGGCCGTCGGGATCCTTGCAGACGAAAGTCTTGCCGTGGCCGAGATCGCCGTCGCTCCAGCCGACGTCGAAGCCGGAACCCTTCAGCGCGGCGGCGCGCCGCTCAAGCGCCTGCGGCGAGCGGCAGCGATAGGCGACATGGCCCATGCCGTTGCCTTTCGAGGCGGTGAGCTTGAGTGTGTAGCGCTCGTAGTCGTCATAGCCGCGCAGATAGATGCTGTCGCCTTTCTCGCCGCTTTGGGTCATGCCCATGACGTCGATGAAAAAGCGCGCGCTCTTGTCGAAGGTCGGCGTCAGCAGTTCGAGATGACCGAGATGGGCGATGTCGAGATTGGGTTCCGGCGTCATGGTGCATTGTTTGTTGATTGGCGATTGGGATTAATTCTGCCGGACGCCGCGCGCAAAGGCCAGGACGAGATTATTCGATGGCATCTCGGCGATGTCGGCGAGCGCGAGACCCACTTTCTGCCCTTCGGCCGCAAGATCGGCGGTATCGCGCACGCCCCATGTGGGATTTTCGGCTCGCAGGTTTTGATCGAAGGCGGCATTGCTCGGCGCCGTATGGCGGCCGTCGCGCATGAACGGCCCGTAGACGAACAGGCGGCCGCCCGCGCGTAGATAGCGGCCGGCGCCGGCGATCAGATTTCGCGACACCGACCACGGCGAGATGTGCAACACGTTAATGCAGAGCATGGCCGCCAGCAGCGGCGGCTCCGGTGCGTCGCTTTGCCACCGCCAATCGGGGCCGGTGAGGTCGATGCGCTGCGGTGCACGCAAGTTGGCAAGGCCGGCTTGGGCGCGCCAAGCGGCAATGCTGTCGAGGTGGCGCGGATAAATGTCGCTTGGCCACCAAGTGAGACCGGGTGTGCGCCGCGCGAATTCAGTTGCGTGCTGTCCGGTGCCGCTGCCGAGCTCCAGCACGTCGCCGCTCTGTCCTTGCAGAAACGGTCCGATCGCCGACCAAATCGGTTCGTGATTGCGATGGAACGCCGGCCCGTCCAACCGGCCGTCGGGCCCCGGCGGACTTCCAGCAGTTCCGAATTCGACGACGAATTTGGTCATGTTGCGAGTGGGACTATCGGGCTGAGTGACGGGGTTAGAGCCATTAGCCACGGCGAAGGGTCGCGGTCAAAGGTGGGCGGGGTTCGTTGTTTTTATGGGTGTGATGGGGCAATATCCCGCCTTCCGCGGGTATACCGCGCTTCTGTTCGCTGTTTGGGACGCTTCGGACAGGCTCAAAAAGACTATGGGAGGATCGCATGCGTAGATTTTTCGTGACTCTGGCGGCCGTGGCCGCCGCTGCCCTGGTGCTGCCGGGTGCAGCCAATGCGCAAACCAAACTCACGGTCGGCATGCCGACCACGCCGCCGAACGTCGTGCACTTTCCGGTGCTGATCGCCAAGGATCTCGGCATCTTCAAGAAGAACGGCATCGAGGTCGACACCGTCGCGCTCGAAGGCGGCGTCAAGGTGTTCCGCGCCATGCTGGCCGGCAATCTCGACATCGCCCAGTCGCCCGCCACGGTCACCTCGATCGCCATCTCCAAGGGCTCGAAGGTCAAGGCCATCCTGGGGACGCTGTACAAGTTCGAGGCGTCGATGGTGGTGCGCGACAACATCAAGACCATGGCCGACCTCAAGGGCAAGCGCATCGGCATTCAGCAGCCCGGCGGTTTTGCCCACATCCTGAGCAAGAACGTGTTGCGTGCCGCCAAAATCAACCCCAAGGACGTCAACTTCGTCAGCATCGCGAGCGAGGACGTGCCTGCATTGGTCGCCGACCAGGTCGATACCGCCATTCTGCATGTCGAGCAGGAGATGCTGGCCAAGCAGAAGGTGCCGAGCTTGCACGCGATCGCGCGCATGTGGGAGCTGGCGCCGAAACAGATGTACACTTATTACGCGGTGAAGGACGAGCTCATCAAGAAAAACCCGGCCGCGCTGCAAGCCTTCGTCAATTCCGTGATCGAAGCGACCCGCATCATGTACACCGACAAGGCCAAGGTGCTGCCGATCATGGTCAAGCGCACCGGCTACCCGCCGAAGATCGTGGACGAGACCTACGACTTCCTGGTGAAGAGCTGCATCTGGGACGCCAACACCGGGCTCTCGCCCGAGCGCGTCAACTTCACCGCCAATCTGATGACCAAGGTCGGCAATATCGAAAAAGGCAAGACCCCGAGCTACGACCAGATCGTCGACAAGGAATTCGCCGACAAGGCGATCAAGAAACTCGGCGTCTGGAAAGGCCCGGTCTGCCCGACGGCGGCGTTCTAACGACGGCTAACAATCGAGCGGACGCCGCCGGTTGCGGTGGCGTCCGCGCCGGTTAAAGGGGTAGGGCGCGAAGGAGCAAGCATGAGCGTCGCCAATGAGGTGCATGGCGCTGCGCTCGCCGGACAGGCGCGAGCGACGCCGGCGTCGGTTGAGAAAAGGCCCCCCTGGTGGGAACGCAAAGCGGTGTTCCGCTATGGTTTCGTCGCCTTGATCCTGATCGTCTGGCAAATCGTCGGGCCGACGATCAGCCCGATCTTCTTCACCTACCCGACGAAAATCGCCGTCGCCTTTTATCAACTGACCGTGTCCGGCGAGCTGCCGTATTATTTGGCGCAGAGCCTGGAAGTGATGGCCTACGGGCTCAGTATCGCCATCTTGGTCGGCATTCCGCTCGCCATCTTGATGGCGCGCGTGCGCTGGCTTGACTGGGCGCTCGATCTGCCCATCAACGCGCTCTACGCCACCCCACTGGTCGCGGTGGTGCCGCTGCTGGTGCTGTGGTTCGGCATTTATATGAAGGCCAAGATCATCGTCGTGTTCTTGTTCGCGGTGTTCCCGGTGCTGATCAATACCTATCAGGGCGTGCGCGAATGCGACAAGAACATGCTCGAAGTGGCGCGCTCGTTCCGCTCCAATGAATGGCGGGTCTGGGGCGATGTGCTGCTGCCCTTTGCGGTTCCCTATATTATCGCCGGTATCCGGCTCGCCATCGGCCGTGGGCTGATCGGCATGATCATCGCCGAGTTCTACACCACGATCACCGGGCTCGGCTTCATGATCACGCGCTACGCCAACAATTTCGAAATGGACAAGACCTTCGTGCCGGTGATCGTGTTGATGTTTCTCGGCGTATCGCTCACATCCGCGCTGAAATGGTTTGGGCACCGGATCGCGCCGTGGAGCCACGCCAACCGGTGAGCGACTAATTCCCGCTCAGGAAGCCGGGCGGGCCTTTTCCGCGGGGTGCCGCTCGGCGCGATCGGCCAAGGCGGTGAGGCCGACGCCGCATTTGCGCGAGATTTTTACTGCCAGATCGTTGATCGGGCAGAAGGCGACGGCGGCAAGGAGCGCGACCGGTATGGTCGCGGCGCCGACGATCCAGCGGGCGGCCGCACCCTCGAGCCCGAGCGCGGATAGAGCGCCGAGGCCATGCACTGAAAACGCATAGATCACAATCGCCTGCACCAAATAGAGCGGATAGGACATCCAGCCGAGGAAATCGCCGAGGCGATTTTCGAACAGCCGTCGGATCGGCGCGCAGAAAGCGATGCCGGCAACCAACAGCGTCGCGGTCGCGATGTAGACCCCGTTGAACCACGGCGCCAGCGAGGTGCCCAGGATCATGCCGCACGCACAGAGCGCCACGCCGTAGCGGTGCGCGGCCGGCCATCTGTCGAGGCTGCCGTACAAATCCGCGATCAAGATGCCGCCGACGAACAGCGCGAAATAGCTTTGCAGCAGCGTCAACACCACAAACAGCGCGGCAAAGACCATGGTGCGCGGCGACCAGGCGCGCACAAGTGCCAGAATGCCGAACACCATGAACGAGCCGAAGAATTCGTACGACATCGTCCACAGCGGCGGGTCGTAGGTCTCGGCGTTGGCATAGGCAAAAAATACTTTGAACAGCGAAAAGCCGAACAGCCCGTGCAAGCTCGGCGTGAACGCAAGGTATTGGTCGAGCGGCGGGGGCCGCTGCGGCGCCGGCCCGATGATTCCAACGACCATCAACAGATACGTGATGGCGCAAATCGCAAAGATCGGGATCGCCAGCCGCAAATAGCGCCCGCCGGCGATTTGCATCAGGCCACGCGTCTCGCCGGTCGACAGATAGCGGATCGAGAGCGAGAAGCCGGAGACGACGAAGAAAATACAAACCGCCAGAATGCCGTTGAGCACGAACACCTTCGACCACAGCATGCGGTCGGCCATGAAAGCATTCGCCGGCAGGGCATCGATGAAGATGTGATAGATGAGAACGGCAAACGCCGCCCAGCCGCGCAGGCCGTCGAGAAACCGGAAGCGCTTTGCCCCGTCCGCCATATCTGCGCCACTCCGATCGGGACTGCCGTGCAAAGCGCCGCCTATGGGCGCGCAACGGGCAATTGAAGATTCTTTCGGTTAATTTGGCGTGTATGGCGGCGGTTTAGGACGGAACGCTCGATCCCGGTCCGCCGCCGCCGATGCCCGACGCGTGCCGGCTGCATCCGGCGATCCTGCTCAACGGGTTCCTTGTGCTGGTCGCTCTCGCCGCGTTCATTGGGATCTGGT
This sequence comes from uncultured Alphaproteobacteria bacterium, assembly GCA_963727555.1. Taxonomy (GTDB): domain Bacteria; phylum Pseudomonadota; class Alphaproteobacteria; order Rhizobiales; family Xanthobacteraceae; genus Pseudolabrys. The sequence continues at coordinate 6,219 of CAVSGT010000004.1, read as the reverse complement.
TCGCGAGCCCGCCGGCGCGAGCAAAGACTAGGCCGTTTGCACCGGATGAAACTTCTTCACCGCAATGATGCCAAACACGATGAAGAGCACGAGCGCCACGCTCTGCGCAATGAGGAACGGCGGCTCCGATTGCGTCGGCGCCAGGGGCTGGAGGAACGAGATTTTCTGGAACGACTGCACAATCAGCACCAGAACGTTGAAGTAAAGCGCGGCTACGGCGCAAACGACGTAGACCGAGCGCCAGATCCCGTTGAGACGAAAGGCATAGAGCCCGAGCAGCGCCGCTAGCAGCAGCAGCAACGACACCACCCCAGTTCCCAGGGCCGGCGTGAAGCCGTGGATCGGAAACAGGAAGCCAGTCACGCTGGTCAGGATCGTCGTCAGCAGAAAGAGGGCGGTCCAGCCGCTGACACGGCGCGAGCCGAACATCGCGAACACCACGATTAGCCCCGACACGATCGCGATCAGCGTGATCACCACATGCAGCAGCGTGAACGTCGCCGTCGACATGCCCAGGATCATGGCGAACTCCCCCTAGTGCTCTCGGATTGGCCCCAAGTAGGATACCAGCTTGCCGGTAGGTAGCCCACATAGGTGACGCATGAGTGACCCTCCCATTTCTCGCGGCTTCCATGGACGGCGCGGCGCAGCGCAAAGCGCGCGCGTGCCGCCGGGCCAGCATCTGGTTTCCGACTTTCCGGTGCTATCGGCCGGCCCGACGCCGGGCGTGGATTTGCAAACCTGGCGCTTCACCCTGGAAGACGGCGACAGCCCGATCGGCGAGTGGAGTTGGAACGAGTTCAACGCGTTGCCGCAGACCGAGGTGACGGTCGACATCCACTGCGTCACCACTTGGTCGAAGCTCGACACGCATTGGCGCGGCGTTTCGATCGACACGCTGCTGGAAGCCTCAGGCCTGAGTGAGCTGCCGGCGCCATTTGTGCTGATTCATTGCGACGGCGACTACACCACCAATGTGCCGGCGGAGGACCTGGTCGACGGCAAGGCGATGATCGCAACCCATTACGACGGCGACCCGCTGAGCCCCGAGCACGGCGGCCCGGCGCGGCTGTTGGTGCCGCATCTTTATTTCTGGAAGAGCGCCAAGTGGGTGCGCCGCCTGCAATTTCTCGACAGCGAGCAGCCCGGTTTCTGGGAGGAGCTCGGCTATCACATCTACGGCGATCCCTGGCGCGAGCAGCGTTATGCCGGCGACTGAGGCCGCGACGGCGCTGCCGCGGCTGCGTTGGATGACCGCGGAGGTGCGCGAAATCATCGACGAGACGCCGCGTGTGCGCAGCCTGGTGTTGGCCGTGCCGGATTGGCCGGGACACCGGCCCGGACAGCATGTCGACGTGCGGCTCACCGCCGAAGATGGCTACCAAGCCCAACGCAGTTATTCGATCGCCTCGCCACCCGAGACGGTGCAACTCGTGCTCACCGTCGAGCGCATATCGGAGGGCGAGGTCTCGTCCTATCTCGCGGGCGAAGCGCGGCCGGGCGACAAGTTTGAACTGCGCGGACCGATCGGCGGTTATTTTGTGTGGACGGCGGCGCTTGGCGGTCCGCTGTTCCTGATCGCCGGCGGCTCCGGGGTGGTGCCGTTGATGGCAATGCTGCGCCACCGCGCGGCCTCCGCCAGCAAGGCGGAGGCTGTGCTGCTTTATTCCTCGCGCACATTTGACGACATTATTTATCGTTCCGAGCTGGCGCGGCTGACGGGGCAGGGCGATGGGCTGAAGGTCGTGCACACGCTCACGCGTTCGCAGCCGCCGGGCTGGAGCGGATTGTCGCGCCGCATCGATGCCGCCATGCTGCGCGACGTTGGATTTCCATCGGCGACGCGGCCGCGCATCTTCGTGTGCGGACCGACGCCGCTGGTGGAGGCCGCCGCGCGCATCCTGCGCGATCTCGGGCACGCGCCTAATTCGATCAAGACCGAACGTTTCGGACCCACGGGGAGTGCATCATGAGCATCGATGAGGCTGGAAGTGGCGCCGTGCCGCTCGACGGTAATGCCGCCGGCGGGTTGCTGGGCGAATTGTTCGCGCTCGAAATTACCGCGGCACAAATCACCTGCGCAGGCTGCGGTGCGGTGGCGGCAGTGGGTGAAACGCGCGATTATGGCGGCGCGATGGGCGCGGTCTTGCGCTGCACGCATTGCGACACCGCGATGATTCGGCTAACTCATACGCCGGCCGGGCTGTGGCTCGACATGCATGGCGCGCGCACGATGTTCGTCGCAACGCCGCAGAATTGATCGTTTCGTGACCGGGGCCGGTTGCGCTTAATCTTCTGCGTTGTCCGTCGGCGGCGAGCCCGCCTTGTGGTCGGTAGCCTTTGGTGCAGGCTCGGCGTGGCCCGGATGCTCGACCTGCAACTCGAACAAGATATCGGCGTTTGGGCAGAAGCCCGGCGCGAAACTTACCGACGCCGGCATTTTATCCAGCCATTCGCGGCACGCGGGTTTGGAGGGACAGGCTTCGCAGCGATGAAAGGCGGTGATGTGGCTCAGGCTGAAATGCGGCACCGCGCCCTCGGCCGGATCGAGACCGAGCCTTTCCAGCATTTCGCAAAGATAAGTCGGTTGGCGGTTCTGGGTGTTTGACATGGCGAGCTCTCCCCTGTCGCCTTTTTGTTGGCGGGAAAGCTGGGGGAGAGACAACTGCATCGCAATGATGTGGATCAAATTGCCGCCAAGAAACGCTTTGGTTGCGCGCGCCATCCCATGTCGATGTGTCCGATCGGGCGTTGCACGTCTGGGCTGCAGCCGTGCGGCGGCGTCTACAGCCTTAAGGTTAGGTAGGCCGAATCGCCAAGCGGACTTCTTGTCTCGCGCATGGGAACCCTGCCGATAGCGTGGGCAGGGATAATTGCAATTCATCCCGGGTTTTTGCACCATGCGGCCGGCGACGAAGACCAGCTAAGTTCGAAAAATCAAATAATGGGAGGAAGCTCTGCGCGCCGTCCGCGACCGAATTCTTGCGCTCGGCAAATTCTTGGTGCGCAAGCGTGACTTCTATGCCGGCGGGTTGATGATCCTGTTCGGGCTGGTCACGGCCCTGAAAGGTCCGAGCTATCAGGTCGGCACATTGATGCACATGGGACCGGGCTTCATGCCTACGGCGTTGGGCATCCTCCTGATTTGTTTGGGCGCGATCATCGCCGGTGCCGCGGCCGGGCTGCCGGAAGGCGAGGGTGAAGACATCCTGCCCGAGCATCCCGAGTGGTGGGGCTGGGCTTGCATCCTGGCCGGGCCGCTTTGCTTCATCCTGTTCGGCAGCTACGGCGGCATGATCCCCGCCGTCTTCTCCTGCGTGTTCGTGTCGGCGCTTGGCGATCGCACTGCGACGCTGAAGAGCGCCGCCATACTGGCGGCCGTTGTCACGGTCTTCGGTGTCGGATTGTTCTCGTACGTCTTGCAAATCCCGATGCCGATTCTGGAGTGGAGAGGCCTGTGATCGCAACTGCGCTAACGGACCTCTGGTACGGCTTCGGTGTCGCGCTCGAGCCGCACAACATCATGTGGTGCTTCATCGGGGTGTTCGTCGGCAACATGGTCGGCGTGCTGCCGGGCATGGGGCCGCTGGCGACCATTTCGATCCTGCTGCCGCTGACCTTCGGCATCCACCCGGTCGGCGCCATCCTGATGCTCGCCGGCGTCATGTACGGCGCCCAATATGGCGGCGCTATCTGCTCGATCCTGCTCAATCTGCCCTGTCATCCGCCGCACGCGGTGACCTGTCTCGACGGCTTCCCGATGACCAAGCAGGGCAAGGGCGGCGTTGCGCTCGGCTTGACCGTGTTCGCCTCGTTCGTCGGCGCCTCCTGGGGCATCACGGAAATGATTTTCCTCGCGCCGGTGCTGGTGGAGGTGGCGCTGCAATTCGGCCCGGCCGAAGTCTGTTCGCTGATGTTATTGGGATTGCTCGCCGGCTCGACGCTGGCGCGTGGCTCGCCAATCAAGGGCGTGGCGATGACGGTGCTCGGCCTGATGCTGGGCATCGTCGGAACCGATTTGGAAACCGGCGCCGAGCGCTTCACCTTCGGTATGACCCACCTCGACGACGGTATCGAGCTGATTGCGCTCGCGCTCGGTCTGTTTGGCATCGCCGAGTTCATGAACAGCGTCAACCAGGTGGCGTCGATCAATACGGCTTATGTGAACGTGCGCTTGCGCGACATGTGGCCGACCAGGGCCGAATTCAAACAATCGATCGCGCCGATGTTCCGCGGCACGGCGATCGGCAGCCTGTGCGCGCTGATCCCCGGCACCGGCCCGACCATCGCCTCCTTCGTCGCCTATGCGACCGAGAAAAAGATATCGAAACATCCGGAGAAATTCGGCACCGGCCTGATCGAGGGCGTGGTCTGCCCGGAAGCGTCGACCCACTCCTCGGTGCAGGGCGACTTCATACCGACCATGAGCCTCGGCATTCCCGGCGACGCGGTGATGGCGCTGCTGCTCGGCGCGCTGATGATCCAGGGCATCGTGCCGGGGCCGCAGCTCATCAAGGAGCATCCGGATATCTTCTGGGGCCTGGTCGCGAGCTTCTGGATCGGCAACATCCTGTTGGTACTGCTCAACGTGCCGCTGATTGGCATCTGGGTGAAGCTGCTGACCATCCCCTACAAATATCTCTATCCGAGTGCGCTGTTCTTCGTCTGCATCGGCGTCTATGCCGCCAACAACGACATGTTCCAGGTCGCCGAAACCGTTGTCATCGGCATTCTCGGCTACATCTTGCTGCGGCTCGGCTTCCATCCGGCGCCGATCTTGCTCGGCTTCGTGCTCGGACCACGCTTCGAGGAAAACTTTCGCCGCGCCATGTTGATCTCGCGCGGCGACATTGGGGTGTTCGTGGAACGGCCGATCAGCGCGGTGTTCATCGCGCTGTGCGTTATCCTGATCGGCGGCCAGCTTTACGTCCGTATGCGGGCGGCCAAGCGGGCAAGAGCGGAAAAGCGAGCGGCTTTGGCGACGCCCGGACCCGGCGCCACACCATCATCCCCGGCAACGCTTGATCGACCGGTGCCGGGAGCTGCAAAAGCCGAAGCCTAGCCGCGGTCCCACAGCCGCTTGCTGGCGATGCGCGCGCCCTCGGCCAGCGCGGAGAATTTCGCCCAGATCACTTTCGGGTGCACCTCGGTCTTGTAGCTTGCTTGCGATGAGAAGCCGCAATCGGCCGCCGGTATGACATTTTCGCGGCCGACCCGATCGGCGAAGCGCACGATGCGCTCGGCAATCAATTCCGGATGCTCGACGATGTTGCTGGCGTGGGTGATGACGCCGGGAATGACGATCTTGCCGTCCGGCAGCTTCACCGTTCCCCACAAGTGATATTCGTGCTCGTGCCGGCAGTTGGCCGCCTCGAAGGAATAGGCGCCGGCGTTGATCTGCAGCATGAAATCGACGAACTGGACAAGCGAGGCCTCATGGATGCGCGGGCCCTCGTTGATGCCGTAGCAGGTGTGGAAGCGCACGCGCTCGGGTGAAATCCCGCGCAGCCCATGGTTGACCGCTTCGACATAGCTTTGCGCCTTGCGGCGCTTCTGCGCGTCGTCGAGGCCCGGCTCGGCGAAGATGTCGGCGAGGAACGGATCGTCGATCTGCACCAGGAAGCCGGCATCGACGATGGCGCGGTATTCATTGGCCAACGCCTCGGCGACCGCGAACAGATACTCCTCGTCGTTTCTGTAATAGTCGTTCTGGCCGACGCCGCTCGGCGTCACCGCCGGAACGAAGGCTTCGACATGCGGCATGGCGGCAAGCGCCGCTTTGAGGTTATCGAGGTCCTTGCGCAGCGCCGCTTCGCCTTTGTAGCGCACGGGACCGACACAAAACATCGGCGCGATCGGTGCGACCGCGCCGCCCAGCATGGCGCGCTTGAAATAGTCCTCGTAATATTCGGGAAAGGCGGCGCGCTCGGCCGCAAACAGCGCCGGCCCTTTGCCGGGCCGCGGCTCGAAACCCTCCAGCCGCTCGTTGACGTAGACGAAAAAGCCCGGCTTCGACATTTCGCCGTCGGCCAAGACATCGAGTCCGCAATCGGCTTGCCGGTGCACGATCTCGGCGACCGCGCGCTCGACGCGCGCATCATAGGCTGCGGCGTCATAGGCCGCGCCCGAGAGCTTCGTCTTCATCATGTCGAGCAGATCGTGCGGCCGCGGCAGGCTGCCGACGTGGGTGGTGATGATGCGGTCGGTGCTGCGCTGCAT